>CAJYKU010000014.1 GCA_913775175.1 uncultured Pantoea sp.
CAGTGTTTGCTCACCCGGCATGATTAGGAGTGTAAATGGCGATCGACGAGAACAAACAGAAGGCTTTAGCTGCCGCACTGGGCCAGATTGAAAAACAATTTGGTAAAGGCTCCATCATGCGTCTGGGTGAAGACCGCTCGATGGATGTAGAAACTATTTCTACAGGCTCCCTGTCGCTGGACATCGCACTGGGTGCGGGTGGTCTGCCGATGGGCCGTATCGTAGAGATCTACGGACCGGAAGCTTCTGGTAAAACCACACTTACGCTGCAGGTGATTGCTGCTGCACAGCGTAAAGGCAAAACCTGTGCCTTTATCGATGCTGAGCATGCGCTGGATCCGGTCTATGCGAAAAAGCTGGGTGTGGATATCGACAACCTGCTTTGCTCACAGCCTGACACTGGCGAACAGGCATTGGAAATTTGTGATGCTCTGGCGCGCTCAGGTGCGGTAGATGTCATTATTGTTGACTCCGTTGCCGCGCTGACACCAAAAGCTGAGATCGAGGGCGAAATCGGTGACTCACATATGGGCCTTGCCGCACGTATGATGAGCCAGGCAATGCGTAAGCTGGCAGGTAACCTGAAGCAGTCAAACACACTGCTGATCTTCATCAACCAGATCCGTATGAAAATTGGTGTGATGTTCGGTAACCCGGAGACCACCACCGGTGGTAACGCACTGAAATTCTATGCGTCAGTTCGTCTTGATATTCGCCGTATTGGTGCGATCAAAGAGGGCGACGAAGTCGTGGGTAGTGAAACCCGCGTGAAGGTTGTGAAAAACAAAATTGCAGCGCCATTTAAGCAGGCTGAATTCCAGATTATGTATGGCGAAGGTATCAACACCTTTGGCGAACTGGTTGACCTGGGCGTGAAGCACAAGCTGGTTGAGAAAGCTGGTGCGTGGTATAGCTACAACGGCGACAAAATTGGTCAGGGCAAAGCCAATGCCACCAACTTCCTGAAAGAGAATCCGGCAATTGCTAACGAGATCGATAGCAAACTGCGTGAAGCACTGCTGACGGGAGCCACGGCAGAGGATGACGGCAAAGTGCCTTCAGACGCTGAATTTGAAAAAGCGAATGAAGCCAACGAAGATTTTTAATCTTAGCGGGAGCAGCGATGCTCCCGTTTTTTTTACTCCCCCGCATCTACCTTCCACTCTCTGTCGCCATGTTTTACCCTGCCTTTCAACAACAGCAAGGTTAACGTTTATGTCATCAACATCACCATCGCCAACTGATTTCTCACGCCTGCTTGACCGCGCCATGCGACTATTGTCACAGCGCGATCATAGCCGTAGCGAACTCAGACAAAAATTGCAGCTGGCAGGCCAGCGTGCGGCTTATTTTCAGCAGCAGGAAAACACGCCTGTGCCAGATGAGCTTATGGAAAAAGTACTCGACTGGTGTCAGGAGAGTGGCTGGCTAAATGATACGCGCTTTACAGAGCGCTTTATTCAGAGCCGGGCGCGTAAAGGTTATGGTCCGCAACGTATCAGAATGGAGCTGCAGCAGAAGGGTATCGATCGTGATGATATCAATCAGGCGCTGGCCGTCACTGAAATTGACTGGGTTGAGTGCGCCGCAGCGCTGGCAAACCGGAAATTTGGTGAGCCGCTGCCTCAAAGCTGGGCGGAAAAAAGTAAAGTTCAGCGCTTCCTGATGTCAAAAGGCTTTATGATGGAAGAGATTCAGGCTGTTTTCAGAAATAGTGACGACTGAAAGACAATGGGATTTTACTTCCTATTGCAGAAAATTTATCTTATTCCCACTTTTTGTTCCTCAGTCAGCGGCGGACCGGATAGACAGGGTTTGTCAGCGAAAGGGAACGTTCGTTAGCGTGATTCCAGGAATTTTATGAGCAAGAGCACTGCTGAGATCCGTCAAGCGTTTCTCGACTTTTTCCATAGCAAGGGACATCAGGTTGTAGCCAGCAGCTCCCTGGTGCCAAACAACGACCCAACGCTGCTGTTTACCAACGCCGGGATGGTGCAGTTTAAAGATGTTTTCCTGGGCCAGGACAAGCGTGATTACACGCGAGCCACAACCTCCCAGCGCTGCGTACGCGCGGGTGGCAAACACAACGATCTGGAAAACGTTGGTTATACCGCACGGCACCACACCTTTTTTGAAATGCTGGGTAACTTCAGTTTTGGCGACTATTTCAAACAGGAGGCGATAGCCTATGCCTGGGAACTGCTGACAGGCGAACAGTGGTTCAATCTGCCCAAAGAGCGCCTGTGGGTTACCGTGTATGAAACCGATGATGAAGCCTTTGATATCTGGGCTGACCAGATTGGCGTGCCACGTGAGCGCATCATCCGCATTGGCGATAACAAAGGCAGTGCTTACGCCTCAGATAACTTCTGGCAAATGGGTGATACCGGTCCATGCGGTCCCTGCACAGAGATTTTCTACGATCATGGCGATCATATCTGGGGAGGCCCGCCAGGCAGCCCGGAAGAGGATGGCGATCGCTATATCGAGATCTGGAACATCGTGTTCATGCAGTTTAACCGTCAGGCAGATGGCACGATGCAGCCGCTGCCAAAGCCTTCGGTTGATACCGGCATGGGACTGGAGCGTATTGCAGCGGTGCTGCAGCATGTTAATTCCAACTATGAAATCGATCTGTTTGCCCGCCTGATTCAGGCGGTTGCGCAGGTCACCGGTGCGACCGATCTCAGCAATAAATCACTGCGCGTTATCGCTGACCATATTCGCTCTTGTGCATTCCTGATTGCTGATGGCGTGATGCCCTCAAACGAAAATCGTGGCTATGTTCTGCGCCGCATCATTCGTCGTGCAGTGCGTCACGGCAATATGCTGGGTGCTAAAGAAGCGTTCTTCTACAAGCTGGTTGCGCCGCTGATTGAGGTGATGGGAGCGGCGGGTGACGATCTGAAACGTCAGCAGACGCTGGTAGAGAATGCGCTGAAAGCGGAAGAGGAGCAGTTTGCTAAAACGCTGGAGCGCGGACTGGCACTGCTGGATGATGAGCTGGCTAAGATCACCGGTGATACGCTGGATGGTGAAACCGTATTCCGTCTCTATGACACCTTTGGCTTCCCGATGGATTTAACCGCGGATGTCTGCCGTGAGCGTAACCTCAAAATCGACGAAGCAGGCTTTGAAGCAGCAATGGAGCAGCAGCGCCAGCGTGCCCGCGAAGCCAGCGGCTTTGGCGCAGATTACAATAGCGTAATCCGCGTTGATGACGTCACTGAATTCAGAGGCTATGAAGAGCTCTCTCTGACTGCACGCGTGACAGCCCTGTTTGTGGATGGCCAGCAGGTTGAGCAAGTGGTTACAGGTCAGGATGCAGTCGTCGTCCTGGACGCCACACCATTCTATGGTGAGTCTGGTGGTCAGGTTGGTGATACCGGCGTGCTGACCGGGGAGAATGCTGAATTTAGCGTTCAGGATACGCAAAAGTATGGCAAAGCACTGGGACATATCGGTAAGCTGTCTCAGGGCCAGCTGCGGATTGGCGACACTCTGCAGGCACAGGTAAGCGAAGAGCGCCGTGCACGTATTCGTCTTAATCACTCGGCCACTCACCTGATGCATGAAGCTTTGCGTGAAGTACTGGGTGAGCATGTTGGTCAGAAAGGTTCACTTAATAACGATAAGTATCTGCGTTTTGACTTCTCGCATACTGAAGCGATGAAGCCTCAGCAAATTCGTGCGGTAGAGGATATTGTTAACGCCCAGATCCGCCGTAATCTGCTGATCCAGACTGATGTTATGGATCTCGATGAGGCAAAAGCACGTGGTGCCATGGCGCTGTTTGGTGAGAAGTACGATCAGCGTGTGCGCGTGGTAAGTATGGGTGAGTTTTCAGTTGAGCTGTGCGGTGGTACACATGCTGCCCGTACCGGAGATATCGGTCTGTTCCGTATTCAGTCAGAATCAGGCACGGCTGCCGGTATCCGCCGCATCGAGGCGTTAACGGGTGAAGCGGCGATTGCACAACTGCACGCTCAGAGCGATCAGCTGGCAGATGTTGCGCAGGTAGTAAAAGCCAACAGCAGTAATCTGAATGAAAAAGTGCGCGGGCTGGTTGATCATGTTCGTGCGCTGGAGAAAGAGCTGCAGCAGTTACGCGACCAGCAGGCTGCGCAAGAGAGTGCATCACTGAGCAGTAATGCTGTGGAGATCAATGGCGCGAAGCTGCTGGTTAGCGAGCTGAGCAACACAGACCCCAAAATGCTGCGCACTATCATGGACGATCTCAAAAATCAGCTTGGCTCTGCCGTGATTGTGCTGGCGACGGTGACAGAAGGTAAAGTGTCACTGATTGCAGGCGTGACCAAAGATCTCACTGACCGTGTGAAAGCGGGCGAATTGATTAGTGAACTTGCGGTTCAGGTCGGCGGTAAGGGCGGTGGACGCCCGGATATGGCGCAGGCGGGTGGAACTAATCCGCAAGCGCTGGCAGGTGCGCTGGCAGGCGTGCAGGGCTGGGTAAGTAGTCGGCTGTAACAATTAAAACTAAGCATTGACGATAGCGCCTGGGACCCTGTTCCGGCGCTTTTTAACGCGATGTACACCAGGTAATGACAAAGTCCGGTTGATGTAGTGTATTTTCGGCTAAACTAATTATCAGCAGAATATATTGGCGTGACAAATGGCAATGGTGTATTTGTCATAGGCATTGTTCGGCGGTATACGATGGATATGGCCGGGAGCCCAAACAGGCCCGACTCTTTTAATCTTTCAAGGAGCAAAGAATGCTTATTCTAACTCGTCGAGTTGGTGAAACCCTCATGATCGGCGATGAGGTAACTGTAACGGTGCTGGGCGTCAAGGGTAACCAGGTCCGCATTGGCGTAAATGCGCCAAAAGAAGTTTCAGTGCATCGTGAAGAGATCTATCAGCGTATTCAGGCTGAAAAAACGCAAACCACGGGTTACTAACGTATTCAGCGTCTCGCCAGCAGGCGAGACGCTACCTTTCTGCTCTTTCTGCCATCTTTTTTCGCGGCTGGCCGCGCTGACTCCCCACGCTCTCATCTCACTTTTACTGTTGATAAATCGAACTTTTTGCCGTTAATTCAGTCGAATTGTGCGTCATTTGTGCAAACAAACAGATAAGTGAAAAAAGTCGGGAAAAATTGTTTGACTTATAAGTCCGGGAAAGTAATATGTGCGCCACGCAGTGCCGATGAGCAGAAACAACGTTCAGCAGCACAGTTCGAAAGAAAGCGTATGGTGAGGTGGCCGAGAGGCTGAAGGCGCTCCCCTGCTAAGGGAGTATGCGGTCAAAAGCTGCATCCGGGGTTCGAATCCCCGCCTCACCGCCATTTTCGATGCATCCATAGCTCAGCTGGATAGAGTACTCGGCTACGAACCGAGCGGTCGGAGGTTCGAATCCTCCTGGATGCACCATCTCTCAGAAAGTGGCAAAAGAAGATAAAAGAGTGAACGAGCAGTTCCTTTCATGGTGAGTTGTCAGCACCCTGCGTTATACAAGAATTACCCCAATGCATCCATAGCTCAGCTGGATAGAGTACTCGGCTACGAACCGAGCGGTCGGAGGTTCGAATCCTCCTGGATGCACCATTCTTTGTATCATTCCAGGCTGGTTACAGTTAGTCCATCGTAAGACAATTTCTCAATGCATCCATAGCTCAGCTGGATAGAGTACTCGGCTACGAACCGAGCGGTCGGAGGTTCGAATCCTCCTGGATGCACCATTCTTCTGTCCCAGGTAAAACAGTGTTATCGCAATAAATAGCCTTAGCACTTTGCACGCAGCTGCTCAGCTGACGTGTTGTAAGATCTCTCAATGCATCCATAGCTCAGCTGGATAGAGTACTCGGCTACGAACCGAGCGGTCGGAGGTTCGAATCCTCCTGGATGCACCATTCTTCTTCCTGAAAAAATCTCCCCGTGTGTCTTGCCACGACAATCGTTCAGAACAAATCAGGACGCAGTAGGTTGCTTCAGCAACGGTTCGCAAAGTCAGGCGCAAGCCCGCAATCTCCTTAATTTACTCTCTCTTGCCGTTTTGCCGGTTTTGTCACCTGTATGCGCTGTCACTCTTTGCATCTGCTCTCTGCCGTACCAGTTATTACAGTGAAAACATCAGGTGTTCTGTTGCTTTATGTCTGTACACTCGTTCTGTCAGAGTGATAAACCTCTGCACGGCGTTCCTCTCTGAAAAGATAAAAATGCTGCATAAACCGTCAGTTATATCTGGCTGAGGCCTCTGACCTTTTTCTGAAAACAAAAATTGCTAATGCTTTCAAAGCATTTGCGGTTAAGTGTGCCTGGCGACAACCTGAGCGCATTAAGCTAAAGTAATGGCTCATTTTGTCATACATGCAATAAGCCCTGACCGTGAATGATTATCTGATTTATGGGTCGCTACTGAGCAGCAGTTTTCTGAGCGCAACACTGCTCCCGGGCAGCTCAGAAGCTGTGCTGGTAGCACTGCTGATCGCCCAGAAAGGATCGGTATATGGTTTATTGCTGGCTGCATCAGTGGGAAACACACTGGGTGGCCTGACCAATATTTTTCTTGGCCGTCTGATGCCGCAAAAAGGGCAGGGGCGATGGCATGACACAGCATTGGCGTGGTTACACCGCTGGGGTCCTTCGGCATTGATCTTTAGCTGGCTGCCGCTTGCAGGCGACCTGCTTTGTGTTCTCGCAGGCTGGCTGCGCTTTAGCTGGCTGCCCTGCGTGCTGTTTCTCGCCCTCGGTAAAACGCTGCGTTATATCTTTATCGCGATCGCCACAATACAGGGTATGGAGTGGTGGCATTGATTCGCACAGATTCGAGGCTACGGTTAACATTATGCTGAACAAAAATAAATTATTCTCACAGCGGGAGGTTAATGTGATCCCGGACGTATCAAAAGCGCTCTCCTGGCTGGAAGCGCATCCCGACGCGTTAAAGGGTATCGGCCGTGGCATTGAGCGTGAAACATTGCGCGTCGGGCCCGATGGTCATCTGGCAACTACGGCGCATCCTGCGTCGCTTGGCTCAGCGCTGAAGCACAACTGGATCACCACTGACTTTGCAGAGACGCTGCTGGAGTTCATTACGCCCGTAGATAAGAATATCGATCGCTCACTGACCTTTCTGCGCGATATTCATCGGCATGTGGCTAAGCAGCTGGGTGATGAGCGCATGTGGCCTTTCAGTATGCCTGGCTATGTGGATTCTGCAGAGAACATTGAACTGGCGCAGTATGGCAGCTCAAACATTGGCAAAATGAAAACGCTCTATCGCCAGGGGCTGAAAAACCGTTACAGTGCGCTTATGCAGATTATCTCCGGTGTGCATTACAACTTCTCGCTGCCGCTCTCTTTCTGGCAGGAGTGGGCAGATGTAAAGGATGCAGAGAGTGGCAAAGAGACTATCTCGGCGGGCTACCTGCGTCTGATTCGTAACTACTATCGCTTTGGCTGGGTGATCCCCTATCTGTTTGGTGCTTCACCGGCAATCAGTTCGTCATTTCTGCAGGGGCGTGAAAGCAAACTGCCATTTGAAACCGATGGTAAAGATACGCTGTGGCTGCCTTACGCTACCTCACTGCGCCTCAGTGACCTGGGCTATACCAACAAATCTCAGAACAGCCTGGGCATTACGTTTAATTCGCTGGAAGGCTATGTGAAAGCGCTGAAAGCCGCTATCAAAACGCCATCTGACGAGTTTGTTGCCATGGGTGTTAAAGATGCTGCCGGCAACTGGCTGCAGCTCAACACCAATGTGCTGCAGATAGAAAATGAGCTGTATGCACCGATTCGTCCCAAACGCGTAACCCGCTCGGGTGAGGCGCCCTCAGATGCGCTGCTGCGTGGAGGAATTGAGTATATTGAAGTTCGCTCGCTGGATATCAATCCTTTCTCTCCGGTAGGCGTGGATGCTGATCAGGCCCGCTTCCTCGATCTCTTTCTGATTTGGTGCACGCTGGCAGATGCGCCTGAGATGAATAGTGATGAACTGCTCTGTACGCGCAAAAACTGGAATCGGGTAGTGATGGAGGGGCGTAAGCCAGGCCAGGTTATTGGTGTAGGCTGTAGCGATACTGAACATCCGCTGGTTGATGTAGGCAAAGCACTGTTTGCAGACCTGCATCGCGTTGCGGAAGTGCTGGATAGCCACGACGGCAGTACGCAATATCAGCAGGTGTGCGATCAACTGGTAGCATCTTTTGATGATCCTGAGCTAACCTACTCGGCGCGCATTCTTCACTCCATTAAAAAGAGTGGCCTGACCGAAACGGGTATCGCGCTGGCAGAGCAGTATCGGCAAATGCTGTGTGCAGAGCCACTGGAGATTTTGACCGACGCTGATTTCGCTCAGCAGGTGCAGGAGTCCACGGCGGCACAGCAGGCGCTGGAAGCGAGTGATAATCTGAGTTTTGAAGATTATCTGGCTGAGCGGGAAGGCTAAAAAGAAAAAGGCCACATCACTGTGGCCAAAATTAACATCTCTGTTGTCAGGGATGATGATAACAAATGCGCGTCTTTCATATATTCAGACGCAGAACGAAGAGAAAAGTTTCATCGTTCAGAAAAAATTTTCAAACTGGAGGTGACGTATGCCACTACTGGATAGTTTTACTGTTGATCACACTATCATGGCCGCCCCGGCAGTTCGCGTGGCGAAGACCATGAAAACTCCGCATGGCGACACCATCACCGTTTTCGATCTGCGCTTTTGCCGTCCGAATATCGATATTCTGACTGAGCGTGGTATCCATACGCTGGAACATCTGTTTGCCGGCTTTATGCGTAATCATCTCAATGGCGATGGCGTCGAAATTGTCGATATCTCGCCAATGGGATGCCGGACGGGTTTCTATATGAGCCTGATTGGTACGCCTGACGAGCAGCGCGTAGCGCAGGCGTGGAAAGAGGCGATGGAGGATGTTCTGAAAGTTAAAGATCAGAACCAGATCCCGGAACTGAACGAGTATCAGTGCGGCAGCTACAAGCTGCATTCGCTGGATGAAGCACAGCAGATCGCGCGCAATGTTCTGGCGCATGAGATTGGCGTTAACCGCAATGAAGATCTCAAGCTGCCGGCTGAAAAGCTCAAAGAGCTGCATATCTGATTGCACGGCAATCGCTGTAAAAACGCCGCATATTCTGCGGCGTTTTTTGTTTCAGGAACCCACTGACGTTTTTAGCGGTTGCTGCGGTGTGACCCGCACCTGCTTTACCATATTATCCTGTACATCGAGAATATCGATATCATAGCTGCCCACCTGAATGCGTGTCTGATTCTGCGGGATCTCTTCCAGCACTTCCAGCAGCATCCCGTTAATGGTACGCGCTTCCTCTTCAGGCAGCGTCCAGTTAAACGCTTTGTTGATTTCGCGGACATTCGCGCTGCCTTCAATCAGCACGGAACCGTCATTTTGTGGCATCACCTCTTCGGCCAGCGAAGGGGACATTGAGGTAGTAAAATCACCTACAATCTCTTCGAGAATATCCTCTATGGTAATCAATCCTTTGATATCACCATACTCATCAACCACCAGGCCCGCTTTTTTCTTGTTGCGCTGAAACTTGACCAGCTGAACATTAAGAGGCGTACCTTCAGGGACATAGTAGATCTCATCGGCAGCACGTAACAGACGCTCTTTATTGAACTCTTTTTTCTCTGTCATCATCCGCCAGGCCTCACGCACACGCAGCATACCCACAGTGTCATCAAGTGCATCACGGAACAGCACAATACGTCCGTGCGGTGAGTTACTGAGCTGGCGCTCAATCGATTTCCAGTCATCGTTGATATTAATGCCGACGATTTCATTGCGCGGCACCATAATGTCATCAACGCTGACCTTTTCCAGATCGAGCACTGACAGCAGCATATCCTGGTTACGTCGTGATATCAGCGAGCGCGACTCGTAGACAATGGTACGCAGCTCCTCTTTACTCAATGCAGAATTCACTGCGCCCTCTGTTTTAATGCCTATCATACGCATCAGAACGCGGGTAATCGTATTAAGCAGCCATACCAGCGGCAGCATTACATACTGCAGCGGCGCCAGCAGAAAACTGCTGGGATAAGCAACTTTCTCGGGATAGAGTGCCGCTACTGTCTTCGGCAATACTTCTGCAAACACCAGTACCACAAAGGTCAGCACCCCGGTGGCGATAGCAACGCCGGCATCACCATAGAGGCGCATACCCACAATAGTACCCAGCGCGGAAGCAAGAATGTTTACCAGGTTGTTGCCAATCAGCACCAGGCTTATCAGACGATCGGGACGACGCAGCAGCTTTTCAACCCGCCGCGCTGCACGATTACCGCTTTTAGCTTTATGGCGTAGCTTGTAGCGGTTGAGCGTCATCATGCCGGTCTCCGAACCGGAGAAGTAGGCTGAGACCAGCACCATAACGACGAGAATAATGATCATCGTGGTGGTCGAAACATGTTCCAACGAAAAAGTCCTTAGTGGGAGGTGAGAAGATGTTGCAGCACACGACTGCCAAAATAGGCCATGGTAAGCAGCAGTGCACCACCGCAGTTAAACCAGACCACGCGCCGTCCGCGCCAGCCTTCACGGTAGTGCCCCCAGAGCAGCACAATGTAGACAAACCACGCCAGAATAGAGAGTACTGCTTTATCGATATTTTCTGCACTGAACAGGTTGTTTAAAAAGAACAGTCCGGTGCAGAGCACCAGCGTCAGCAGCACCACCCCAATCTGAGTGATATGAAACATCTTGCGCTCTATGCTGAGCAGCGGCGGCATATCCTGAGTAAACGCCAGCTTTTTATTTTTCAGCTGATAATCGATCCATGCCAGCTGCAGCGCATAAAGCGCAGCGATGATCAGCGTAGCATAGGCAAAAAGCGAGAGGCCAATATGCACCATCATGCCAGGCGTGGTTTCAAGGTGAGTAATGAACGCATTTGGCACAAAGGTGGCAAAGGCCAGATTGATAAGCGCAAAGCTATAGACCACAGGCAGCAGCAACCAGCCACGATTGCGCGAAGCCACGATAGTCATGATCGCACAGATCAACAGACTCACCAGCGATCCAATATTAAGCAGGCTAAGATTCTGCCCGCTATCGATAGCAAAGATCCGTTGCTGCAGCGCAACGGCGTGCGCTATCAGCGCGATACAAGCCGAAAGCACGGCAAACCGCCGCCAGCCGCTATTACGCTTCAGCAAGCTGGGGATAATAACTGCAAGACTGAGGGAGTAGGCGAACAGCGCCACGATCGCGAAAACGAACATAGATCCTTTCAGATAGTGATGAGATAAGGAAAAAAGCAGTATAACGTCAGCAGCAGTATGCTCCAAACGATCTCGCGGTCTATTGCAGAGATCGCTCCGGCTTCGTGTTATAATCCGCCGCATTGTGTCGCTCAGGCGGCCTCGCTACGGTACTAAGTGAGAGAGCATGTTTGATAATTTAACCGATCGTTTGTCGCAAACTCTGCGCAACATCAGCGGCCGCGGAAGGCTGACCGAAGAGAACATCAAAGACACCCTGCGCGAAGTGCGCATGGCGCTGCTGGAGGCAGATGTTGCGCTGCCGGTGGTTCGTGACTTTATCAACCGCGTTAAAGAAGCGGCGGTAGGACACGATGTCAATAAAAGCCTGACGCCAGGTCAGGAGTTTATCAAAATTGTGCGCAACGAACTGGTTGCCGCAATGGGCGCAGAAAATAACAGCCTGAACCTGAATGCTCAGCCGCCGGCAGTGGTGCTGATGGCGGGTCTGCAGGGTGCAGGTAAAACCACCAGCGTGGGTAAGCTGGGTAAGTTCTTACGCGAAAAGCACAAGAAAAAAGTGCTGGTAGTCTCTGCGGACGTTTATCGCCCGGCAGCGATTAAACAGCTGGAAACGCTGGCACAGCAGGTCGGCGTTGATTTCTGTCCTTCCGATCTCAGCCAGAAGCCGGTTGATATTGTTAAACATGCGCTAAAAGAAGCCAAACTCAAGTTTTACGATGTGCTGCTGGTGGATACCGCCGGTCGTCTGCACGTTGATGAAGCGATGATGGATGAGATCAAACAGGTACACGCTGCGATTAATCCGGTGGAAACCCTGTTTGTTGTTGATGCCATGACGGGTCAGGACGCCGCCAACACAGCAAAAGCCTTTAACGAGGCGCTCCCGCTGACCGGGGTGATCCTGACCAAGGTTGATGGTGACGCCCGCGGCGGTGCAGCACTCTCTATTCGTCATATCACCGGTAAACCGATCAAGTTTATGGGTATGGGCGAAAAAACAGAGGCGCTGGAAGCATTTTATCCGGATCGTATCGCCTCACGTATTCTCGGTATGGGCGATGTCCTGTCACTGATTGAGGATATTGAGAGCAAAGTTGACCGCGATCAGGCGGAAAAGCTGGCGAAAAAACTTAAAACCGGCGACGGCTTTGATCTCAACGACTTCCTGGAACAGCTTAAGCAGATGCGCAACATGGGCGGCATGGCCAGTCTGATGGGCAAATTGCCGGGCATGGGTCAGCTGCCAGACAATGTCAAATCGCAAATGGATGACAAAGTGCTGGTACGTATGGAGGCGATTATTAACTCCATGACACGTAAAGAGCGCGAAAAGCCAGACATTATCAAAGGCTCGCGTAAGCGTCGTATTGCGACGGGCGCGGGTATGCAGGTGCAGGATGTTAACCGGCTGCTTAAGCAGTTTGATGATATGCAGCGCATGATGAAGAAGATGAAAAAAGGCGGAATGGCGAAAATGATGCGTGGCATGAAGGGTATGATGCCGCCTGGCTTCCCCGGCCGCTGAGATCGCACGACCCGGGCCAGAAAAGTATGCTGCTGTGGTTGCTTTTTGCGCCAAAATGAGTAAAATTTTCGGGCTTTTTATATTGCACCCGGGCCCCGTTCCTCGATGGGGCCCGGTTGTTTTATTAACTAAAGAGGATGTTATGGTAACAATTCGTTTGGCACGTCACGGCGCAAAAAAGCGTCCGTTCTATCAGGTCGTCGTAACTGACAGCCGCAATGCTCGCAACGGTCGCTTCATTGAGCGCGTTGGTTTCTTCAACCCGATCGCTTCTGGTCAGGCTGAAGGTCTGCGTCTGGATATGGACCGCATTGAGCACTGGGTTGGCCAGGGCGCAACGCTTTCTGATCGCGTTAACGCGCTGATCAAAGAAGCAAAAAAAGCAGCTTAATCTGTCACGGTGGTGAGCATGACCAGTAAACCTGCCGCACAGCCTCCTGTTAATCCCATCGTTTTGGGCAAAATGGGTGCCGCTTACGGAATTCGGGGCTGGCTCAAAGTGTTTTCCTCCACTGAAGACGCTGAAAGCATCTTCGACTATCAACCCTGGTTTATCCAGCGCGCCGGTAAATGGCAGCAGGTGGAACTTGAGAGTTGGAAGCACCACAATCAGGACCTGATTATCAAAGTCAAAGGCATTGACGATCGGGATGCGGCGGCACAGTTAACCAATTGCGAAATCACGGTTGACTCCACGCAGCTGCCTGCGCTGGAAGAGGGCGATTACTACTGGAAAGACCTTATGGGTTGCAAAGTAGTTAACCTCGACGGCTATGAAATGGGCAAAGTCATTGATTTGATGGAGACCGGATCGAACGACGTACTCGTTGTTAAGGCAAACCTGAAAGATGCATTCGGTGTACAGGAGCGGTTAATACCGTTTCTTGATGAACAGGTTATCAAGAAAGTCGATCTCGCTACTGGCACTATTGAAGTAGACTGGGATCCTGGTTTTTGATCTCCGGACAATCCGGTAACGTAACGGCGAACGCGATGTGGATTGGTGTTATCAGCCTGTTTCCAGAGATGTTTCGCGCTATTACCGAGTACGGGGTAACTGGCCGGGCAGTTAAAAACGGCCTGCTCAACATTGAGAGCTGGAGTCCGCGCGACTTCACGCACGACCGGCACCGTACCGTGGACGATCGTCCTTACGGCGGCGGACCGGGAATGTTGATGATGGTACAACCCTTACGGGATGCCATCCACGCAGCGAAAGCAGCGGCAGGAGAGGGCGCTAAGGTGATTTATCTGTCACCTCAGGGGCGCAAACTTGACCAACAGGGCGTTTGCGAACTGGCGACCAACCAGAAGTTGATTCTGGTCTGTGGTCGCTATGAAGGTATTGATGAGCGCGTGATCCATACAGAGATTGACGAAGAGTGGTCAATCGGTGATTACGTTCTCAGTGGTGGTGAGCTACCAGCAATGACGCTGATTGACTCCGTCGCCCGGTTTATTCCCGGCGTTCTGGGCAAGCAGGCGTCCGCCGATGAAGACTCATTCTCGGATGGTTTGCTGGATTGCCCGCACTATACCCGGCCTGAAGTGTTAGAAGGGATGGAAGTACCGTCAGTTCTGCTGTCGGGCAACCATGCCGATATTCGCCGCTGGCGCCTGAAACAGTCGTTAGGCCGTACCTGGCTAAGAAGACCTGAACTTCTGGAAAACCTGGCTCTGACTGAAGAGCAAGCAAGGTTGCTGAATGAGTTCAAGCGTGAACATCAGCAGCAACAAAACGATGATGCGGAAGAGTAATCTTCCCCGACTATCAGTTTACCCAGGATATGAGATTTAATTATGAGCAACATTATCAAGCAAATTGAACAAGAGCAGATGAA
>CAJYKU010000015.1 GCA_913775175.1 uncultured Pantoea sp.
TCGTAGAAGACCTGGGTGCCGATTCTCTTGATACCGTTGAGCTGGTAATGGCTCTGGAAGAAGAGTTTGATACTGAAATTCCAGACGAAGAAGCTGAGAAAATCACTACCGTTCAGGCAGCGATCGATTACGTCACTAGCCACCAAGGCTAATGAATATCTTCAGGCGGTCACATGACCGCCTGAGTTTTATATTTGCCCCACATAGCGTCATTTTTCCCTCCCTGGAGGAAGACCGTGTCTAAGCGTCGTGTAGTTGTGACTGGTCTTGGCATGCTGTCTCCTGTCGGCAATACCGTAGAGTCTACCTGGAGTGCTCTCCTTGCCGGTCAGAGCGGCATTACCCTGATCGACCATTTTGATGCCAGTGCTTATGCAACGCGTTTTGCAGGCCTGGTGAAAGATTTTAATTGTGATGAGTACATCTCGCGTAAAGATCAGCGCAAGATGGACGATTTCATCCAGTATGGTATCGCGGCTGGTATTCAGGCTATGGCGGACTCCGGTCTGGTCGTAACTGATGAGAATGCAGGCCGTATTGGTGCGGCAATCGGCTCCGGCATCGGTGGGCTTGGTTTAATTGAAGAGAACCACAGCTCGCTGGTAAAAGGCGGCCCGCGTAAAATCAGCCCATTCTTTGTGCCTTCTACCATTGTTAATATGGTTGCGGGTCATCTGACCATTATGTACGGTTTGAAAGGGCCCAGCATCTCTATTGCTACAGCCTGTACATCCGGCGTGCATAACATTGGCCACGCTGCGCGTATCATTGCTTACAATGATGCTGACGTTATGCTGGCTGGTGGTGCCGAGAAAGCCAGTACGCCACTTGGCGTTGGTGGATTTGGTGCAGCGCGTGCGCTCTCTACACGTAACGAAAATCCGCAGGCGGCAAGCCGTCCGTGGGATAAAGATCGTGATGGTTTCGTACTGGGTGATGGTGCCGGTATTGTGGTGCTTGAAGAGTACGAACATGCGAAAAAACGTGGCGCAAAAATCTATGCGGAAATCACAGGTTTTGGCATGAGCAGCGATGCTTACCACATGACCTCTCCGCCAGAAGATGGCTCAGGTGCGGCTGCAGCAATGGTGAATGCGCTGCGTGATGCGCAGCTTGATCCAGCGCAGATTGGCTATGTAAACGCACACGGCACGTCAACGCCGGCGGGCGACAAAGCGGAAGCGCAGGCAGTGAAGTCGGTGTTTGGCGCGTCAGCGCAACGCGTGATGGTGAGCTCAACCAAATCGATGACAGGTCATTTACTGGGTGCCGCAGGTGCCGTAGAGGCGATCTACTCGATTCTGGCGCTGCGCGATCAGGCGATCCCGCCGACGATTAACCTGGATAATCCGGATGAAGGTTGCGATCTCGACTTCGTACCTCATACCGCACGTCAGGTTAGCGGTCTGGAGTACACGTTGTGTAACTCGTTTGGATTTGGCGGCACCAACGGCTCGCTGATTTTCCGTAAGGTATAATCTTCATTCCGCCGAACAGAGGCCCGCAATGCGGGCCTTTTTTCTGATCTGTCCGGTATCAGCTGGCCTGAGCAGATACAGCGGCTGGTTTGATCTGAGGAGCGCGCTATGTGGATCAACGGTATTGCCCAGGCCACACTCTCTGCCCGCGATCGTGCCGTGCAGTTTGGTGATGGCTGCTTTACCACCGCTGCGGTACGTAATGGCAGAGTATTAATGTTTGACGCTCATTTGCAGCGTCTCCGGCAGAGTTGTGAGCGGTTGCAGATGCCTGTGCCAGACTGGTCACTACTGGAAAAAGAGATGCAACACGCTGCCCGGAGCGAATCTCAGGCGGTGCTTAAGGTGATTCTGACGCCGGGAGCCGGAGGGCGTGGTTATAGCCGGCGTGGCAGCAGTGCACCCACGCGTATTCTCTCTCTCTCTCCCTGGCCACAGCACTACGCTACGCTGCAGCAGCAGGGAGTGCGGCTGATTACCAGTCCGGTGCGACTGGCGCGTAATCCGCTGCTGGCAGGGATAAAACATCTCAACCGGCTGGAGCAGGTGCTGATCCGTCACTATCTGGATGAAAGTGATGCAGATGAGGCGCTGGTACTGGATACGCAGGGATGCGTGATAGAATGTTGCGCTGCCAATCTGTTCTGGCGCAGCGGCACCTGCATCTACACACCGCGGCTCGATCAGGCGGGTGTCGACGGCATAATGCGCCGTTTTCTGATAGCGCAACTGACAGCCAGCGGCCAGACTTGTCAGGAGATTGAAGCGCCAGCAGAGAGGCTGCTTGACGCAGATGAAGTCGTGATTTGTAACGCACTTATGCCGGTGTTGCCAGTGCGGCAGATCGATAACGTCGCTTTCAGCGACCACAGGCTGTATCAGCAACTTTTTAGCTGTTGCCAGAGAATGGAAGTAACATGAGTCGAATGAAAAAAATTACAGCAGGTGTGGTGGTTCTCGCCCTGCTTGCCGCCGCTTTTGGCTATTATCAGGTAAAACAGTTTGCCGACAAGCCGCTGCTTATCAGCCAGGAAACAATCTATACACTGCCAGCTGGCAGTGGCCGCGTAGTACTGGAAGCACAGCTCGAGAGTCAGCATATTATTCCGCAGAGCATCTGGTTTGGGCCATTACTTAAACTGGAGCCCGATCTGGCTAACTTTAAAGCAGGGACTTACCGACTGGAGCAGGGCATGACGGTGCGTCAGTTGCTGCAGCTCTTAGCCAGCGGCAAAGAAGCGCAGTTCCCGGTACGTTTTATTGAGGGCTCACGGCTGAGTGAGTGGTTGCAGGCGCTGCGAAAAGCTCCCTATGTGAAACACACGCTGCTGGACGATCAGTTCGCCAGCGCCGCCGCGGCGCTCAAGCTGAATGCTGCAGAGCTGGAAGGCAGCTTCTATCCTGACACCTATCTCTATACTGCTAACACAACGGATGTCGCGCTGCTGGCACGTGCGCACGATCGTATGAACAAGCTGGTCGCAGAGATCTGGCAGAGCCGTGCCGCCAATTTGCCCTATAAAAATCCGCAGCAGCTGGTGACTATGGCATCAATTATTGAAAAAGAAACTGGCGTCAGTGAAGAGCGCGCCCGGGTCGCGTCGGTGTTTATCAATCGCCTGCGTACCGGCATGAAGCTGCAAACCGATCCCACAGTGATTTATGGTATGGGTGATAACTATAACGGCACTCTGACGCGCAAGGATCTGGAAACGCCAACAGCATATAACACGTATACCATCAGTGGATTGCCGCCGGGCCCGATTGCGATGCCGGGACGTGCGTCGCTGGAGGCCGCTGCCCATCCGGAAAAAACTAACTATCTCTATTTTGTCGCGGATGGCAAAGGGGGGCACACCTTTACCACCAATCTTGCCAGCCATAACCGGGCAGTGCAGGCTTATCGCCTGGCGATAAAGGAAAAAAATGAAAAGTAAGTTTATTGTCATTGAGGGGCTGGAAGGCGCAGGTAAAACCACGGCGCGCGATGCCATCGTTGATGTGCTGCAGCAGCACGGCATTCACGACCTGGTTTTCACCCGTGAACCCGGCGGCACGCCGCTGGCTGAACAACTGCGCACACTGGTTAAACAGGGCATAGAGGGTGAGCAGGTCACTGACAAAGCTGAACTGCTGATGCTTTACGCCGCCCGGGTGCAGCTGGTTGAGAATGTGATTAAGCCTGCGCTGGCGCGCGGCGCATGGGTCGTAGGCGATCGTCACGATCTCTCATCGCAGGCTTATCAGGGCGGAGGACGAGGCATGGATGCGGCGCTGATGAGTACGCTGCGCGAGGCGGTATTGGGCAATTTTCGTCCCGACCTTACGCTTTACCTCGACGTTACACCGGAAATCGGCCTGCAGCGTGCACGGGCACGCGGCGCGCTGGATCGTATTGAGCAGGAGTCTCTGCGTTTCTTTGAGCGCACCCGTGAACGTTATCTGGCGCTGGCAGCTGCCGACCCTGCAATTGTGACAATTGATGCGTCACAAACAGTTGATGAGGTGACAACGTCACTTAAAGGTGTGCTGCATCGCTGGCTGGCAGGACAGCACGTATGAGTTGGTATCCGTGGCTTAACCAGCCTTATCGGCAGATTATCGCCCGTCACCAGCAGGGAGTGGCACATCACGCTCTGCTGCTGCAGGCACCGGCTGGCATGGGTGATGATGCGCTGGTATGGGGCGTTAGCCGCTGGCTGATGTGCCAGCGGCGCGATGGCGTGAAGAGCTGCGGAACCTGCCACGGCTGTGAGCTGATGCAGGCACATACCCATCCTGACTGGTATCGGCTGGAGGCGGAGAAAGGCAAAGCGTCGCTGGGTATAGATGCGGTACGTGAGGTGACAGAGAAGCTCTATCATTTTGCTCAGCAGGGTGGTGCAAAAGTGGTCTGGCTGCCTGATGCTGCTCAGCTGACAGAAGCCGCTGCCAATGCACTGCTGAAAACGCTGGAGGAGCCACCCGCTAACTGCTGGTTCTTTCTTAGCGTACGTGAACCCTCCAGGCTGCTGGCAACGTTACGCAGTCGCTGTATCAGCTGGCTGCTGACGCCACCCGATGAAGCGCAAAGCCTTGCCTGGCTCGGCCGGGAGTCAGCAGAGTCTGACGCAGCGCAGCGCAGCGCACTACGGCTCAGCGGCGGGGCTCCTGCGGCGGCGCTGGCACTGTTGCAGCCTGCCCGCTGGCAAACACGCCAGCTATTATGCGATACCCTGATCGGTGCGCTGCAGGAGGATATTCTGCACCTGCTGCCAGTACTGAATCGTGATGATGTCGCTGAACAGCTTGGCTGGCTGATTTCATTACTGGTGGATGCCATGAAGATGCAACAGGGGGCCGCCGCCTGGCTGAGTAATGGCGATCGTCACGATGTGGTAGCGGCGCTGGCGCAACAGCTGAACAGCAGCGCGCTGAATAGCAGTGCACAGCTATGGGTTACCTGCCGCGAGCAGTTGCAACATGTCGCTGCTCTGAACCGCGAACTTATTCTTACCGATCGGCTGCTGGCGTGGAGTCGTCTGCTCTCTCCAGCTGCGATCAGCGAGTAATTAATCGAGAAAATTATGTTTATTGTTGATTCCCATTGCCATCTTGATGGCCTTGATTATGAAAACCAGCATCGCGATCTGGACGATGTAATTGCGAAAGCTGCCGCGCGTGATGTTAAGTTTATGCTGGCGATCGCCACCACTCTGCCTGACTACTATCAGATTAAAGCGCTGGTGGGTGAGCGCGACAATATCGCACTGGCGTGTGGTGTCCATCCGCTTAATCAGGAAACACCCTGGGATGTAGAAGAGTTTCGTCGGCTGGCCGCCGAGGAGCGGGTGGTCGCACTGGGTGAGACAGGTCTCGATTACTTTTATCAGCAGGAAACCAAAGCGCAGCAGCAGGCTGCGTTTCGCGAGCATATCCGTACCGGAATAGCACTGAATAAACCGGTGATCGTCCATACGCGCGATGCGCGTGATGATACACTGGCGATCCTGCGTGAAGAGCAGGCTGATCAATGTGGCGGTGTGCTGCACTGTTTCACCGAAGATCGCGCAACGGCGGCGAAGCTGCTGGATCTGGGATTCTATATCTCTTTCTCCGGGATTGTGACATTCCGCAACGCCGAGCAGATCCGCGATGCCGCGCGCTATGTGCCGCTGGATCGCATCCTGGTAGAAACGGACTCACCTTATCTGGCACCTGTGCCACATCGCGGCAAAGAGAATCAGCCCGCGTTTACCCGTGATGTCGCTGACTATATGGCGGTGCTGAAAGGGGTCGATATTGAGACGCTGGCCACCGCGACTACGCAAAACTTTTCCCGGCTGTTTCATATCCCGCTGGCGCGTCTGGGCGGCTGATACTTTATTTCATTGACTGTAATTAATTCTAAATAAACGGCCTGCATCAGGATATTTCTGGCGCAGGCAATATTTTATTGCGCTATTATCCAGCAAACCAGGCAGAAATTGCTCCAGAAGAGGCGATCGCATTGAGGAAACGTGATAGCCGTCATAGTAACGCTCATGCATTTATTTTACTCTTCGTAATAAATCAAAAGACGCTCAGCGTCACCCCGGTAAAGGAACCTCCCCCTTTGCCACGCGCACTGCGCAACTATGCACTCATACTCAGGAGCTTCTATGTTCAAGAATGCATTTGCGAACCTGCAAAAAGTAGGTAAATCGCTGATGTTGCCGGTATCGGTTTTGCCGATTGCCGGTATTTTGTTAGGTGTAGGTTCTGCAAACTTCAGCTGGCTGCCAGCAGTGGTTTCTCATGTGATGGCAGAGGCGGGCGGATCCGTATTTGCTAATATGCCGCTGATTTTTGCTATCGGTGTTGCGCTGGGCTTTACCAATAATGACGGGGTATCAGCGCTGGCTGCGGTAGTCGCCTATGGCATTATGGTCAAAACCCTGGCGGTAGTGGCACCACTGGTACTGCATATGCCAGCCGCTGAGATTGAAGCAAAACATCTGGCTGATACCGGGGTGCTGGGAGGAATTATCGCCGGTGCGATCGCTGCCTATATGTTTAACCGCTTCTACCGCATTAAACTGCCTGAGTATTTGGGCTTCTTTGCCGGTAAACGGTTTGTTCCGATTATCTCTGGTCTGACCGCGATCTTTACCGGTATCGTGCTCTCCTTTATCTGGCCACCGGTTGGCACCGCGATTCAGGACTTCTCTCAGTGGGCAGCCTATCAGAACCCGGTAGTGGCATTTGGTATCTACGGTGTGATTGAGCGCGCGCTGGTTCCGTTCGGCCTGCATCATATCTGGAACGTTCCTTTCCAGATGCAGATTGGCGAGTTTACCAATGCAGCAGGTCAGGTATTCCACGGTGATATTCCACGCTATATGGCGGGTGACCCGACTGCGGGCAAGCTCTCAGGCGGTTTCCTGTTCAAAATGTATGGTCTGCCGGCTGCAGCTATCGCTATCTGGCACTCAGCAAAACCTGAGAATCGTGCCAAAGTCGGTGGCATCATGATTTCGGCGGCGCTGACCTCATTCCTGACCGGTATCACCGAACCTATCGAATTCTCGTTTATGTTTGTGGCACCAATCCTCTACGTAATCCATGCGATTCTGGCGGGCCTGGCGTTCCCAATTTGTATCCTGCTGGGTATGCGTGACGGTACCAGCTTCTCACACGGCCTGATCGACTTTATCGTACTGAGCGGTAACAGCAGCAAAATCTGGCTGTTCCCGATTGTTGGTATCATCTATGGTCTGGTTTACTACACTGTATTCCGTGTGCTGATTGTAAAACTGAATCTGAAAACGCCTGGTCGTGAAGAAAACGCGGTTGAGCAGAGCAGTGCGACTGGCAGCGAAATGGCTGGCAAACTGGTGACCGCATTTGGTGGCAAAGAGAACATCACTAACCTCGACGCCTGTATCACTCGCCTGCGTGTCAGCGTAGCGGATGTCGCGAAAGTGGATCAGGCAGAGCTGAAAAACCTCGGTGCGCGTGGTGTTGTGGTAGCGGGCTCTGGCGTTCAGGCAATATTTGGTACCAAATCTGACAACCTGAAAACAGAAATGGATGACTATATCCGCAGTATGTAACCGCGGCTGATTCTGTATCAGATATGTGTTAAGACCCCCTGTTAAAGGGGGTTTTTTATTGCGGTCAATATGCTGCAAAAGCAGTCAGTTAGCGCAGAAAAACCGTGCGGAGGTTGAAAGCAGCAGAATTCCTCACGCATACTGCCGGACCTACACTCAGTTTAAAAGGAACTGCATCATGGCTGAAGAAACCCTGTTTAGTAAAATCATCCGTCGCGAGATCCCGGCTGATATCGTCTACCAGGATGAGCTGGTTACCGCTTTCCGCGATATTGCGCCGAAAGCGCCAGTACATGTGTTGATCATTCCCAACGTATTAATCCCCACCGCCAATGATGTCGGGTCAGACCATGAGCCGGCACTGGGTCGTATGATTACCGTTGCAGCCAAAATTGCCCGTGATGAAGGGATTGCTGAAGATGGCTACCGATTGATCATAAACTGTAATCGCCATGGCGGTCAGGAGGTCTATCATATACATATGCACCTGGTGGGTGGTGAACCACTGGGCCCGATGCTCGCTCATTAACTTCAGGCGGATCCGATATGCGTCAATGGCTGAGCGGCCTGCTATTATTGACCCTGACAGGCTGCAGTAGTGATAAACCGATGATTAATACTTCGCAGTCGCTGGTGATGGAATCATCAGTGCTTTCAGCGGGTATTATTACTGATGAGCCACAGCTCACCAGCCGTGATGGACAGCTACAGGCAGCCTCTCTGTTGCAAAACCTGCGTGAAGCCTCCGTAACCGTACACTATCGTTTTTACTGGTATGACGATAAGGGACTGGAGATTGAGCCGGAAGAACCGGCACAGACGCAAATTGTCCCCGCACATGGCAGTGTTGTCGTGGCTTCGCAAATGGGTAATCTGACCGCCAGCAAAGTGCGGCTTTATCTTTATCTTTAAGGAGTAATCCGTGATCCGCAGTGTTCAACGTTCCGGCGCACTGATATTTGCGCTGATGCTTACCGGCTGTGTGGTTAAACAGCAGACACCCGCTCCGGTCGAGCCGACCCAACCGGCAACGCCGGTGCAGCCTGAACCACAGCCGGAGCCACAGCCACAGCCTGCTCCGCCGCCGCAGACAGTGCCGCAGTTGCCGAAGCTGAAAACCATTGACTGGAATGCCAGCGTTTCGCCATTGGTTGCCAGCATGGTGCAGTCAGCCGGGGTAAATCCGGGTAGCGTACTGCTGGTAGACAGTATTAAAAACAGCACCAACGGTGCGCTGCAGACGGCAAAAGCCACCAGCGCCATTCAGAACGCACTGGCGAATAACGGGAAGTTTTCACTGGTATCCAGCGAGCAGCTGAGCCAGGCAAAACAGTCACTGGGTCTCTCACCCGACGACAGTTTGAACTCACGCAGTAAAGCGATCGGGCTGGCACGTATTGTTAATGCCCAGTATGTGCTCTACAGCACCGCGAAAGGTGATGTTAAATCGCCGGCGCTGCAAATGCAGCTGATGCTGGTACAGACCGGCGAAATCATCTGGTCGGGTAATGGTGCAACACAACTCTGATCCAATACTGACAGCGTTGATTCAGCAACAGTGGCCAGCGGCATCCGTCGCTGGCCATTTTTCAGCGCTGCCGGGCTTAAGCGGCAACTCCCTCTATATGCAGAGTGAGCAGGGCGAACTGCTGGCTCGTCGTGCGCCGCTGCAGCCTGTTCCTTTTGTTAACCGGCAGCGTGAATATCGCATTTTGCGGCAGCTGCGCCATCGTGCCCTGGGCCCGTTGCCGCTGGGCTGGCGTGCACCCTGGCTGCTGCAGAGCTGGTTACCCGGCGAAACGTTGACAGCAGCGGGGTTTAACGCCCAACGTCAGGCAGTGCTGCACCTTGTCACCCGACTGCATCAGCAACCGCTGACCGGTTATCCGCTTCATCTGCTGCCGCTGCTGCAGCGCTACTGGCAGCTCTGCCAGCAGCGGCACTGGCGCTGGTTACGGCGGTTGCAACGATTGCAAAAGCAGGGTGAACCTGCGCCACTGCGCCTTGCGCCGCTGCATATGGATGTACACCCCGGAAATTTGATTATGACCCCTGCCGGGTTGCGGCTGATTGACTGGGAATATGCGGCCGACGGGGATGTGGCACTGGAGCTGGCGGCAATATGCAGCTGTGATGGCGTAGACGCCGGCGCATGGATTGCGTACTACGCGGAGCTGACACAGCTTAACCAGTCTGTGCTGGCGCGCCAGGTTGCACACTGGCAGCCGTGGCTGCAGTTGCTGATGGCTGGCTGGTATCAGCTGCGAGCCGAACAGAGCGGTGAAGAGACGTTATATGCGCTGGCAAACGCCAGCTGGCAGGATATTTAATTCAGGAAAGAGTCATGACGATAAATGCACCTGGTCCGCTAATGCTGGACGTGGCGGGTTATACGCTGGACGCCGAGGATCGTGAAATTCTGCAGCATCCGCTGGTGGGCGGACTGATTCTGTTTACGCGCAACTTTCATGATGCGGGGCAGCTCACTGAGCTGGTACGCCAGATCCGTGCTGCTTCGCGCAACCGGCTGGTGGTTGCAGTCGATCAGGAGGGAGGGCGCGTACAGCGTTTCCGCGAGGGCTTTACCCAGCTGCCGGCAATGCAATCTTTTGCTGCGCTGCACGATCTCGCAACGGCGGGTGATCTGGCGCAGCAGGCTGGCTGGCAGATGGCTGCTGAGATGATTGCGCTGGATATTGATATCAGTTTTGCCCCTGTACTGGATATTGGTCATATCAGCGCGGCGATTGGCGAGCGCTCATTCCATGCCGATCCGGCAATCGCTTTGCAGCTTGCCCGGCACTATATCCACGGTATGCACGCCGCTGGCATGAAAACCACGGGTAAACATTTTCCCGGTCATGGTGCAGTCACTGCCGATTCGCATAAAGAAACGCCACGTGATACGCGCGATGCGGCTACGCTGCGTCAGCACGATATGGCGATCTTCCGGCAGCTTAATGAAGAGCAGCTGCTGGATGCGGTGATGCCGGCTCATGTCATTTATTCTGCGGTGGATCCTCTGCCTGCCAGTGGCTCACCCTACTGGCTGCGTCAGGTATTGCGCCAGGAGCTTGGCTTTACAGGCGTGATTTTCTCTGACGATTTATCGATGGAGGGCGCAGCGGTAATGGGTGGCTATGCTGAGCGCGCCCAGCAGTCACTTGACGCAGGCTGCGATATGGTGCTGGTCTGCAATCAGCGGGCGGGTGCCATCAGCGTACTGGATAATTTACAGGCGGGACCGGCAGAGCGTATTACCCGTCTCTACCATACCGGGCAGCATAGCATGGCTGAGTTGCAGAGCAGTCAGCGCTGGCGACAGAACTACCAGCAGCTGGGCGATCTGCACACGCGCTGGCAGGCACACAAAGCGCAACAGCAGCCCTGATCGGATGCCGCATTCGCCTCGCTGAATGCGGCTTTTGCTTTGTTGTACCAGACAGCAAATGTATAACATTCTGATTATTCGGCAGAAACTTTGATCTACATCAATTTTTTGTGATCTGACTATAGCGGCGTGATATTCTGACCTCAGCTCGCGATTAATCATCGCCAACCCTATGTTTATTAAGGTTTTATTTAACCATTGATTAACTTTTGGTTTACAACTTTGAGGGGGTCTTAATTGACTACAACAGTGGAAAAGATCGTCATTATTGGCGGTGGTGCCGGTGGTCTGGAGCTGGCAACGCAGCTGGGTCATAAGCTGGGCCGGAAGAAAAAAGCGGAGATTATTCTGGTTGACCGCAACCACAGCCATCTCTGGAAACCGCTGCTGCATGAAGTAGCGACCGGCTCAATGGATGAAGGCATTGATGCGCTGAGCTATCTGGCGCACGCCCGCAATCACGGTTTCCAGTTCCAGCTCGGCTCGCTGACACAGATTAATCGCGAACAGAAAACTATCGAGCTGGCAGAAATTCGCAACGAGCAGGGCGAAGTGCTGGTGCCACAGCGCGAACTGGCCTGGGATCGTCTGGTGATCGCGCTGGGCAGTACCTCTAATGACTTTGGTACACCAGGCGTTAAAGACCACTGTATTTTCCTGGATAATCCCCATCAGGCGCGCCGCTTTCATAATGAGATGCTGAATCAGTTTCTGCGCTTTTCGGCCAGTAATGGTGAGCTGCAACAGGTAAATATTGCCATTGTTGGCGGCGGTGCGACCGGAGTAGAACTCTCGGCCGAGCTCTATAATGCTGTCAGGCAACTGCATAGCTACGGGTATAAAAATCTTGATAGCAGCGCGCTTAACGTTACGCTGGTGGAAGCGGGCGAGCGGATTCTGCCTGCGCTGCCGCCGCGTATCTCTGCTGCCGCTCATCAGGAGCTGACCAAACTGGGTGTCCGTGTATTAACGCAGACGATGGTTACCAGCGCCGACGAAAACGGGCTGAATACCAAAGATGGCGAGTTTATCGCGGCCGATCTGATGGTCTGGGCAGCCGGCATTAAGGCGCCTGATTTTATGAAAGAGATTGGTGGTCTTGAAACCAACCGCATCAATCAGCTGGTGGTAAAAGAGACGCTACAGACCACGCATGATGAGAATATCTATGCGCTGGGTGACTGCGCCTCCTGTGCGCTGCCTGGTGGTGGCTTTGTGCCGCCGCGCGCGCAGTCAGCGCATCAGATGGCGTCACGCGTACTGGATAACATTCTGGCACAGCGTAAAGGCAAGCCGTTAAAAGCGTATGTTTACAAAGACCACGGTTCGCTGGTTTCACTCTCACGCTTTACTACAGTGGGCAGCCTGATGGGGAACCTGATGCGCGGCTCAATGATGGTGGAAGGGCGCATAGCCCGGTTTGTCTACATCTCTCTCTATCGTATGCATCAAATTGCACTGCATGGTTATTTTAAAACCGGATTAATGATGCTGGTGGGTAGCCTGAACCGCGTGCTGCGTCCGCGTCTGAAACTGCATTAATATCCTGCGGGCGACACTCTGTCGCCCGCTCTATTTCAGGGAATATCACTTATTCTGAGCGGCATAATCTTATCTGCCGACCGCCCTCGTTGTACTGCTCGGAACTCTCCTAAAAGCTGGTCCTGCTGCGCTTATCCTGCGTTTCTTCCATTAATCTGATGTTGCAATTACAAGCCATCTGTAAAACTTATTCTCAGGAACACGGCGCGGTGCGCACGCCGGTATGCCTTAACCAGAGCATCTGGCGACAGGAATGCGCAGTAACACTTTCAGGGGGATATTCCTGTGAATAAATCAATGCTAGCGGGTATTGGCATTGGCGTGGCAGCAGCGCTGGGTGTGGCTGCCGTGGCCAGTATGAATGTTTTTGATCGCGGACCGCAATATGCTCAGGTTCTGTCGGCAACGCCGATTAAAGAGAGCATAAAACATCCGCGCCAGGAGTGCCGTAACGTCACGATCACACATCGTCGGCCGGTACAGGATGAAAACCGTATTGCCGGCTCAGTTCTGGGTGCGGTAGCGGGTGGTGTACTGGGACATCAGTTTGGCGGCGGTCGTGGACGGGATGTGGCCACCGTAGCGGGTGCGCTGGCAGGCGGCTATGGTGGTAACCAGGTACAGGGTGCGCTGCAGGAGCGCGACACTTACACCACCAGTGAGCAACGCTGTAAAACGGTATATAGCAAACAGGAAAAGATGCTGGGTTATGATGTGACCTACAAAATAGGCGACCAGCAGGGCAAAATCCGGATGGAGAATGACCCTGGCACCCGCATCCCGCTTGATCGTAATGGTCAGCTGATCCTGAATTCAAATCAGGCCTGATTGGGCAAAGCTATTCACAGCAAAGAGTAATAAAAAAGCGCCGCAGGGCGCTTTTTTACTGTTAACACTCCAGCCGCGCTGAGCCGCTAAATATCACTGCTCAGATCGGGGATGGCCAGTGACTGCTCTGGGCAGATACTGCTCAGCGTTGCCAGTAAAGCGCTGAGCAGGGCGCTTTTTTACTGTTAACACTCCAGCCGCGCTAAACCGCCGGATATCGCTGCTCAGCTCGGTTCGCCAGTGACTGCTCTGGGCAGATGCTGCTCAGTGTTGCCAGTAAAGCGCTGAGCAGGGCGCTTTACTGTTAGCACTCCCGCCGCGCTAAACCGCCGGATATCGCTGCTCAGCTCGGTTCGCCAGCGACTGCTATACGCTGATGCTGTTCAGCGTTGCCAGTAAAGCGCGTCGCTGAGCAGCAGTTGCGCTGCGTCAGTTGGTTGCTACGCGGTTTTTTGCCAGCTCAGCAACAAATGACTGAACCCACTCCATACGTAGCTTTCGCTCGCTTAACTCGCGGCTGAATCTTAGCCGCGTAGGTCCTTCCAGCTTCCACTGTGCCGGATCCTGCTGCAGCAGACTTATCAGCCAGCCTGGGTCGATCTGATTACGTGGTGCAAATTCAAAGAAGCCACCTTTTTCGCTGGCTTCAATTTTGCGTACGCCCAGTTCACGCGCCGTCAGACGTAGTGCGGCAATATCCAGCAGGTTTCGTGCTGCATCGGGCAGCTTACCAAAGCGGTCAATCATCTCAACCCGCAGATCGGCCAGATCCTGTGCATCTGCCGCGCTGGCAATCCGCTTATAGAGCGACAGCCGGGTACTGACGTCAGGAATAAATTCATCTGGCAGCAGTGCGGGCATGCGCAGTTCAATCTCGGTCTGATTGCTGGTGAGATCTTCCAGCGAGGGTTCACGACCCGCTTTCAGAGCATCAACCGCATTCTCCAGCAGTTCCATATAGAGCGTAAAACCAATTGTCTCCATCTGTCCGCTCTGATCTTCACCCAGCAGTTCACCCGCGCCGCGAATTTCCAGGTCATGTGTGGCGAGCGCAAAGCCTGCACCGAGATCCTCCAGCGAGGCGATCGCTTCCAGCCGTTTCTGGGCATCAGTAGTCATAGCTTTGGGATGCGGGGTTAGCAGCCAGGCGTAAGCCTGATGATGCGAACGACCCACGCGCCCGCGCAGCTGATGCAGCTGAGCCAGGCCAAAGTGATCGGCTCGTTCAATAATAATGGTGTTGGCGCTCGGCACATCGATACCGGTTTCAATAATGGTGGTGCAGACCAGCACATTGAAACGCTGATGGTGGAAGTCATTCATCACCCGCTCAAGATCGCGTTCGCGCATCTGACCATGACCAATTGCAATGCGTGCTTCCGGCACCAGATCGGTGAGACGCTGTGCCGCTTTAGCGATATTTTCAACATCATTATAGAGGTAATAGACCTGACCGCCGCGCAGTACTTCGCGCAGAATCGCCTCACGTACCACCAGGCTGTCATACTCACGTACAAAGGTTTTTACCGCCAGACGTCGGGCCGGTGGCGTGGCAATAATGGAGAGATCGCGCATTCCGCTCATCGCCATATTCAGAGTGCGCGGAATAGGCGTGGCAGTCAGCGTCAGAATATCCACATCGGCACGCATCGCTTTAATGCGCTCTTTATGCCGGACGCCAAAGCGATGCTCCTCATCAACAATCAGCAGGCCAAGATCGCGCCACTTAAGATCGCTCATCAGCAGCTTATGGGTGCCAATCAGAATATCGATTTTACCCTCGCTGGCCTGCTCCAGTACCTGAGTCTGCTCTTTGGCACTGCGGAAACGCGACAACATCTCAATGCGTACCGGCCAGTTGGCAAAGCGATCGCGGAAATTATCAAAGTGTTGCTGTGCCAGCAGTGTAGTCGGCACCAGCACTGCAACCTGTTTGTTGTTCTCGACCGCCAGGAAAGCGGCGCGCATCGCGACTTCAGTTTTACCAAAGCCAACGTCACCACATACCAGGCGGTCCATGGCCAGCGGCTGACACATATCACTTAACACAGCATTAATTGCCTGCGCCTGATCTGGCGTGGTTTCAAACGGAAAACTCTCACAGAACAGGCGATACTGCTCACGATCGTGTTTAAAGGCGTAGCCACTTTTCGCCGCGCGCTGCGCATAGATATCCAGCAGTTCTGCCGCCACATCGCGCACTTTCTCCGCTGCTTTTTGCCGCGCCCGCGACCAGGCATCACTGCCAAGCTTATGCAGCGGGGCATTTTCATCAGCGCCGCCAGCATAGCGGCTGATCAGATGCAACGATGAGACCGGCACATAGAGTTTGGCGTCACCGGCGTAGGAGAGCATCAGATACTCAGCTACAATTCCGCCCGCTTCCAGCGTAGTCAGGCCAATATAGCGCCCGACACCATGTTCCAGATGCACCACCGGCTGACCGGGATGCAGCTCCGCCAGATTGCGAATCAATACATCAGGGTTGATGGTACGGCGGTTATCCTGCCGGCGACGGCTGACACGCTCACCCAGTAAGTCGCCTTCGCAAATCAGTGCTCGCTGACGCGGCACATCGATAAAGCCGCGTTCGCTGGCACCAATCATCAGACTGCAGTCGTGCCCGGCTGCTTCACTAAAATGATCAATGATATGAGGTCGCAGCTTGATGCGCGCCAGCAGCTCCTGCAGGCTTTCACGCCGGCCTTCACTCTCGACAGAGAAGATCACCTGCCCGCTGAACCCTTCCAGAAACTGGCGCAGCAGATCCAGTGGTGCTTTCGCCTGCGCCTGAACAGTGAGTTCCGGCAGAGGAGCATAGCCCAGGTTAGTGTTTGCCGCTTTCTCTGGCAATGTTTCAGTGCTGAGCTGGATACGTGGCCAGGCTTTCAGCTCGCTCAGCAGTGCATCAGGGCGCAGCCAGAGCGTTGCCGGCTCCAGCAGTGGACGCATGGGATCGATACGCCGGTTCTCGTAGCGTGCGCTGGCATCCTGCCAGAAACGTTCCGCGCTGGTGGGCAGATCGCCAGAGTTCAATAGCAGCGTGCTGGCAGGTAAATAGCTGAACAGGGTAGGCAGCGGCTGTTCAAAAAAGAGTGGCTGCCAGTACTCAATGCCGGAAGGCAGAGTGCCTTTGCTGACCTGCTGATAAACATGCTCCGGTTCACGACGCACATCAAATATTTCACGCCAGCGGCTGCGGAAGAGCTCAATGGCCGCTTTGTCGGTGGGAAATTCATGGGCTGGCAGCAGATTGATTGCGCTCACCTCTTCCAGCGTGCGCTGGCTATCGACATCAAACAGTCGCAGGCTATCGATTTCGTCATCGAAAAAGTCGATGCGATAGGGCTGATCGCTGCCCATCGGGAAGAGGTCCAGCAGTGCACCACGAGTGGCGTACTCGCCATGTTCCATCACCTGATCAACGTGGCGATATCCCGCCTGTTCCAGCTGATCGCGCAGTGCATCCCGTGACAGTTTCTGTCCCTGCTGCATCACCAGCGCATGACCATGCAGATAGCTGTGCGGACAGACACGCTGCATCAGCGTATTGACCGGCAGAATCAACATGCCGCGCGTCAGCGTGGGCAGCTGATAGAGGGTTGAGAGGCGCGCCGAGATAATATCCTGGTGCGGTGAAAAGCTGTCATAGGGCAGCGTTTCCCAGTCTGGCAGGTTGATTACCGGTAAATCGGTGAACTGACGGATCTCCTCCTGCAGACGCAGAGCAGACTGCATATCCGGGGTGATCATTAACACCGGACCATGATGGCGTTCAACGATGCTGGCGCATTCAACCGCCTGCGCGGCTCCAGTCAGCTGGCCGAGCTGACGATGGTCGCCTGCTTTGGCAGGCAGAGTATAACGATGCTGTTCCGACATAGGGTCTCGACGTGCTCTCCTTGTATTTCAGGGCGTCATCATTCCATAAACGGGCCTGATGATCATCTCTCCGTTGCGGCGCGTGCTGGCCGAAGTGGGTCAGGGCGACTCTGCAGGCAGTCTCTCTGCGCCAGCGTCCGGCCATAACAGTGACCAGGCTATCAGCATGATAGCAATATGCGCTATCCATCTGATGTATATAATAGTCGTGATATGCCGTTAAGGGAGACTCATTGGCAGCAGAGCGCACGGGATGGTTCAGCTTTTATCCGCATATAAATCTTATCTGCACCCTGCGCGCTGCGGTAAATTTAACCAGCCGTGCCGCAGGAGACGTATTTTGACGCAACTTTGCTCATCACTCAGTGGGTTAGAGGTTTCATAAAGCAGGCAGCTCCATTATCATCCCTCTACCTTATTATCAGGCAATGGCCAGAACGGAACTCATGTATCAACCAGTCGCGTTATTTATCGGTTTACGCTACATGCGTGGACGAGCCACTGACCGCTTCGGTCGCTTCGTCTCCTGGCTTTCAACTATCGGCATCACGCTGGGTGTGCTGGCGCTGGTCACCGTACTGTCGGTGATGAATGGTTTCGAGCGCGAGCTGGAGGACAATATCCTTGGGCTGATGCCACAAGCGCTGATTACCAGCGACAAAGGCAGTCTCGATCCCCGGCAGCAGCCCGCCTCTGCGCTTCATCTTGCTGGCGTAACGCGCATCGCCCCGCTGACCACCGCCGATGTCGTGTTGCAGAGTGCGCACAATGTTTCGGTCGGCGTAATGCTGGGAATTAATCCTGATGAGCCCGATCCGCTGACTCCCTATCTGGTTAATACCAGGCAGACGCTGCTGCAGCCCGGCCAGTACAATGTGATCGTTGGTGAACAGCTGGCAGCCCAGCTCGGCGTGAAACGTGGCGATCAGCTGCGCCTGATGGTGCCATCGGTCAGTCAGTTTACGCCGATGGGACGCCTGCCCAGTCAGCGTATTTTTACCATTGCCGGAACTTATGCGGCCAGCAGTGAAGTTGATGGCTACCAGATTCTGGTTAACCAGCAGGATGCGTCACGGGTGATGCGCTACCCGGCAGGCAATATCACCGGCTGGCGACTCTGGCTGGATAAGCCGCTGAGTGTGGATACGCTGAGTAGTCAGCCGCTGCCGCAGGGACTGGTGTGGAAAGACTGGCGCGAGCGCAAAGGCGATCTGTTTCAGGCGGTTCGCATGGAGAAAAATATGATGGGCCTGTTGCTGAGCCTGATTATTGCCGTTGCCGCATTCAATATTATTACCTCGCTGGGCCTGCTGATTATGGAAAAGCAGGCTGAAGTGGCGATTTTACAGACCCAGGGTCTGACCCGCCGACAAATTGTCGCAGTATTTATGGTACAGGGTGCCAGCGCCGGAATTATTGGCGCGCTGCTCGGTACGCTGCTGGGCGTGCTGCTGGCCAGCCAGCTTAATAATCTGATGCCAGTAATTGGTCTGTTTCTGGAGGGTGCGGCGCTGCCGGTCGATATTCATCCGTGGCAGGTTGTGTCGATTGCGCTGATCTCCATGGGCGTTGCGCTGCTCTCCACACTTTATCCGTCATGGCGCGCTGCCGCCGTTCAACCCGCTGAGGCTTTACGTTATGAGTAATACCCCTTTGTTGCAGTGCCGCGACCTGTGCAAACGCTATCAGGAAGGCAGCGTGCAGACCGATGTGCTGCGCAACGTGGCTTTCAGCCTGCAACCGGGAGAGCTGACGGCGATTGTTGGCAGTTCAGGTTCGGGTAAAAGTACGCTGCTGCATCTGCTGGGTGGGCTGGATGCACCTACCTCCGGTGATGTGGTTTTTGATGGTCGTTCGCTGAATGAGATGAGTTCATCGGCTAAAGCGGAACTGCGCAACCGTGAACTGGGATTTATCTATCAGTTCCACCATCTGCTGCCTGACTTTAGCGCGCTGGAAAATGTTGCGATGCCGCTGCTGATTGGCAAAATTGCCAAAGCCGAAGCGGAGTCGCGTGCTCGTGAGATGCTGGCAGCAGTGGGGCTGGAGAAGCGCGCGTCACATCGTCCTTCTGAGCTTTCCGGTGGTGAACGGCAGCGAGTGGCGATTGCGCGTGCGCTGGTAAATCGTCCACGACTGGTGATGGCTGATGAGCCAACCGGCAATCTCGATGCGCGCAATGCCGATGCCATTTTTGAACTGCTGGGTGAGCTGAATGTGCGGCAGGGCACCGCCTTTCTGGTGGTAACGCACGATTTACAGCTGGCGAAACGTCTGACGCGTCAGATGGAGATGCGCGATGGTCAGCTGAGCGATCGCCTGACGCTGGGAGCGCAATAATGGCCTCTTCTCTCTCTCTGCTGCTGGGTCTGCGCTTTAGCCGCGGACGGCGACGCGGCGGTATGGTATCGCTGATTTCAGTGATCTCCACCGTGGGGATTGCACTGGGCGTAGCGGTGCTGATTATCGGTCTGAGCGCCATGAATGGCTTTGAGCGTGAACTCAACAACCGCATTCTCGCCGTAGTACCGCACGGTGAGATTGAGCCGGTAGAGGGGCCGCTGCAAAACTGGCAGTCGCTGATTGCACCAATGGAGCAGGTGCCCGGTATCGCGGCGGCGGCACCTTATGTGAATTTCACGGGTCTGATTGAGAGCGGCACAAAATTGCAGGCGCTGCAGGTCAAAGGTGTGGATCCGCAGCAGGAGTCACGTCTTAGCGCCCTGCCGCAGTTTGTCGCAGGTGACGCATGGGCAAATTTTGCCGCCGGCAGGCAGCAGATCATCCTCGGCGGCGGTATCGCCAAATCACTCAATGTGAAGCCCGGCAGCTGGATCACTATCATGATCCCCAACAGCAGCGCAGACAATAAGTTGCAGCAGCCAAAGCGAATCCGGCTACAGGTCAGCGGAATTTTGCAGTTAAGTGGTATGCTCGATCATAGCCTGGCGCTGGTGCCGCTGGCAGACGCACAGAACTACCTGGGGCTGGGTGAGAGCGTCAGCGGAATTGCGCTGAAAATGCAGGATCCGTTCCAGGCGCAAAAGCTGGTGCGCGCCGCTGGCGAAGTCACACACGCCTACGTCTATATCAAAAGCTGGATTGGCACCTATGGCTATATGTATCGCGATATTCAGATGATCCGCGCCATTATGTACCTGGCGATGGTGCTGGTAATTGGTGTGGCCTGTTTCAATATTGTTTCAACGCTGGTGATGGCAGTGAAAGATAAAAGCAGCGATATCGCCGTGCTGCGCACGCTGGGTGCAAAAGATGGCCTGATCCGCGCCATTTTTGTCTGGTATGGTTTACTGGCTGGCCTGACGGGTAGCGTCAGTGGTACCCTCGCTGGCGTACTGGTCGCGCTTAATCTGACACCGATTATGCGCGGCGTTGAACATCTGACCGGACATACGCTGCTGGCAGGGGATATCTATTTTATTGATTTCCTGCCATCGGAACTGCACTGGCTTGATGTTGTCACTGTACTGGCAACCGCAATTGTACTGAGCCTGCTCGCCAGCTGGTATCCGGCGCGGCGCGCCAGCCGTATCGATCCGGCTCGCGTGTTAAGCGGCCAGTAATCATCTGCACGCAGCCGCTGATGCGGCTGCGCACATTTTCAGCGAGCGCGAAAGGCAGTTTAGCCGCGCAGCCGCTATTATCGGGACAGCATTGCCCATTACCACACCCGAAACATGGCGTATAGCGCCGCAAATCAAGGAGTCTTTATGCGCGTACAGCGCCGCCGCCTACGACTTGCCCGTGACAGAAAAAATCGCCGCAAAGTGCATCAGCGCTTTCGCCAGCGCATCTTTGAGCGCGACCGCAGCGCTGAGCTCGCTGCACATCCGCTGCCGCGCGTGGTGGTTTTGACCGGGGCGGGAATCTCTGCTGAATCGGGAATCCGGACTTTTCGTGCCTCTGATGGCCTGTGGGAAGAGCATCGTATTGAAGATGTCGCCACGCCAGAAGGCTTTCGTCGCGATCCTGCGCTGGTACAGCGCTTCTATAATATTCGCCGCCAGCAGCTACAGCAGCCGGAGATTCAGCCAAATGCTGCGCACCTGGCTCTGGCGGAGATGGAGCAGGTACTGGGCGATAACTTTCTGCTGGTCACACAGAATATTGACAATCTGCATGAGCGTGCCGGCAGTGAGCGTGTGCTGCATATGCATGGTGAACTGCTGAAAGTTCGCTGCGAAGAGAGCGGACAGGTGCTGGAGTGGCATAAGGATGTGACCGATGAAGATCGCTGCACCTGCTGTCAGTTTCCTGCCAGATTGCGCCCCCATGTAGTCTGGTTTGGTGAAATGCCGCTCGGTATGGAAGAGATTTATGAAGCCATGCAGCAGGTTAATCTGTTTATCGCTATCGGGACATCCGGGCACGTCTATCCGGCAGCCGGTTTTGTACATGAAGCGAAACTGCAGGGCGCACATACGGTAGAACTCAACCTGGAACCGAGTCAGGTCGGCAATGAGTTTGCGGAAGGGAAATATGGATTAGCCAGTGAAGTTGTGCCGGAGTTTGTCCATAACTTTCTGCGCGGATTATATAAGTAACCTGCTAAGCACACCGGGTCGCCCCTTAAGGCGACCCTTTTACTTCCTGTACGCTTAACGCCCCGCTTTCAGCTGCTGAAACAGCGTTTCATATTGTACGCTGGCTGCGCCGACATCGTTCTGCCACTCACCTTTGCTGATAACATCAGCCGGCGGATAGAGTGAAGGATCGCTGGCGACTGCAGCGGGCAGTAATTTTTTCGCCGCCAGGTTAGGGGTCGGGTAGCCGATAGTCTCTGCAACTTTGGCCGCCACATCAGGACGCAGCAGAAAATTAATCAGCTTCAGCGCGCCTTCACGGTTTTTTGCATTCGCCGGGATTGCCAGATTATCCATCCAGAAAATCCCACCCTCCTCAGGCCAGACAATGCTCAGGGGCGTGCCAGCCTGACGCGCAACGTAAGCTGAGCCGTTCCAGATCATGCCAACGTTTACCTCACCCTCCATAAAAGGATTGCCGGGGTTATCAGAATTAAACGCCAGTACGTTTGGCATCAGCTTTTTCAGCTCTTCATAGGCTGCATTAATCTCTTTGGGATCCTGTGTATTGCCAGAGTAGCCCAGTTTGCGCAGCGCCATCTGAAACACCTCGCGCGCATCATCGGTCAGCAGCAAACTCTGCTTAAACCGGGGTTGCCAGAGATCGGCCCAGCGTGTGATGCTGGCTGCATCAACTTCGTCAGTGTTGATCCCAATTGCAGTCGCACCCCAGATATAGGGAATGGAATAGTTATTATCAGGATCAAATGGCTTGTTTAGCAGGCTGGGGTCAAGATTACTAAAGTTGCTTAACTTCGATTTATCGATCTTCTGCAGCATCCCTTCGTTACGCATCTTAGCAACAAAATAGGTTGAAGGGACAACCAGATCGTAGGCTCCCTCTTTCCAGGTTTTAAGCTTGGCATACATGGTTTCATTGGACTCGTAGGTGGAGTAAATCACCTTAATACCGGTCTCTTTGGTAAACTGCTCCAGCAGACCCGGCGGCACATATTCGGTCCAGTTATAGAAATAGAGGGTATTATTCTCTGCCTGAGCACTCTGCATACCCAGCGCCAGCGCCCCTGCTGCCAGCCAGTGAGACCATGTTTTCATTTGCTATCCTCTTTTTTGGTTTTATCACGCAGCAACAGCTGGCTCACTGCGACCAGCAGCAGTGAGAGCAGTAGCAGGATTGTCGCCAGGGCATTGACTTCGGGTGACACCCCGACCCTGACCATGGAGTAGATTTTCAGCGGCAGAATTTCAAAGCCCGGCCCGGTAACGAAGGAAGAGACAATGACATCATCCATCGACAGCGTAAAGCTCAGCAGCCAGCTGGCGGCCACCGCGGGCATTGCCAGCGGCAACAGGATCTTGCGCAGAATCGTGAGTTCACTGGCACCCAGATCTTTTGCCGCTTCCAGCATACGCACATCGAATCCTTTCAGGCGTGAGTAAACGGTGATCACGACAAAAGGCAGGCAGAAGGTGATATGCGAAAACAGCAATGACCAGAAGCCCAGCGAGATGCCCAGTAGCATAAACAGCACCAGGAGTGAGATCGCCATAACGATATCGGGTGACATCATCACTACAAACAGCATACCGCTGACAAAGGGTTTACCGCGAAAGCGGTAGCGATAGAGGGCAACTGCGGTCAGCGAGCCAATCAGCGTAGCACAGCTCGCCGACAGCACGCCCATAATCAGTGAATGCTCTGCGGCCTGTACCAGGCTGCTGTTATTGACCAGTAGCTGATACCACTGAGTGCTGAATCCCTGCCAGTTAATGCCAAAGCGCGAAGCGTTAAACGAGTTAACGATAAGAATAAGAATCGGAATATAGAACCAGGCATAAATCAGGGCCATAAAGCCACCGCGTAACAGGCGCGCCATCATGATATATCCATCCGGTTATTGAGCAGCCGCGCTGCGCGCCAGTAAAACAGTAGCAACACACCCATCAGCAGCGTCATGACCACACTGGTCGCCGCGCCAAAAGGCCAGTCGCGTATATTCAGGAACTGGCTCTTGATAATGTTCCCAATCAGCAGGTTTTTAGCCCCGCCCATTAAGTCAGAGACATAAAACATGCCCATTGCAGGAATAAAAACCAGCAGGCAGCCTGCGACAATGCCGGGCATTGTGAGCGGTAAAATCACGCGCACAAAAGTCTGCAACTTGCTGGCTCCGAGATCGCGTGCTGCTTCCAGACAGGATTTATCGAGCTTTTCAAGGCTGGAGTAGAGCGGCAGTACCATAAAGGGCAGCAGAATATAGATCAGCCCGAGGATAACCGCTTCCGGGGTATACATAATACGAAACGGTTTATCTATCACGCCAAGCCAGAGCAAACCGTCATTAAGCCAGCCGCGGGTGCTGAGGAAAATTTTTAATCCGTAGATACGGATCAATGAGTTAGTCCAGAAAGGCACAATCAGCAGAAACAGCATCAGCGGACGCAGACGCGCAGAGAGCCGGGTCAGGCACCAGGCAAATGGATAGCCTATCAGCAGACAGCAGAGCGTGGCCGTAAATGCCATATTCAGCGAGTGCAGCAGCACGCTGGCGTAGAGCGGATCGAGCAGACGGCTATAGTTATTGAGGGTAAACACCATACTGACAAAGTGCGCATCATCGCGCGTCAGAAAGCTGGTGACAATAATCATCAGATTCGGCAGCAGTACAAACAGGGTCAGCCAGCTGACAATTAAAGCAACAATCGCTTTCTGCAGACGGTTACGCATCAGTTTCATACGGCAGTACCACCTCCCAGTCTGGCACCCAGCGGATCGCCATTTTTTGATTGAGTGAGTGATCAAAATCAGGATCGTCTTCGTTAAAGAACTCACTGACTGTCAGCAGCTTGCCATTTTCCAGCTCAACTGTGGATTCCAGCGTCATGCCTTTGTAGTTACGTTCACGCACAAATCCCGTCAGATATTCGCTGCGACTCTCATTTGCGATCTCCTCAACACGCAGATCTTCCGGGCGCAGTAGCACATGCAGCTTATCTCCCGGCGCGACCGGGAACGGGCAGTTCAGCACACACTCAATGCCCTCGACGCGGGCGCGTACTCTGGCTGGCTGTTCGCAGCTGATCACTTCCGCATCAAAGACATTAATTTCACCAATAAAGCGCGCGACAAACAGGTTACTGGGCTCTTCATAAATTGCGCGTGGAGAACCATCCTGCTCAATGCGTCCGTCGCGCATTACCACGATGCGATCGGACATGGTCAGCGCCTCTTCCTGATCGTGAGTCACAAACACAAAGGTGATGCCAAGCTTGCGCTGCAGCGCTTTTAACTCATTCTGCATCTGGCGGCGTAGTTTGTAGTCCAGCGCCGAAAGGGATTCGTCCAGCAGTAAAACCTTGGGCCGGTTAACCACAGCCCGCGCTATCGCTACCCGCTGCTGCTGACCACCAGAGAGCTGATGGGGACGGCGATTAGAAAACTGTTCCAGCTGCACCATTGCCAGCACGTCAGTGACGCGCTGATCAATCTCTGCGGCGGGTCTCTTCTGCATACGCAATCCGAAAGCAACATTGTCAAACACTGACATATGCGGAAAGAGTGCATAGCTCTGAAACACTGTATTGATATGCCGATGCTCAGCAGGTGTTGCGGTGATATCGCTGTTATCCAGCGTGATTTGACCGCTATCGGCCTGCTCGAGTCCGGCAATCAGGCGCAGAATCGTGGTTTTGCCGCAGCCAGAGGGCCCCAGCAGGGTAATAAATTCGCCGTGGCCAATATGCAGGTCAAAATCGGAGATGATGGTTTTGCCATCGAAAGCTTTACTGATGCCAGAAAGCGTAACCAGCGCCGGTTGTGCTGCGCATGTTTGCGTCATTTTAGTCACTCAGTCTGATGAGAAGCAGGTTACAGTAGCTGCTCGCGACAGCCTGCTGTAGTCAAGAGCGGGATGATACCTGAAAAATTATGCAATGCTATGGTTTTACCGTCTAATTGCACTGAAAGTGGCTAACTGTGCTTAGTAAATTCTTAATGCAGGACGGGAGAAGCATTGCGCTATTGTCGGCGGCTGCCAGCAGATTACCCTGAAATAGCGTGTAGTCAGGCTGCAGGGCTGCGATACTGATCAGGATAATTGTATCGAATCTAAGGATAGCAGATGAAAGAGTTACTTGAGCGTTTTCTGAGCTATGTTGCCACGGAAACGCAGGCTAACCCACTGGCAGAGCAGGTGCCGAGTAGTGAAGGGCAGTGGATACTGGCACGTCAGCTACAGGAAGAGCTTATTGCGCTTGGCTTTGTGGATGTGACACTAAGCGATCATTGCTGCGTGATGGGCACCCTGCCGGCGAACGTGGACTGGCCAACGCCAGTCATCGGCTTTATTGCCCATATGGATACGTCACCCGATTACACGGCAAAAAATGTTAATCCGCAAATCATAGAGGCGTATCGCGGTGGCGATATTGCGCTGGGCAGCACCAGCGAGGTTCTCTCTCCGGAGAGATTTCCGGTGTTGCAGACGCTGACGGGTCATACGCTGATCACCACCGATGGCACCACGCTGCTGGGCGCTGATGATAAAGCGGGTATCGCTGAAATTATGACGGCGATGGCAGAACTGGCAAAAGGTGACGTCCCGCACGGCGCGATTCGGGTCGCCTTTACACCGGATGAGGAGATTGGTCGCGGTACCTCCTGGTTTGATGTTGAGGGATTCGCTGCGGACTGGGCTTACACCATGGATGGCAGCGACCTTGGTGAGTTTGAGTTTGAGAACTTTAACGCGGCAACGGCACGGGTGCATATCACCGGTAATAATGTACATCCGGGTAGTGCTAAAAACGTTATGGTCAACGCGCTGGATCTGGCGATGCGCTTTCATGCTGAACTTCCGGCCAAAGAGAAACCGCAGTTAACCGACGGATATGAGGGTTTTTTCCATCTGCACTCTGTTCAGGGCACGGTGGAGCATGCCGAGCTGATGTATCTGATCCGCGATTTTGATACCGGGAGTTATGCGCAACGTAAACAACTGCTGGAGAGTATTGGTAAGCGGATTAGTCAGGGACTGCCGGCAGAGTGTTCAGTAAAGGTTGCCATCAGCGATAGCTATCGCAATATGCGCGAAAAGGTAGAGCCACATCCGCATATTATTGAGCTGGCGCTGCAGGCGATGCGCGACTGCGGCATTGAGCCAAATGTGAAGCCGATTCGCGGTGGTACGGATGGTTCAGCCCTGTCATGGAAAGGGCTGCCCTGCCCGAATATTTTTACCGGCGGCTATAACTATCACGGCAAGCATGAGTTTGCGTCACTGAATGTGATGCAGCAGGCGGTCAGTGTTATCGTCCGGCTGGCAGCGCTGGCGGCTGAAAAGCCAGCATCATGAATTGCTGCTCCTCTCCATAGCCGGAGGGGAGCAGTTACCACCCTCAGCTAGCCGGCAAAAAACCAGTAGCCGCTGTTGACCAGTCCTGCCAGCTGTGCCAGCAGTGCAGGGTCGTCCAGCGCTTCGCCAAAATCAGCCAGCGAGAGTTCATGCTTGTTTGCCAGTGCAGCCAGCATCTGCGGATGCTGGCTGGTGATCTGTTCACCGTTCACATACACCGCTTTACCCAGCGTCAGGACGCGCAAACCACCCAGACGGGTTAGCGTCTCACCCTGCTGCAGCGCATCATAGATTTCATCCGGCTGATAGGGTGGCTCTGGCGGTGCAATGTCGAGCTCATGACGCGACTGCGAAATAAATTCACCAAACCACTGGCTGAACTGCTCTGGCTGATTAATGACGTCCAGCATAACCTGGCGGATTCCCTCAACTTCAGACGGCAGGATCTGCGACGGGCAGGCGCGCGTTGGTACGTCGGGATCGCTATAACGATAACTGCCCAGTTCATGCGCCAGCATATAATCAGCAAAGCCGCTGATTAACTCACGACCATTCGGCGCCCGAAAGCCCACCGAGTAGTTGAGCGCGTTCTCGAGTGAGTAGCCTTCATGCGGAAATCCAGGTGGAATATAGAGAATATCGCCCGGCTCCAGCTCTTCATCGATAATCGCCTCAAATGGCGCAACCTGCAGCAAATCGGGATGCGGACAGTGCTGCTTCATCGGCACTTTTTCTCCCACCCGCCAGCGACGGCGGCCGGTGCCCTGGATGATAAACACATCATACTGATCAAAGTGAGGGCCGACGCCGCCCCCCGGCACTGAAAATGAGATCATCAGATCGTCAATGCGCCAGTCGGGTAAAAAACGGAACGGACGCATCAGCGCAGCGGAAGGCTCGTGCCAGTGGTTAACCGCCTGAACCAGCAGTGACCAGTTGTTTTCGCCCAAATGATCGTAGCTCTCAAACGGCCCGTGGCTGACCTGCCACTTATCGTTATGCTGGCTGACAAGGCGGCTATCGACCTCGTTCTCCATTGCCAGACCGGCCAGTTCATCAGGAGAGATGGGATCGGTGAAGTTTTTAAACCCGCGCTTCAAAACTACCGGACGTTTTTGCCAGTAGCGCTGAATAAAGTCGGGCCAGTTGATGTCGAGCTGATAATCCATACGAATGTTTCCGGTCGGAGCAAGAATTGCTGCCAAGTATAACAGTCTGCGGCCGGTTCTACTCGCGGTGATGTGTAACTTCCTGGCGCTGAAATATCACTTCCATCCGTGTCCCGCCCAGCGGGCTGGCCGAAGCGCTTACGCTACCGGCATACTGCTCAAGAATATCGCGGACAACTGCCAGCCCCAATCCCTGACCGGGACGCAGCGTATCAGCGCGCTGGCCACGCACAAAAATCAGGTCGCGCTTGCTTTCAGGGATACCAGGACCGTCATCATCGATATAGAGATGCAGCGCATGTTCAGTCTGACGTGCGCTGACTTCAATAAACTCTAGGCAATATTTACAGGCGTTATCCAGCACGTTTCCCAGCACCTCCATAAAATCATTCTGGTCGCCGGTAAAGGTGAGCTCGGGGGAGATATCAAGCGTGATCTCAACGCCTTTGCGCTGGTAGACCTTGTTTAGTGCGGAGCAAAGGCTATCAAGCAGGGCAGAGACGGAGTGCAGATCGCGCTGCAGGGGATTATGATCGGCCTGCATACTGGCACGATGCAGGTAGTAGCCTATCTGCTGGGAAATACGGCTAATCTGCTCCAGCATAACGGGTTCAGCCTGCTCAATTGTCACTGATTTGCCGTTGCGCAGCGAGCGCAGCGTGCTCTGCAGCACCGCCAGCGGCGTTTTCAGGCTATGAGTAAGATCGGATAGCGTTGTGCGGTAGCGGGTGTAACGCTGTCGCTCATTGGTCAGCAGCAGGTTCAGATTTCGCACCAGACTGCGCAGCTCCTGCGGAGGATTATCACCCAGATTCTCCCGCTGTCCGGTTTCCAGCTCACGCACCTGAGCAGTAAGATCGCCAATCGGTCGCAGGCTCCAGTGCGCTGCCAGCCACAACAGCGGGATCACCAGCAGCAGGTTGGCCGCCAGAACATAGCTGAACCATGACCAGACTACGTCAGAATGCTGAAGCTCCTGCGGAATAGAGTCCACAACGACAATGGTCAGTGCGGGCAGGTTAATAGTCGCGTCATAACGATTTACCGCTACAGAGTGGGTAAAGGTGTCATTACTGTCGCTATCCAGCGCATGCAGCCGCTGCTGTGCCTGCACATTATTGCCCAGAGCAGCCTGGCTGGTGCGATTCGAGGTATCAATCTCATAAAAATCGGGCCTGAGCAGCCAGTCCGGCTGGATTTTCTGGCGAATTTCCGGCACATCACGCTGCTGCCATAGCAGCTTACCGTGCTCATCATAGATAAACACCAGCGTAGGAAAATTAAGCGTCATACGTTCAGGCTGGGCGATAGTGAGCTTGTTGTTCTGCCACTGAGCCAGCGTGAAAAAGAGATTGCTTTCACCGCGCATGACGCGATAGGTGTTTTTATCAAAGCTTACGACATAGCCAACTACCGCTACCATCCCGTAAGAGAGTGAGATAAACAGTACTACAGCTGCAGTCGCCAGCAGAAAGCGGGCGCGTAGCGAAAGTGGACGCAGGCGACGTAACCAGTTCATTAATCAGAGATCAAAGCGATAGCCCTGGCCCCGTACGGTGTTAATCACCTCAGCAGGATAGAGAGCAAGTATTTTTTTTCGCAGACGACCCATGAGAACATCAATAGTATGACTCTCACGCAGCTCAGCGTCAGGATAGAGCTGCAGCATCAGTGAATCTTTACTGACGACTTTGCCTGCATTGCGGATCAGCGTTTCAGCAATGGTGTACTCAAACGCAGTGAGCTTCACCGGTGCTTCATCAACCGTGAGTTCGCGACGTGAAAGATCGATCTGAAACGGCGGCAGCGAAATAATCTGTGAGGCGAGTCCACTGTTGCGACGCATCAGCGCCTGCAGACGGGCAGAGACCTCTTCAATGTGAAAAGGTTTAGTGACATAGTCATCAGCGCCAGCTTCCAGCGCTTCTACTTTAGCCTGCCACCCTTCACGCGCTGTCAGCACCAGAATAGGCTGACGCACCGACTCACCGCGCCAGCGACGGATCAGGCTCATACCATCTTCGTCGGGCAGGCCAAGATCGACCAGCGCAATATCGGGCAGATGTTCCTGCAAAAAGTAATCAGCCTCTTTTGCATCTTCCGCCGCATCTACCTGATGCCCCATTTCACGCAACTGAACGGCGAGATGATGGCGCAGCAGAGCATTATCTTCCACAACCAGAACGCGCATATCTTTTCCTTACCTGCAAACTCAATGACGATAAAGAGAGTATATGTGAAAAGAGCTAAACCAGAGAGCAACGTAACAGGCACGCCTGGCGCGCCTGTTACAGTAGCATAACCTGCTATAAACGAATTACTTCAGGTCATCAACCATCTGGATGGCGCGACCAATATAGTTAGCGGGTGTCATCTGCTTAAGACGCACTTTTTCCTCTTCGGGCAGCGCCAGGCTGTCGATAAAGGTTTGCATACCGGCAGCATCTACACGCTTGCCGCGCGTCAGCTCTTTCAGTTTTTCGTAAGGTTTCTCGATACCGTAGCGGCGCATCACGGTCTGAATTGGTTCTGCCAGTACTTCCCAGTTGTGATCCAGCTCATCCAGCAGACGATCGCGGTTAACTTCCAGTTTGGAGATACCTTTCAGCGTAGCCTGATAAGCAATGAGTGAGTAACCCACGCCAACGCCAAGATTACGCAGCACCGTGGAGTCGGTGAGATCGCGCTGCCAGCGGGATACCGGCAGTTTGCTGGCCAGATGCTGCATAACGGCATTCGCCAGGCCAAGATTACCTTCTGAGTTTTCAAAATCAATCGGATTGACTTTGTGCGGCATGGTAGAAGAGCCGATTTCGCCAGCGATGGTTTTCTGTTTGAAGTGATTAAGCGCAATATAGCCCCAGATATCGCGATCGAAATCAATCAGGATGGTATTGAAGCGCGCCATGCAGTCAAACAGCTCCGCGATATAATCGTGCGGTTCGATCTGCGTGGTATAGGGGTTCCAGGTGATACCCAGTGAGGTAACAAACGCTTCACTAATCTGATGCCAGTCAGCTTCCGGATAGGCAGCGATATGAGCATTATAGTTGCCTACTGCACCGTTGATTTTGCCCAGCACTTCCACGCTTTTCAGCTGACGTAGCTGGCGCTCCATACGATAGGCAACATTCGCCATCTCTTTGCCCATGGTTGAAGGTGTGGCAGGCTGACCATGGGTACGTGACAGCAGTGGAATATCACGATACTCCTGCGCCAGATTTTTTACTGCGGTGATAATTTGCTGCCAGAAGGGAACAATAACGTCACGGCGGGCTGTTTCCAGCATCAGCGCATGGGAAAGGTTATTGATATCTTCAGAAGTACAGGCGAAGTGAATAAACTCAGAGACGGCCTGCAGCGCGGGTACGTCAGCGACTTTTTCTTTCAGAAAGTACTCTACCGCTTTAACATCGTGATTGGTGGTACGCTCAATGGTTTTGATACGGGATGCATCTTCTTCGTTGAAGTTGCTGACAATCGCGTCAAGGAAAGCGTTTGCGTCACTGTCAAATGCAGGAACTTCTCTGATTTCTGCGGTCGCAGCCAGTTTCTGCAACCAGCGAACTTCAACTTCAACACGAAATTTCAGCAAACCAAATTCACTGAAAATTGCGCGCAGCGGGCTGACTTTATCGCCATAACGGCCATCAACGGGTGAGACGGCGGTCAGAGAGGATAATTCCATCAGTGCAACTCCTGAAACGTTAACAGATGAGGGCAGGACGGCGTTAATACGCCGGACCCAGCCGGGATAAAATAGCTTTTGCTTCATTTAACAGACGCTGGCGCGAGAACATAAGTTGCAGGCGGCCTCCGCCTGACTGCTGCCAGAGCACTGCTGAGCGAATACCGGCCAGCAGCGCGGCACGCACTTTACTCTGTGTCTGGGTGTTTTGCAGAACCTGAGGCGAGCCAGTGACCTGAATACGCGGTCCAAGCGGGCTTATTACATCAACATAAATTCCCGCCATCGCGCTGATAATGGTCTCGGACTCCGGGCCATAGTGCGCCAGCTGGCGATCAAGCTGACCGATCCGCTGAGCCAGTGTTGCCAGCGCTGCTTTATTGCCGCTTAACTTGCGCTCCAGCACCATCAGACCCAGGGTGTAGCGCGTCATCTCTGCGCTGGCGCCCTGACGACTGCCGCCGTTCAGTACGGCCATCAGCGTCTCCAGACCAGGGCGCAGATTGGCTTCGTCATTGCCATAAACCGCCAGCGTAGAGGCGGGATTGAGATCAAGCAGGCTACGTATTGAGACCTGCAGCGCCTGGTTATCGCACTGTCCCTGATGCGCCAGCTGCTGCGTCAGCTGAGCTGCCTGACAGATACCCGCCAGTGCCAGCGTAATGTCATAAAAATTTTTAGCCACGCGTTACTCCTGCTGGAAAGTCCACTGTGTGGTTTCAGGCTTCCGACAGCGGCAAGCGCTGCTCGATAATACCCCCACCCAGGCAGATCTCACCCTGATAGAATACGGCAGATTGCCCTGGGGTCACTGCCGCTACTGGCTCATCAAAGCGCACCTCGATACAGTCGTCGCCAAGCGGCATCAGCGTGCAGGGAATATCACTCTGGCGATAACGGGTTTTAACTGTACAACGCAGCGGCGCGGCGATTGTCTGACGATCTACCCAATGCAGCTGACGCGCCACCAGACCCACTGACATCAGTCGCGGATGCTCGCCACCCTGTGCGACAATCAGCCGGTTACGTGCCACATCTTTGTCCACGACATACCAGGGATCATCATTGCTCTCTTTGCGTCCGCCGATGCCCAGTCCTTTACGCTGACCCAGCGTATGATACATCAGGCCCTGATGTTCGCCGACAATCTCGCCATCGACCGTCTCGATTTCACCCGGTTGTGCGGGCAGATAGCGTCCGAGAAAATCGCGAAATTTACGCTCGCCGATAAAACAGATGCCGGTAGAATCTTTTTTCTTTGCGGTGATGAGATCCAGCTGCTCGGCAATACGACGCACCTCTGGCTTCTCCAGCTCGCCTACCGGGAACAGGCTCTGTGCAATCTGCTGATGGCTCAGGGTGTAGAGGAAATAGCTTTGATCTTTATTGCCATCAAGACCGCGCAGCAGCTGACTTTTGCCCGCGACATCGCCGCGGCGCACATAGTGACCGGTCGCAATAAAATCTGCGCCCAGATCGTCCGCAGCAAATTCAAGAAAGGCTTTGAATTTGATCTCTTTGTTGCAGAGGATATCGGGGTTTGGGGTGCGGCCCGCTTTATACTCTTCAAGGAAATGTTCAAACACATTATCCCAGTACTCTGCGGCAAAATTAATTTTATGTAATTTAATCCCCAGTTTATCGCAGACAGCCTGTGCGTCAGCCAGATCGTCAGCCGCAGTGCAATACTCCTCGCCGTCATCTTCCTCCCAGTTCTTCATGAACAGGCCTTCAACCTGATAGCCCTGCTGCTGCAGTAGCCATGCGGAAACGGAAGAATCGACGCCGCCGGACATTCCGACGATTACTTTTTTCTGGCTGTTGTCAGACATGACGCACTCTTGATTACAGTAAAACAGGCGGCGCATTCTATCACGGAGTCGCGGTGTGCGCATCCTCATGAAAGGGCCAGCGAAAGGGGGATACCAGCTGCAGTGGATAACGCATTCCCTGTTGCCAGAGGCGCACACTCTCTGCCACCAGCGGCGAACGTAGTTGATTGGACGTAAGAATCTGCTCTGGCGTCAGCCACCAGCAGCAATCGATATCACTGTCCTGCGGTGTGGCGGGCAGCATCTCAGGCAGATCCACACCAAACAGAAAACGCACGAAAGGTGTATTGTCTGGCGCAATCCACTGCTGCACACCCAGAAAATAGTCTGGTGCAGAGCGAATACCTGTCTCTTCATAAAGCTCACGCTGAGCCGCTTCCTGCAGCGTTTCATCGGCTTCAAGATGGCCGGCAGGTTGATTCCAGGTTGCGCGATCGTCTACCCGTTCCTCTACCACCAGTAATTTACCCTGCGCCTGTACCAGACAGGCCACGGTTACATGAGGTTTAAACATCGTTTTCTCGCTATGGTTAACCTGTAGTTATTGAAATTCCGCGCTGATATCGCGCCATTCACCCGAAGCAATATTGCCAAGCTGATGCTCACCCAGTGCAAAGCGGATCAGACGCAGAGTAGGAAAGCCAATATGCGCAGTCATGCGCCGCACCTGCCGGTTGCGTCCCTCATAAAGTGTGATTTTCAGCCAGCTGGTGGGAATGGTTTTACGTTCACGTACCGGCGGCGTACGTGGCCAGAGCCAGTCAGGTTCCTCTGTCAGCGCTATACCCGCTGGCAGAGTAGGCCCGTCATTTAGCTCAACTCCGGCGCGGAGTCGGGCTAAATCCACCTCCTGCGGCACCCCTTCAACCTGCACAAAATAGATTTTGCCGGTGCGTTTGCCGGGCTGGGTGAGTTGTGCCTGTAGTGCACCGTCGTTGGTCAGTAACATCAGCCCTTCGCTGTCGCGATCCAGCCGACCGGCGGCATAGACATCGCTTACCGGAATAAAATCTTTTAACGTGCGTCGGCCCGCGTCATCGCTGAACTGCGGCAGGACATCAAAAGGTTTGTTAAATAAAATAACGCGTCGTGGCCCAACCGGGCGCGCCGGGCGGCGACTGGCGTTGCGTGGTGCGCTGGTGCGCTTAGCGCGGTGATTTTGCTGAGATGTTTTTCGCATGAGCTTTGCAGTTAGTCATAATCGGCGCATTATAACGCGAAATTACGGTGATTGGCGTAGGGGAAATATTCAAGTAGTATTGACCCGCATCTTACAAATCATTAACAAAAAATCGCTCGAAGGAGAGGTTAATGGAAAGCAAAGTAGTTGTTCCGGCAGAAGGTCAGAAAATCACCCTTGATCAGGGCAAACTGAATGTCCCGCATAACCCAATCATTCCTTACATTGAGGGTGATGGTATCGGCGTTGACGTTTCCCCGGTCATGCTGAAAGTGGTTGATGCTGCCGTGAAGAAAGCCTACAACGGCGAGCGTAAAATTTCCTGGATGGAAATCTTTACTGGTGAGAAATCAACAGAACTTTACGGCCAGGATGTCTGGCTGCCGCAGGAAACCCTGGATTTAATCAAAGAGTACCGCGTTGCCATCAAAGGCCCACTGACCACCCCGGTTGGCGGCGGTATTCGCTCGCTGAACGTGGCACTGCGTCAGGAGCTGGACCTTTACGTCTGCCTGCGTCCGGTACGCTACTACAAAGGCACGCCAAGCCCGGTCAAACGTCCGGAAGAGACCGATATGGTGATCTTCCGTGAGACCT
>CAJYKU010000016.1 GCA_913775175.1 uncultured Pantoea sp.
CTGGCGGCCACAGCGCGGCGGTCCCACCTGACCCCATGCCGAACTCAGAAGTGAAACGCCGTAGCGCCGATGGTAGTGTGGGGCCTCCCCATGCGAGAGTAGGGAACTGCCAGGCATCCATCAAGTAGAGAAACCCTGAACCCGCGTTCAGGGTTTTTTTACGTCTGCAGAAAAGTCAGATTTTACGCTGAAAAAAGCAGCGCAGACTGCTTCTTTAACCTTTTTTTTCACAAAAACAGCCGTTCCGCAATCTCAACAATTCCTTAACTGTCTGACTAATGTTTTACTGATCCCTTTGGTTTACTTAATTGGCAAGGACCTGAGGTAAAACATGATCGAAAACAAACAAAAATCTGCCAGCCAGCCCGTTTCAGCGGCTGAAACGCGACAGCGGGTATGGGCGATTGTCGGTGCATCATCCGGAAATCTTGTTGAGTGGTTTGACTTCTACGTCTACTCATTCTTTTCCCTCTACTTTGCTCACATCTTTTTTCCCGCTGGCGATACCACTACTCAGCTATTACAGACCGCAGGCGTATTTGCAGCCGGGTTTCTGATGCGGCCTATTGGTGGCTGGTTGTTTGGTTATATTGCCGATAAGCACGGGCGTAAAACGTCTATGCTGATCTCAGTATGTATGATGTGTTTTGGCTCACTGGTTATCGCCTGTTTGCCGGGTTATGCCGATATAGGCATTGCGGCACCCGTTATTTTGCTGCTGGCGCGCCTGTTTCAGGGATTATCTGTCGGGGGGGAATATGGCACCAGTGCGACGTATATGAGTGAGGTCGCTCTGGAGGGACGTAAAGGTTTTTACGCCTCTTTTCAGTATGTCACGCTGATTGGTGGTCAGCTTATGGCCGTGCTGACCGTAGTGGTGCTACAGCAGTTACTGGATGATGAAGCCCTGCGCAGCTGGGGCTGGCGTATTCCATTCTTTATCGGAGCCGCTCTGGCCGTCGTGGCTCTCTGGCTGCGCCGCTCTCTGAATGAAACATCGCAGAGATCACACCGTGCCCATCGCGATGCCGGCAGCGTTATCGGACTGCTGCGCAACCATTCGCGTGCGTTCTTTATGGTACTGGGTTTTACGGCTGGCGGTTCGCTTAGCTTCTATACGTTCACGACCTATATGCAGAAGTATCTTGTGAATAGCGCAGGGATGGATGCACGCAGTGCCAGCAGTCTGATGACCGGTGCTTTACTGGTATTTATGCTGATTCAGCCGGTCGTCGGTGCGCTGTCAGATAAAATCGGACGCCGGGCATCGATGATGATTTTTGGTGCCGGAGCAGCAATCTGCACTGTGCCGATTATGCTGCTACTGCAGAATACCGACAGCAGCTGGATCTCATTTTTGCTGGTGATGCTGGCGCTGATTATCACCAGTTTTTACACCGCCATCAGTGGTATTTTAAAGGCTGAGATGTTTCCGCCCGAGGTTCGGGCGCTTGGCGTGGGTCTCTCTTACGCGGTAGCTAACGCGATCTTTGGCGGATCTGCCGAGTATGTTGCACTGCTGATGAAAAAGCAGGGAATCGAAACCAGCTTTTTCTGGTATGTCTCCGCGATGGGCGCGCTCTCGTTCCTGGTATCACTGATGCTGCACCGTAAAGGCAAAGGTATCGCTCTGTAGTTAACGACTCAGATTCCAGAGTGCAATGCCGCTGGCAGCACCAGCGGCATCCCAGGCAAAATCTTTCCAGCTCCAGCCGGTTCCGGCTGGACGGCTGTCATACAACTCTTTACCTGCACCGAAACTCAGCGAGAACAGCAAACCAAAGCGCAGATTCTGCTCGCGCGGTTGATGCTGATGACGGGAAATTTCACTGCCTGCGGCAGCAAGAAGTGCAGAGGAAAAATAGTGCTGAGCCTTATCTTTGCCTGTCCAGCGATCCTGCGCCTGATGCGCACATCCACTGCAAAATATGATCATACAGAGGATGAGCGCTCGCATCATTAAAGCAGCCTGCTAATCAGACGATCTATACGTATACGGCGCAGACGCCGGATAAGTTTACGTACTTTAGCCGGATAGTCGGAGATGCTTTCCAGTTCACGGAAGTGGCTGACTATCGTGGTGTGCTGACGGATCAGCATCAGCTCTTTTTCGCGCTGTTCAGCCAGCTCGTTAAGCGGATCGTGAATTAATACAGCATTTTCCAGATCCAGCCGCCATGCGCGCGGATTAAGATTATTGCCGGTGATCATCATCCATTCATCATCAACCCAGATACCTTTGAGATGATAGCTGTTTTCACCATCTTTCCATAACCGTACCGTCAGCTGTCCATTATCGACATAGTACTGCAGACGGCTGAGAAAACGGCGCAGGTTAATCTCGTAAAGATAGGGCAGGGCGCCAATAATTTTAAATGGCTCTGAGGGCGGAATATAGAAGTCGTTTGCCGTTTTATCACCAACAATAATTTCAACCTCTTTGCCCTGGCGCAGAAGATGGATCAGATTACGCACCAGTATGGCTGGCAGATTAAAATAGGGAGTGCAAAGCGTCAGCTTATGCTCGGCGCAGGGCATAAGGTGAAAAATCGTTTTATTCAGCAGGCTGCGCTTGCCAAGCCCGACCAGCGGTGTCACTGCCAGTGTTTCGTTGCCGGCATCACCGGTAAAGTGATAATGAAAGCTGCGCAGTTCACTACGAAACTGACGCGTCTCGTTTTTGATCTCCGGACTGGAGGGGCGTTCGGACTGATCCAGACGATTAACGGCATCAGATTGGGTGAGATTCTCGTTTATCCACTCATGCATAGCATCTGCCAGCTGCGGATTGCGGATCAGCTGATAACGGTCATAGCGATATTTATCATGCTGATGCAGATAGACGTCGTTCAGGCTGGCACCGCTATAAAGCAGCGTATCATCAATAATAAAGCCTTTCAGATGCAGTACGCCCAGTGCTTCGCGGGTATTAACCGGAATACCGTAGACCGGAATAGCGATATCCGGAAAACGGGTAGCCATTTCGCAATACCAGTCGGCATTTGTCAGACTGCGCGCAGCACCAATACGTCCGCGCTGTGCACGATGCCAGTCCACCAGAATAGAGATATCCAGTTCAGGACGCGCCTGACGCGCCGCATACAGCGCCTCCATAACGCTGCGTCCGCCATCATCGTTTTCCAGATAGAGCGCAGCGATACAGATACGTTTTTCTGCCGTGGCAATTTTCGCCAGCAGCGTCTCGCGGAACTCAGCGGGCGAGAAAAGCGTGGTCACATCCGACACAGATTGTGACAGTTTAGGCAGCTGTGCGAGGTGTTGTTGGTGTTTATTGCGTTTAAATTTAGACAACATCACAGTGCACTTCTTCTCTGTTTATTGTAAGGGCTTTTGCCATCAAATCATGGTCCTGACGTCGGATGATAACATCAACTAACACGATGCGGAGGATTTTTACCGTTCTCTACAGGCGGTGGTGCGATGTCAGTTAACGGTAAATTCAGCACGACAATGCCATCATCAAGCTGAACATCCACGCGGAAGTTAAGCTTGCGTGCCAGCGTAATCATGCCGCTATTGTGCGGCATGGTAATACCGTTCAATTGTTGCAGACCATGATCGCAGGTGTAGCGAATCATCTTCTCCAGCAGGCGTCGCCCCATACCTAACCCTTTAAGATCGGATCGAACCAGTACCGAAAACTCAGCATCGATATTATCGGCATCGGAGATCGCCCGCGTCACACCAATAATCTCTTCGCCCTCTTCGCGCTGCCGCACAGCAACAATGGCCATTTCACGATCGTAATCAATCTGGGTCATATTGGCTAAATCGTCATGGGTAAACTCGCTGATCTCACTAAAGTAACGATAGTAGAGATCTTCACGCGTTACCTGAGCGATAAACGCGCGCAGCTGAGGTTCATCTTCGGGCAGAATCGGGCGAAACAGGCAGCGCTGACCATCTTTGAGTTGTACCTGCTCCTCAAGATGCTGCGGATAAGGCCGAATCACCAGGCGCGCTTCATTGTCACCAGTAAACGGTGCCAGCTGCAACGTAACATCCAGCAGCGTAAAGGTTTCAGCTGATGCCAGCAGTGGATGAATATCGAGCCGCTGGATTTCGGGGCAATCCACTATCAGGTTAGAGACCTGTACCAGCAGCTGACTCAATCCGGCAATATCCAGCGGATGCAGTGCACTGCGACTACGGATCTTGCCGCTTTTTATCGCCTGAATGACCAGATAGCGCGCCAGCGTCATATTCAGTGGCGGCAGGGCGACAGCGGCCTGTGTCTCCGGCTGCCACTCCGCACCGCCTTCACCGAGTAAAATAATCGGACCAAACAGCGGATCCTGCTCTACCACTACGCGCAGCTCCTGAGCACCGGCGCGGCTCGCCATACTCTGTACCAGCAGACCATCAATACGTGCCTGGGGATGAGTTGTGCGAACGCGATCAAAGATCGCTCTGGCTGCCTGGGCCACTTCTGTAGCATTGCGCAGGTAAAGCATTACTCCCTGCACCTCAGATTTATGTGCGATATCGGGCGAACGCAGCTTGAGTGCAACCGGATAACCGGTCTGCTCCGCCAGCGCTACTGCCTCCTGGCTATTGCGGGCAATCCAGCCCGCCAGAGTATGTAAACCATATGCCTGTAGCACAGGCTGTACTTCGTGCGTGTCCAGAGTGGTAATGCCACTGTCGAGCGCCTGCTGCAGTAGCTGATGCGCCTCCGCGCTGTTCTGTTTTAACCCGGGTGGCAGCGCTGGCGTTTCACGTAACTGCTTCTGGTTACGGCGGTACTCTACCTGATGCATAAACGCCGTGATTGTTCCCTCCGGGGTACGCCAGGTAGGAATGCCCGCCTGAGTGAAGGCGAGGCGCGCCGCCTGTGAAGAGTATTCACCGCACCAGTTAGTCAGTAGCGTAACCTGCCTGCCGCGTGGATGGCGCGCCAGCGCGGCAATAATTTGCTCTGCGGTTTCGGTCGCAGGTGCCACGGCGCTGGGCGAGTGAATCATCATCAGAGCATCGAATTCATGACTATCCAGCAGCAGCTCCAGGCAGGCAACATAGCGCGCAGGTGTCGCATCATCTTTTAAATCCAGTGGATTACCCCGACCAGTTCCCTCAGGCAGTAACGCTGCAAGCTGCTGCAGAAGCTCATCTCCCAGAGAAGCCAGCTTACCATTGCGCGCATAAAGCGCATCCAGCGCCAGAGCTGCCGGTGCTGCACCGTTACTGATGATCATCAAACGTTCACCGCGCAGAGGGCGCATATGACTGAGCGACTCTACGGCGGAAAAGAGTTCATGTGTATCCTGGACGCGTAGCAGCCCGGCTCGCTGAATTGCAGCATCCCAGGCAGCGTCCAGGCCACTCAGCGTACCAAGCATCGCCTGGGCTTCACGGGTGCGTCCGCTTTTAATCACCAGAATCGGTTTATTGCGTGAGGCGCTGCGTGAGGCAGAGACAAAACGGCGCGCATCACTCAGATGTTCAAGATAGAGCAGGATGGCGCTGGTTTTGCCATCGCGAGCAAGAAAGTCGAGCAGATCGTCGACATCAATATCCAGGCTATCTCCCAGCGCAATAAACCACGAGAAACCGAGGTTGCGCTGCTGCGCCCAGTCAAGAATGGTGTTGGAAACCGCTGCGGACTGTGAAATAAACGCAATACGTCCTTTGGCAATTGGCACGGGTGAGAAGCTGGCATTAAGTCCCTGCCAGGGAGCGAGCAAGCCAAGGCTATTTGGCCCCAGCAGGCGGATCTGCCACTGGCTGGCGCAGGCTTTAAGCGCCTCCAGCTGACTGGCGGGCGAGGAGAGAATAATGCAGGCTTTGCAGCCTTTCTCGCCAAGCTGCTGCAGCAGCGTTATGTTGCGCTTTGAGTGCGTGCAGATAATCGCCAGATCGGGTGCCAGCGGCAGGCTGGCGATATCGGGCCAGGCAAGGACGCCATTAACCGCTTTATACTTTGGCGTAACCGGCAGTACCGGGCCGCTAAAACCACCAGCCAGTAAATTGCGCATCATAAAATAGCCAGCGCGTCCTGGCCGGACTGATGCGCCAATCACTGCAATCGATTTTGGTCTTAACAGCGCTTCCAGTCCACGTTGACTCATCATCCGCTCCTGTTCCCGGGATTGGCATGATTGTAAACGCTTTTAGCGCGAAAGCCGATTTACTGCTATCAGCCTGCGAGCCAGCTTCAACTTTTACCGCAATCAGCGGGCTGTTCAGTATGTACCGGATGATGCGGTTTACCGGCCAGATAAGCGTGACGAAACTGCTCGAAATGCAGCAGCAGCGCGCTGGCAGCTGCATGATCGTCAGCCTGAGCCAGCAGTGCTGCGGCGACCTCAGCAGTGCAGTGCTGACCTTCACCATGCGCCTCACGCAGAGTGTAACGTGAGGGAGCACTTACATTCAGTGACATCACCGGAAACGCATCAAGCCACGGACTTTTGCGAAACATTTTGCGAGCTTCAGACCAGGTGCCATCCAGCATAATAAACAGCGGCGGTTTGCCACTCAGTGGTGGGGCTGTCAGCACCTCGCGGCCTGGATCGGCATACGCGGCGGGAAACACTACGACCGGTTGATATTTATCACTTTGTACTGCAGCCAGCAGGGCCGGATCGGGCTCAGTACGTGACCAGCCAAAGGCCAGCGTATCGGGCAATATATCCGCGATAAGCCGCCCGGTATTGCTGGGCTTCATCGGTTCAGTATCAAACATAACCAGACAAAAACGGCTGCGTGCCTGCTGTGGTTGCAGGGTGGCACACAGGCAGTGCTTTTGCGGCAGCAGGCAGCGCTGACAGCGCAATACACGATTACCGCGCGCCAGAAATGGCCGCGTGGCGCGGGCCAGACGCTGCGCACGTAAGCGCAGAACAGCATTCTCAGACATAGATGTGCAGGGCAGGAAAAATGTCAGTGTAATAGAAGGGCCAGGGCAAGGCCAGCAAACTCCTGGCCTTCAGGAATCAGAGTGATTCATCCAGCCACTCATTAAATGGCGTTTTAGGCATGGCACCATTCAGCATATCAACCATTTCACCTTTGCGGAAAATCATAATGGTCGGGATGCTGCGAATACGAAAGCGTGTACTCAGTGAAGGCTCAGCTTCCGTATTGACTTTAATAAAGCGTACTTTACCGTTGCGTTCAGCTGCAACCTCTTTAAATACCGGCGCGAAGTTGACGCAGGGACCGCACCAGGGGGCCCAGAAATCGACCACGACGGGCAGGTCGTCCTGCAGATAGGTGTCCAGCGTCGTGGCGGTGGCATTAACCACCTCACCTTTAAAGAGTTTATCGCCGCAGCGACCACACTTAGCACCGTCAGCCAGACGTTCTGCTGGCAGGCGATTAACTGCCTGACAGCTGGCGCATACCGTATTCATCGTCATCTCAAACCGGTCCTGTAATTCTGTTAATGAGGTCGTATTATGGGAAGCCTGAATGCTATGCTCAATCTGGATTACCCAATAGGTTCAATAGTTGATAGCTAAGCGCCGGGACATCAGGTAATCTTCGCGCTCTCAATGCTGGAGGAACAGATGAACGACGAATTTAAAGGCAAAAGCGGCAAGGTAAAAGTGATGTATGTACGTGAAGAGGAGGGCGGTAAGAAGCCAAATCCGCGTACCGGCAAAGGCGGCCGTTCTGCTGCGCGCCCGGAAGATAATCGTCGCTCTGCTCCCCGTACTACCCGTAGTAATGATGAAAATGAGCGTCCACGCAGCCGCGACGATGCTGGTCGGACACGCAGCCGTGATGATGCTGGTCGTACGCGCGGCCGTGATGATGCTGGTCGTACGCGCGGCCGTGATGATGCCGGACGTGACCGTCGTGACGATCGCGACTTCGGTGACTCACCGTGGCGCACCGTATCACGCCCACCGATGGCAGCAGCAGATAACGAGGCGACTGATAGCAAACCTGTTATTGATGCCGAGCAGATCCGCCGTCAGCGTCAGGAAGAGACACGCGTATATGGCGAGAATGCCTGCCAGGCACTCTTTCTGAGTCGCCCGGAGAGCATAGTTCGCGCATGGTTTGTACAAAGTGTCACGCCTCGCTTCCGTGAAACACTGCGCTGGCTGGCCGCTAATCGTAAAGCCTATCATGTGGTGGATGATGCGGAGCTGGTGAAAGCTTCCGGTACTGAGCATCACGGCGGTGTCTGCTTTATTATTAAAAAGCGTATGGGCATGGCGGTTTCTGAGTGGCTGAAACAGTCTGGTCAGAAAGATTGTGTTCTGGCACTGGAAGATGTCAGCAATCCACACAACCTCGGCGCTATCATGCGTAGCTGTGCGCACTTTGGTGTGAAAGGTCTGCTGGTCAACGACGCCTCACTGCTGGAGTCAGGTGCGGCAGTCCGTACCGCAGAAGGCGGTGCTGAACATGTGCAGGCCATCAACGGTGAAGATTTTGCAAACAGCCTGGAAGCGTTTCGCAAAGCGGGTTATACCATTGTCACTACCTCGAGTCATCAGGGCACGCCGCTGGCACGTGCAGAGCTGCCAGCCAAAATGGTACTGGTGCTGGGTCAGGAGCGTGAAGGTATTTCCGACACAACCTTCCAGCAGGGCGACCTTAGCCTGTCGATTGGCGGTACCGGCAATGTTGAGAGCCTGAATGTCTCAGTAGCTACCGGGGTACTTCTGGCCGAATGGTGGCGTCAGAACGCATAAAAAAACGGGCCGCTATGGCCCGTTTTGCATTCTGGCTTGTTAGTGCGCACCACCGCCACCGCCGCCCGCCCCAAAGGGGGGCCGGGCAAACCATACCAGCACCAGCAGCAGCACAAATACACCCGCTGACGCCCAGAAAATCTCATTGGCTGAGATAATCAGTCCCTGATTGGTGATCTCACGCGCAATCCAGGCAGATGCCTGCTGGTGGCTCATTCCCATCCCCTCAAGCTGCGCATACATCTGCTGCGAGTTCTGATTGTAGGGATTAATCGACTCACTCAGATAGCTGTGATGCATTGACTCACGATTGGTCCACATAGTGGTGGTGATCGAAGTACCAATAGAGCCTGCCAGCGTACGCACAAAGTTAGAGAGACTGGAGGCCGCGGCCAGCCTCTCTGGCGGCAATCCTGATAGTGTAATCGTCGTCAGCGGCATAAAGAAGCACGCTACAGCAAAGCCCTGAATAAACTGCGGCCACGCGGAGGCACCAAAATCCATACCAGGCTCAAAGGTGTAGGCACGCCAGTAGAAGCAGACGGCATACATCACAAAGCTAAAGGTCACCAGCCGCCGCATATCGAGTTTATGGGCAAAGCGCCCGATAATGGGCGAGAGGATCACCGGAATAATACCCACCGGAGCCGAGGCGAGCCCTGCCCAGGTCGCGGTATAGCCATACACCTCCTGCAGCAGCTGGGGCAGCAGTACAATTGAGCCAAAATAGAGCATATAGGCCAGGCTGATTGACAGACAACCAATAGTGAAATTGCGCATCTTAAACAGCGACAGATCCACAATCGGATGATCGTCGGTCAGTTCCCACACCAGTAACACCGCCAGTGCCACAACGGCGACCACGGTCAGCACAATGATCTCAGTGGAGCTAAACCAGTCCAGCTCTTTACCGCGATCGAGCATGACCTGCAGTGCACCAATGCCGACCACCAGCAGCACCAGACCTACGATATCAATTGGACGGATTTCGGTTTTGGTTTCACGCCCACGCAGCGTTTGCAGCGTCAGCATCACCACAACCACGCCAATCGGCACGTTGATAAAGAAGATCCAGCCCCAGTGATAGTTATCACTGATCCAGCCGCCAAGGATCGGGCCACAAATTGGCGCTACAATCACGGTCATAGCCCAAAGCGACAACGCAATACTGCGTTTCGCTGGTGGATAGTTACTGAGCAGCAGACTTTGCGACAGCGGGATCAGCGGACCAGCCACAATGCCCTGCAAAATGCGAAAGAAAATCAGCATCTCGAGGCTTTCAGACATGCCACACGCCCAGGAGGCCAGCGCAAACAGCACTGTTGCCCAGGTAAACAGCTTCACTTCGCCAATACGTTTTGCCAGCCAGCCGGTGATTGGAATGGAGATGGCGTTAGCCACCCCAAATGAGGTAATCACCCAGGTTCCCTGTGAGTTAGAGGCACCCAGATTACCGGCAATCGTCGGGATTGCTACGTTAGCGATAGTGGAGTCGAGTACCTGCATAAACGTCGCCAGCGACAGGGCGATGGTCATCAGGACAAGAGGGGCGCCCTCAAGTGGTTTTTGTGCCATAACAGTCTCCGGCGGATCAGCCCGCGTTGGCACGAATAATAGCGGCGATCATCTGGTTAGCCGGCGCCAGATCGATAACCAGCGCATCACTCGTATACGCCGCCTGTGGACGGACGTTACCAGCCAGAACAGCGCCCTCTTTACTCTGGGTATCAACTTTCACCAGCGTAGAGAGGCCGATACGTAGCGGATGCGCCGCGACTTCATCCGGGTTAAGTTCAATACGTACAGGCAGGCGCTGTACCACTTTAATCCAGTTGCCGGTTGCGTTTTGGGCAGGCAGCAGTGAGAACGCGCTTCCGGTACCCATATCAAGTCCCGCAACTTTGCCGTGATAGACAACATCATCACCATAAATATCACTGACAATCGTGGCTGGCTGACCAATACGCACACCGGCGAGTTGCGTCTCTTTAAAGTTGGCATCCACCCAAAGGTGAGTTGCAGGTACTACCGCCAGGAGTGGTGTTGACGTAGAGATCTGTGAGCCTACCTGTACGCTGCGGCGTGAAACATAGCCATCAATCGGGCTACGGATATCCGTACGCTGCAAATCCAGCCAGGCATCACGCACGGCCGACGCACTCTGCTGTACGGCTGGCTGATTCTCAAGCGGAGTATTCAGGATCGCTGCCTGATTCGCATTTAACTGCTGCACCGCAATATCCAGTTCTGCTTTGGCTGATGCGACAGCATCGCGCGCGTGCTGCAGCTCTTCGCGGCCAATCAGATTTGATGCACCCAGCGGCTCGCGGCGTTTAAGATCGGATTCTGCCTGCTCCAGTGCGGTCTGGCGCAGCTGGATTGTGGCCTGATACTGCTTGCTGTTAATGATCAGCTGATGCGTCTGTCGCACGCTGGTGGCAAGGGCGGTCTGCGCTTTGGCCAGCGCCTGCTGTGCGTCAGTCTTATCAAGTGACACCAGCACATCGCCTTGTTTCACCCGATCGGTGTTTTCAAACCATACTTTGTCAACGCTACCGGAAACCTGCGCCATTATCTGTACCTGGTTGCCCGCGACATAAGCGTCATCAGTTTCCTGGAAATGACGCAGCACCAGATACCAGTAAGCCAGATAGCCAATACCAATCACAATAAATACGACAGCCAGCAGGAGCAGCGCGGTTTTACGCTTCTTCTTCTTATTTGCAGGCTGTTGCGGGCTTTGAGCTTCCGCTGTCGCACTCATGTTGTTCTCCACGTTTGTTATTACCCGGCAACAGTTAGTCCGTTAACAAATGCCGAATCGAAAAAGCCAGCGCATAAGGCGCTGGCCGGATAAAGAAAAGTAAAATAGCGATTTTGGCGGGGCGTTGTGTCGCACTTCTTGCTATTAGCGCGAGAGCGATGTAATAACCTGATCTTCGTCCATTTTGTCCAGGCGATTAAGCAGCTTGCGCGTGATCGCTTCCAGCTGCTGCTGCTCGGTGTCAGTCAGTGAGGACCAGAGATACTGCAGGCTCTGATGCTGCGGCGGCAACAGCTGACGCAGAAACTCGTTGCCTTTATCTGTCAGATGCAGATGCAGGCAGCGGCGGTCGTTGTCGCTTTCGCGGCGCTCAATCCAGCCACGCTTCTCCAGTTCATCGGCAATACGGGTAGCGTTGGTGCGTGATGAACCCAGTGCCGCGCTCAGTTCTGAAGGCTGAATACTTTGATTGGTCTGCGCATCCAGCGTAATCAGCGCCATAAATAAGGTTTCGTTAATTCCCTGTGCCTTGAGCATTTTGTTGCGGTTATCCAGCAGCTTACCCTGCATGTGCATACAGAGGCGGGTCAGAATAATTTCCTGCAGTGGGAAATCTTTGTGGCGATTTGCCCGGACGTTCAGCATCTGCTCAATGGGAGTAAACGAACTTTCCATCTAAAAACCTCTTAATTGCATCATAGAAATATTGCTGCAGTGCGCTAATCGCTTTACTGCGGAATAATTTCTCAAGTAAAAATAACTTCAGTTAATAAGTACGCTGCTAACGATATCAAAATCGTCTGTTATTGGATAGCACAGCTTACCAATTTCAGCAGTTTTTTCGTCACTCAGGCTGGCTCTGCGTGGGCATTACGCCACCAGATAAACAGACTAAGTAGCGTTGCCAGCGCGCCGGCAGCACAAACGCCATACCAGCCAAAAAGATGAAATGCGTTAGCAGAGATCACCGAGCCCAGCGCGCCACCGACAAAGTAGCTTGTCATATAACCAGAGGTCAGACGATTTCGGGCCTCCGGCATATTGCGGTAAATAACGCTTTGGTTAGTGATATGTACGCCCTGTACTGCCAGATCCAGTAGCAGAATACCGGCAATCAGCGCCAGCAGGCTGCTGCTACCGAGTGCAGTAACACCCCAGGAGAGCAGCATGATAATCAGGCCGGCGCTGGTAGTGAGTTTTGCTTTGCCCTTGTCTGCCAGCCCACCCGCCTGTCGTGCCGCCAGAGCACCCGCCGCGCCAGCCAGACCGAGCAGGCCAATCTCGCCCTCATTGAAATTCCAGGGGGGAGCTGCGAGCAGAAAGGCCATTGAGGTCCACAACATACTGAAATTGGCAAAACTCAGACAGCCTGTCAGCGCCCGGGTGCGCAGCACCCGATCGGTAGTGAACAAGGTGAAAATGGAGCGCAGCAGCTGTGGATAGTTAAGTGCTACACGCTGTTTGTAGCGTGGCAGATAGCGCCATAGCGCCAGAGCCATCAGGATCATCAGAACACTGGCGCTCCAGTAAACGCTGCGCCAGCCCGCCACCTGAGCCAGTGCACCTGCGACAGTTCGCGCCAGCAGGATGCCGAGCAGCAGACCGCTCATTACCGTACCTACGACTTTGCCGCGTTTTTCCGGCGCGGCCAGCGTGGCAGCCAGCGGCACCAGAATCTGCGCCACAACTGAAAACAGGCCAGTAATCACCGTACCGATCAGCATCAATGTCAGTGACGAGGAGAGCGCGGTCAGCATCATGCCACCCGCGGCCAGCAGACTCATTGTGACGATAAGTGCACGCCGCTCCAGCATATCACCCAGTGGTACCAGCAGCAGCAGGCCAGCGGCGTAGCCAAGCTGAGCGGTGGTGACAATAAAGCCTGCCAGACCGGTTGAGAGGTCAAACTGACGGGCAATAGTATCCAGCAACGGCTGTACATAGTAGTTGCTGGCAACGGCCAGGCCGGTTGCGATTGCCATTAGCGCGACTAATGGTGAGCTCAGCCCCTGTGGTGATGTACTCATAATGTGAAAGCAGCATAAATAATCATATATGAGTAATAATAACCGAAAAAATTATTTCATTGTCGTGATAATTAACAGGACGTACCAGTACGCTATAGCGCACAATGCGCACAACAGAGCAGCAGAAAAACGAAACAGGCAGGATATCGGGTTAGCTGTGCAATCAGGGCAACCGGGCAGCAAGACACCAGGGCAGGCAGAGTATCGGAAGCAGTAGATCAAAGCTGTACCGCAGCACAATAAAATAAGAGCAGCAAAACAGCAGGATAGTTGCGCCACGGGCGATGCCGTGACGCGGAACAGAGCAGACAACGGTTATCGTGCACGAAACGCTAAAAATTCCAGTCCTCATCTTCGGTTTCAACCGCTTTGCCCATCACATATGAGGAGCCAGAGCCGGAGAAGAAGTCGTGATTTTCATCAGCATTTGGCGATAGCGCCGCCAGAATAGCCGGATTTACCGTGGCGATCTCCGCGGGGAACAGCGCCTCATAGCCGAGGTTCATCAACGCCTTGTTGGCGTTATAGTGCAGAAAGGTTTTCACCTCATCAGCCCAGCCCAGTTCACCATAGAGATCATCAGTATAAACCTGTTCATTTTCATAGAGTGTCAGCAGCAGGTTAATCGCAAACTGCTGCAGTTCGGTACGCCGTGCGTCACTCTCCCGCGCCAGCGCCTGCTGATATTTATAACCGATATAGTAGCCATGCACCGCTTCGTCACGAATGATTAACCGGATCAGATCGGCAGTGTTAGTGAGTTTGCCACGGCTGGACCAGTACATTGGCAGCCAGAAGCCGGAGTAGAAGAGAAAAGACTCCAGAAAAACGCTGGCGATCTTCTTTTTCAGCGGATCGTCTGCCTGATAGTGGGCGAGAATTATCGCTGCCTTGTTTTGCAGGGCTGCGTTCTCTTCACTCCAGCGATAGGCGGCGTCTACTTCCGCGCTGTTACAGAGCGTAGAGAACACGGAGCTGTAAGAGCGCGCATGTACCGCTTCCATAAAGCTGATATTCGACAGCACCGCCTCTTCATGCGGCGTAGCCGCATCAGGCATCAACCCTGGTGCGCCCACGACATTCTGAATGGTGTCGAGCAGCGTCAGGCCGGTAAACACCCGGATAGTGAGTCGCTGCTGTGCTGGCGTCAGCGCCTGCCAGGCGGGCAGGTCATTTGAGAGTGGCACCTTCTCGGGCAGCCAGAAGTTCGTGGTCAGACGGTTCCAGACCTCAAGATCTTTTTCATCCTGCAGGCGGTTCCAGTTGATAGCCTGAATCGCATTGAGTTTTAGCATAATCATTACAGGGCGCAGGAGACGCAGCCCTCAACCTCCGTGCCTTGCAGCGCCATCTGGCGCAGACGAATGTAGTAGAGTGTTTTAATGCCTTTTTTCCATGCGTAAATCTGCGCTTTATTGATATCGCGTGTCGTCGCATCATCACGGAAAAATAGCGTCAGCGATAATCCCTGATCCACATGCCGGGTAGCCTCAGCATAGGTATCGATAATCGCCTGCGGCCCAATCTGATAAGCATCCTGATAAAACGCCAGGTTTTCATTGGTCATAAAGGGCGCCGGATAGTAAACGCGTCCGGTTTTGCCCTCTTTACGGATCTCAATACGCGCCACAATCGGGTGAATGCTGGAGGTGGCGTGATTGATATAGGAGATGGAACCCGTGGGCGGGATCGCCTGCAGGTTCTGATTAAACAGCCCATGCTGCATTACCGCAGTGCGCAGTGCCTGCCACTCTGCCCGGGTGGGCAGTGCAATACCGGCATCGGCAAAGAGCCGGGCGACACGCTCAGTACGTGGTTGCCAGCTGCTTTCAGTATATTTATCAAAGTAGCGACCGCTGGCGTAATCTGAATGCTCAAAGCCAGCAAAGCAGCGCTGACGCTCCTGCGCCAGCAGACTGGAGGTTCGCAGCGCATAGAAAGTGACGCAGTAGAAATAGAGATTAGTAAAATCCAGCGCCTGCTCTGAGCCATACATAATGCCTTCCCGTGCCAGGTAGCCATGCAGGTTCATCTGACCAAGACCGATAGCATGTGAGCTCTGATTGCCTGCAGCCACTGATGGCACTGAACTGATGTTGCTCATTTCTGAAACCGCCGTCAGTGCCCGCACCGCAACGTCGACAGTGCGTGCAAGATCGCGCGAATCCATAGCGTGAGCAATATTCAGCGACCCAAGATTGCAGGAGATATCCTTACCCACGTGACGATAACTGAGATCTTCATGGAATTCGCTGGCGCTGTTTACCTGCAGGATCTCTGAGCAGAGGTTGCTCATGTTGATACGACCGGCGATCGGATTGGCGCGGTTAACGCTGTCCTCAAACATGATGTAGGGATAGCCAGATTCAAACTGGATTTCTGCCAGTGTCTGGAAAAAGTCGCGTGGCTGAATAAAGGTTTTGCGAATACGCGGATCTGCCAGCATCGTCTCATACTGGTCGCTGATGCTGATATCGCCAAAGGCTTTCCCATAAACACGCTCAACATCGTAAGGCGAAAAGAGTGCCATGTCGCGATTTGCTTTTGCCAGCTGAAAGGTAATATCCGGGATCACCACACCCAGCGATAACGTTTTGATACGGATCTTTTCATCCGCGTTTTCACGCCGGGTATCCAGAAAGCGCAGAATGTCGGGATGATGGGCATTAAGCCAGACGGCCCCGGCACCCTGGCGGGCGCCCAGCTGATTAGCATAGGAAAAAGCATCCTCCAGCATTTTCATTACCGGGATCACACCAGACGACTGATTTTCGATGCGTTTGATTGGGGCGCCTGCTTCGCGCAGATTTGACAGCAGAAATGCTACGCCACCGCCCCGTTTTGAGAGCTGCAGAGCGGAGTTTACCGCCCGGCCAATCGATTCCATATTATCTTCGATCCGCAGCAGAAAACAGGAAACCAGCTCGCCGCGTTGCTGCTTACCGCAATTCAGAAAAGTGGGGGTAGCAGGCTGAAAACGACCGCTGATAATCTCGATCAGCAGCGCCTCAGCCTGCTGCTCATCGCCCCGTGCCAGCGTCAGCGCCACCATACAGGCACGCTGGGCAAAACTCTCCAGATAGCGTTTACCGTCAAAGGTTTTTAGCGCATAGCTGGTGTAAAACTTCCATGCACCGGGAAACGTGTGAAAGCGGAAATCGCAGGCGTCTGCTCTGGTATGCAGTGCACAGACAAAACTGAACTCATACTGACTGAGTACGCTGGCATCGTAGTAACCATTATCTGTCAGATAGCGCAGCCGTTCTGCAATCGAGGCAAAGGTGAGTGTGTTAGGCTCTATATGCTGCAAAAAAAATTGCCGCGTCGCTTCCTGATCTTTATCAAACTGAATGCGGCCCTGCGCATCAAAAAGATTCAGCATGGCATTCAGCGCATGGTAATCGAGCCGGGTGCTGTTCAGAGCATCTGTTGTTGCCAAAATGTGGTTACTCCTGCTTTAACCTGTGCAATATCTTCCGCGGTGCCCATCAGCTCAAAGCGATAGAGGCAGGGCACCTGACATTTACGCGCGATAATGTTGCCTGCCAGACAGAATCCGCTACCAAAGTTGCGGTTACCGGCCGCAATAACGCCCCGGATGCCGCGACGGTTAGCTTCATCATTGAGAAACTGAATTACCTGCCGGGGCACCGCGCCACGTGTACCGCCTCCGCCATAACTCGGCACAACCAGAATATAGGGATGGCGAATCTGCAACTGCCGGGTGTTATCAAGCGGAATACGCGCTGCCGGCAGTGCCAGACGCACAATAAACCGGTGTGTGTTTTCCGACTGGCTGGAAAAGTAGACCAGCGGATACATAGCCTTATGCGCCCGCTGCAACCGCGTGATGCAGGACAGCGATTTTGTCAGGCCGGAAGCCGCTCCAGCGATCGTCCTGAGTTATCACCACCGGCAGCTGCCGAAAGCCGAGCGCCTGCAATTGCTCAATTGCATCTGGCCGGGTATCGAGATCCACCAGCTGGTAAGTGATACCCATGCGGTTCATAACATTTTCTGTCGCGCTACACTGCGCACAACCCGCTTTATTGTAAATGGTAATCATCATGATTCGTATTTCCGTTTATAGTTGCTCTGGTAGCGGATAACGCATAGCACTGTCAGGCGCTTAAAGGCTATCGGATACGAGAGGGGATAGCTGGAATACTAGATATAGGTATAAATAAGATCAAGCACGCTATATGTAGGGTTTTTACTAAAATCAGGTGCCAGGCCAGCCAGCATGCGCGCTGCAGCAGCAAAAATATTTTTTCCTGCAGCACAGGCAAAAAAAAGCCCCGCATCAGCGAGGCTATAGCAACTCAGGGCAAATTAACGTCGTGAAACCAGCAGTGCGCCCAGTACCAGACCTACAGCTGCACCAATGCCAACCCCGTGCCAGGGTTTGTCACGTACATACTCTTCGACCTGCTGACCAGCATCGCGGGCTGCCTGTGTGACGCGATTATTACCGTTCATTTTTGCACGCGTCTGCTTAAGCAACGCCTTCGCTTTATTGCGTGCCTCGTCAGCACCATCCTGAGCATCGCTGCCCCATGATTTCAGCACAGCTTCCAGCGAATCGGCCAGATCGTTGACATCCTGGTTAATATCAATGTTATCGTTCTTACTGGTTCGATTAAACATTACTCGCTCCCTCTGACTTTAAACGTACGATAAAGTGTAGACGATGCGTGACTAAACGCAGCGCTGTGCCAGGCTTTAGGGAAAATCCGAATGTCCTGTGCCACGGGTCTGTTGTAAGGTTGCGGGGCTGTGAGAAGAGAGGAGCAAGCATGTATTTACGTCCGGATGAGGTTGCGCGCGTACTGGAGAAAGCAGGATTTGAAATGGATGTCCTGACGCCAAAAACCTATGGCTACCGTCGTGGTGAAAACTACGTCTATGTTAACCGTGAAGCGCGTCTGGGACGCACGGCGCTGGTGATCCATCCTACCCTGAAAGAGAAAAGCCAGAATTTTGCTGAGCCTGCCTCAGAAATGAAAACCTGTGATCACTACACACAATTTCCGCTCTACCTGATGGGGGAATCGCAGGAACATTATGGTATTCCGCACGGCTTCAGCTCGCGTGTTGCGCTGGAGCGGTATCTGCAGGGCCTGTTCGGCGCCTGATATTATGCCCCGCCTCTGCGGGGCAGCACCCTCTTTATCCGCCTCTCTTTTTTACGCCTCGTTGCAAATTGCGGCGCAGATGCGTATAACTCTGTATCCATATAGAAGTTTAGACGTCCATATGGATCATCAGTATGCAAAGTGCGAACACCCCTCCACAGGAAAATTTTAAACGTACGATGAAAGTGCGGCATCTGGTGATGCTCTCACTGGGTGGTGTCATCGGCACCGGCCTGTTTTTCAATACCGGCTATATCATCTCAACCACCGGAGCCGCAGGAACGCTGCTGGCGTATCTGATTGGTGCGCTGGTGGTCTGGCTGGTCATGGCGTGCCTCGGTGAACTGGCGGTGGCGATGCCGGAAACCGGCGCGTTCCACGTCTATGCGGCACGCTATCTGAGCCCGGCTACGGGGTATACTGTTGCATGGCTCTACTGGCTGACGTGGACGGTAGCGCTGGGCTCAAGCCTGACTGCAGCTGGTTTCTGTATGCAATACTGGTTTCCCGCTGTGCCGGTCTGGCTCTGGTGTCTGGTGTTCTGCCTGGCGATCTATCTGCTGAACATCGTCTCTACGCGTTTCTTTGCTGAGGGCGAGTTCTGGTTTTCGATTATTAAAGTGGTCACCATCATTGCCTTTATCATTCTCGGTGCGGCGGCAATGTTTGGCTTTATCCCGCTGAAAGATGGTTCAGCCGCGCCTGGTCTGCATAATCTCACGGCATCGGGCTGGCTGCCGCACGGTACGCTGCCAATTCTGATGACTATGGTTGCGGTTAACTTTGCCTTTTCCGGGACTGAGCTGATAGGTATTGCCGCAGGTGAAACCGAGCAGCCGGAAAAAGCGTTGCCGCTGGCAATCCGCACCACTGTAGCCCGGTTGATTATCTTTTTTGTCGGCACAGTATTTGTGCTGGCAGCGCTGATACCGATGGATCAGGCGGGTATCGTCAAAAGTCCTTTTGTACTGGTGTTTGAAAAAATTGGTATCCCTTACGCTGCGGATATTTTTAACTTTGTCATTCTTACCGCCATTCTTTCTGCCGCAAACTCCGGCCTCTATGCTTCCGGGCGTATGCTCTGGTCACTGGCAAATGAGGAGACGCTACCGCGCTGCTTTGCTCGCGTAAACCGACGCGGCATTCCGGTGCTGGCTATTACCATCAGTATGCTGGGTGGATTGCTGGCGCTGTTCTCCAGCGTCATCGCGCCTGACACGGTGTTTGTTGCACTGTCAGCGATTTCAGGATTTGCTGTGGTTGCCGTCTGGCTCAGTATCTGTGCATCACACTATGTATTCCGCCGCCGCTATGTAGATTCAGGGCAGGATATTAGAAAACTGGCATATCGTGCGCCACTCTATCCGCTGGTGCCGATTGCGGGTTTCGTGCTCTGCCTGCTGGCGTGCATCGGGCTGGCGTTTGATCCATCACAGCGTATTGCGCTCTGGTGTGGCATTCCGTTTGTGCTGCTCTGTTATGCCGCTTACCATATTACCCAGCGACGCAAACAATCCCATAAAGCGCAGGAGACCAACAATGCCGCGTAACCCTATTACAGAGGCACTTACTCATACCAGCCCGCTGATCCTTGATGGTGCGCTGGCCACTGAACTGGAGGCGCGTGGCTGTAACCTGGCCGACGCGCTCTGGTCAGCGAAGGTGCTGATGGAGCAGCCGGAGCTGATTTATGCGGTACATCGCGACTATTTTGCAGCGGGTGCGAATGTGGCTATTACCGCCAGCTATCAGGCTACGCCACGCGGGTTTGCTGCACGTGGTCTGGAGGGAGGCAAGGCGAGTGAGCTTATCCGGTTAAGCGTTACGCTGGCGCAGCGGGCGCGTGATGACTATCTCGCCGTCTCTGGCAGCAGTGCGCCGCTGCTGGTTGCAGGCTCAGTTGGTCCTTATGGCGCGTTTCTGGCTAACGGCGCTGAGTATCGTGGTGACTATGCGCTGCCGCAGGAAGAAATGAAAGATTTTCACCGCCCGCGCGTGGCAGCACTGCTTGAGGCAGGGGTCGATCTGCTGGCGTGTGAAACATTGCCATCTTTTGGCGAAGCTCAGGCGCTGATAGCGTTGCTGGCTGAGTTCCCGCAGAGCAGCGCATGGTTCTCTTTCACGTTGCGTGATGCAGAGCATATCAGTGATGGCACACCGCTCAGCAGCGTAATCAGCATGATTGATGCTGCGCCGCAGGTGGTAGCGGTGGGGATCAACTGCGTGGCGCTGGAGAGCGTAACTCCGGCGCTGCGGACGCTGCAGGCGCTGACGAACAAGCCGCTGCTGGTCTATCCCAACTCAGGGGAGCAGTATGATGCGGAGAGTAAAACCTGGCACTCCGCACCGTCAGGTTGCACGCTGCAGGAGAAGTTTGCTGAATGGCAGCAGGCGGGCGCGCAGCTGATTGGTGGCTGCTGTCGTACCACGCCTGATGATATCAGCGCGATTGCTGCCAGTTGTCAACGCTGATTAAGCGCAATAAAAGCACACTGATAGCGCGATTGCGGGAAGTGAAAAGCCGCAGAGCACCGTTTACACTGTGCTCTCTGACTCTGATGCGGAACTCTTATGAAGCTGCGACACACTCTGCCCGCCTGCGCGCTGCTGCTAAGCGGTTGTGCCACTCTTGTTGGCACGGAAACGCAACCGGTAACCATTGATTCTATTCCGCAGGGCGCCCGTTTTACCCTACAGGATGAAACCGGACGCGCTGTGGCGCAGGGCTATACGCCGCAGACGATCTTTCTGGCAAAATCTGATGGCAGCTATTTCGGAAAAAAACGGTATCAGGTCATGCTGGAGAGTCCCGGTTATGTTCCGGTAACGCTGCCGGTTGCGGCGAGCGCAAACCTCTGGTACGTGCTGGGCAACATTCCGCTGCTGGGCTTTCCCGGCTGGCTGGTAGTCGATCCCTTCTACGGTGGTATGTATACGCTGAAACCGGATCATCCGCAGCCGGTACTGAATGTGGTAGGCGCTCGCGGCAGTTAATTCTGCGATAACAGAGAGCAGACGCTATGCAGAACAGCGCGTTATCTCTGATACGCTGATCTACTGAGCAGTGGGATTCACCATTGCGCCGCCTGATTTATGCTGTGCCAGATACTGCTGCTGAAAAATACACATGCGGATGGTGTTGCGATACTCGCCGTTAATAAAAAACTCATGCTTCAGCACGCCCTCTACCTCAAAGCCCAGCTTGGTATAAATATGAATCGCTTTTTCATTCTCCTGATCCACGATCAGATAGAGTTTGTAGAGATTCAGCACCGAAAAGCCGTAATCCATCGCCAGCCTGGCCGCTTTGCTGGCTAATCCTTTGCCCTGATGAGTTGGCGCGATAATAATCTGAAACTCGGCGCGGCGATGCACATGGTTAATCTCTACCAGCTCAACCATACCGGCTTTGTCGTTGTCATATTCAATTACAAAGCGCCGTTCAGTCTGATCGTGAATATGCTTGTCATAGAGATCGGAAAGCTCGACAAAGGCTTCATAAGGCTCTTCAAACCAGTAGCGCATCACGCTGGCGTTGTTATCCAGCTGATGTACAAAATGCAGATCTTCCCGCTCCAGCGGACGTAATTTCACTGTCATAAGCTGCTCCTTGCGTTGGGTCAGGAAAAAAGATGACGCGACCTGCGCTTACTGCAGGCCGCGACCAATGCTAACCAACAATGCGCCCCTGTGCCATCCGGGCAGCGCGATCGCACATATGATCGATAACATCCGGATCGTGGCTGACCAGCACCATGGTCAGTCCATCATTCTGCTTGAGATCGTTCAGCAGATTGAGAATTTCTGCCTGCACTGACATATCCAGCGCCGAGGTCGGCTCATCCAGCAGCAGAATTTTGGGTTCCAGCAGCAGGGCGCGTACAATTGCCACGCGCTGCCGCTGACCGCCAGAGAGCTGATGCGGATAGCGATCGGCCAGCGCCGGATCCAGGCCAACGTGACGAAACCCGGCATTAATGCGATCATCAATGTTGTCCCGCTTTAGCAGCTTCAGTGGCTCCGCGAGGGTGCGGCGCAGGCGATGACGCGGATGTAGCGACGCGTAAGGATCCTGAAACACCATCTGTACATCACGCCGCAGCTGACCGGTAAAAGCTTTGCCTGGCTGCACAGCGGTCTGCGCCAGTCTCATCTCTCCCTGCCAGTGCGGATTAAGTCCGGCCAGCACCCAGAGCAGCGATGACTTACCGCAGCCAGAAGGCCCGACCAGGCCAAAACACTCACCCGCAGCAACCTGTAACGAAACATCGTGCACCACGGTGCGCAGTTCATAACCCTGTTTGTGCGCGACGCTCAGGTTTGATAACTCAATCATTCTCTCTCTCCAGCGCAGCGCGATCCAGCACCGGCAGACGTTCGCCATGCGTCAGTTTACTCGGGCGGCAGGCCCACAGCGTTCGGGTATAGGGATGCGTCGCGCTGGAAAGCTGTGCTGCGGGCAGCGTATCGAGCAGCCGTCCTTTATACATCACCATCACACGCTCGCAGTGTTCTGACACCTGTTGCAGATCGTGGCTAATCAGCAGCAGTCCCATATTGCGCTGCTCAACCAGCCGGCGGATCAGCGCCAGTACCTGATCGCGCATAGCGTGATCCAGCGCTGAAGTCGGTTCATCGGCGATAAGCAGCTCCGGATCGGTGATCAGCGCAATCGCCAGCATCACGCGCTGGCCCATACCACCAGAAAGCTGATGCGGATAGCGTTTCATCAGCTGGCGCGGATCGGGCAGGCCCACAGCATCAAGCATGTCGCAGACCTTTTCACGGCGTTCAGTCCGGCTCAGCTTGCGATGCAGTACCAGCGGCTCCTCAACCTGCCAGCCAATGGTGCGCGTTGGATTAAGCGCATATTTCGGGTCCTGCATTACCATGGCAACCTTGCCACCGCGCAGCGTAACCCAGTCGCGCTCCTGCAGACGTTGCGCATCCGCACCGGCAATCTGCAGGCGGCTGGCCTGTAGCTGCAGGGAAGGGGAGAGCAGCCCCATCAGCGAGCGGGCGGTCAGTGATTTCCCGGAGCCGGACTCGCCCACCAGCGCGACGCGTTCGCGGCCAATCTGAAAACTGATGTTGTCCACCAGCAGCGATTCACCGCTGCGGATTGAGAGATCGCGGGCATCAATTAGTAACTCATTTTGCATGACGGGTATCCAGTCGATCGCGCAGGCCGTCGCCTGTCAGGTTAAACGCCAGGCTGGCGAACAGAATAGCACCACCAGGCGCGGCAGCGACCCACCACTGGTCAAAGATCACTTTACTGCCTTCGGCCACCATTGAGCCCCATTCAGCAGTAGGCGGCTGCACGCCCATACCAAGGAAGCCCAGACCCGCAGCTGAGAGAATAATTCCGCCCAGGCTCAGTGCGGCACGTACTACGGCGGTAGGCAGGCAGAGCGGCAGGATATGGCCAAACATCAGGCGCAGGCCGGTTATACCCTGCATACGCGCGGCGGCCAGATAGTCACTGCGGCGCAGCGCCAGCGTTTCGGCGCGAGCCTGGCGGGCAAACGGCGGCCAGCTGGTCAGCGCCAGCGCCAGTGCGCCGTTCATCAGTCCTGGTCCGAGCATGGCCACCAGCGCCAGCGCAATCACCAGATTTGGCAGTGACAGAAAGATATCGGTAATACGCATGAGTACACGTTCAGTCCAGCCGCCGACGTAACCTGCGGTGATACCCACCAGCAGCCCCACCGGGATAGTCAGCACCAGAATCAGTGACACCAGCAGCAGCGTTGGACGCGCGCCGTAAATCACGCGCGACAGCAGATCGCGGCCAAAACCGTCAGTACCAAACCAGTGCAGAGCAGAGGGGGGCAGCAGACGCTGACTGATCGTCTGTACGTTGGGGTCGAATGGTGCCAGCCACGGTGCCAGCAGCGCCATCGCGATAACGATTCCCACCAGCGTCAATCCGATAGTGAGAGATGTGATGCGCGCCCGGCGACGACGCGGGCGCGCATTTTCCAGTTCATGAAGTTGTTGTGTCATCGGGTTCTCGGATCGGTTAACCAGGTGAGCGCGTCAGCCACGGCATTAAGCAGAATAAAACAGCCGCCAATCAGCAGCGTGGCGCCGAGAATAGCCGGTACATCGGCAGAGAACAGGGCATTGGTCATATAGCGGCCAACGCCGGGCCAGGCAAATACTGTTTCCGTCAGCACTGAGCCTTCCAGCAGTGTGGCATAGGAGAGCGCAATCACGGTGATCAGCGTACCGGTGACATTCGGCAGAATATGGCGCAGCAGAATGCGCGTGCGGCCAGCGCCTTTAGCACGTGCCAGTACGACATACTCTTTGCTGCTCTCTTCCAGCAGCGCGGCGCGCAGCAGGCGGGTAATTCCTGCCATCGCCAGCAGACCCAGGATCACCACCGGCAGCCAGAGGTGCGCAATCGCATTACGAAACATCTCTGCATCACCGGATAGCCAGCTATCGATTAGTACAAAACCGGTTTTGGGTTCCAGCGTATAGACCCAGATATCATCCAGCTGTCCCGGGCCGGCTGACCAGTGCAGCACCGCATAAAACAGCAGCAGACCAAGCAGGCCAAGCCAGAACACGGGAACGGAATAGCCGAGCAGAGAGATAAAGCGTGCCACGTTATCGATAATACTGCCTGGTTTCCACGCCGCCAGCAGTGCCAGCGCCACGCCAAATATCGCGGCAAACATCATGGCGCAGGTTGCCAGCTCAATAGTAGCCGGAAACGTGCGCAGCAAATCACTGCTCACCGGTTGATTTGTCAGGTGCGAGAGGCCGAGATCGCCGCGCGCCAGATGGCTGATATAGCGCCAGAACTGCACCAGCACAGGCTGATCCAGGCCCAGGTCGTGACGCACCTGCGTGTAGGTGGCTTCACTGGCGTGATCGCCCGCGATTTGCTGCACCGGGTCAACTGGTGAGAGATGCGACAGCATAAAGGTGAATGCCAGCAGGCCAATCAGCGTGACCAGCAGCGATAGCAGGCTGGTGATCAGGCGACTGACACGCGGCCAGAGTGACCGGGCGAACCCGGTCTGTGAAGCAGAAACTGCCATTATTTAGAAACCTGCGCGTAGTACACCATATCCGGGTTAATACCCTGCACATAGCCTTTGAGATTGTCACGCATGGCTATCAGATTGCGCGCCTGCAGGCCAATGACATAAGGCGAGTTTTTCAGCACTTCACGCTGCATAGCCTGATAAAGCTCAACACGTTTGTTGCTGTCTGCTTCTGCTGTCGCTGCCAGCGTCTGCTTACTTAACGCCGGAATGTGCCAGTCAGAACGATACGCAATGGTTTTGCTGCCATCTTCCGGGTTGTAAGCAAATGAGGCGGCGTTGGTATTGGGATCAAAATAGTCTGCGCCCCAGGCGTTAAGCGTGGCTTCAAACTGATGCGCTTTAACGCGCGTAGAGACTTCTGAACTCAGTCCTGGCTGCACTTCAACCTTTACACCGCCTTTTGCAAAGCTACCCTGCAGTGCCTGAGCGATATCCAGATAGGGCGGCTGATTGCTGGTAGAGAGCGTAAAGCTGACATTGGTCAGACCCGCTTTTTTCAGAATCGCTTTGGCCTTTTCCGGATCGTAGCTGTAAGGCGTTTCATTCAGCGCACCCAAAAAGCCTTTTGGCAGGAAAGTCTGGTGTACTTCAAACTGCCCTTTCAGCAGGTTATCTGCAATACCTTTATAGTCAAACAGATAGCGTGCAGCTTCCCACAGCGCCGGATTTTTCAGCACCGGATCCTTACCGACGTTAAACTGAATGTAGTAAAGCGAAGCCATGGGAATCGCTTCGGTTTTAACACCTGATTTACCTTTCAGCGCAGCAATCTGATCGGCGCCGAGGTTACGGGCAATATCCACATCGCCCTGCTCCAGCAGCAGACGACGGGCAGCAGGCTCAGGTACATTTTTGATCAGAATATTTTTTAATTTCGGCGCGCCCCCGGGTGAAGAGGGATTTGCGCTCAGCAGCACCGCTTCATGCAGAACAACTTTGCGGATCTGATAGGGGCCGCTACCTGCTGAGTGCGTGCCGAGCCAGGCATGGCCAAAATCGCCATTCTTCGCATTAGCCTGAGCGGTTTTCTCATCAATAATCGACGAAACCGGCGCGGAGAGCAGGCTGAGTACATAGGCCGGGCTGACATTGGCGTTCCAGCTAATCTGCACATGCTGGTCATCGATTTTTTTCAGAAAAGAATCCACATTCTCTTTGTTCCAGCCGAGCTGTGTCAGAATAAAAGAGGGATCAAGGTTTAGTTTCACCACGCGCCCCAGGGAGAAGATCACATCTTCCGGACGCAGTGGATTGCCACTGGCAAATTTTGCATCTTTGCGCAGTTCAAACGTCAGGCTGCGGTTATCGCTGCCCGGCTGCCATGAGGTCGCCAGAGTGGGTTTCAGATCGGTGGGGTTGCCGGGATCGGACTGCACCAGACGCTGATAGATATTTGTAAACGACTGAACAGTAGTGAGTTCAAAGCCCTGAGCCGGATCAAAGCTATCCGCGTCATCGGTTGATTGTGCGATGACCAGCGTATCTTTTGGTGTTGCTGCCTGTGCAGAAAAGGCAGCTGCCAGCGACAGCGCCAGCAGGGATGGAATAATTTTTTTCATGTTGTTTCCTTGCCTTAAAAAAGTAACGCGAGTTTACGAGAGCGTATCAGCGAAGAATAGTCTATTTATGGCTATGCATATGCTTTTAGGTTCTAAGACCGTCGCTTCTGTTATAAGAGGTTCAGCGTGCAATAACCAGTATGACGCAGATATCAGCCCGCTTTTCAGAAATGTTTGAGCCGCCTGGGTTATCTGTGTCCGTTTGGTACCTGTTAACCGATCTGATAATTCAACCAAACAGCAACGAACAGTAAATGAAACGTCTGCAAGGCATATTTGCCTTTACTTCGTTCGTGGCAAAAATATAATAACGCCAACTTACTATCAGGAGGATCCAGTTGGACAGTCAACCTTATCGATGGCGATATATGGCAAGCTGACGCACGGATCTTTTTTCTGCTGCTTGCCACTCTGGCGGGCAGCATATTCTCCACTCTGCAGAATTGTTCCCGGATTTATTATTTTGATAGCGAAATATAGTTCGCGGGATAATTATATGTTTATGTTTTACAACCCTCTTTTTCCACCGCCCCGATCCGCACGCTGATCGTCAGCGTGCATCTGTCAGCGATATGTCAACGCCCGCCATACTCTTTATGGTTGGTTGTTACGCCCTGATTATTTAATTACTCGATATTATTTTGAGCGGATTTACTATGTCTTTTATTTATTTAAATAAAGGTTAGTTTGCTGCTGGATAATAGCCGGTTTTACATGCCAGTTATTTATCGGGTCTGAATCCGTTTAAATGCGCCAGGCGTAGTCACTGCTATTGCCTGACAACACCACAGAGGTGTCACCATGACCAATATGAAACTGAACCAGCACCGCAAAAGCTGGAAAAGCCGCATGCAAGCGCAGCAACCCGTAGAACAATACGCGATTGAACATGAAGCCCGGGTTAGCAGCGCGGAGACGCTGGCACGTCTGCAAAGCCATGCCCGTGGTCTGACAAATGCAGATGCCGCAGCCCGTCTGGAGCAATATGGGCCAAATCAGGTTGACCATGATAAAGCACCTGCGGTAGTACTGCAGCTGCTGCAGGCCTATAACAATCCCTTTATCTATGTGCTTCTGGCGCTGGCGGTGGTGAGCTTTGTCACCGACTACTGGATACCATTGCGGCGTGGTGAAGAGACCGATCTTACCGGACTGCTGATTATCATTGTTATGGTGACGCTGAGCGGACTGCTGCGTTTCTGGCAGGAGTTTCGCACTAATAAAGCGGCAAAAGCGCTTAAGTCGATGGTGCGAACCTCGGCAACCGTACTGCGCCGCGACTCTGAGCAGTGCCGGTCGCTGCGTGAAGAGATCGATATTACCTGCCTGGTGCCAGGTGACATTGTTTGTCTTTCAGCAGGCGATCTGGTGCCGGCCGATGTACGCCTGATTGAGTCGCGCGATCTGTTTATCAGTCAGGCTATTCTTACCGGCGAGTCGCTGCCGGTGGAAAAATATCATACCGCCAGCCATGCTTCTGCCGACCGCGAAGCGGCAATTGCACTGCCAGAAATGCATAACATCTGCCTGATGGGTACCAGTGTTGCCAGTGGCCATGCGAAAGCGGTGGTCGTGGCAACCGGCAGTGCAACCTGGTTTGGCAATCTGGCAAAGTCAGTGCTGGGTAAGCGCACGCAGACCGCCTTTGATCGTGGCGTAAATAGCGTCAGCTGGCTGCTGATCCGCTTTATGCTGGTAATGGTACCCGTGGTGCTGCTGATCAATGGTGCAACCAGGGGCGACTGGCTGCAGGCGTCGCTGTTTGCGCTGGCGGTCGCAGTGGGCCTGACGCCGGAAATGCTACCGATGATTGTCAGCTCAAATCTTGCCAAAGGCGCAATAGCGATGTCGCGCCGCAAGGTTATCGTTAAGCGCCTGAATGCCATTCAGAATCTTGGTGCGATGGATGTGCTCTGTACCGATAAAACCGGCACACTCACCGAGGACTCGATTGTGCTGGCAGATCATCTGGATTGCGCCGGGGTGGAAAACTCCCGTGTACTTATGCTGAGCTGGCTCAACAGCCACTATCAGAGCGGCACCGCTAACCTGATGGATCGCGCTATTCTGCAGTATGGCAATACGCGTATCAGCAGTGCAGTAAGCGATGCATGGAGCAAGATCGATGAGTTACCATTTGATTTTATGCGGCGTCGCGTCTCGGTAGTGGTGCGCGATCGGCGGCTTAATCAGCAGCTGCTGATCTGCAAAGGCGCGGTGGAGGAGATGCTCAGCATTGCCGTGGCGGAACGCGAAGGCAAACTGATCCAGCCGCTGAATAACAGACGCCGTGCTGAGCTGCTGGCGCTGGCGCATCGCTACAATCAACAGGGCTTTCGCGTGTTGCTGGTTGGCAGCCGCGTACTCGATGAGCCGGGTTTACAGCAGGCGCTGAACGTTGCGGATGAACAGAACCTGACCATTGAAGGGCTGCTGACTTTTCTCGATCCGCCTAAAGAGAGTGCTGCACAGGCGATAGCCGCACTGCACGATAATGGTGTGGCGGTAAAAGTGCTGACCGGCGATAACGCGGTGGTCACGGCGCATATCTGCCAGCAGGTTGGCATCGACAGTGGCGAGATTGTCACCGGCGAACAGATTGCACTAATGAGCGACGAACAGCTGGCGCAGAGTGTGCAGCAGAGCGCGGTGTTTGCCAGACTTACGCCACTGCAAAAGTCACATATTCTGGCCATACTGCAGCAGCAGGGGCATACCGTAGGGTTTCTGGGCGATGGGATCAATGATGCACCAGCGCTGCGTGCCGCAGATGTTGGCATTTCAGTGGACAGCGCCGCAGATATCGCCAAAGAGTCTTCAGATATTATTCTGCTGGAGAAAGATTTAACGGTACTGGAGGAGGGCGTTATGCAAGGGCGCGAAACCTTCGGTAATATTATCAAGTATCTGAACATGACTGCCAGCTCCAACTTTGGCAACGTTTTTTCCGTACTGGTGGCCAGCGCATTTATTCCCTTTTTGCCAATGCTGGCTATTCATCTGCTGATTCAGAACCTGATGTATGACGTTTCACAGCTGGCGATGCCGTGGGACAAGATGGATAAAGATTTTCTGCGCAAGCCGCGTAAGTGGGATGCCCGTAACATTAAACGCTTTATGCTCTGGATTGGGCCAACATCCTCTCTGTTTGATATCACCACCTTTGTGGTTATGTGGTATGTATTCGCTGCTAATTCGCCGCAGATGCAATCACTTTTTCAGTCAGGCTGGTTTGTTGAGGGGCTGCTGTCGCAGACGTTAGTGGTGCATATGCTGCGGACGCAAAAGATCCCGTTTATTCAGAGCCGCGCAGCGCTACCGGTAATGCTGACCACGCTGGGCGTGATGATTGCCGGTATTCTGCTGCCATTTTCCCCACTGGGGGCAGGTGTTGGTCTGACTCCGCTGCCCTGGGCCTATTTCCCGTGGCTGGTGGCAATACTCTCTGGTTACTGCCTGGTCGCTCAGGGGATGAAAATGCTCTATATCAAACGTTTCGGGCAGTGGTTCTGAACCCCGGGAGGCAATATGAAAAAACCAGACCTGAATCGTGTGGTTTGCCACCTGATGTGCATGGTGATGGTCATTACCGTGCTAACGTTACTGATACGTTAGTTCACCGCGGGCAGCACACTCTGCCCGCATCGCTATCCACTCGGGAGAGAGATATGAGCCAGTCACAACGTGCGTTGGTTATCGGTGCTTCAAAAGGGATTGGACTTGCTGTAGTGCAGCAGTTTTTGCAGGATGGCTGGGAGGTGACTGCTACCTTTCGTCATACCGCGGTGTCATACCAGCATCCTCAGCTGCACTGGCAGGCGCTCGATATTACCGATGCTGCCGCGCGCCAGGCTCTGCTGCAACAGTTACAGGGTGAACAGTTTGACGCGGTGCTGATCAACGCCGGTATTTTTGGCCCCGATGCACAGCAGCTGCAGCAGGCAGAGGATGCCGAGCTCAGTGAACTTTTTATCACAAATGCTATTGCACCGGTGCGCCTGGCTGAAGCATTGCTGCCGCTGCTGCGTGATCGACAGAGCGTTGTGGGGATCACCACCTCACAGCTGGCGAGCCTGAATGAAAATCGTGTTGCAGCGATGCCGCTCTACTCCGCCAGCAAGGCTGCGCTGAATATGCTAAGCCGCGCGCTGGCAAAACAGATGCGCGCCCAGGGCGCAACGTTGCTCTCACTGCATCCGGGTTGGGTAAAAACCGATATGGGCGGCGAGAACGCTGACATTACCGCCACAGAGAGCGCAGCCGGGCTGGTGGCACAGCTGCAGCGCTATCGCGGTGAGGGTGGACATCACTATATCGACTACAGCGGTAAGGTGCTTAGCTGGTAACTCAGCCGCCTGCTTAACAGCAGGCGGCTTTATTCGGCATCAGGTGCGTAATACTGCACGCCAATCTCAATACGCTCACGGCCACTGCTGACCCGGTGCCTGTTGGTATCGCGTAGCGAATAGATACAGCCGCAATACTCCTGCTGATAAAAGCGCTCGCGCTTGCTGATTTCGATCATCCGCGATGAACCACCGCCTTTGCGCCAGTTGAATTCCCAGTACAACATATCGGGATAATGGGCCGCAGCACGCACGCCGCAGTCGTTGATCTGTTTCATATCTTTCCAGCGGGAAATTCCCAGCGAGCTGGTGATCACCGGAAAGCCATGTTCATGCGCATAGAGAGCGGTGCGCTCAAAGCGCATATCAAAGCACATGGTGCAGCGTACGCCGCGCTCCGGCTCCCACTCCATACCGCGTGCCCGTTCAAACCAGTTGTCTTTATCGTAATCCGCATCCACAAAAGGCACACCAAACTGCTCAGCAAAACGGATATTTTCCTCTTTGCGCAGCTCATACTCTTTAAGCGGATGAATGTTCGGATTATAAAAGAAAATAGTGTAATCGATGCCGGAGGCGAGCATCGCTTCCATGACTTCACCAGAGCAGGGGGCGCAGCAGGAGTGCAGCAAAACTTTATTATGCCCGCCGGGTAGCGGCAGCGGCTGACGTTTAAAGGTATCAGACATAAGATATGCATTTGCGGTTGTGGATTCTGGAGCCAGTTTAAGGGGATTGCGTACAGGCCGCAAAAGCGGCAGCCATAAAAAAGGGCTGCACGGCAGCCCTTTTGGAATAAAGCAGCTTATTCGCTGACTTTCTGTTTCAGATCGCTGGCACCCTCTTTGGTTTTGTTCCAGCCTTTCTGTGCACCCTCTTTGGTTGCATCCCAGCCTTTTTCCGCACCCTCTTTAGTGTTATTCCAGGCTTTTTGCGTGCCTTCGCTGGCTTTGCTGGTCATGCTGTCGCTTTTGCCCTGCATAGTATGTTTCGCTTTAAGACGCTGCTCTTCGCCCTGATGCTGAGCCTGATGCAGCTTCTCTTTAGCCGTGTTAGCGCCAGCCTGCGCGTTCGCTACGGTTTCGTCAGTTGCGTGTGTGGTGGCAGCAAAAGCAGATGAAGCCAGCAGAAATGCAGATACAGCAATAATGGTCTTTTTCATCATAGTCCCTCATTTAGCGTATTTGGTGTTATGAGCGTAGTTAAGAGTGGCACACAGAGCAATCTCTGGCTTTAGGATAAAACTGTAAACAGAGATATCGCTGGTGATGATTGTCCTGAAGTTAATAATGGCCTCAAATTTTTGTCTGTTCCGGCCTCACGCCTGTCATTCGTTACTGCTGGCATTAACAAAAAAAGATAAATCTTAGTAAAGTATTCGGCCGGAAAAAGAGCCGTTCGCTATTGTGAGCCAAACGGGATTGTGGATAATACGTAGCAAATTTTACTTAAGTTAACGGTTTTTACGCTTATTTTACGTGACAGGGATTGTCTGATGTATCTTCATAAAAATTACTGGTCTGGCTCGCTGCTGCTGGGCACTCTTTGTTTAACTACCCAGGCGGTTGCTGCAGAACCTCTGCCGGATGGCAGCGATCAGATCCGCCAGCAGCAACAGCGCCAGCAGGCACGTAAACAACAGATTGAGCCCCAGGCGCCTGATGTGCGTCTCTCGCCTCCTGCTTCATCTGTCGGGCGCATCTCTTTTCCCGCGGAAAAACCCTGTTTTCCGATTACGCGCGTTGAGCTTCAGGGGCAGCAGGCGCTGCCGCACTGGTTACCCCTGCATCATATTGCCAGTCAGGCAGAGGGAAAATGTCTGGGCGGCAAAGGCATTAACCTGCTGATGAGCACGTTACAGAACCGGCTGGTGGATCACGGCTATGTCACGACCCGCGTGCTGGCGCCGTCACAGGATCTTAACAGCGGAACACTGCGGCTGATGATCCTGCCTGGCTACGTGCGTGCGACAAAACTTACACCGGATAGCGACCACCATCTCTGGCTTTATAGCGCTTTTCCTGCCCACGCGGGCAATCTGCTTGATCTGCGCGATATTGAGCAGGGGCTGGAAAACCTGCAGCGACTGCCAACGGTTACGGCTGATATGGCAATAGTGCCTGGTGAGCAGCCCGGTATGAGTGACATTCAGGTGCACTGGCAGCAGAAAAAAATGTGGCGCGTCGGCCTCTCACTGGATGATTCTGGCACGCGCAGCACCGGGCGTTACTTAGGTGGCGTGACGCTATCACTCGATAATCCCTTTGCACTGAGCGATCTTTTTTATCTCTCAGCGATACACGATCTGCAGGGGCAGGGTGGTAAAGGCAGTAAAAATATCACCGGTCACTATTCAGTGCCGTTTGGCTACTGGATGTTTTCGGTGACGGGCAGTGACTATAACTATCATCAGACAGTTGCCGGCAGTAATCAGGACTATCGCTACAGTGGTAAAAGCAAAAGTCTCGATTTGCAACTCAGTCGTGTCCTGCACCGCAACGGATCGCAGAAAACCTCGCTGAGTTACGATGTACTGACGCGCGAAACCCACAACTATATCAATGACACCGAAGTAGAGGTGCAGCGCCGACAGACAGCTGCCTGGCGTATTGGCCTGCAGCATCGCCACTATATCCGTCAGGCCACCCTGGATGCAGGCATCAGCTATCAGCGCGGAACACGCTGGTTTGGGGCTCAGCCAGCACCAGAGGAGTTTTTTGGTGAAGCCACGGCGCTCAGCAAAATTGTGCAGCTTAACGCACAGCTCAACCTGCCATTCACTATCCGCAACCAGCAGTTCCGCTACAACGTCAGTTATTTGCGTCAGATAAGCAGTACACCGCTTACGCCGCAGGAACAGTTCTCGATGGGTAACCGCTGGACCGTGCGCGGCTTTGATGGCGAGCGCACGCTTAACGCCAGTCGTGGCTGGTTTGTGCGCAATGACCTTGCCTGGAGTACGCCGCTGCCGGCACAGGAGTTCTATCTGGGTGCAGATTACGGTGAAGTGGGCGGCGCTGGCAGTGAGTTATTGACCGGCCAGCATCTGGCGGGCGGCGTAGCGGGCGTGCGCGGTCAGGCCTTTAATACCGGTTACGATTTGTTTATCGGCACACCGCTGGCAAAGCCTGATGGTCTGCGTACCAGCAGCGTCACACTGGGCTTTAACCTCAACTGGAGTTACTGAGAGCAGCTATGCGTGTGGGAGATCTGGATATCAAAGCACCGCTGCTTCTGGGAGGTGAAGAGAGTGAAGCAGAAGTGCTGGGGGCAGCGGTCTGGCTATGGATGCACTCGCCGCTGCATCGTGACGCACCGTTGCACGCACTGCCGACGCTACTGCTGCCAGTTATCAAACAGCAGCAGTATATCCTGGTTGCAGAGGCGGGTGAGCCGGTGTTTTTCTTTAGCTGGGCGTGGCTGAGTCAGGAAGCGGAAGCGTGCTATCTCACGCAGCCAGCAATCCATTTTCCACCAGACGCATGGAACAGCGGAGATCGTATGTGGTGCTGCGACTGGATAGCGCCGTTTGGTCACACCGCTCTGATGAGCCGCCTGGTACGCCGCGATCTCTTCCCTTATGCCTGCTGGCGGGCGCTGGAACATCGTGGTGCGCAGCGCGGCAAGCGCGTAATACATTTTCATGGCAGCCGCGTAAGTCGCGAAGCAGCCAAAACATGGTGGCAGCAGCATCCGCTCGCTGTGCCCGTAGCGTAAATCTGATAGGGACATTAGATGAACAGAAATCGTTATCGCATTATTTTCAATAAAGCGCGTGGCATGCTGATGGTCGTGGCCGATATCGCGAGGTCAGGCCGTGCAGGTGGATCGCGTGCCTCTGGCACCGGAGATTCCGTTACTCATCTGACGGGCAGAATAAGCGCGCTAAGTTTCACTCTCTGGCTGGCACTGGGCGTAATACAGCCCGCCAGCGCCGCAATTGTTGCAGATGCACAGGCGCCTGGCGGTCAGCAGCCCACCATCATCGATAGCGCCAACGGCACACCGCAGGTCAATATTCAGACGCCATCCGCTGGCGGAGTTTCACGCAATAACTACAGCCAGTTTGATGTCGGGCAGCAGGGCGCGATCCTGAATAACTCGCATAAAAACGTTCAGACCACACTGGGCGGTATGGTGAGTGGTAATCCGTGGCTCGCACGTGGCGAAGCCAAAATTATTCTCAATGAGGTTAACTCACGCGATCCCAGCCACCTCAACGGCGTTGTTGAAGTCGCGGGGAAAAAAGCGGAAGTGGTGATTGCGAACCCCTCCGGCATTACCTGCAACGGCTGCGGATTTATTAATGCTAATCGCGCCACGCTCACCACCGGTCAGGCGCAGATGGATCATGGCAATCTCAATGGTTTTAACGTCAGTCGTGGTGAGATCGTGGTTGAGGGTGCCGGCATGGACAGCTCGCGTCAGGACTATACCGATATTATTGCCCGTTCAGTAAAGATTAACGCCAGCGTCTGGGCCAGCGATCTGAACGTCACCACCGGACGTAATCAGGTGGATGCCGCACACCAGCAGATCACCCGGCAAGGTGATGACAGCACAACGCATCCGCAGATCGCGCTGGATGTCTCCAGCCTGGGTGGGATGTACGCCGGAAAGATTCGCCTGATTGGTACCGAAGCTGGCGTAGGGGTACGTAACGCTGGCAATATTGGCGCACAGGCGGGTACGGTGGTTGTCACTGCCGATGGACACGTTGAAAACAGCGGCACGATACAGAGCAGCAGCGATCTGCAACTCACCAGTCAGAAAGGTGTGAACAACAGCGGCGCGCTGTTTGCTGGTGGCGATGCCCGGGTTACCAGCGCGGCAGAGAGTAACAACAGCGGTTCTGTTGCTGCGCGCCACAATGTGACGCTGCAGGCAGCCACGCTGAACAGCACGGCATCCGGTATCCTGGCTGCAGGCGCAGAGCCGGATGGCCGCATCGGTGAGTCAGGTAACCTGACGCTGGCGGCTGACGGCGCACTGAATGCCCGGGGCCAGAATCTGGCGGGCGGCACACTCTCTGCGCGGGGCGAACGTCTGGATCTCAGCGGCAGCCGGACGCAGGGCAAAAATCTCACGCTTGATGCGCGTAATGGCGATATTGTAACGCGCAGCGGCACTATTGGCGCACAGCAGCAGCTGACAGCGCACACCGGCAAACAACTGGATAATGACAGCGGTGTGCTCACAGCCAGCCAGCTCAGCCTGCAGGCGCACGATCTCAGCAACCGGCAGGGAGAGATAGCGCAAACCGGCAATGGCGATCTTGCTATCACGCTGCCAGGCAGTCTGAATAACCGTGGCGGAGAGATCGCCACCAACAGCGGCAATCTCGCACTAAAGGCGGAGCAGCTTGATAATCAGTCTGGCGCAATTACCCATGCCGGCAGTGGCACTCTGTCCGTTGAGGCGCGTCACCTGCAGGGCAGCAGTGGCAGGCTGCTTTCCAGCGGCAAGCTCAGTCTGCGCGGCGGCGAAGTTAATCTCGATAAGGGAACGACGTCGGCACAGCAGATTGATGCCGACGTCGGCAGCCTCTCGAATCAGCAGGGAGAGCTGGTGCAGCGTGGCAGCGGTGAGATGCATCTGCACGCCCGTGATACCGTTAATAATCAGGGTGGTCAGCTGGCGGCCAACGGCAATATCGATCTCCGTGCTGCAGCGTTAAATAATCACGGCGGTAGTGTGGTTGCTGCACAGCAGGGCACCCTGGCGGCACAGATCGGTGGGGCAATAGATAACCAGCAGGGATCGCTGGCTGCCAGCCAGCATCTGCAGCTCACTGCCGGACAGCTCGATAATCGTCAGGGAGCGATATCCGCAGCGACAGGTGACGTCAGCCTTACTGCACAGCAGGCAGTGGCAAACCGGGCCGGACGTATTCAGGCACGGGGCGACCTGACGCTGAATGCTGCCGGACTGGCCAATCAGGACGGGAAGCTGCTCGGCGATAATCTTAACCTGGCTCTGGGCGCGGGCGCCCTGGATAATCAGAATGGTGTGATCGCAGCAGGCAGTGCACTGCACAGCGATAGCGGCGCGCTTAACAATAGCCGCGGTTTGCTGCAGGCAGGCAGCGATCTGCTGCTGGATACGCATGGTGCGCGCCTGAGCAATCAGCTCAGTGGCGAGAGTGGCGGTATCCTGAGCGCCGGTACGCTGACGCTGCGCAGCGGCGAGCTCGACAACCGCCAGGGTATTGTCGCTGGCGCAGGCGATACGCAGTTGACCACGCAGGGGCTGAACAACAGCGCCGGCACGCTGGTGGGTAAACAGCGTCTGCAGATTGAGAGCCACGGCGCACTGCTTAATGATGCTGGCCTGTTGCAGTCGGGCGGTGATGCCAGTATCGACACAGATGGCTCTGTGCTGAGTAACCGCGACAGCGGCAGCAAAGGCGGTATCAGCAGCGCTGGAACGCTGACGCTGAACGCCGGTGCACTTGATAACCGGCAGGGTGTTATTGTCAGTCAGGGCGATCTGCAGTTTACCGGGACGGCGCTGGATAACCAGAATGGCAGATTTGCCACACAGGCGGAACTCTCTGCCAGTGCAGATCAGATCACTAACCAGAGTGGCACAATCAACGCAGGCCAGGCACTGACGCTGGATGCATCGCAACAGCTCAATAATCAGCAGGGTACGCTGGGTGCAGGCAAAACGCTGCGCCTTGCCACCGGAGAGTTGCTTAACTCTCAGGGCGTGCTGGCGGGCGGTGAAGCGGGTTATCTTAACGTAACGGCGCTGGACAATCGCGACGGGCAGCTGGCTCTCCGGCAGGCACTGATCCTGCGCGGCGACACGCTAAACAACAGTGATGGCGGCCTGATCCAGAGCGGCGGGCAGCTTGATATTGGCGTCAATAGTCTGTTTAACCAGAACAGCGGTGACACCGGTGGCGTGACCAGCCAGGGCGATATGCTGATTAACACCCGCTTGCTGGAAAATGCACAGGGCCTGTTACTGAGTGGAAAAGCCTTGCAGCTAGAAGCGGATAGCCTGAATAATATGGCGGGTACCCTGGTCGCACAGCATCAGCTCCGGCTGGATACTCACGCTCTACTCAATAACCGGGCAGGTCTGCTGCAGGGCGGTAGCGTGCTTGTTGACAGCCACGGACAGGGCATCGGCAACGAAAACGGTACACTCTATAGCCTGGGCGATTTTCACCTGCAGGGTGGCGATCTCAATAATCAGGCGGGTACGCTGGGAGCCAAAGGCGACCTCAGCCTGCAAACGGACACGCTGGATAACCGCAGTGGCGGCCGTGTTGTCAGTGAACAGGCAACCCGCCTCGCCGTCGCTCAACTGGATAACGAGGGTGGGCAGATCCAGAGCGCAGGCGATCTGCTGATCTCTGGTGCGCAGGGCATTATCAATAACGCCGCCGGACTGATCCGCAGTGGCGCAAATGCCGTAATCAATGCGCTACAGCTCACTAATCAGAACACCCAGGATCCGCAGCAGGGCATTGAAGCTGCGGCTGTCGAAATCAACAGCGGTAGCCTGGATAACCAGCACGGCAGAGTGCTGGCTGGCACTACGCTTGCTATCACCAGCAGCGGCAACCTCAATAACAGTCAGGGCGAGCTCACAGCCGGAGAAGCACTTACGCTGCAGGGCGATGGAGTGACGCTGACTAACCACGCGGGCAGCATCAATGCGGGTCGATCGCTGACGATCCGTGCCGATCGCATTGGCGGTGACGGTAAACTGCTTTCCCGCGGCGATATCACACTGCTTAGCCAGCAGAGCCTGAACAACAGCGGTGAGATAATCGCCAACGGCAACTTCAACTTCACCACGGCAGGCGACGTCGATAACAGCGGCAAACTGCTGGCAGGTGGCAGGCTGGATCTGCGTGCAGCCAATCTGCGCAACGCTGCCAGCGGTGAAATCAATGCCGGGCAGAACTGGCTGACGCTGAATGGCGAACTGACTAACTATGGTCTGATTGACGGCAAACAGACCCTGCTCAACGCCACTACCTTAACCAACACCGGCAGCGGGCGGATCTATGGCGACACCGTTGGCGTGCAGGCGGCGACTTTCAACAATCTGGCAGACCATGGCACCGCCGCCACGCTGGCGGGACGCGAGCGGGTCGATCTCGGCATAGAGACACTGAACAACCGCGATCATGGCCTGATCTACAGCGCGGGCGAGATGGCGCTGGGAGGTGAGCTGAACGCTGATGGGATCGCAACCGGCAAAGCAGGCACCATTAATAACCATAGTGCCACCATTGAGTCGGCTGGCAATATGCAGATCACCGCCGGGCAGATCAATAACGTTAACGATCATTTCAGCACCGGGCTGGTCACCGTTGCAACTGAGGCGATCACTGAATATCAGCATTCCGGCGACAGCGTGCGCTGGAAAGCGGGCGAGCCGGGCGTGTTTGTTAACCATAACTCCGCCGATTCGCTGCGAAATCTTAATACACCGGGCAACACCGGCAGTAACAGAGACAGCTTCAACCAGTATGACTACACCCGCACGGTGCAGGAGACACAGATCGCTGAAAGCGATCCGGCGAAGATTATCGCGGGCGGCAATATGACGGTGAACGCCGACAAGGTGTTCAATGATAAAAGTCAGATCGTCGCGGGCAATACGCTGACAATAAATGCGGGCAAGGTTGAAAACGTTGATGTGGCGGGTCAGCGCATCACGAATGATATGGGTAAGGTTACCCATTACTATCGTATCCGGCACAAAGGCGGCGACGAGCAGGGCAGAAAGACCTCAGCCTATACGCCGCCGGATGTGATTGAAACCATCACGCTCAGGCCGGGAGAACTAACCAGTCATGGTGATATCAGTCACACGCCGGTGACGCTGGCACCACAAAACGTGCAAAGTACGGATGTGACTATTGGTGGTACCGGTAGCGTCAGCACCGCTGTTGCAGGCAGCACGCTTGCCCCGGAGTGGCAGCGTGTTGATAGCGGTACCCTGCCAGCGATCACTATCGCTGAGCTTAAGCCAGGCCAGCGCTTTGACGTCCCCGTCAGTGTCGCTCAGCAGCAGGGTGAAACGGCACGCGTGGTGCGCATTGTCGGGCCGGATACGCGCCTGCCGGACAGCAGCCTGTTTCGTACCAATCCGGCACCCGGTGGCAAATACCTGGTGGAAACCGATCCGCGCTTCACTCAGGAGAAGCAGTGGCTGAGCAGCGACTACATGCAGAACGCGCTCACGCAGAATGGCGATAATGTGCTGAAGCGTCTTGGCGACGGCTACTATGAGCAGCGTCTGATCCGCGAGCAGGTGATCAACCTGACTGGAGAGCGCTATCTGGATGGGTTCAGCAGTGACGAAGAGCAGTATAAGGCGCTGATGGACAATGGCATCGCCTTTAGCCAGCGGTACAACCTGAAACCTGGCGTAGCACTGACACCAGAACAGATGGCGCTGCTGACCAAAGATATCGTCTGGCTGGTCAACGCGCAGATCAGGCTGCCGGATGGTTCCACTCAGACGGTGCTGGTGCCACAGGTTTATGCGCGTGTAGAGCCAGGTGATATTGACGGCAGCGGCGCGCTGATTGCCGGCCGCAACCTCAACCTGAACCTGGGCGGCGGGCTGTTCAACAGTGGCACGCTGGCCGGACGCGAAGTGGTTAAGCTGAGCGCCGACAATATAACTAACCTGGCGGGCACCATCAGGGGCGCCAGCGTCGATCTCACTGCCCGCACTGATATCAACAACATCGGCGGCGTGATCCAGGGCAGCGACGCGTTGCTGGCCAGCGCCGGACGGGATATCAACGCCATCAGCACCACGCGCAGCGTTGAGCGCCGCAGTGGCGACAACAGCTTTGCACGTACCACTGTCGACAGCGTAGCGGGCATGTATGTGCAGGGCGACGATGGCAGGCTGATATTACAGGCGGGGCGCGATATCAACCTGACGGCGGCGCAGGTAGTTAACAGCGGTAAGAACAGCCAGACGGTGCTGCATGCGGGGCGTGACCTCGCGCTTAATACAGTCAGCACTGCCAGTCGCGACAATATTGTCTGGGACGGCGACAACAGCCTGAAGCAGGGCAATACGCAGGAGATCGGCAGCGACGTGGTGGGCAAAGGCGACGTTTCGCTGCTGGCAGGCAACGATCTCAGGGCGCGCGCCGCCACCCTGTCGGCCGATCTCGCGCTGGCGCTGACCGCCGGACAGGATATCACGCTGACCAATGGCGAGAACACCCAGGATCTGGACGAGCGGCATAAGGTCACCGGCAGCAGCGGCTGGCTGTCAAAAAGCACGACAACCACACGCGACCAGATAGCGCGCCAGACGGCGCAGGGCAGCGCGCTGAGCGGCGACAGTATTGCGGTGGCGGCAGGTAATGATCTGCGCGTACAGGGCAGCCAGATAGCAGGAACGCAGGATGTTTCTCTCCAGGCGGGCCACGATCTCAGCGTTACGGGCGCGACGGAGCGCAACAGCGAGCAGCACCTGAAGCAGGAGAAAAAGCACGGGCTGTCGGGCACCGGCGGCATTGGCTTCAGCATTGGCTCGCAGAGCCTGAAAACCACCGACACCGCGCAGGATCTGACAAATCAGGGCAGCACCGTTGGCAGCGTGAACGGCAGCGTGACGCTGGCGGCGGGCAACCGTCTGGATGTTAACGGCTCCGGGCTTATCGCCGGTAAAAATCTCACGCTGGACGGGCGCGAGGTCAGCATCACCGCGGCAGAGAACCAGAGCAGCCAGACGCACAGGGTGGAGCAGCACACCTCCGGCCTGACGCTGGCGCTCTCCGGCACGGTGGGCAGCGCGCTTAACACGACGGTGCAGACGGTGCAGGAGGCTAAGTCCGCCAGCAGCGGACGGCTGGCGGCGCTGCAGGGCACCAAAGCCGCGCTCAGCGGCGTGCAGGCGACGCAGGCCGCACGGCTGGCGGCGGCACAGGGCAGCAGCCCGGAGAATAACAACGCCATCGGCGTCAGCCTCTCTTATGGCAGCCAGTCCTCGGTATCCACGCAGCAGAGCGGGCAGCGCACCGCACAGGGCAGCAGCCTGACAGCGGGTGATAACCTGAGCGTGGTGGCGCGCGGCAGCGGCGTGAAAGGCGCTGATGGCGACCTGACGGTGCAGGGCAGCCAGCTGCAGGCGGGCAACGATGTGCTGCTCTCCGCGAACCGGGACCTGAACCTGCTGTCGGCCACCAATACCTCCTCGCTGGAGGGGGAAAACCGCAGCCACGGCGGCAGCCTGGGCGTGGGTATCGGCGCAGGCCAGGGCGGCTGGGGCATCAGCGTTTCTGCCAGCGTTAATCAGGCGAAAGGCCGCGAGCAGGGCAGCGGTATTACCCACACGGAAACGCAGGTAAACGCGGGCCGTCAGGTGACGATGGTGAGCGGACGCGACGCCACGCTTCAGGGCGCACAGGTGAGCGGGGAGCGGGTGAAGGCAGACGTGGCGCGCAACCTGACGCTGGCGAGCGAGCAGGATAGCGACCGCTACGACTTGAAACAGCAGAGCGCCAGCGCGGGCGGCAGCTTTACTTTTGGCTCAATGACCGGCTCAGCGAACGTAAACCTGAGCCGGGACAGGATGCACAGCACCTGGCAGAGCGTGGAGGAGCAGACCGGTATCTTCGCGGGCAGGGGCGGCTTTGACGTCAGCGTCGGGTCGCACACGCAGCTGGACGGAGCGGTTATCGGCTCCACTGCGTCGGCGGATAAAAACCGGCTGGAGACGGGGACGCTGGGTTTCAGCGACATGGAGAACCACGCGGACTATAAGACAGAGCACCAGAGCGCGGGCATCAGCAGCGGGGGCAGCATCGCCGGTGAGTTTGCCGGGAATATGGCGAACGGGCTGCTGACAGGAGCAAACCGCAGCGGCAGCGGCAGCTCGGTGACGAAAGCGGCGGTGAGCGACGGCGCGCTGGTTATCCGGGACCGGAATAAGCAGGCGCAGGCGGTGAGCGGGCTGAGCCGCGACGCGGAGCACGCGAACCAGACG
>CAJYKU010000017.1 GCA_913775175.1 uncultured Pantoea sp.
CCGCAAAGCGCTGACGGAGGAGCAGCGGCAGACGATAAGCGCGCTGGGCACGCTGGCGGCGGGTCTGGCGGGCGGCGTGACCGGAGACAGCACGGCGGACGCGGTGGCGGGCGCGCAGGCGGGCAGGCGGGCAGGAATGCGGTGGAGAATAATGCGCTGAGTGGCCTGGAAGGGTTCGGAAAAGGCATGGCGGATTACGGCCAGTCAGTACAGTCCTACGCGCAATATGCTCAGGACAAGAACCTGCCACCGGAACAGGTTCAGGCCGATCTGGCCCGGATGGTGAAAGGGGGTCTGCCGGAAAGTGCGGATATCATTAAAGCTATTCTGAGCAATAACCCCGGCTCAGATACGGTAATGGCGTTGCTGGATGCAAAAGATGCGAAGGACTACGCGCTGGCGCTGCTGACGTCGATCCCGGCAGAAAAAGCGCTGTCACTTGTCGGAAAAGCTGCGAAGGTTATTGATAATAAAACCCTGATCAGTGCGGCGGAAAAAATATCGACGGCGAAACCGGGTAAGCAATTTACACAGCCGAGAGATCTGAATGAACAGGTATTGTGGAATCAGATTAAGGAGAATCCTGCTAATGGTAAGAAGTTCTCTGAAATGGGTTTAAATTTAAATACAGATCCTCGTTTTCCTTATTCCGCTGGATTTGAAAAAATGACTGCCTCACATAAATTACCAAATGGTTCTAATATTGAAGTCCATTATCAATATAACACTATTACAGACAAAGCCTATGATATGAAAATTGTCACTCCTCAGCGAACTACGTCTAACCCATCTGATGTGATTGATTCAATTAAAGGAAAAATCAAGTGAAGATTAAAGATGAATGGGGAAATACTATTGACATTTTTGGTATGTATTGGGTTTTGTCTATCGATAAAACTTGTACAGAGACAATGTTACTGGGTATGCCAAGAGGTAATGCTGGATTAGGTACTTACAGGATCACAGGTAAACTTGCTGAAAAAATAGAGTTTGTAGATCCATCTATTCCTGAAGGTTTTATTTATTATCGTTCAGGAATTTATCATCGGGCGTTAATTGAGGAAAATCTGTTAGATGATCTTCGTGAATACGATGAGTCGGCCTATAAACGCTTCCTAGAGATCCTGAAAGCGGAAGGTCGAATAGATCCAGACTTCTATTAGCCATCAGAAATCCCAACCCTTGCGGTTGGGATTTTACTTTATAACCCGTCAATTACACCTTAGCTACCCGCTTCTTCGGCTTCGCCATCACCTGAATCAGCTCCATCAGCTCGCGCTGCTTACGGGCGGAGAGCTTCGGGCAGAGCTGGCGCAGGGTCTCGATGACTTCCGGCTCCGGTGAGGGCTGCTTCGTGGTCAGAATCAGACCGCCGGGCAGCATTTTAACGCCATGCACAGCAATTACGATTCGGTGCGGGCGCAGACGGGGCTGTTTGCGGGTCAGGGCGGGTATGACGTGACGGTGGAGCCGCATACGCAACTGGACGGCGCGGTTATCGCCTTCACGGCAGCAGCAGAGCTGAACCGGCTGGACACGGCTTCGCTGGGCGTTGATTTTGTGCCGGTAGTGGGTGATATCAAGAGCTTTGCGGAAGCACAGTCGGCGCTGGATTACCTGGCTGCTGCAATCGGTATAATACCGGGTGCAGGTGATGCTGCTGGTAAGGTGATCAAAGCAGCGGAAACGGCGCTGAAGAAAGGGGATGTTGCTGAAGCGTCGAAGCTGATTAATAAGGCTAGTGATGAGATCTCTGCTAAAACGCCCACTGGTTCAAAAGGCAATCCGCTAAATGTGATAGATGGTCAAAATAAACCATCTACAATAACCAATCGTGATTACTCTGGTCACTCATTAGATCGTATGCAGAGGCAAGGTATAACGCCTACAACAGTAGAAAATGCAATACCCGGAAAACGGCCAGGCACAACTGCTTATTACGGTAGTAATAATAATATAACTGTCATTACTGATACGAAAACAGGTACAGTCGTCACTGTTGATTTTGGAAGGATAAAATAATGACTTTACTATCAGAAATGAATATCAGCGAGTATGATGAGCGCCAAATATCTCTAATGAAAGAATCATTAGAGCTTTTTGCATCAGAAAAATTATCGCTTGAAAAACTGATTGATAATTTAGAAGGTTTGTTATTTTGTCTGCGGTCAGTAGAAATTGAATGGAAAAACGATTTTCATGAATATTGGTTCGTATTAGAGCAAATCTATGCTGTTTCTTTGTTTAGAAATGAAATTATTTCGAAAGATGATCCTGACTTAGTTGATGCATTGATGCACCTAAACGAGTTATTGAGAAAATAAAAGTAATCCCAGCCCTCACCAGCTGGGATTTTTTGATGCTTTCACACCGCCAGTTACTTGATTTTACCGTTGCGCCGTGGGCGCTTCTGCGGCGTACTGACGACGGTGATAAACGCTGTTACCGAGCTGCTGTGGTCAACGGATATATACGTGGAGAAGTGGCAAACCTTAAGATATAGATATACAGCGCGGACTTCTCGCGGCAGATACCGACCATCGTGCAGGGCAAGGGAAAACAGGATCGTGTTGTGCCATTGGGGAAGCGCGCGTTATGGTGGCTGTAGCGATATCTGAGCCACGTCAGGTCGGAATTCCTAAGCAGTATGGAGTGTAAGGCGCTGTTCCTGTCGATGGATGGCCTACGCAGGCGGGCAGGAATGCGGTGGATAATAACTCGCTGTCCGGTGATCAGGCTCGTGCTACAGCTAAACAGGCTGCCGGATCCCTGAAGGATCAGGTCCGGGAAAAGCTGGGTGAAGGTACAACCTCTTCCATCGCCAACGCCATTATTAACGGCCTGGCTGATACCGGCGATGCGGCATTAGGCGGAGCGGATTACGCTGCTGACGCGGCGATGGCCCTGGCAGCCTGTGCCGCTGGTGACAGTTACTGCTCCAGAGCCATGAGCGACCTGTCCGGTAAGAACCAGGCGGTGGCAGACAGCGTTAAGGCGCTGATGAACAGTGATACCTGGTCAGCAGTAGCCGACACCATCAAACAGGCGTCGAAAGGGAATCAGCTTGCTCTGGAAGCGACTGGCGGGATGCTGGCCGGGACTATATTGCCGGGCAAGAAAGTGCCTCATGTTCCAAATGCAGGGGCTGTCGGGAATATGAAAGAATTCCTTGCTCAACCAGGGCTTGGCACTCAGATAAAAAATAGTGCGCAAAAAAGTAGCCAGATATATCAGGGCCAAAGTATTTACAAAGCAAATAGTAACATTGGAGAAGTGATAAAAAAGGGTGATCAATTCTATCTTGACGGACAACATAAAAATCATCTTGAAGTATTTGACAATAAAGTAAAGTTCAAAGCAGTGTTAAACCTTGATGGGACTATTAATAAGGCTAAGACTGAAGCAGCTAAGGGAAGGAAAATATAATGCGACAACTAGCGATAAGTAATAAGAAATTACGAGGAATTCCACGTAGGTTACGATCATTAAAGAAGTGGTCTGAGTCGTATACTTCTAAATTTCCAATAATTGCTGCTGAAGACTACACTTATGGCTATTGGAATGTCAAAATACCTGTACACCTTTCGTTAGTTCAGGGGGAGCAGACTAGTCGTAATATTCAGTCCTATTGCGCACAAATGTTGATAAATGCTGCATACGATATTTATCAGTCCAAGCCTGTTGATAAAGATGAGATAAGAGTTACTTGCAGTATTGTTCTGCCTGATATGTTTTCGAGTGAGTTGTGCTTGTTTACTTCTGAAGAATATTTCAATGTGCACACACAACCAGGTAATAATGTTTTTGGGCAGATAAGTTTATTGCACGGAAGAAGTTTAGTAAAAGATTTTAATTTAGAGTTGCCGAAAGAGTTTTCAGAATTAGGAATATTAAGAGTCTGTGAGAATGATGAGGGTGAGCTTTATCATTCTGAGCATTGGTATATTGGTGAAGTAAGTAAAAAGTAAAGCTTTATTTTTTATAAAAAGATCCCGGTCACCGAGCCGGTGATCTTTTTGCCTGTTACTCAGCAGACCGGATAACCAGTTGTCCCCGTTCAACAGCCACGGTAACCAGCGTGTTTATCGCAAACCCCGTATCTTCCAGCCATTACCCTTTAAGGTTAATGCTGGGACAGCGGCTATAATAGGTGCTCGTGTCGATTGAGCATTTTTCGCGACGAATGCTGGTATAACCGACCTTAAGCTGCCGTAAACCTCTGGAAATCCTTATTTCTGGCTTAGTATCGTGTTCAGCCATAATTAACTACCTCGACTAGTTGGTGGTGGTTAATGGTGTCAACGGGTTGCCGCCCGTTATCGCCGCGCTAATTATCTATTATCCCTTCATTTTTGATGACCATCGTTCCGCTTCGTATATATGCACATAATCTGCATTATGGCGTGCGCCCTGCGTTCAGGGCCGGATGGGCGGCACCGTACCTGGCGGAGGTTATCCACAATATGACCACCGACCCGGTGACGGGTAAGGTCAACAGTGAAGCAAACCTGATGGCGTACGCGGTAGTGGGTGCGGTGACGGCTTACGCGGCGGGCGGCAGCGCGGTGGCGGGCGCATCGGGCACGGCGATGGGCGAGTATATCGCGCAGCAGTTGTATCCGGGTGTTGACCGCAAAGGGCTGACGGAGGAGCAGCGGCAGACGATAAGCGCGCTGGGCACGCTGGCGGCGGGTCTGGCGGGCGGCGTGACCGGAGACAGCACGGCAGACGCGGTGGCGGGCGCGCAGGCGGGCAGGAATGCGGTGGAGAATAACTCTCTCGCCGATATCGCGCAGGCGCAGTCTGAAGGCAAAACGCCGGAGCAGAAGGCCGGTGAGCACGTACAGGCTGAAAACGAGCGCTATAAAAAGGCCAACTGCGGCGGCATGAGCGCCGAAGCCTGCTCGGTGAAGATGTACACGGAACGGCGTGAAGCGCTGAAAGACACGGCTTCGCTGGGCGTTGATTTTGTGCCGGTAGTGGGTACTATAAAAAGTGCAGCGGAGGCACAGTCAGCACTGGATTATCTCAACGTGGCCGCTTCCCTGATACCGGGCGAGCGTGTTGCATCGGGTGCGCTTAAGGCAGCGGAGAAAGCGCTGGCTAAGGGTGATGTGGCGGAAGCATCGAAGCTGATTAATAATGCCAGCGATGAAGTATCTGCCACTCTCCCAATGGGAAGTAAGCGCAATCCGATGAATCAGCCAAGTAATCCATCTTATCAACCTGTAAGAAATCAGCCGAGTACGATCAGTAATCGAGAATATTCTGGGCATGCTTTAGACAGAATGCAGGATCGAGGAATAACCCCTTCTGTAGTTGAAAATACGATTAAAAATGGTAAATCAACGCCTAGTCGAGGCGGAACAACAGTACATTATGATCCTGAAAGTAAGGTATCCGTAGTAACGAATAAATCTGGTAGAGTGGTCACGGTTAAATATGGCGATAAATAAGAAGAATGACATCCGTGAATATGCGCTTAGTTCACTAAATGATGTCGTCAGCTTTGCGAGGTTCGTTAATTATGCGGAAGATTTACCTCAGCTAAACGATCTATTTGAAGATGAACATGATAAGGATAATTATCAGCAAATATGGTTTGAGCTGGAAATTATCAACGCACTTGCTCTGTCTGAATGGGAGAACGAAGGCTGTCCTGCAGACTGGCAAACGCATTGGGAATCAGAATATAAACACGATGCATCTGAACTAATGGATGAGTTATTAAAGACGTTGAAGTAAACCAGAAATCCCGATCACCGAGCCGGGATTTTACCGTTTACGGCAGTAAGTTACCTTTCGCCCGCCATCCGGATGATTAGCTGTCCCGGCTTGGTGAACACCCTGATCTTCTGTCCCGTAGTAAAACCCAACGCGTCCAGACAGCGATTATCAGGATGCAGGCTGGACGGAGCGGTTATCGGCTCCACCGCGTCGGCGGATAAAAACCGGCTGGAGACGGGGACGCTGGGTTTCAGCGACATGGAGAACCACGCGGACTACAGGGCAGAGCACCAGAGCGCGGGCATCAGCAGCGGGGGCAGCATCGCCGGTGAGTTTGCCGGGAATATGGCGAACGGGCTGCTGACGGGAGTAAACCACAGCGGCAGCGGCAGCTCGCTGACGAAAGCGGCGGTGAGCGACGGCGCGCTGGATGAGCCGGGTATTGGGCTGAACTGGTCAGATGCCTGGACTCGCCATAGCAATTAGCACGGTACAACACTGAACCGCCATTAACCTAATGGCGGGCTCAGAGAGGCGAACGCTGCCGAAATGGTGGCGTTCGCTTTTTTCGTTAACGCCGCTGCCAGAGCATAAATCAGATACTGCGAACGATCACAGCGGGCATCAGGTATTACTTTACCGGGCTGAGTTGCCCGGCATTTATTACCCGTTAGAAAGCGATCTGCCCGGCAATATCCACAGAGACACGCCGGAGTGGCGCATTACGGCATTGAGGGATAGACGCCCGGACCAATCGGCAGTCCCAGTGCATACCACGCCAGCAGCAGCAGGATCCAGACAACAAAGAACACCAGCGGATAGGGCATAATCAGGGTGTAATAGGTGCCAAGCCGGGCATCTTTACGATAACGCTGCAGGAAACCAAGAAACAGCGGCAGAAACGGTGACATTGGCGATAGCGGCAGTACCGCTGAATCGGCAATACGAAAAATCATCTGGGCAAAGGCGGGATGAAAGCCCAGCAGCATAAACATGGGCACAAATATCGGCGCGAGAATTGACCAGATAGCCGAACCGCTGGCGATAAACATGCACAGAAACGCAGACAGGAACATCAGCCCGATAAATGCTGGTGCGCCGGTCATTGCTGTCCGCTCCAGCAGATCGGTCAGACCCACCGCCATAAACGTGCCCATATTGCTCCAGTTAAACATCGCCACAAACTGAGCCAGCGGAAACACCATGACAATAAAGCCAGCCATGCTTTTCATTGGCTCAATCAGCAGAGCAGGGATATCATCCGGGCGTCTGATCTGTCGGGTTGCCACGCCATACGTAATGGCCACGACGAAGAAAAACAGAATGATCAGCGGCACGATCCCTTTGATAAATGGCGAGGGAATAATCGAGCCACTAACCGGATCGCGTAGCATTGATCCCTCCGGCACCACCATCAGGGCGATCAGGCCAATAAATATCAGTGCGGAAATGCCACTTATCACCAGCCCGCGGTTCTGCAATGGCGTCAGTCTGGCCAGCTTCTCTTCGCTGCTGCCCTGCCAGACGGGCAAACGTGGCTCAATGAATTTATCGGTCAGCACGCCACCGGCGATAGTCAGCACAATTACGGAGGTCGCCATAAAGAACCAGTTATCCACCACACTGACATGTACCGTATCGCTGACCGCTTTCGCCGCCTCGCTGCTGATACCGGAAAGCAGCACATCGGTGGTGACGATTAAAAGGTTAGCGGTAAAGCCAGACGCGACGCCCGCAATCGCTGCCAGCAGTCCGGCAACGGGATGACGGCCGACGGCGATAAACATCAGCGCACCCAGTGGCGGCATGACTACCAGGGCGGCATCGGAGGAAACATGGCTGAAGAACGCGATAAACAGCACCATATAGCTGGCGCAGCGGGCGCTGACAAACGAAGCCATCTTATTCATCAGTGCCTGCAGCAGGCCAGTGCGTTCTGCCAGTCCGGCGCCAATCATCAGTGCAAGAATGGAACCCAGCGGGGCAAAACCGCTAAAGTTTTTAATGATATTTGGCAGGAGCCACTGGATCCCTGCCACACTTAGCAGGTTTTTTACCTCAACGATTTTGCCGCTGGCCGGGTTTTTTACGGCGACACCAAACCAGGAAAGCAGCGCGGTTGCGATCATCAGTACCACTATCAGATAGACAAATAGCAGAAACGGATTAGGCACGTTGTTGCCGATACGTTCAATCCAGTAAAAGATCCTTCCCGGGCTTTTATCTGCCGCTGCAGTTTCGCTCATTGATTCACCCTTTGTCTTGTCGTCGTTATAGTGTTGTTTGCGTTTTACTTTTTTTACGGGGCCGGGATCGAGCCAGGCCTCCGGTCACTACAAAATCGTTACGCCAGTGGCGTGGGTGTCACGCCTGCCGGGATAGGGCAGTGGTAAGGTTGCCTGATGCGCTGCTGGCGAAACTCCTGCTGCGCCGCCTCCAGCAGCGTGGCGTCAGCAAATAACGCCAGTGCGGTGGCTGCCAGAGTCTTACCTGCAAGAGACATGCCTTTATGTGCAATCGGGGTGCGTCCCTGAGAAACCAGCTGCCAGCTATGCAGCGGGGTGCCGAACGCAAAGCAGGGGGTAAAGCACTGAGCGGTGGGGGCTACCCAGCTGACATCACCGACATCAGTGGAGCCATAGAGCACCTCATCGCTGACAGAGTAGGGTGCGACACTCGCCATTAACACGCGATCGCCCAGTGCTTCTGCCCAGGCATGCCCGGCCGGGCCTCCGGTGCGTGCCGCGTTCAGCCGGGCATTACGCAGGTCGTCAGCGCTTAATGTCTGGCGAATACTGGCGGCAAACTGCTGCTCTTCCTCACTGTAATCCGGCAGGCCAAAGTGGCAGAGCTGTCGATACATCAGCTGTTCCAGAGCCCGGTTGGGCTGATAGTTTGAACAGGCTTTTTCAAAACGTACGCTCATTTCAGTACCGGTCATCAGTGCCGCGCCACGCGCAATATCCACCACGCGTTGATAAATATCCTGTAGCTGATCGAGCTGCGGTGCGCGTACCAGATAGAGCACTTCCGCCCCGGCCTGCACCACATTGGGGGAGCTGCCGCCGCTGTTGGTTACCGCATAGTGCAGTCGCGCTTCCGGAATAATATGTTCGCGCAGGAAATTAGCACCGGTGTTCATCAGCGTAACGGCATCCAGTGCGCTGCGTCCGAGGTGCGGCGCGTTCGCTGCATGAGAGGCAACGCCGCTGAAGTGAAATGCTGCCTGAATATTGGCGAGAGTGGCGGTATTAAACATGCCGCTAAAGCCCTCCGGATGCCATGTCAGTGCGGCGTCAACGTCATCAAATAGCCCCTCACGCACCATAAACGTCTTGCCGGAGCCACCCTCTTCGCCGGGACAGCCGTAAAAGCGAATCGTGCCGGCCACGCTGTGCTGTTGCAGCCACGCTTTGACCGCACAGGCGGCAGCCAGAGCGGCGGTGCCGAGCAGGTTATGGCCGCAGCCATGACCGTGGCCGTCAGCCACCAGTGGCTGGCGTGTGCTGCATCCCGCCTGCTGGCTCAGCCCCGCCAGGGCGTCATACTCGCCCAGTAAAGCGATAACCGGCTGACCATGACCGTAGCTGGCGATAAACGCGGTATCGATGCCACCTGCCGCCTGCTCAATGCGAAAACCGTCCTGCTCCAGCGCGCCGGAGAGCAGCCCGGCAGCGAAGGTTTCAGTAAAGCGTGTTTCCGGTTGATCCCAGATAGCATCGCTTAAGGCGCTGAAGCGGGCCTGATGCTGTTCAATGTAGCTGGCGACAAAATCGTTAATGCTCTCGTTCATCCCGCCTCCTTATTAAATGCGGCCACGTTAAGCGCAATCGCTGCCAGGGTCTTTACCGCCACCGGTATAACCTGCTCATCGAAATCAAATTTTTCATTGTGATGTCCGGCATCCAGCCTGGTGCCGAAAATGATGTATGAGGCCTGACCGCCATGCTCTTTAACCCGCTCCATCATATAGGTGGCATCTTCAGAACCGGCAGCCGCGCCGCGCGAATCAACCAACGAGGTCAGTTCCGGGATCTGCTCTGCCGTGCGACGGATATAGCGCACCCAGGGTGCGGTTGGCTGGCTGCTGCGTGCGGCTCCCATCAGCGTCACCTGGTGTTCGACGCCGTACATCGCCGCTGCGCCCGTAAGGGTTTGCAGAGCGCGCTGATAGATAAAGTCGTTGATGTCGTTAGTGGCTCCACGCGTTTCCACCTTAATGGTGGCGCGATCGGCGACTACATTACGCCCGGTTCCTGCCTGCAGAACGCCAACGTTAACGCGTGCGTTGCCGCCGCTGTGCTGGGTCAGCGTATGCAGTGCCAGTGTGGCCTGCGCAGCGGCCAGTAGCGCATTACTCCCTTCTTCCGGCCTGGCACCCGCATGGGCGGCGTTGCCGCGGAAGCTGACATCGAACTTGGTGGTCGCCATAAAGTTATCGCTGCCACACACCAGTTCGCCGGCCGGAACACCCGTGCCAATATGAATGGCGGTAAAGAGATCGACATCGTCGACTACGCCTGCATCCACCATCGATTTTGCGCCGCGAGTACCCTCTTCAGCGGGCTGAAAAATCAGCTTAATGGTGCCGTTCAGCTCGCCTTCAAACTGCCTGAGCACCCGGGCCAGCCCCAGGCCAATTGTGGTATGGCCATCGTGACCACAGGCGTGCATCATGCCAGGATTGATCGAAGCAAAGCCCTCGCTGTGCGGACGATGATCTGCGGTCTGGTTTTCAATCACATCCAGCGCATCCATATCAACGCGGAATGCCATAACCGGCCCCGGCCGGCCGGTTACCAGTGTGGCGACAATTGCGCAGAAACCGCCGGAGAAGTGTGGCAGCCACTTAGCGATGGCACCCTGTTCCAGCGCGCGCTGTTCGTGCCAGGCCAGCTCTTCAGGGGAGGGCAGCCCCATGCGTGACGACGCGTTCACCACCTCTTTACCCAGGCGCAGTTGATAGCCCAGCTGATACAGCTCTTCAGCGACCAGCGTGGCGGTGCGGAACTCCAGCCAGCCGGATTCAGCAAATTTATGCAGGTCACGCCGCCTCTCCTGCAGGCGGGGCGTCATCTCTTTTACAAAGTCAGCAATAGCCTGATGCATGGGATCTTCCTTCTCAGTGAGCTTTATCATTCCGGGGGAGCACACTCTGTTCTACACAATGGAATCCGCAGGCAGAAGATGCCAATATCTTGTGACTGATAAATAACGGTTATCGCGAGACGGAGGTTTTATGCCTGCATCTATTAAGCTGAACCAGTTACGTGCATTTGTTGATGTGGCGCGCCACGGCAGTATTCGTGCCGCCAGTCGCTCCGCAGGCCTTTCCCAGCCTGCGTTGACGAAATCAATCAGGGAGCTGGAAGAGATGCTGGGTGCCAGACTGTTTATCCGTCGCAGTAAAGGGATGGCGCTAACCGCGATTGGTGATAACTTTTTCCAGCATGCGAGCCTGATCATAGAAGAGCTACGTGTGGCGCAGGACGATATCCGGCAGCGCCTGGGAGAGGCAGGCGGCATGATCAATATTGGCGTTGGCGGTAGCGTGGCGCGCACGCTGATGCCGCAGGTTATTACCCGGTTCCGACGTCAGTTCCCTAAGGTAAAAATCCGTATTGTTGAAGGTCAGCTGGTGTCGATGATCCCGGAGCTGCGGCAGGGTGAACTCGATTTCACCATTAACACCTCTTATCCCGGTCATCTGGAGAGCGAGCTAAGTTACGAGCGGCTGATGGAACGTGAATATCGCGTGGTGGTGCGCAGGGGGCATCCGTGCGAACAGGCTACTTCTCTGGCAGAGTTACAGCACTGTGACTGGACTATGCCAACACCGCGTGGCAGCTACTATCGCCTGCTGCACGATCTGCTGCATGACATGGGGATGGCACCGGCTATCAGCGTGACCTGCGAAACTTTTATGGCCTGCACCAGCCTGATTGCGCAAAGTGATTTTGTCAGCATTCTGTCCAGCGACGTTATCAGCGATCCCATTCTGGGTAATCAGCTGGTGGCACTGAATATAAAGGAAGTTCTGCCTAAAGCGACGTTTTATTTAATCCAGCGTAAAGATACCACCCTGACGCCAATGGGCGCTGAGCTGGCGCGATTGTTCCGTCATTATTGCGCAAAGTCAGCTTCTGTATGTTAAGCAGGAAGCTTCACTGTAAGTGTTAATATGTGCAGTATTAAACGATTTCTGGCTAAGAGAGTTATTGCCATAAATATCTCTCTTACGGCTTTTGAATCGCTAAGGCTTTATAGCGCTGCTTTGCCATGCAGTATTAGCGATCTTTTTTCAGCTGCTAGCTTCATTATTAACACTATATCATTCTATTTTACTACGCTCTGTACCTGGGATTCTTACTTTTTTAGGATCAAGGTAATCAATTAAATCAATCAATGCGTGTTGCAAGTTTTTTAATCTTTCACTATAACCTTGAATGTCGTTTGTCATATTAACAACTTCTTTTTTTATATCATCAAACAAAACTTCATTACTAAATGCATTTTTTTTCAGGAATTCGCCATATCCAATGCAATTATATCCGCGATCAACTTTAACTAGCATTTGTTCACCAATAGCTCTTTGTTCTCCCGCGAAAAACATAAAACTACTTCCGTGCCTATCTGTCTGCATTAATGTATATATTTTGCTCTGTAATTTCGATAACTCACTAGATTTTAAATCGTTTTCGAGATTAAGAAACTGAACGTCACTGCGAGCTGCTTCAGTCCATGCAAAAAATTGAGCCAAAAGGAAAGTAGTATTATTTATAACATAATTCTTGTGTCGCTCAGTACCATTATGGTAGTACGTCTCAATAAAGTTGAGTTTTAATATATTATAAATTCTGCTTTGCAGATCCGCCGCAGAACGAATTAATGGTTCAAGATAATATCGATGCTTTCTGTTGGCTTCAATTGAGTTATTCGTTTTGTTAACTCTGCTCTGGTAATACGTGGTGATCCCAACGGAAATTGCAACGGAGACTATAGCAAATACACCACTTACAATGCTGGATATTAACGTTATATTCATCTTAACTCTTCCTAAGTTGTCTAATGTGTAAGGTGATTATTCTGATTTTATTTATTAAAGATATAGCTATAACATAATGGGTTGTATCTAACTATGCTAATTAAATGGTTGTAAAGAGGGCTATGATGATATTAGTGTTTGTGATGATTATCAAGGTTTCCTTCAATTGATCATTGAAAATATTGTTAATACAACGGTTTGTATAACAAAAGTTATTTATTATAGTTTTTTGGCTAATAAATGTCTTCATAAGACCCCTCCTTACAGTAAAAAAATGGCCTGAGTCGTTTCATTTGCTGCCGACGCGCGCACTGTAGCTGTATAGTCAATCTGCCTCGCTGTCCTCATACAACGTTAGATTAGTTTGTATGCCGTTATTTGTGATTCGTTTTGCGCTTGAGCGGTACCCGCTCATACTCTATTAGCGTTTGTGGTACTGTCTGACCTAATGCCGTGAGACTGAGCGGTTGATGCCCGCGCGATTCCGTAAATGACAAATACGTATGATAGAGATAGCGCTTCGGGTTAATTGTGCGGATATTGACATTGCCAATAAACAGCGTGCTCCGCGGCATCAGATAGCCGCAGAAATTAACCAGCGGGTCAGCCTCTCGTTTAATCTCCAGTGCTTCGCCTGACGTCTGCTGCGCCTGTAGCAGTGTGCACGCATCATCCGGTGAGCTGAGGCACTGATTCAGGTGACGCACGATAAAGGCCAGCTCGGTGCTGATTTTGTTTAGCGGTTGCGGATAACGCTCTTTTGCCGATATCCTTTCCGGGTAGGTCAGGATTACCCGGCGTTGCAACACGCCGTCGCTGATATAGCATAACCCCGGTTATAAATTACCTGTAAGAGAGTTGCTCGTTTTTACCATGTCTGCATTCTCAAGGTAAACCGGCCTATTAAGGCATATACCAATTATCACTGGATTCAGGCGGATCGCCTCGGAAGATTACAGACACAAAAAAGCCCGCAAGGCTTGCGCCGTGCGGGCTCTCAGGACTTCATCGGATGACTCTGGTAATCACCGATGGAGAATTTGGGGCTGGCGGAGTCTGAGTAAGTATCGCAAATAATTGTTATATATAATTTTATTTGAATTCAAGTTTTAATCGTATACCTAAGCGTATACCAATAGCAACCACTAATCGTATTATAGAAAGTGTAGGGGAACATTCCAAATGTCAACATTTGATAGCCCTTTGGCATCGAACGCCATGCTGGTTTATCCAGGGGATGAAAAGTGCACTGCAATTTTTCATAGCTTAAGCCATTCACGCTGCCAAATCTGATAACTAAAGTGAATGCTAAATCTCTAGTAACTCACTCTGCTTCTTCAGCTTTCTTTTTAAGTTCGTGCTCAGATAAAGAGTCTATTTTTTTTAAAATCAACTTACGTTTTAAGTCCCTCTTTTCTATCTCACTCAACTCGTTAGCAGAATCTATAGTTCGCAGAATGCTTTCATAGTCCTCATCAATTGCTTTACCCCTAAATGAATTGATGTAGGTAGGTATATGAAGAAATAAAATACCTAAAAAGAAAGTGCCTGTATATCCAATGAAAGAAAAATTAAAACCAAAGTTTTCTTCAATGTTCTTTTCAAAGATATTGCAAATCGCAACCAAGATTATCCCTACAATGGCACCAAGTGACGTTCTTATCTCATATTTTGTCGTAAGTATATCTAAGCCAAGAAACGCCCGGCTGGTTAACTTATCCATGTTCATCGACTGCCCTCATAAATACCCTGCTTCTCATTTATTTCTTGGGTAATATCCTTGAAAACTGGCATTCTTCGTCCACCAGAATTCATATCAGAATCATCATTATGGTTGTCTATGAACCTGATAAGCATCATGGCCTCACGAGTTGTGGAACCAAAGTACCCTTTATTTATTCGATAAATCAACAACTCTTCTTTGATTTGTAACAATGCCACTATCGCAAAAAAAAGGCCAGTTGTTGCAAAAGGAAGGTCGATAAAGAAATACATGGCTGCATTAAGTATTATCCCGCAGATAGCAATGTTTTTTGCCATGATTAATTTCGAAGATTTATGAATGAGGTATAGCTCGGTTACTGTTTCAGCTTTGCTTTTCCTTCTGGGTTTTAGATCTTCCTTTTCTATTTTCTTGAGTAAAAAACTGGCTAGAACAAAAATGGCTATTTTAAAAACATTTAAGCTAATTTTGTTTTTTTTATTATTAACGCTTATACCAGATCTGGTTTTTCTTAAGTCAATTCTCGCACTTGCAATATCTTTCATGATTAAAGCGCAAAACGCACCGAACGCACCTAATAGACCGAGCACCCACTTGTCACTACCAAGCCAACCTCCAATTAAAGTGGATATGCCTGTTCCAGAAAGTAAAATTGTAAAAATAAGTATGAGTTTAATAAGGTTTGTTAGGTATCTTTCTTTTTTATCATATTCTTTCTTCATACATGATTTCTCAAGGTAAATAAGCTAATTGTGGTTGCTCGAAATTTAGCATAGTAGTTTGATTTTATTGCATTTTTCGGAGTGCAGAAATAGCTAAGTAGCCCACCCTCTATTAACTGAAAGGTCCTATGTTCGTTAATCATACTCTAGATTATGTGATTATGAATACTCGTAAATCACTTTTGCAATGTGATTATTATGATTAGCACGTATGCAAACATGCCTGCAATGTATGTTTCTGGCGCATTGCCGGTCATATTGCCTGCTCCTTAGCTAGGGTAATTGATACTGAAACTCAACCTTAACAGCATCTGAAGTTAATGAGGTAAAAAAGTGATATCGCATTGCTTTTGAAGAGTTACGAAAGAGATCAACTTCAGAAAAGATTTTAAAGATAATTCTTCATACTATTCACCTCGGTTTTTTTATATTAAACAATTGCTTAGCTGGTGATGGGTGGGTGTAGGGTGAGTGTTAGTATACATCACTGGTGAAGCATAGGCGTAAAAAAACCGGCTTTCGCCGGTTCTGGTTAGTCACATCGCGGTGGGATTATCGCACTTCGGTAGCCAGTCGGTGCTGCTTTCTTCCGTTAAATCAAGGTTGGTCTGCACCCCCAGCTTTGTCCGTCGTTTCATGTAGTGCTGTCCGTACTCCCGCATGATGCTCTTCAGCGACAGGCCGAACATCTTCATGCTGAGCGGATTCCTGTAGCCATTGGCCTCCATATAGGCCATAGGCATGATAAAGGTAACGCCTGGGCTGAAGCGGTCTGATACTGGCGTTACCCATATAGAGTGCGTTTGGCTCGGGCGTCGTAAACAGGTAGCCGCAGAAATCCACCATCGGGTCCGCATCGCGCTTGATGCGCATCGCCTCGTCGGAGTTCTGCTGCGACTGAAGCAGCGACCGGGCCTGCTGTGGCTGGCTGAACTGCTGCATCAGCTGGCGCACGATAACGGACAGCTCACCGCTGATTTTTTCCTTCAGCTGCGGGTCGCGCTCGTCTGCCGGGATAATCTCCGGGAAGTGCAGTATTACCCGACGGCGTGACACGCCGCCGCTGCGATCGCTGAAACGCATCGGGTTATTGTTTACTGCCAGAATCACCGCCGGGATATGTGTGGAGTAAGCATCGCGATATTTCGGATCGATGGCCACCGCATCGCCGCCGGTAATCGCCTTGATGCCCGCGTCATCGCCGCTCTATTTCTCCTGGTCAGGAAGAATAATCAGCGAAAAACCACCACGCTGGCGCGTTCCCGCGATAATTCCAGCATATCAATAGTGGCACGTGGTGTGTGGCGGCCAGCGAGTAGCGTGGCAATCGAAGCTAAAAGACTTTTCCCGCTTCAGGCGGATCGTGTCAGATGGTTACAGACACAAAAAAGCCCGCAGGGCTTGCGCCGTGCGGGCTCTCAGGACTTCATCGGATGACTCTGGTAATCACCGATGGAGAATTTTGGTGGAGCTGGCGGGAGTTGAACCCGCGTCCGAAATTACTACACCGTCGGTACTACATGCTTAGTCAGTCTTTACATTCGCCTGGCAGCTGCGGACAGACACGCCACTGACAGACTAGCCTGATTAGTTTTAACGCTTCAACCCCAGGCAGGGCATCCACGCGATCTCTTTTGGGTTTGACCTCTCTTGATCCCCGTCCTAAGAGCGGAGGCTAGGGAGAGAGGGCTCTAAGCAGGTTATTAAGCTGCTAGTGCGTAGTTTTCGTCGTTTGCGACTATTTTTTTGCGGTTTTTTAGCGAGGCCTACCGCACCTCGGCATGCACCTTGGGTTTCGCGAATCCCGTCGAATCCAGAATCAGCCCCAGGTTTTGAAACTGTAGCGCAAATCTTTAAAAGAATCCAGTGGTTAACGACTGGAGCTCTTCATAATTCGTGCTTTGTCCATTTTCCACTCACGATCTTTAATATCTGCGCGCTTGTCGTGCTCTTTCTTACCGCGTGCCACGCCGATTTTGAGCTTAGCCCAGGCGTTTTTCCAGTAGAGCGAAAGCGGCACAATGGTGTAACCATCGCGATTAACACTGCCAAACAGCGAAGAGAGTTCACGCTCTTTCAGCAGCAGTTTGCGGTTACGCGTCGGATCGCATACGACGTGAGTAGAGGCGCCGATCAGTGGCTGAAAAGTGGCACCAAACAGAAATGCCTCGCCATCCCGCAGCAGAATATAGCTTTCGCTGATATTAGCTTTACCGGCGCGCAGTGATTTAACTTCCCATCCCTGTAACGACAGACCCGCTTCGAACTCCTCTTCAATGAAGTATTCGTGGCGCGCGCGTTTGTTGAGGGCAATAGTGGCTGAACCGGGTTTGTGAGCTTTTTTCTTTGTCATAGTGCGGCGTAGTCTACATTACTCAGATTGTGGGCGCATCCCCATGTCCTGCGGGGCGGTAAAAAACATCCTATTTTAGCACAGCTGGTAAAAGCATGAATTTTTGTTTAATAGCTTAAAATGGTATTATTCAATAGTTTTGTGACCAACAGGAACCGATATGGCTCAGATTAGTCGTTCAGCACTGGTCCCCTTCAGCGCTGAGCAGATGTACCAGCTTGTAAATGATGTGGATGCGTATCCTGAATTTCTGCCAGGCTGCACCGGCAGTCGCGTGCTGGATAACAGCGGCGATCAGATGACCGCAGCGGTAGACGTCTCTAAAGCGGGTATCAGTAAAACCTTTACCACGCGCAATACTCTGACAGATAACCAAAGCATTCATATGCAGCTGGTAGATGGCCCGTTCCGCAAGCTGACCGGCGGCTGGAAATTTGTCTCACTGGGAGATGATGCCTGCAAAGTAGAGTTAAATCTCGACTTTGAGTTTACCAATATGCTGGTTGAGATGGCGTTTGGACGCATTTTTAAAGAGCTGGCAAACAGTATGGTTCAGGCGTTTACACAGCGTGCCAGAGAGGTCTACAGTGACTGATATTCGGGTGGAAGTGGTCTATGCACTCCCCGATAAGCAGTATCTGCGCGAAATCACGCTGGAACAGGGTGCAACAGTGGAGCAGGCGATAGAAGCCTCTGGTCTGTTGCAGCTGCGGCCAGAGATCGACCTGACGCAGAACAAGGTGGGCATTTTCAGTCGTCCGGTTAAGCTGGGCGATGTGGTGGAAGAGGGTGATCGGGTTGAGATCTATCGACCGCTGATTGCCGATCCCAAAGAGATGCGCCGTCAGCGTGCTGAACGCGCCGCGGCTAAAAAGTGATTTATCTGTAGCAATAAAAAAGGCGCTGATAGCGCCTTTTTTAATGTCAGCAACATCCCGAAATTAATCTTTCTGATCGGTCAGACGCGGTTTGTTGTCGATATTGGTCAGTGTACCGTTGCTGTCAAACGTCAGGGTCAGCGTTTGCTGCTTAACATGCTCATGACCCGGCTCCTGACGGAATACGTAATACCAGACATTGCTGCCGAATGGATCGCGCATCATTGGCGTACCCAGCGTATAAGCAACCTGCTGCTGCGTCATGCCGGTATGAATTTTAGCAACATCATTGGCGACCAGGTAATTACCCTGATTGATATCCGGACGATACACAACGCGCTCCAGGGTAGAGCATCCGGCGGTTGTCATCAACATTACCACTGCCGCAGCAGTCAGCGTCTTAAAGCGCATCTATACATTCCTTTTCTGGGGCCAAACGCCTTTCAGCAGGCAGTTTTGTTGCCATCAAACTCTGAACTCTGCAAACGGCAGGCTTTTATTATGGCGATATCACTGCCGATGATAATAGACCTTTTCCCGGTTGGGAACCTCTACAGAGCATGCATATGACCACCAGGCCGGAAAAAAGTGCTGTCTCAGGCCGCTAAAAGTTCTCTGGCGTTCGCCAGGGTGTTGCGCGTAACTTCGCTGCCGCCCAGCAGGCGCGCCAGCTCCTGCAGACGGGAGCGCTTGTCCAGTGGCTGCATATGCGTTTCAGTCATGGCGCCATCGGTCTCTTTGCTGACAAAGAAGTGCTGATGACCGCAACCCGCAACCTGCGGCAAATGGGTCACACACATTACCTGCGTTGATTCACCAAGCTGACGCAGCATTTTGCCGACTACCGCCGCAGTCGGGCCGCTGATACCGACATCCACTTCGTCGAAAATCATGGCGGGTGTTTCCATCTTCTGCGCAGTAATAACCTGAATAGCCAGCGCGATACGTGACAGCTCACCACCCGAGGCAACTTTCCCCAGCGGCTGCAGTGGCTGACCCGGGTTAGTGGTCACGCGGAAATCGATACGGCTTGCGCCCTCTGCGGTCAGCTGTTCTGGATTAAACTCCAGTACAATCGCAAACTGGCCATGCGGCATCGCCAGGGTGCGCATACTCTGCGTAATCAGTTCACACAGCTCCTGTGCTGCGGCTTCGCGCTTATGGTGCAGTGTTTCTGCGCTGTTCAGTGCTGCTTTATGATGTGTTACCACATCCAGCTGCAGGCTCTCCTGGTCGCTCTCCTGCTGCGACAGCAGTTCCGCTTCATCCAGCAGTTGCTGATGCAGCGCGGGCAACGCCTCAGGCGCAACGTAGTGCTTGCGCGCCAGCGCGATCTGCCGGGAGAGGCGCTGTTCCAGTTCATAGAGACGGTTGGGATCGAGATCAAGGCGTTCGCAGTAGTGGCGCAGCTCGTCACTGGCTTCACTCAACTGAATTGCTGCTTCTTCCAGCAGGTTAGCGATGCCGCTGACTTTATCGTCCAGCGAAACCAGCTCGCCCAGCATGTTACGGGCGCTGTAGAGCAGGCTTTGCAGATTAGTATCTTCGCCATCGGCAAGGATATGCAGTGCCTGCTGGCTGGTGGAGAGCAGCTGTCCGCTATTCGCCAGACGCTTATACTCTTCATCAATCTGCTCATATTCACCCGCCTGAGGCGCGAACTCATTAAGCTCTTTGAGCTGATACTGCAGCAGTTCACGACGTGCTTCACGCTCCTGTGACTGCTGCTGATGCTGTGCCAGCACGCGGCAGCTATGATGCCAGCGCTGATAGTGCTGACGCATTTCGCTCAGCAGTTCATCATGCGCGGCATAGGCATCCAGCAGATGTTTCTGGTGATCGCTCTTCAGCAATAGCTGATGTGCATGCTGACCGTGGATCTGGATCAGCAACTGACCCAGTTCGCGCAACTGTGAGAGTGGCACGGCGGTGCCGTTGATAAAGCCGCGTGAACGACCATCAGCGCTGATTACGCGGCGCAGCAAACACTCATTGCCATCATCCAGCTGGTTCTCAGTAAGCCAGCGCTGAGCCGAAGGAGAAGATTTCAGCTGAAACCGCGCGCAGATGTCGGCGCGGCTGGCGCCCTGGCGTACCATATCTGCTTCTGCTCTTCCGCCAAGGCAGAGGCCCAGCGCATCGATAGCAATAGATTTACCTGCGCCCGTTTCACCGGTAATCGCCGTCATACCACGGTTAAAGTCGATCTCCAGCTCACGAACGATTGCAAAGTTACTGATAGTCAGTTGTGCCAGCATACAATCACCTGTACAGAAAAACAGATATGGTTTTTCGTACAGTATAAACTGGTTTTTTATCCAGTAAAGTAGTCAGTGGTGATTTCTAAAACAATTTTTTTGACCAGCCAAGTTTTGAGCTTAACGTATTGAAGTAGCTATAATTTTTAGGATGTATCAAATTGAGGTGACCACTGCTGCGGCGAATCAGCACATCTTCGCCCTCCTGAATTGGCAGCGCAATCTGGCTGTCGCAGCTGATTTCAAGATCGCTGCGTAACGAGGAAAAACGCAGTCTGATAGTACTGTTACTGTTAATCACCAGCGGACGCGACGAGAGGGTATGCGGGAACATTGGCACCAGTACAATGGCATCAAGCGAGGGGGTCAGTATCGGGCCGCCCGCTGAAAGTGAGTAGGCAGTAGAGCCGGTTGGCGTAGAGATAATCAGGCCATCAGAGCGCTGCGAAAAAGCGAACACCTCATCAATATAGACTTCAAACTCAATCATATGGGCCACTTTGCCCGGATGCAGTACGACTTCATTGATCGCACTGCCGATACGTGGTGAGCAGGTGTCGCGGCATACCTGCGCCTCCAGCAGAAAGCGGCTCTCTGCGATATATTCTCCCTGCAGCACGTCATCCAGCTGCTGCTGAGCATTATCCGGGTCAAGATCGGTGAGAAAGCCGAGATTGCCACGGTTAATACCGATCACTTTGATGTCGTATCGCGCCAGCACGCGCGCTGCGCCCAGCATATTGCCATCCCCCCCAACCACGACGGCAAGATCGGCCTGTTGACCAATATCAGCCAGCGTGCCGGTTTTCACATCGGTGAGATTGAGTTCGCGGGCAATCTGCTGCTCCACTATCACTTCGTACCCTTTATCTGTCAGCCAGCGCCAGAGCATCTCATGCGTGGTTAACGCAGTGGGATGACGCGGATGGCCAACAATACCGATGCAGTTAAAGTGTTTGTTCATGTGGCGGGTGTTCCTCATAAGCCAAAACGGCCTGGCAATGTGATGGGTTTACTTGAAACCGTCAAACTGATCCCCATAATAAGCCAACCAGCGAAATGAATGTGCAAAACGCGGAGAAATTCATGAGTAGTAAAGAACAGAACACCCCAAATGAGCAAGTCTCAGACGAAATTCAACAGGATCAACAGCCAGCGGACGCGGAGACAGCAACTGAGGTGGATCCGCGTGATGAGCGCATTGCGCAACTGGAAGCGGAGCTGACCCAGGCGCAGGGTGGGGTGCGTGAAGCCCAGCTGCGTGCACAGGCGGAAATTGAAAACATCCGTCGTCGTGCGGAAATGGATGTTGAAAAAGCGCATAAGTTTGCGCTGGAAAAGTTTGCCAACGAGCTGCTGCCGGTAGTGGATAGCCTGGAGCGCGCACTGGAAGTGGCTGATAAAGAGAACAGTGAACTGGCATCAATGATTGAAGGCATTGAGTTAACGCTGAAATCACTGCTGGGTGCCGTGCGCAAGTTTGGCGTTGAAGTCGTTGGCGAGACGCATGTGCCTTTCAATCCGGATATTCATCAGGCAATGTCGATGATGGAATCTGACGAGGTTGAGCCGAACCACGTTCTGATGGTGATGCAGCGTGGTTATACGCTGAATGGTCGCCTGCTGCGTCCGGCGATGGTTGCGGTTTCTAAAGCCAAAGCCTGAATCCGATAGCAGATAGCAACGGCCGCCAGATGCGGCCGTTGTTGTTTCAGGGAAGTTGTGGTGTCCACTCCACAGGCTTTTTGCCCGCCGCGCTCAGCAGCGCATTGGTTTGTGAGAAGTGTTTGCAGCCAAAAAAGCCGCGATGTGCAGAGAGCGGTGAAGGGTGCGGGGCTTTCAGCACATGGTGGCGTTTGCTATCGATGATACTGCCCTTTTTCTGTGCATGAGCACCCCACAGCAGAAATACCACGCCTTCGCGATGAGTATTAATGGCGTTGATCACCGTATCTGTGAAGGTTTCCCAGCCAAAGCGTGCATGAGAATGCGCCTTACCGGCCTCTACAGTCAGCACGGTATTAAGCAGCAATACCCCTTGTCTGGCCCAGCTCTCCAGAAAACCGTGCTGCGGGCGCTGAAAATCAGCGATATCCTGCTCCAGCTCTTTGTACATATTGAGCAGCGAAGGTGGAATCGCAACGCCGGGCAGTACTGAGAAAGCCAGACCGTGCGCCTGATTCGGGCCGTGATAAGGATCCTGTCCCAGAATCACGACTTTAATATCGCCCAGTTCAGTAAGCTTAAATGCGTTAAAGACATCTTTTTGCGGCGGATAGACGGTTACGCCTGCTGCACGTTCGTGAGCAACAGCCTGCAGCGTCTCTTTAAAATAGGGTTTCTCTTTCTCCTCTGCCAGCACATCGTGCCAGGTCAGCTTGTCTGCCATCTCTCTCTCCCTGCAATATGATTTTCTTTAGCTTAGCTGTTTCAGAACAGCAGCAGAAGGGCAAACCCGCAGATCGCGCTTGATGCATATCAAAGCGCAGCTGTTTTAGCAGTGGTATACCAGAACATCCATTTACCCCTATACCGCGTTCAGATAAGTAAACGCGGCGATTCTGGAGGTCGCTATGATTACCGGTATTCAAATTACACAAACCAGCAACCCGCATCTGATGAACTCTTTCTGGCTGCTGGATGACGAAAAAGCAGAAGCGCGCTGCCTGTGCGCCAAAGGAGATTATCAGGCAGATCAGGTGGTATCACTAAGCGATCTGGGTGAGATGACCTATCGTGAAGTGCCGCTGGAACAGAAACCACAGGTGCGTGTTGAGGGTGGGCAGCATCTTAATGTCAACGTGCTACGGCGCGAGACGCTGGAAGATGCGGTTAATCACCCGGAAAAATATCCGCAGCTGACTATTCGCGTATCTGGCTATGCAGTGCGCTTTAATGCGCTGACACCAGAGCAGCAGCGCGATGTAATTACCCGGACATTTACTGAAAGTCTGTAAGTGTAGCGGTGCCGAAAAAACAGCCATGCGGCCAGCCCCGGTAAACAGGGGCAGCGGTACGCGTTCGCCCGTATAAAACCGGGTTATAGCGCGTTGCCGTTTACAGGCTATCGTCAGCCAGATTTATCAGCGCTGAAACATAAAAAAAAGCGCCTGAAGCGGCGCTTTTTCTTAGGCAGTGATGTTTTATTCCGCACCCGACTCTGGTGCTGCAGCGCCGCTTGGCTTGCGACGTTTACCAATGTTTTTGGTGTCGCGATGACGTTTTTTCACCCGCGGTTTTTCAGCTTCTTTCTCTTTTTTCTCTTTACGCTTCGCCAGCGCTTTTTTCGACGGTTTTCCGGTGACTTTAGCACTCGGTGCGCGTGACTCGGGACGCAGCTCATCAATGACGCGTGATTTCAGCGGTTCATCAATATAGCGGCTGATTTTGCCGAGCAGAATGTGGTCATGAGCCTCTACCAGCGAAATCGCAATCCCTTTACGGCCAGCACGCCCGGTACGACCAATACGGTGCAGATAGGTGTCGGCAGTGCGTGGCAAATCAAAGTTGATGACATGGGTGACATCGTCAATATCGATACCGCGTGCCGCCACATCGGTGGCAACCAGCACGTTAACGCGACCATCATTGATGCGCTTGATCGCTTCGTTGCGATTGGCCTGTACCATCTCACCTTCAAGATAGCTGCTGCGCAGACCCGCTTCATGCATCCAGGTTACCAGCTCATGCAGACGTTCACGCTTGCGCACAAATACAATTGCGCGTTTTACTTCTGGCTGCTTCAGCAGATGTACCAGCAGTTTGGTCTTGTGCTCAAGGTTATCCGCACGGTAGTACCACTGCTGAATACGTTTGCGTTCGCTCCTGGCAGGATCGGCTTCAATTGCCACCGGTTCATTAAGCAGGCGCTCAGCAAAATCTTTGATGTGCTCACCCTCTAATGTGGCAGAGAAGAGCAGCGTCTGTTTACGCCAGCGCGTTTCGCCAGCAATGGTTTCGATATCCTGCGCAAAGCCCATATCGACCATGCGGTCAGCTTCATCCAGGATCAGCGTTTCTACTGCGCGGCAGTCAAAGTTCTCTTCTTTGATGTACTGCAGCAGGCGGCCGGTAGTTGCAACCACAATATCCTGGTTTTCGCTGAATACTTCAGCGTGGTTCATATAGGCAACGCCACCGGTAATAGTGGCGATATCCAGATGGGTGTGCTTTGCCAGTTCCCGTGCCTGGTCGGCAACCTGCATCGCCAGCTCACGGGTTGGCGTCAGGATCAGAATACGTGGCGGGCCCGACTTTTTGCGCGGGAAGTCGAGCAGGTGCTGTAAAGCGGGCAGCAGATAGGCGGCGGTTTTCCCCGTCCCGGTGGGTGCCGAACCTAACACGTCACGGCCTTCCAGCGCGGCAGGAATGGCTTCAGCCTGAATGGCCGTCGGGCGCATGAAGCCTTTTTCCTGCAGGGCGTCCAGCAGGCTTTTGTCGAGTTCGAGTTCGGAGAATGTGGTTACTGTCATGGTCTACCTCAGTTTGGGGCGCTGATTATAGACAGATCAGCTGCAATCTTCATCTGTTTGTGTTGATCAGACGCAGATGAATTCAATTTGCGACCACGTTACACTCTGCCGGGTGAACAATTCAATGGCCGACAGCATGTCTCAATACCAGCCGCCAGCACGGGCGACACTAAGAAAAGATGGATTTACCTTTAAGCAGTTTTTTGTAGCGCATGATCGCTGCGCCATGAAAGTGGGAACCGATGGCGTGCTGCTGGGAGCATGGGCACCGGTTGCCGGTGTACGGCGTATTCTGGATATTGGCTGCGGCAGCGGGTTAATTGCCCTGATGCTGGCACAGCGCACGCCAGCAGCTGTTACGCTGGATGCGGTAGAGCTTGAATCCGCGGCTGCGCGACAGGCAGAAGAGAATGTGCAGGCTTCTCCCTGGGCTGCGCGCATAACCGTGCATCAGGCAGATATTCAGAGCTGGAGCCGCGAATGCGAAAAGCGCTATTCGCTGATTGTCAGTAATCCGCCATTTTTTGTTCCTGGCATGGCGTCATCCAGTGCCGCGCGTGATACCGCCCGCAATACCGCATCGCTCGATCACGCCGATCTGCTACAGTGTGCGGCACAGCTTATTGAAGAAGAGGGGCTCTTCTGCGTGGTGTTGCCGGTAGAGAGTGGTGAATCACTGATTGAGCTGGCGTGCGCTGAGGGCTGGCATTTGCGGTTACGTTATGACGTTGCGCCCTATGCGCAGCGGCCGCCGAACCGTCTGGTGCTGGGCTTTTCCCCCACCGCGGGTGAATTGCTGCAGGAGCGGCTGGCTATTCGTAATCAGGATAAAAGCTATTCCGCTGACTGGCTGAGTCTGGTCACTGATTTTTATCTTTTTCGCTAACAACGTGAGCCGTAAAGCGTGATGCAGAGTCAACCCGACAGCTACAGCGTCAAAAAATGTCGAATCTGCTGTTGCTCTGTCAGTTATGCTGAAAAGAACGGTAATAAAGATGAAAAAGACAACGCCATACGTTACTCTGCCAGCAACTATCCGGTGGTGTAAAAATCCCTGAGAGCGGGGCAGTTGCTACCCGGAAAATCCTCAACGCTAAGGCGATTGTGGTTCCTGTACGGAAATAACAGGTCGTGGTGAACTTCACACCAGCACAGCACTCAAAGGGCATTCTGGCTTACGGGTATAACACGTTGTGCTGGCAGTCCACTTACGCATAAAAGAGTTTTGGGGAGATATTACCTCGGATGAGCGAGCAGTTAACGGATCAGGTTCTCGTTGAGCGGGTTCAGAAAGGAGATCAAAAGTCATTTAACTTACTGGTGGTCCGATACCAGCATAAAGTGGCGAGCCTGGTTTCACGTTATGTCCCGTCGGGCGATGTGCCCGATGTGGTACAGGAGTCTTTTATTAAAGCGTATCGCGCCCTGGAGTCGTTCCGCGGAGATAGCGCTTTCTATACGTGGCTTTACCGTATCGCGGTAAACACGGCAAAAAATTATCTGGTGGCTCAGGGACGCCGCCCGCCTGCCAGCGACGTTGATGCAATTGATGCGGAAAACTTCGAAAGCGCGGGTGCGCTGAAAGAAATTTCGAACCCTGAGAACTTAATGTTGTCAGATGAACTGAAACAAATTGTTTTTCGGACAATTGAGTCACTTCCTGAAGATCTCCGCATGGCTATCACGCTCAGAGAGCTGGATGGTCTAAGCTATGAAGAGATCGCAGCTATTATGGATTGCCCGGTCGGCACAGTTCGATCGCGCATATTTCGTGCCCGGGAAGCCATAGATAATAAAGTTCAACCGCTTATCCAACGTTAGTGATAACGGCTACTGAAAGGGTACCAAGGCATGCAGAAAGAAAAACTTTCCGCTTTAATGGATGGTGAAACGTTAGATAGCGAGCTGCTCTCTTCGCTGTCAAAGGATGTCGAACTTCAAAAAAGCTGGGAGAGCTACCATCTTATTCGCGACACCCTGCGGGGTGATGTCAGCGAAGTGCTGCATTTCGATATCTCTGCACGCGTGGCCGCAGCTATTGAAAATGAGCCGGTGTTCAAAGCCACACCACTGATCCCGGAAGCACAGCCTGAGCCATCAAGCTGGCAGAAAATGCCGTTCTGGCGTCGTGGCGGTAACTGGGTTGCCTCTGTTACGCAGATTGGCGTTGCAGCCTGCGTATCACTGGCCGTTATTGTTGGCGTTCAGCACTATAATGGGTCATCTGCTGGCAACAATGTGGCTGAAACTTCCGATTCGCCAGCCTTTAATACGCTGCCGATGATGGGCAAAGCCTCGCCGGTAAGTCTGGGCGTTCCCTCTGACGCGTTTGATACCAACAGTTCCAGCCAGCAGGTGCAGGAGCAGCGCCGCCGCGTTAATGCGATGCTGCAGGATTACGAACTGCAGCGCCGTTTGCATGCCGATCAGGTGCAGTTTGAAAGCAGCGCGCCGCAGCAGGCACAGGCTACCGTTCCCGGAACTCAGTCGTTAGGGACACAACAGCAGTAATGAAGCAGCTTTGGTGTGCCGTCAGCCTGCTGGCCGGCAGCCTGCTCTGGACCTCTACCGCCCCGGCACAGACGTCGTCTTCCGGGGCGTTATTGCAGCAGATGGAGCAGGCGACTCAAAATCTCAATTATGAATTCGCCTATATCAATGTCTCACGCCTGGGCATTGAATCGTTGCGCTATCGCCACGCAGTAGTAGACGATCGTGTATTTGCGCAGTTATTGCAGATGGATGGTCCGCGACGTGAGGTAATACAGCGCGGCAGCGATATCAGCTATTTTGAACCCGGACTTGATCCATTCTCGCTGCCGGGCAACCATATTATTGATGCTCTGCCATCGCTGATGTTTGCCGATTTCTCGCGGCTGGGAAGCGCTTATGACTTTGTGCCGGTCGGACGTTCGCGAATGGCCGATCAGATGTGCGAAGTGGTGCGCGTTGTCTCGCGTGACGGTACACGCTACAGCTATGTTGTCTGGCTTGATGTCGATACCAAACTGCCGCTGCGAATCGATCTGCTGGATCGCGATGGTGAAACGCTGGAGCAGTTCCGCGTGATCAGCTTTGCTGTGGATGACGGCGTGCGTAATCTGATGCAGGGGCTGGAGAAAGCGAATCTGCCACCCTCTCTCTCGCTGCCTGCTGGCGATAAAACTGAGCTGAGCTGGCAGCCAGGCTGGATCCCGGCAGGAATGAAACTGATATCACAAAGTCGCCGCAATATGCCGGCCATGAATAAAACTGTGGAATCACGGCTTTACAGCGATGGCCTGTTTAGCTTTGCTATTAATCTTACCTCTGCTGATAAAAACAGCACACCACAGCAATTGCGCACGGGACGTCGTACAGTTCAGACTCTGATACGTAATAATCAGGAAATCACCGTGGTTGGTGAGTTACCGCCAGCAACTGCGAAACGCATTGCCAGCAGCATAACCGCAGAGGCAAAAAAATGATGAGAGAGTGGGCCACCGTAGTGGCATGGCAGGATGGTGTTGCAACGCTACACTCAGAAGCGAAAACCTCCTGTAACAGCTGTTCAGCGCGCAAAGGCTGCGGCAGCCATGCGCTGAACAAGCTGGGGCCAAAAAATGCGCACGTTATGACAATTGCCAGTGCCGAGCCACTGCAGCCGGGCCAGCGTATTGAGCTGGGTATCCGCGAAAGCAGCCTGCTGGGTTCTGCGCTGCTGGTCTATATGACGCCGCTGTTTGGTTTGTTTGCCGTGGCAGGCCTGTTTCAGATGCTGTTCCACAGCGACCTCGCTGCTGCCTGCGGTGCGCTGCTGGGGGGTATCGGCGGCTTTATCATTGCCAAAGGGGTATCTTCCCGTTTTGGTGAACGTGAAGCCTTTCAGCCAGTGATCCTCAGCGTGGCACTCCCGCCTGATGCGCTGCGTGTGGAAGATGTCAGCTAATCCCTGTCAGGGCCGCCTGCTGCGCGGCCATTTCATTTTATCTTAGCCGCTGAAATCTGTTGCAAATCCCACAGGTTCCATTCTTTAACGCGCGGCGTTAACAGTGTAATATGCGACGTCATTAATGAGGCCGACAGGGTTCCGGGTAAGGCTCGCCTGCCTGAATGTGTCTGTGCTCACGTTTTCAACTGATTTTCTACGTGAAGATATTCATATAAATGAAGCACATACGAAATTTCTCTATTATTGCTCACATTGACCACGGCAAATCAACGCTCTCTGACCGTCTGATTCAGATTTGTGGTGGCCTGAGCGATCGTGAGATGGCGGCGCAGGTTCTCGATTCCATGGATCTGGAGCGCGAGCGCGGCATTACGATTAAAGCGCAGAGCGTCACGCTCGATTACACAGCGCCAGACGGTGAAACTTACCAGCTCAATTTTATCGACACCCCGGGCCACGTAGACTTCTCGTATGAAGTTTCCCGCTCGCTGGCGGCCTGTGAAGGCGCGCTGCTGGTGGTTGATGCCGGGCAGGGCGTTGAAGCACAGACACTGGCTAACTGCTACACCGCCATGGAAATGGATCTGGAAGTTGTACCGGTTTTAAACAAAATCGACCTGCCTGCTGCCGATCCTGAGCGTGTGGCTGAAGAGATTGAAGATATTGTCGGCATTGATGCTGTTGATGCGGTGCGCTGCTCTGCAAAGACCGGTATCGGTGTTCCGGATGTGCTGGAGCGTCTGGTGCGCGATATCCCGGCACCAGAAGGCGATCCGGATGGCCCGCTGCAGGCATTGATCATCGACTCCTGGTTCGATAACTATCTGGGCGTGGTATCACTAATCCGTATTAAAAATGGTACGCTGCGCAAGGGTGAAAAGGTCAAAGTCATGAGTACCGGTCAGGTCTACAATGCAGACCGTCTGGGGATCTTTACGCCAAAACAGGTTGATCGCACCGAACTGAAGTGCGGAGAAGTAGGCTGGCTGGTTTGTGCTATCAAAGATATTCTTGGCGCGCCGGTCGGCGATACCCTGACGCTGCAGCGTAATCCGGCAGACAAAGCGTTGCCAGGCTTTAAAAAGGTTAAACCGCAGGTTTATGCCGGTCTCTTCCCGGTCAGCTCTGATGATTATGAAGCGTTCCGTGATGCGCTCGGCAAGCTGAGCCTGAACGATGCGTCTCTGTTCTATGAGCCAGAGAGTTCAACCGCGCTGGGCTTTGGTTTCCGTTGCGGCTTCCTGGGTCTGCTGCATATGGAGATCATTCAGGAGCGTCTGGAGCGTGAATACGATCTCGATCTGATCACCACAGCACCCACCGTGGTTTATGAAGTGGAAACCACAGATGGTGAAGTGGTCTATGTGGATAGCCCATCCAAGCTGCCGCCGCTTAACAACATTGAAGAGCTGCGCGAGCCGATTGCTGAGTGTCACATGCTGCTGCCGCAGGAGTATCTGGGCAATGTGATTACACTCTGCGTGGAGAAACGCGGCGTGCAGACCAACATGGTCTATCACGGCAATCAGGTTGCGCTGACCTACGATATTCCGATGGCGGAAGTGGTGCTCGATTTCTTTGACCGTCTGAAATCGACCTCGCGTGGCTATGCATCGCTGGATTACAACTTCAAGCGTTTCCAGGCTTCTGACATGGTGCGTGTGGATGTGCTTATTAACGCCGAGCGTGTGGATGCACTGGCGCTGATCACACACCGCGATAACTCACAGTATCGTGGCCGTGAACTGGTGGAGAAGATGAAAGATCTGATCCCGCGTCAGCAGTTTGATATTGCGATTCAGGCCGCGATTGGTAACCACATTATCGCGCGTTCAACCGTGAAACAGCTGCGTAAAAACGTTCTGGCGAAATGCTATGGCGGTGACGTAAGCCGTAAGAAAAAACTGCTGCAGAAACAGAAAGATGGTAAGAAGCGCATGAAGCAGGTTGGTAACGTTGAACTGCCGCAGGAAGCCTTCCTCGCCATTCTGCATGTCGGTAAAGACAGCAAATAAGGAATTGTAATGGCTAACATGTTCGCCCTGATTCTGGTTATCGCAACACTGCTCACTGGCATCATCTGGTGTATCGACCGCATTAAGTGGGCGCCGGAGCGTCGTGCAAAGCAGGCTGCTGCGCAGGCGCAGGCGGGTAATACGCTGGATAGTAAAACGCTGGCAAAGGTTGCGGCGCAGCCCGGCTGGATTGAAACCGCTGCATCGGTATTCCCGGTGCTGGCGGTGGTACTGATTGTGCGTTCCTTTATCTTTGAACCCTTTCAGATCCCCTCTGGTTCTATGATGCCAACGCTGCTGATTGGTGACTTTATTCTGGTAGAGAAGTTTGCTTATGGCATCAAAGATCCCATTACGCAGACTACGCTGATCCCGACCGGAGAGCCGAAGCGTGGAGACGTTGCGGTATTTAAGTATCCAAAAGATCCCAGCGTTGACTACATTAAGCGGGTAATTGGTCTGCCTGGCGATAAAGTTGTGTTTGATCCCTACAGTAAAACGCTGACGATCAATCCTGGCTGCGGTAATGGAAAATGTGATACGGCACTGCCAGTCACCTATACCAATATTGAACCCAGCGGTTTTATTCAGACATTCAGCGGCTTTGATGGCAATGAAACCGGCAACGGCTTCTTCCAGAAGCCGCAGGGTGAATCGATGCCTGGTGGATTGCGTCTTGGCACGCGTAAGGAGACGCTGGGCGATGTGACGCACAACATTCTGCTGGTGAATGAAGCGCAGAGTCAGGCGAACATGTACTATCAGCAGCCGGGTCAGCCGCAGTCAACCTGGGTTGTACCGCAGGGGCAATATTTCATGATGGGCGATAATCGCGACAATAGCGCAGATAGCCGCTACTGGGGTTTTGTACCTGAAAAGAACCTGGTTGGTAAAGCGGTTGCCATCTGGATGAGCTTTGAAAAACAGGAAGGTGAGTGGCCAACAGGCGTACGCCTGAGTCGTATTGGCGGCATTCACTAAATAAACGGTTGGCTTCCTGTCTGACAGGAAGCCACTGCACACGAAACAGAACGAGCTGTTATCAGCCCTGTTTCGTATGCAGAGTTACAGACGCACAGAACAACTGGAATCGCATGAACCCCATTCTCATTAATAAGCTGCAGCGCAAACTGGGCTACACTTTTACTCATCCGGAACTTTTGCAGCAGGCACTGACCCATCGCAGTGCCAGCAGCAAGCACAACGAGCGTCTTGAATTTCTTGGCGATTCAATACTGAGCTATGTGATTGCCAATGCGCTTTATCACCGCTTTCCACGCGTGGATGAGGGAGATATGAGCCGTATGCGTGCCACGCTGGTACGCGGCAATACGCTGGCGGAAATGGCACGGGAATTTGAGCTGGGCGAGTGCCTGCGCCTGGGGCCTGGTGAGCTGAAAAGCGGCGGATTCCGTCGTGAATCAATTCTCGCTGATACGGTAGAAGCACTGATTGGCGGTATCTTTCTCGACAGTAATATTCAGACCGTTGAGAAACTGATCCTTGACTGGTATCTGAATCGTCTGGAGCAGATAAGCCCGGGCGACAAACAGAAGGATCCTAAAACACGCCTGCAGGAGTATCTGCAGGGACGTCATCTGCCGCTGCCCTCCTATCTGGTGGTGCAGGTACGTGGCGAAGCGCACGATCAGGAGTTCACCATTCACTGTCAGGTGAGTGGCATGGCCGATCCGGTGGTGGGCGTAGGATCCAGCCGCCGTAAAGCGGAGCAGGCCGCAGCGGAACAGGCTTTAATTAAGCTTGGACTCGAATAAATTTGTTTTATCACAGCGCCATCCCGGCGCTGATTAAGTCAGGACCCGAATGAGCGAACACGAAACTTATTGCGGCTTTGTCGCGATTGTAGGCCGGCCTAATGTCGGTAAATCAACCTTACTGAACCAGCTGCTGGGTCAGAAGGTCTCGATCACCTCACGCAAGCCGCAAACCACGCGTCACCGTATCATGGGTATTCATACCGAAGGCGCTTATCAGACAATTTATGTCGATACGCCCGGTCTGCATATGGAAGAGAAGCGGGCGATTAACCGTCTGATGAACCGTGCTGCCAGCAGCTCTATCGGCGATGTGGAACTGGTTGTCTTTGTTGTTGAAGGCACACGCTGGACGCCGGATGATGAAATGGTACTCAACAAACTGCGCGACGGTAAAGCACCCGTGGTACTGGCAGTCAACAAAGTTGATAACATTCAGGATAAAACCATTCTGCTGCCACATCTGCAATTTTTAAGTCAGCAGATGAACTTCCTGGATATTGTGCCGATCTCTGCGGAAACCGGAAAAAATGTGGATACCATTGCGGAGATCGCCCGTAAGCGCCTGCCGCTGGCGGATCATCACTTCCCGGAAGATTACATCACCGACCGCTCACAGCGCTTTATGGCCTCTGAAATCATCCGTGAAAAGCTGATGCGTTTTCTCGGCGCCGAGCTGCCTTACTCCGTTACCGTGGAGATTGAGCAGTTTGTCGCCAACGAGCGCGGTGGCTATGATATCAATGGGCTGATTCTGGTTGAGCGCGAAGGCCAGAAAAAGATGGTGATCGGCAATAAAGGTTCCAAAATCAAAACCATCGGCATTGAAGCACGACGCGACATGGAAGAGATGTTCGAAGCGAAAGTCCATCTCGAACTCTGGGTTAAAGTTAAATCAGGCTGGGCAGATGACGAGCGTGCGCTGCGTAGCCTGGGCTATACAGACGATCTCTGATTGATGGAGGGCTGGCAACGTGCGTTTGTGCTGCATAGTCGTCCCTACAGCGAAACCAGCCTGCTGCTCGATCTGTTTACCGAAAGTCAGGGACGCGTTCGCGTCCTGGCTAAAGGGGCACGTTCGCGCCGTTCTCAGCTCAAAGGCACGCTGCAACCTTTTACACCGCTGCTGGTGCGCTGGGGCGGGCGCGGCGAAGTAAAAACGCTGCGCAATGCGGAGGCGGTCTCCCTGGCGCTGCCGCTGAGTGGGATCGCGCTCTATTGTGGTCTCTATGTCAACGAGCTTCTGTCGCGCGTGCTGGAGCAGCAGATCCCCTTTTCGGAACTCTTCTTTGACTATCTGAACTGCGTTCAGGCGCTGGCGGCGGACACGGCATCTCCTGAGCCGGCCCTGCGTCGCTTTGAGCTGGCGCTGCTTGGCCATCTTGGCTATGGCGTGGATTTCCTGCACTGCGCCGGCAGCGGTGAGCCGATCAGTGATGCCATGACCTACAGCTATCGCGAGGAGAAAGGCTTTATCGCCAGTCTGGTGGTGGGTCAGCGCAGCTTTACCGGATCTGAACTACGGGCACTCGCCACCCGCAACTTTCCCGATGCTGCCAGCCTGCGTGCCGCCAAGCGCTTTACGCGTATGGCGCTGAAGCCTTACCTTGGCGGCAAGCCGCTGAAAAGTCAGGAGCTGTTTCGCCAGTTTATCCCGAAAAAAAGGCCCGATGCCCCGCAGCAGTAGCGGCGGTCATACCATCTCAGCCAGCCATCATGCTAGACTGCCTCTTCTTTGAATCAGGAGAGATGTCGTCATGGCTGAGTTGCTGTTGGGTGTGAATATCGATCATATTGCTACCGTGCGTAATGCACGAGGTACGCACTATCCGGATCCGGTACAGGCGGCATTTGTTGCTGAACAGGCGGGTGCAGAGGGTATTACTGTGCATCTGCGTGAGGATCGCCGTCATATCACCGATCGCGATGTGCGCATCCTGCGTGAAACCATTCAGACGCGCATGAATCTTGAGATGGCAGTTACCGATGAGATGGTGGCAATTGCCTGTGAGATCAAACCGCAGTTTGTCTGCCTGGTGCCAGAAAAGCGTCAGGAGGTGACGACCGAGGGGGGACTGGATGTTGCCGGTCAGCTGGAGAGCGTGACGGCAGCAGTAAGCCGGCTGTCAGCCGCGGGCATTCTGGTATCGCTGTTTATTGACGCCGATCGCCAGCAGATTGATGCGGCGGTAGCCAGCGGTGCGCCCTATATCGAAATTCATACCGGTGCATACGCTGACGCAGCGGAAGGGCAGGCGCGTGAAGCAGAGCTGCAGCGTATTCGTGAAGCGGCCCGCTATGCCGCCGGACAGGGGCTGAAAGTCAATGCCGGTCACGGTCTGACCTACCACAATGTGCAGCCAATTGCTGCACTGCCAGAGATGCATGAGCTGAATATCGGACACGCCATTATTGGTCGTGCGCTGTTCAGTGGCCTGGCGGATGCGGTAGCTGAGATGAAGCAGCTGATGCGGGAAGCGCGTCGCTGATGGCTATTCTTGGCCTTGGCAGCGATATCGTGGAGATTGAGCGTATCGCCGGCGTTATTGAACGCTCCGGCGACCGCCTGGCGCGTCGTGTACTGAGTAAGGCCGAGTGGCAACAGTATCAGGCGCATCAGCAGCCGGTACGCTTTCTCGCCAAGCGTTTTGCGGTCAAAGAGGCGGCTGCTAAAGCATTTGGCACCGGTATTCGCGGCGGCCTGGCGTTTAATCAGTTTGAGGTATTCAATGATGCGCTGGGCAAGCCGGGCCTACGTTTCTTTGAGCAGGCCAGCGTTATAGCCGCGCGGCTTGGTGTGCAGCGCGTGCATGTGACACTGGCAGATGAACGTCACTACGCCTGCGCTACGGTGATCATTGAAGATTAACTGCGGCACCGCTTAATGCGGATGCAGCTGCACAAATTTCTCCCATAGCGCGTCGCGGCTCTCGGAATAGCGTGGGTCGCGAATGATCGTATTGTCGATTGGGCAAACGCTCTGGCAGGTCGGTATCGCATAGTGACCCACACATTCAGTGCAGCGCGTCGCATCGATTTCATAGATCTCATCGCCCAGCGCAATAGCCTGATTAGGGCATTCCGGCTCGCACATATCGCAGTTGATACAGTTGCTGATGATTAGTAACGCCATACTCCGCTTCCGTTAATCCATAATAAATGCACGGGTATTATAAACTGGTTACGTGACTATATCAGCTTTTTCACCAGCGCCTCGCTATGCCGGATATGGCTTGAGGCGCGTTCAGGATCATTTTGCACCAGCGCCATAAACAGCAGGTCACTCAGCGCAAGCTGTGCGCTGGTGGAGGAGATGGCGGCACTGCGGGTACTCTGCTCCTCTGCCACGGTATAGAGACAGATTGATGCGCACTGCTGCAGCGAGTTGGGCGTAAAACCGGTAAATGCCACCACATCGGCACCTACCGCAGCGGCCTCCTGAGCAGCCAGATTGATTTCGCGCCGCTCCCCGGTATAGGAAATTGCCAGCAGCACATCGCCTGGCGCCATCGCCTGAACGCTGGCGAGCAGGGCGTGCATATCCTGTTCAGCCACAGCATTAATGCCGATTTTCATTAGCTTCCATGAAAAATCCTTTGCTACCAGGCCTGAGGCACCAATACCCACCAGCAAAATGCGGTTCGCGTTTTTCAGCAGATGCAGCGTCTCCATCAGCTTCTCTTCGCTATTGATATCCAGCGTGGCGCGAATAGCGGAAATTTTCTCTGTCAGCAGCTTCTCACCGACGGTTTTCAGCGGATCGTCACTAAGAATATGATTATGCACCGTAATGGCATCGTGTTCAGCCAGCGACTCACTCAGCGCCAGCTTTAGCGCCGGAAATCCTTTATACCCCAGCTTTTGCGCAAACTTAACCACGCTGGACTGACTCACCCCCGCCTCTTCAGCCAGCTTTTGTGAACTGAGATGACGCGCCCGGTCGGGCTGTGACAGCAAAAAATCGGCCAGCCGGCGCTCGTTCAGCGCCAGTCGGGGATAAAGCTGACGTATTCGCAGCAATGAACTCATGTTCGATCCTTAATCCCTGTTTCGCTTCAGGCAGCGCCCGAACCCGATCTGGCTTTCAGCACGCTGCATAAAAAGTCACTATTAACGCTCTGTGTCACAGAGAATAAACTATTCAGGGAGCTTTGTAGCCACTGGAATTAAAAATCACAGCTTCGCTCTGCGGGCGGTTGCTGGCTACACTGTAGAGCAGCATCGGGTTTTGAAAAGGAGAGAGGGTTGACTCAGGATACGTATCGCCGCGTGGTATTTTTCGATCTGGATGGCACGCTACATCAGCAGGATATGTTCGGAACGTTTATGCGTTATCTGCTGCGCCGGCAGCCGCTGAATCTGCTGCTGGTGATACCGCTGCTGCCGGTAATCGGGATCGGACTGTTGATCAAAGGCCGGGCGGCACGCTGGCCAATGAGTCTGCTGCTCTGGGCCATCACATTTGGGCACAGTGAGGCGCGGCTGCGCGAGCATGAAGCGGAGTTTGCTCAGTGGTTTCGCAAACGGGTAATTGCTTTTCCGGTGGTACAGCAGCGTCTTACCGACTATCTCAGCAGCGAAGATGCCGATGTCTGGCTTATCACCGGTTCACCGCAGTCTCTGGTTGAACAGGTCTATTTTGACTCTGCGTTTCTGCCGCGTGTAAAGCTGATTGCCAGTCAGATGCGTCCGGGGATGGGGGGGCGCGTGCTGGCGATGCGCTGCCTGGGGCATGAAAAAGTGGCTCAGCTGGAGGAGCAGATTGGCACACCGTTGCAGCTCTATAGTGGCTACAGCGACAGTAAACAGGATAACCCGCTGCTGTTTTTCTGCCAGCATCGCTGGCGCGTCACGCCGCGCGGCGAACTGCAGCAGCTCGAGTGAATCATCACGCTTTTTTGTCTATAATGCGCCGCCTTTTCATGCTGCAGGAGTTACCGGGTGACGTTACAAACTGATGAATACTGGATGCGTTATGCGCTCCAGCTGGCACTGCGTGCCCGTGAACAGGGCGAGGTGCCCGTGGGCGCGGTACTGGTGCAGGACGATCAGGTCATTGGTGAAGGCTGGAACCGGCCAATTGGTCAGTGCGACCCCACTGCACATGCTGAGATTATGGCGCTGCGACAGGGCGGCAAAGTGCTGGATAACTATCGGTTGCTGAACAGCACGCTCTACGTGACGCTGGAACCCTGCGTGATGTGTGCCGGGGCGATGGTGCATAGTCGTATTACGCGCCTGGTCTATGGCGCAAACGATCTTAAAACTGGCGCAGCAGGCTCGCTGCTGGACGTACTGGGCCATCCGGGCATGAATCATCAGATCGAGATTGCCAGCGGCGTGCTGGCAGAGGAGTGCGCCGGTATGCTGAGTGACTTTTTCCGTGCGCGACGTGAAGAGAAGCGCGCGCTGCGTCAGGCACAGCGCGCCGGTTAATTCATCGCAATTTGCGGCTCAACCGCCGGATAACCGGCGCCCAGCTCAGCTTCCAGCGCGGAACGCTGAGCCAGACGCCGCTCCTGCTCCTGCAGATAGCCCACCAGGCTTATCTGATATTTGCGGATATTCTCCACATAGTTATACGCCTCATGACCACGCGCATAGCCGTAGGTGGTTTGCGAGTAGTAACGCTTCTGGCTCAGCATCGGCAGCCGCTGCTTAACATCAGCCCAGCTATCCGGATTGCCACCCTGTTTTGCCGTCAGCCGGCGCACATCCAGCATATGCGCATAGCCCATATTGTAAGCTGCCAGCGCAAACCAGATACGCTCATCTTCAGGCACGCTATCCGGCACTTTTTCCATCATGCGCTGCAGATATTCGCTGCCGCCGCGAATGCTTTGCTCAGGATCGAGCCGGTCATCCACATTCAGGCTATCGGCGGTATTGCGTGTCAGCATCATCATACCGCGCACGCCGGTGGGGGAGGTGGCCTGCGGATTCCAGTGTGACTCCTGATAGGAGACCGCAGCCAGCAGCCGCCAGTCCATGCTGCTGGCATACTTCTCAAACAGCGGCTTGATATCGGGCAGCGTGTTGTCGATGGCGCGCAGAAACGTGCGGGTATCAACATAGTCAAAGGTTCCTACGTGACCCAGATACTTCTCCTCCAGCCGTGCCATCGTTCCCTCTTCACCCATCTGGCTGTAAAAGTCGAGCATAGCAGCGTTCAGGCTGCTGTCCTGATTACGCGGCAGATACCAGGTCACCGGCTCTTCATCGGTGATATCAAATGCTACGGCCAGCTGAGGATGAATACGTTGCAGCAGCGCCACTGTGACTGAATCCCCTACGGTATAGTCGAGCTTGCCCTCTGCAACCGCTTCCAGCAGCGCTTTTTGCCCCTGATCGGTGGCAATCGTCCAGTCAAGATCGGGATAGCTATCGGCTTTAGCGGCCCGCAGCGTTGAGAGATAGGCTGAGCCTGACTGCACCACCAGGCGGCCTTTCAGATCGCCCAGCGTACGCGGACGAGGCTTATCGACACGATAGACCAGCTGCTGTGATACCGAGTAGTAGCCTGGCCCGGCCTGATAGCGTGCCAGCCGCTCACTGTTATAGATCAGCCCGGCCGCCAGCAGATCGGCTTTACCATCATCGAGGTCATCAAACAGCTCACCGAGGCTGGGGCGCACAGTGATTTCCAGCCGGACACCAAGGTAGTCCGCAAAGCGTTTAGCCAGCTCATAGTCCATACCAGCCGGAGCCTGATTAATGGTGTAGTAAGTAAGTGGCGAATTTACCGTGCTGACACGCAGCACTCCGCGCGCTTTGATCTGGCTCAGCGTATCTTCGCTACCCCCGGACCAGGGAATAGCAGGCCATAATGCCAGCGCGAGCAGCACCGTGATCACACCGATAAAAAGGTAGTTTAATTTTAGGCGTTTCAAATAGTTGTCTCTTAATGGCTCACAGGCCTCTGTCCTTTAAAGGCAGTATTGGTATTGTTTTTTACTCCCAGAGCGAGGGGCATTTTGCGTAACAAAGCCCGGCAGGGCAACTTATATAGCAAGATTTGCACAAAATTCAGGCAAATCCGGTATGGCAGTTTTTCTGCGCAAACGGTTTCGTTAACCGCGCGCTTTCTCTATAATACCGCCCGTTTTCCCTGTTGCGCCCAATGAAGCGTCGCCCGGCGCTTCGAAGACGAGAGATCTTTAATGATGGAAATTCTGCGTGGTTCGCCCGCTCTGTCGGCATTTCGTGTAAACAAACTGCTGACCCGCTTTCAGGACGCTCATCTGCCGGTGAGTGATATTTACGCTGAGTATGTCCATTTTGCCGATGTCAGCGCGCCGCTTAGTGCGGATGAGCATTCCCGCCTGCAGCGTCTGCTGAAGTATGGCCCTTCTCTCGCTGAGCATACGCCCCAGGGGCGTCTGTTACTGGTTACGCCGCGTCCCGGCACCATCTCTCCCTGGTCATCTAAAGCCACTGATATCGCCCACAATTGTGACCTGGCACAGGTAAAGCGGCTTGAGCGCGGTCTGGCGTTCTATATTCAGGCGCCGCAATTAACTGAAGCGCAGTGGCAGCAGCTGGCTGGGCTGCTGCACGATCGCATGATGGAGTGCGTGTTCAGCGATCTACAGGCGGCAGAGCAGCTGTTTGCCCACCATGAGCCGCAGCCGCTGCAGAGCGTGGATGTGCTGGGAGCAGGGCGTCAGGCGCTGGAACAGGCTAATACCACGCTGGGCCTGGCGCTGGCGGATGACGAGATTGATTATCTGCTGGATGCCTTTACCAGACTGGGTCGCAACCCCAACGATATTGAGCTTTATATGTTCGCGCAGGCGAACTCAGAACATTGTCGTCACAAAATTTTTAACGCCGACTGGATTATTGATGGTGAAAAACAGCCGAAGTCGCTGTTTAAAATGATCAAGAATACCTTTGAGCAGCATCCCGATCATGTGCTCTCGGCTTATAAAGATAACGCAGCCGTGATGGAAGGGTCAGAGATTGGCCGCTTCTATGCTGATGCGCAGCAGAATGAGTACACTTTCCATCAGGAAGCAGCACATATTCTGATGAAAGTCGAAACCCATAACCACCCAACCGCAATTTCGCCCTGGCCGGGAGCGGCAACAGGGTCTGGCGGTGAGATCCGTGATGAGGGCGCAACCGGACGCGGTGCTAAACCCAAAGCAGGTCTGACAGGCTTTTCGGTCTCCAACCTGCGTATTCCGGGCTTTGAACAGCCGTGGGAAGAAGATTTCGGTAAGCCAGACCGGATTGTTACCGCGCTGGATATCATGACCGAAGGTCCGCTGGGTGGCGCGGCATTCAACAACGAATTTGGCCGTCCGGCTCTGAACGGATATTTTCGTACCTACGAAGAGCAGGTCAGCAGTCACAATGGCCTTGAGCTGCGTGGCTACCACAAACCTATTATGCTGGCTGGTGGTATCGGTAATATCCGTGCCGATCACGTGCAGAAAGGCGAAATTGTGGTAGGCGCGAAGCTGATCGTGCTGGGTGGCCCGGCAATGAATATCGGTCTCGGCGGCGGTGCAGCCTCTTCAATGGCCTCGGGTCAGTCTGATGCCGATCTCGATTTCGCTTCTGTTCAGCGTGACAATCCGGAGATGGAACGCCGCTGTCAGGAAGTCATCGATCGCTGCTGGCAGCTGGGTGAAGCTAACCCGATTCTGTTTATCCATGATGTTGGCGCAGGCGGCCTTTCCAATGCCATGCCAGAACTGGTCAGTGATGGAGGCCGCGGTGGCAATTTTAATCTGCGCGATATCCTGAATGATGAGCCGGGCATGAGCCCGCTGGAAGTGTGGTGTAACGAGTCTCAGGAGCGTTATGTGCTGGCGGTTGCGCCTGATAAGCTGGCGCTGTTTGATGAGCTCTGCCAGCGCGAACGTGCGCCTTACGCGGTTATTGGTGACGCGACTGAAGAGCAGCACCTCAGCCTGAATGACAGCCATTTTGCTAACAAGCCCATTGATATGCCGCTGGATGTGCTGCTGGGTAAAACGCCGAAGATGACGCGTGATGTTACCCGTCAGCAGGCAGCAGGCACGCTGTTGCAGCGTGAGGGCATTACGCTGGTCGATGCTGTTCAGCGCGTGCTGCATCTGCCCACAGTAGCGGAAAAAACCTTTTTGATTACCATTGGCGATCGCTCCGTTACCGGCATGGTGGCACGCGATCAGATGGTTGGCCCATGGCAGATCCCGGTCGCTAACTGTGCGGTCACTACTGCCAGCCTGGATAGCTATCATGGTGAGGCCTTTGCACTGGGTGAACGTGCACCAGTTGCTCTGCTCGACTTTGCCGCCTCAGGCCGTCTGGCGGTAGGGGAAGCGCTGACGAACATTGCGGCGACTGACATCGGTTCGCTGAAGCGCGTCAAGCTCTCCGCTAACTGGATGGCGGCGGCAGGGCATCCGGGCGAAGACGCTGGCCTTTATGAAGCGGTAAAAGCCGTGGGTGAAGAGCTCTGCCCGGCGCTGGGGATCACTATCCCGGTGGGTAAAGATTCGATGTCGATGAAAACCCGCTGGCAGCAGGGTAACGAAGAGCGTGAAATGACCTCGCCGCTGTCGCTGGTGATCACGGCCTTTGCCCGCGTAGAGGATGTACGCCGCACCGTTACGCCACAGCTGCAGCCGGATGAAGATAATCTGCTGCTGCTGGTGGATCTGGGTAACGGCGCAAATACGCTGGGAGCAACGGCGCTGTCGCAGGTCTATCGTCAGCTGGGTGATAAACCCGCTGATGTGCGCGACGCTGCCCAGCTGGCAGGCTTCTTCAATGCTATCCAGACACTGGTGAGCGAGCAGAAACTGCTGGCTTATCACGACCGTTCCGATGGCGGTCTGCTGGTTACGCTGGCGGAAATGGCCTTTGCCGGTCACTGTGGTATCGACGCAGATATTGCCGCCCTGGGAAGTGATGCGCTGGCTGCGCTGTTTACCGAGGAGCTGGGAGCCGTGGTGCAAATCAGGGCAGCAGACAGAGCGGCGGTAGAGAGCGTGTTTGCCGAACAGGGGCTGAGTCAGAACCTGCACGTTATTGGCAAGGCAGTAGCAGGGGATCGCTTTGTGATCCGCGCCGGTGATAGCCCGCTCTATAGCGAAAGTCGTACCACACTGCGTACCTGGTGGGCCGAGACCACCTGGCAGATGCAGCGTCTGCGCGATAACCCGGCCTGTGCAGATCAGGAGCATGAAGCGAAATCCAACGATCGCGATCCTGGCCTGAACGTGAAGCTGACTTTCCGGCCAGAAGAGGATGTTGCGGCGCCAATGATCGCGACCGGCGTCCGTCCGCGCATTGCGGTACTGCGTGAGCAGGGCGTTAACTCGCATGTTGAGATGGCAGCGGCGTTCCATCGTGCAGGCTTTACTGCTGTTGATGTACATATGAGTGACCTGCTGGCAGGGCGCCGTGGCCTGGAGGAGTTTCAGGCGCTGGTAGCGTGCGGAGGCTTCTCCTACGGTGATGTGCTGGGTGCTGGCGAGGGATGGGCAAAATCGATTCTGTTCAATGGCCGCGTGCGTGAAGAGTTTGAAAACTTCTTCCATCGTCCACAGACGCTGGCGCTGGGCGTCTGCAACGGCTGCCAGATGATGTCCAACCTGCGTGAGCTGATCCCGGGCAGCGAGCTATGGCCACGTTTTGTCCGTAATCAGTCAGAACGTTTTGAGGCGCGCTTCAGTCTGGTGGAAGTGGCCGCCAGTCCGTCACTGCTGCTCGATGGTATGGCGGGTTCTCATATGCCAATCGCGGTCTCTCATGGCGAAGGCTTTGTTGAGGTGCGTAATAGCGCTCATCTGGCAGAGCTGGAAGCGAAAGGTCTGGTCGCACTGCGCTATGTGGATAACTTTGGCAAGGTCACTGAAAACTACCCGGCTAACCCGAACGGCTCACCTAACGGTATCACTGCGGTAACCAACGAGAGTGGACGCGTTACCATTATGATGCCGCATCCTGAACGTGTATTCCGTACCGTCAGCAACTCCTGGCACCCGGCAGAGTGGGGTGAAGATAGCCCGTGGATGCGCATTTTCCGTAATGCGCGCAGACAGCTGGGTTAATAGTCGCAATCTGACGGGCAACATATGTCACGAATAAAAGCCGCAGCAATGCGGCTTTTTTAATGCTGCGGGGAGTGTCGTTTTTTTCCGACAACGCAGAGAGTAAAGTGTCGCTGAATGGAGACATATAAATTATTGAATTTATTGATTAATGACAAAGCTGCTGTCAGGCGTCGTTTTCTGGCGACAGTTTTTTCTGGCTATTACACGTCCGGTTTTGCTGTCAGCAGATAGCCTCTCTGATATTACTCTGATTTATATAGAGTTTTAAAAACTGGCACGATAGTTGCTAATATCAGTTCGTGGCTCATTCGCCTGTCTGTGATTGCCCCGTGTTAAACGGCCGAGCTCACAGAAACCTGAATGACGCACCAAACGGAGCCTGCCGTCCACCTGACCGATAAGCGTCTGCCTTGCAGCGTTATCAAGCATCGGACGAAACGTTGAGTTAGGCTCCACCTCTTCCTGACGGCAGACCTCCTGGTCTGCCGTTTTCATTTCCCGCTTTCTTAGCCATGCAGAGTTGGTTAGCATGCCTGTGGCATACTTTTTGCGAGAGCGCGATAGTGATGAGATGGCGTCTGTTTCCCCGTTCCCTGCGACAACTGGTATTACTGGCTTTTTTGCTGGTGCTGCTGCCACTACTGGTGCTGGCGTGGCAGGCATGGGAGAGCTTGTCAGATCTCAGTAATCAGGCGGCAGATACCAATCGTAATACCTTTACGGATGTACGGCGCAGTGAAGCGATGGCGCGAACCGCGCTGGAGCTGGAGCGCAGCTATCGGCAATATTGTGTGCTGGGTGATGCCGCACTGGCAAAACTCTATACCACGCAGTGGACCCGCTATGGTCAGATGCTGAACAGCCATGCGGCCAGTCTGCCGGAACTTCCGACCTTTACTATTCTGCGCAATGCTCTGCCGCAGCTTACCGCGATGGCCTGTGATAATGGTAATCCCTCGGTGGCCACCGCCACCGTGCTGGATCAGTTTTCTGACGCTAATGTACGCATGGTACAGGCCACGCGTGAGGTGGTGTTCTCACGCGGACTGCAGCTGCAGCGTGAGATCGCCGAGCGTGGACAGTTTTTTGGCTGGCAGGCGCTGATACTGTTTCTGATGACACTGCTGCTGGTGCTGCTGTTTACCGGCATGATTAGCGGGCCGGTGAAGCGCGTGGAGCGAATGATCAACCAGCTGGGCGAAGGACGCTCACTGGGAAACAGTGTCAGCTTTCGCGGGCCGCGTGAGCTGCGTTCGCTCGGTCAGCGCATTGTCTGGCTCAGCGAGCGCCTGAGCTGGCTGGAAGCGCAGCGGCATGAGTTTCTGCGCCATCTGTCGCATGAGCTAAAAACGCCGCTTGCCAGCCTGCGCGAAGGCACTGAGCTGCTGGCCGATCAGGTGGCCGGGCCACTGAACGCAGAGCAGCAGGAGGTTGTTGCTATCCTGGATACCAGCAGTCGCCATCTGCAGCGTCTGATTGAACAGCTGCTGGATTACAATCGTAAGCTGACTGACACGCCGCTGATGCCTGAGCCAGTGGCGCTGGATGCAGTTATCAATACGGTAGTCAGTATTCATTCGCTGCCAGCAAATGCCCGCCAGATAACAACAGAGATCGATTTGCAGGCAAACTGCTGTCTGGCAGAAGCGACGCTGCTGCAGCGTGTCATCGACAACCTCTATTCGAACGCAGTGAACTATGGGCGTGAATCCGGTAACATCTGGCTGCAGAGCCAGCAGAGAGGTGACCAGGTATGGATCGATGTGGCGAATACCGGTACGCCAATTCCGCCGGAGGAGCAGGAGATGATTTTTGAACCGTTTTTTCAGGGAAATCAGCTGCGTCAGGGGCCGGTCAAAGGCAGTGGCCTGGGGCTGAGCATTGCTAAAGATTGCCTGCGCAGGATGCAGGGCGACCTGCAGCTGGTTTCACGTAGTGATGCTGACGTCTGTTTCCGCATTATTCTGCCTGCCTGCACCAGAAAGAGTAAATTATGAAACTGCTTATCAGAAACGCGATAGTCAGTCTGCTGGTGCTGACCAGCCTGAGTGCCTGCCAGCCACATGCGGTGCCGGTGCCACAGCGTGAGCGTGTCGCGTTACCGGAACCCGTTATCAAATTGCCGGATTACCTTGCCTTTGCCTGTGACAGCCTGTGGCAAACGGAAACCGCTGCGGCCATGAATAATCCGCTTTACTGGCAGCGTGCTATCGATTGTGGCGAGCGTCTTTCAGCGGCCGAGGCGCGTGCCGAGGCGCGCCGCTGGCCGGTGCAGAGCTGGTCGCGTGCCTTTAAACAGGGCATTTTGCTGGCAAACGGCAACGTCACGCCGGTTGAGCGACGTCAATATGTTGAGACGCTTGATAGCTATAATGCTGAATTTCCCGCCACTGTGCGTCCGCTGATGCAGCTGTGGCGCAGTAATCAGGTGGCGCAGCTGCAGCTGAGTGAGGCGCGTAGTCGCTATCGCCTGCTGCAGCAAAATCATGATATCGAGCTGGATAGTCTGCGTCATCAGCAGACCCGGTTACGTCAGACGCTGAATGACACCGAGCGCAAGCTGGAGCGGCTGACTGATATTGAGCGGCAGCTTTCATCACGCAAAGCACCAGACAGCAGCGACACCCTCCACAGCGGTAGTGATACACAAAGTGAGGAGCAGCCATGACATCCCGTGCACGTTTACTGCTGGTTGATGACGATCCCGGCCTGCTGCGACTGCTGGGTATGCGTCTTAGCAGCGAAGGCTTTCAGGTCGCTACAGCAGCCAGTGGCGCTGAAGCACTCCGGCAGTTACAGAAAGAGCCGGCGGATGTGGTGATAAGCGATCTGCGCATGGATGAGATGGATGGCCTGGCGCTGTTTGCGGAAATACAGCGGCGCCATGCCGGACTGCCGGTGATTATTCTGACCGCGCACGGCTCCATTCCTGAAGCGGTGGCGGCTACTCAGCAGGGGGTATTCAGCTTTCTCACCAAACCGGTTGATCGCGATGCGCTTTATCGGGCCATTGATGAGGCTCTGGCGCAGCGGGCACCAATCAGTGACAGTAGCTGGCGTGAGGCGATTGTCACCCGCAATCCGCAGATGCAGCGTTTGCTGGAGCAGGCGCATATGGTGGCGCAGTCAGATGTCTCGGTGCTGATAAACGGCCAGAGCGGTAGCGGTAAAGAGGTGCTGGCACAGGCGATGCACGCCGCCAGCCCGCGTGCGGCTAAACCCTTTATTGCGATTAACTGCGGTGCGTTGCCTGAGCAACTGCTGGAGTCAGAGCTGTTTGGTCACGCACGCGGCGCCTTTACCGGCGCTGTCAGCGCCCGTGAGGGACTGTTTCAGGCGGCAGAGGGCGGCACGCTGTTTCTTGATGAGATTGGTGATATGCCGCCGGCGCTGCAGGTGAAACTGCTGCGCGTGCTGCAGGAGCGTAAAGTACGCCCGCTTGGCAGTAACCGCGATATCGGAATCGATGTGCGTATTATCTCAGCCACGCACCGCGATCTGCCTAAGGCAATGGAGAAAAAGAGCTTTCGTGAAGATCTCTACTATCGCCTCAACGTGGTGAATTTAAAGATCCCGGCATTGCATGAGCGCGCCGAAGATATTCCGCTGCTGGCAAATCATCTGCTGCGTCAGGCTGCCGAGCGCCATAAACCGTTCGTGCGCAGCTTTTCCGCTGAGGCGATGAAGCGACTGGTCAGCGCCAGCTGGCCTGGCAATGTACGCCAGCTGGTAAATGTTATTGAGCAGTGTGTGGCGTTAAGTATTGCGCCAGTGATTGGTGAGGCGCTGGTAGAGCAGGCACTGGCAGGCGAAAATACAGCGCTGCCTACCTTTGCCGAAGCGCGTAATCAGTTTGAGCTCAACTATCTGCGCAAACTGCTGCAAATGACCAAAGGCAATGTTACACATGCGGCACGTCTTGCTGGACGTAACCGTACCGAGTTTTATAAGCTGCTTTCCCGGCATGAGCTGGACGCCAGCGACTATAAAGAGTAGTTTGCTGCGTCGGCGTTACAGATGACTCCGACGATATATACTCTCTGTTATCCGTCCATCATGGAGGGAGCGAAAAAAGGATCTGCAATGAAAAAGATCGATGCAATTATCAAACCATTTAAACTTGATGATGTGCGTGAAGCACTGGCGGAAGTCGGCATTACCGGAATGACAGTCAGCGAAGTCAAGGGATTTGGCCGTCAGAAAGGCCACACTGAGCTCTATCGTGGTGCAGAGTATATGGTCGATTTTCTGCCAAAAGTAAAAATTGAAATGGTGGTGGGCGACGACATCGTCGATACCTGCGTGGAAACCATTATGAAAACGGCGCAGACTGGCAAAATTGGCGATGGCAAAATTTTTGTCTTTGATGTTGCCCGCGTGGTACGTATCCGTACCGGCGAAGAGGATGAAGAAGCGATGTAATCGTTTCTGCCTTCAGTGGCCAAAAGCCTGCATCCGGCAGGCTTTTTTATTGCAGTTTTCGCTCTCAACTGTGCTGCCACTGGCAACGGATGCGACACCATTCAGTAATATCACTCTGCGGCACCGCTGCAACTGCATTCGCTAACAGTTACAGCATCTTATGCGGACCAAAGCGTTCATAATGAATGCGACCGGCGTCAGTGCCTGCATCCAGCAGCTGACGCGCGACAGACTGCATAAACGGCAGCGGGCCACAGAGCCAGAACTGCTGTTGTGGCTCAGATAACATGGCAGAGATATGCGCCAGATCCATTAGTCCGTGACTATCAAAATAACCGGTATCACTGCTGGCAGGCGTGCGATACCAGATATGGCTGCGGAAACAGGGCAGGGTGTTACCCAGCGCCGCTACCTGCTGCGCAAATGCGTGCTGCTCACCATTGTCCGCAGCGTGCAGCCAGGTGACCGCAGCCGGATGCTGGCGTTGTGACAGTGCATCCAGCATCGCCAGCATCGGTGTCTGACCCACGCCAGCTGAAATCAGTGTTACCGGCGTGTCCGGCGCAGCCTCAAGCACAAAATCACCAGCAGGGGCTGCACACGCCACGCGATCGCCGATCTGAGCATGATGGTGCAACCAGCCGGAAATAGTACCCTGCGGCTCGCACTTTACCGCGATACGATACGCCTGAGCATCGGGTGCATGTGTCAGTGAGTACTGACGATGCTGAAGAGTGTCGCAGCCTGTCGGTTGCAGGCTAATGGTGAGATACTGCCCTGGCAGAAAATCAGCCACTGGCTGCCCATCGTCGGGTACCAGCTCAACGCTTTTAATCACGCTGCTTTCAGCAGTAATGCGGCGAATGCGAAAATCACGCAGGCCGCGCCAGCCGCCAGGTTTCTGCTCAGAAGCCTGATAGATCGCCTCTTCACGCTGAATAAAAATTTCGGCCAGCACGTTATACGCTTTGCCCCATGCGGCGAGAACCTCCTCACCAGGATCGAGATGCTCTTTTATCGTCGCGAGCAGCGCGCTGCCCACCAGCGCATACTGCTGCGGCTGAATATTCAGGCTGGCATGTTTCTGCGCAATTTTCTCCACTGCAGGGCGTAAGGCAGCAGGATTTTCAAGATGAGCGGCGTAGGCGCAAATGGCATTAAACAGCGCCTCGCGCTGGCTGCCACTACGCTGATTACTCATATTAAACACATTACCCAGCTCGGGATGGTCAGTTAAAAGTTTCTGGTAAAAATAGCCGGTGAGTGAGGGACCCATCTTCGCAATAGCCGGGACAGATGAGCGAATCGTAGCAATGGTGTGAGCATCAAGCATAACAGAAATCTCAGCAGTGATAGTTTAAAGTTGTATTTTAAATATATCTTATAATCGCGATTAATTGCTGTAAATAGTCCACAGGCAGATTGACGACATAACTCAACCTCAAACAGAGATTTCTGATAGTTAAGGGAAAATATCACTATTTTTTTATCGCGGGTCAGCGCGTAAAAAAGCCGTGCCACTGGCAAGCCAATCGTTTGCGTAAAAAGAGCCTCCTGATGCTATCGTCCCCTGGCAAAACCGTTTACACTGTTGGCCTTCGCCCCTAAGCGGGGCTTAAATTGCCGTTAAAGTTGCTGAGTCAGGAGATGCGGATGTTAAAGCGTGATATGAACATTGCCGATTATGATGCCGATTTGTGGCAGGCTATGGAGCAGGAGAAGGTGCGTCAGGAAGAGCATATTGAACTGATTGCTTCAGAAAACTACACCAGCCCGCGCGTTATGCAGGCGCAAGGTTCACAGCTCACCAATAAATACGCTGAAGGTTATCCAGGCAAGCGCTACTATGGCGGTTGTGAATATGTTGATATTGTTGAGCAGCTGGCAATCGATCGCGCCAAAGCGCTGTTTGATGCTGACTTCGCCAACGTGCAGCCGCACTCCGGCTCACAGGCAAACTTCGCCGTGTTTACCGCGCTGCTGCAGCCAGGCGATACCATTCTGGGGATGAACCTGGCACATGGTGGTCACCTGACGCATGGTTCACCGGTCAACCTCTCCGGTAAGCTCTATAACGTTATCCCATACGGCATTGATGAAACCGGCAAGATCAATTACGACGAGCTGGCTGAGCTGGCGCAGACGCATAAGCCAAAAATGATTATCGGCGGCTTTTCAGCATATTCCGGCGTTTGCGACTGGGCAAAAATGCGCGAAATCGCTGACAGTATCGGTGCTTATCTGTTTGTTGATATGGCACACGTGGCGGGCCTGGTGGCAGCGGATGTTTATCCTAACCCGGTTCCACATGCGCATATCGTTACCACCACCACGCATAAAACCCTGGCGGGTCCGCGCGGCGGCCTGATCCTGGCGAAAAATGGTGATGAGGATCTGTATAAAAAGCTCAACTCTGCTGTATTCCCTGGCGGGCAGGGCGGTCCTCTGATGCATGTTATCGCGGGTAAAGCGGTAGCATTTAAAGAGGCGATGGAGCCAGAGTTTAAAACCTACCAGCAGCAGGTGGCAAAAAACGCCAAAGCGATGGTTGAGGTTCTGCTGGAGCGCGGTTACAACATCGTATCTGGCGGTACGCACAATCACCTGTTCCTGATCGACCTGGTGAGCAAAGGTTTGACCGGTAAAGAGGCTGATGCCGCACTGGGTCGTGCTAATATCACCGTTAACAAAAACAGCGTGCCAAACGATCCCAAGAGTCCGTTTGTGACCTCAGGCGTGCGCATCGGAACGCCAGCAGTGACCCGTCGCGGCTTTAAAGAGGCGGATGTTCGCGAGCTGGCTGGCTGGATTGCGGATGTGCTGGACAACGTTAATGACGAAGCCACGATTGAGCGCACCAAACAGAAAGTGCTTGATATCTGTGCCCGTCTGCCTGTCTATGCCTGATAGCGTATAGCGGAGTGTTAAAAGGATGGCTACGGCCATCCTTTTTTATTGCCAAAATAGTACCGCAGCCTGCGGTCAGCGTTAGCAAAAGGTTTTCTTTTAGCGGGGCATTTGTCAAAGTAGCGCCCACATCGCAATGGATGGCACTGGCCACAGGAGCAAAAATGACCATCGCATCAGCCAGGTGGCTGGGACTCAGTTACTTCACCTACTTTTTTTGCTATGGCATCTATCTGCCATTCTGGAGCGTCTGGCTGCAGGGAAGTGGACTGGATGCAGAAAAAATAGGTCTGCTGCTTGGCTGCGGTATGGTGGCGCGTTTTGGCGGCAGCCTGCTTATCGCCTCACAGGTTAAAAACCCGGGTCAGCTCATTGTTGCGCTGCGGCTGCTGGCGCTGCTGACCCTGCTGTTTGCGCTGGGCTTCTGGCTGGGTGGAGAGTGGCTCTGGCTGCTGCTGGTTATGGTGGGGTTTAATCTGTTTTTCTCGCCACTGGTACCGCTAAGCGATGCGCTGGCCGCGACATGGACACGTCAGATTGGTCTGGTCTATGGCCCGGTTCGGCTCTGGGGATCGCTGGCGTTTGTTATCAGCTCGGCACTGACCGGAATACTGGTCAGTGCTTACTCTTATCAGGCGATCCTGTTGCTGCTGAGCCTTGGCGTTGTCGCCATGCTTGGCGGTATGCTGCTGACTCCACAGACACGACCGCAGGGGGATGCGCGTCAGGGTTCCCAGGGTGGCTGGGCGGTGTGGCGCGATCTGCTACGGGAAAACAGCGTCTGGCGCTTTATGGTCTGCGTGACGCTAATGCAGGGCGCCCATGCTGCCTACTACAGCTTTAGTGCTATCTGGTGGCAGCAGGCTGGTTACTCCGCGTCGGTGGTTGGCTATCTGTGGTCTCTGGGAGTCGTCGCGGAAATTGCGATTTTTGCGCTGAGTAACCGATTATTCAGGCGCTGGAGCGCGCGCGATCTGCTGCTGCTCTCCGGCATCTGCGCACTGGTGCGCTGGACAATGCTGGGGGCGACCACAGCATTACCGCTGCTGGTGGTGGCGCAAATCCTGCACTGCGGCAGCTTTACTGTTTGCCATCTGGCAGCAATGCGCTTTATTGCTGCGCGTAAAGGCGGGGAGGTGATCCGTCTGCAGTCGCTCTATTCGGCGCTGGCGATGGGGGGCGGAATTGCGGTAATGACTATGATCTGTGGCCTGCTCTTTGCCCATCTCCAGGGACATCTGTTCTGGGTAATGGCACTGGTCGCACTTCCGGCGCTGTTTCTGCGTCCCGGAATTCAGGAGTCCAGGAGCTGAAGAATGCGCTGCTGCTGATAATCGCTTAACGGCAACTCGGCATGGATCAGCGGCGGCGAAAACAGCGGAAGTGAAATCGCATAAGGCGTGACGACCAGAGCCACATCCCGCGGTGCGCCTTCCCGCTGAAAATGCAGCATATCCTGATACGTGATATTGATGGGCAGCAGTGTGATATCGCGCAACTGCTGCTCCAGCAGCTGCTCCAGTGCCGCATCAGCACCGGTCAGCAGCAGCACCTGTTTTTCCTGCAGCGCGCTCTCCTGCATCATCCACGCACCAAACAGCACCGCGACCAGGCTTATCTCTTCACTGCTGAACCGGGTACCGAAATCGCTGCTGAAATGGTGCAATGCACGTTCAGTGGTGCGCATCAGACGGGGATAGAGCCGTGCAACATCCAGCGCCACACTGTTATCGATACCGATGGCAAAATGGCTGCGATCCAGTGCCTGCGCCAGGTGAGTGTAAAGCTGCAGTTTCAGCTCTTGCTGATTTTTGATACGCGTTTTTGCCAGCTGCTCAAAACGGGCAATCAGTGCTTCAACAGCGTGCATCAGCTGCTGAGCCTGCGGTGCGCTCAGCTGGGTGGCGTCAGGCGCATGGATCAGACTGAACAGCAGCGTCCAGAAATCCGTTTCACTGGCATCTGGCATCAGATGGCAGCGTTTCTGCCAGTGGTGGATAACATCATCAGCAGCTGCGCGCTCTGCTTTTTCTGCCAGCCAGCTGCGTTGCCGATCGTTAAACAGCGCGTTCTGGCGCTGACAGAGCGCATATTTCATATAGATCAGCAGGAAAAGACGGTCACGGGGTGAAAAATCGCGCGTCAGACGCAGGCTGCAGTGCTGGATCAGCGCCTGCAGATTGATCTCATCCCAAAGCGCTTTCTCAATTTTCAGCACCTTAAGCCGCTGACGCAGCGCAGGGGTAAAATGCTCGCAGACAAAATCCTGCGACAGACGCAGCGCGCGTCGCAGCCAGTAGATCAGGCAAACTCGTCTGTTCAGTTCCGTACCATGAATGCGAAAGCTGCCATCCACCATCTGGTGTAGTTCCAGTTGATGAAAGCGCTGTATCTCTTCACCTACATCCGCGATATCCTGTCGGGCCACCGCAGCATCAACACCGTTGAGCTGGCACAGTTTTTCAAGCGTCAGTGCGGGAGCGGGCAGAAACAGCAGCAGTAACAGATGGCAACGTCGCTGGGAACGGCTGAAGAGCGGTGCTGTAGCAGGCACAAAACTCATTTATCAGGTTATCCGCAGCTTATTTTTGCTAAGAATAGCCAATGATGTGCTGAAAACGCTCTTAAGGTGACAACTTTTATTCAGAGCTTCGGAACGGGTCACAATTTTTCCTGCCCGGACTACCTTCATCCTGATAATTGTTACATTATAACATATGAAAAATACGCTTCTCTCCTTTATGCTGCTGTTTCCGATCGCGGCTTTTTGCCATCCGCACAGCTTTATTGCGATGAAAACTGAACTTATCGGCAAAGATAATCAGCTGACAGCGATGAAAGCAGTCTGGACAATGGATGAGATCACCTCTGCCGATCTGCTCTATGATGCCGGCAACGCCAGACCTGACGACGTAGTCTGGAAGAAGCTGGCGGCGCAGGTTATGGCAAATGTTCTGGGACAGCACTACTTTACCGAGCTATGGCAGGGAAAAAAGCGGGTGAAATTTCTCAATCTGCCGCAGACATACTCTCTGTCACGCAAGGGCAATAAAGCGGTACTAACGTTTCTCGTGCCGTTGGGAGAGCCCCAGCCATTAAGCGGAAAACGCTATCGCCTGTTAACCTTTGATCCCAGTTATTTTGTTGATATGCATTATGACAATCTACAGGATGTCACTATGGATGCCACGGTAGCAGCACAGTGCCAGCTACAGTTAACTACGCCAAAGCCCGATGTGTCACTGCAGCAGTATGCCCTGTCACTGGATAAAGCTGATGCGCCAGCGGAAGACAGGGATCTTGGCCGCCAGTTTGCCCAGCAGGCAGAGCTGATATGTCACTAAGCGTGCGCTCTGTACCGGTTCGTCATCGCTGGTCGCTGCTGTACATCATACTGGCGCTGAGCGCGGCAGGATTGCTTATCGTGTTCTGCTGGCCGCAGATCCTGCTGCAAAGCGTGCTATGGCAGAAAACGCTGCATCGGGAGATGACAGCGTTGCTGCAGCAGGTAGCGACTCAGCCGCACCGGGCGGGCATATCACTTCTGCTCTTTAGCCTGGCGTATGGTGTACTTCATGCACTGGGGCCCGGACATGGCAAAGTTGTGATTTCAGCCTTTCTTGCCACACATCCAGCGCAGATGCGTACCAGCCTGCGGCTTACGTTACTGGCTGCATTGCTACAGGGCGGCGTAGCAATTGGTCTGGTGACGCTAATGCTGGTTGTGCTGCAGGCCTCTGCGCGTCAGTTGCATCTGGGCAGCTACTGGCTGGAAAAGGGAAGTTATTTGCTGGTAATAGCGCTGGGTCTCTGGCTCGGCGCCCGTGCGGTGCGTGCTCTCTGGCGCACTCTGCACCCGACTCACTGGCGCTTTCAGCCCCTCACGCCCGATCATCAGCACAATGCGTACTGCGGCTGTGGAGATCGCCATGTCCCTGACGGGCAACAACTGACCCGGATGGTAAGCGTTAAAACGCAAATGCTGGTTGTGCTCTCAATGGGATTACGTCCCTGCTCGGGCGCGATTATGATGCTGCTGTTTGCCAAAGTAATGAATGTCTATCTGTGGGGAGTGGCAGCTGCACTGGTAATGGCGGCGGGAACCGGACTGACAGTCTCCGCTCTGGGGATTATGGTGGTGCGCTCGCGTCTGCTGGCCGAATCGCTGGCCCGATCCAGCGTGCGTCGCAGTGCGCGACTGGCAGTGCTGTTTCCGCTGCTGATGCTGCTGGGGGCGCTGCTGCTTACCGTGGCTGGTATAGCGCTATGGCAAAGTGCTTCTCCGGCAGCCAGTGGCGGCCTGCGTCCGTTTTAAGCGTGTTGTATTCGCTGCTGACGCTGCCGGGTGCGCTGCTGCTTACCGTGGCTGGTATAGCGCAATGGCAAAGTGCTTCTCCGGCGGCCAGTAGCGGCCTGCGTCCGTTTTAAGCGTGTTGTCTTCGCTGCTGACGCTGCCGGGTGCACTGCTGCTTACCGTGGCTGGTATAGCGCTATGGCAAAGTGCTTCTCCGGCAGCCAGTGGCGGATTGCGCCTGTTTTAATATCGTCAGTAATCATTAATCAGGTCAATCGTTGCGCATGAACAGGTATTTTCTCTGCCAGTTAAAAATATCCTGCTACAGGTTACTGGTGAAATTGGCATTCTCTGTCTACGCTAAATGACATCAGCTGAGAATGGATTTTTTAATTAACTTTTATCTGTCGTCGTCTTTTGCGAGGAGTAAACTATGCCTGAAATCCGGACGCACAATGGCATTACGGAAACCGTAACTGATACATATACGGGATTACCGTTAAAACGTATTTCCTGGAGCGCAATTTTTGCTGGTGTAATTACCGCGCTGATTGTCCATATATTACTGGCCGTATTAGGCACAGCAATTGGCGCCACTACAATTGATCCGCAGCAGGAGCAAAATCCTCTACAACATCTTGGTACTGGTGCGCTGATATGGACCGGCGCCAGCATGCTGATTGCAATCGCAGTGGGGAGTTATGTAGCGGGGCGCATGGCGCAGCGTGAAGGTGCAATGCATGGCCTGCTGATGTTTGGTGTCAGCACGCTTATTACTCTCTGGCTGGCGTTTTCACTGGCAAGCGGTATTATTGGCGGTGCCTTTAATATCCTGGGTTCTGGTGTTAACGCGCTGGGTAATGGTATTTCTTCTGTCGCTCCGTCGCTGGCAAATATGGCAAAAGAGAAGTTACAGGAAAATAACATTAACCTTGATGATTTGCAGAATGAACTGGAGACCACGCTGCGTCAGACTGGCAAGCCAGAATTGCAGCCAGAGAATCTGAAACAGGATGCAAATAACGAGGCAAATAATGCCGAAAATCAGGCGAAAAACGCTGCACAGAATCCGCAGAATGCAGATACCGATCTGAGCAACTGGTTTAAAGGTGTGTTAAGCCGTCACGCTGATACACTGCAGGCTGCCGATCGCGACGCACTGAAAAACATCATCAAAGCGCGCACCGGTAAGAGCGACCAGGAAGCTGAGCAGATTGTGAATCAGGCGGAGCAGAGCTATCAGCAGGCGATGCAGAAGTATCAGCAGCTGAAGCAGGAAGCAGAGCAGAAAGCGCGTGAAGCGGCTGAACAGGCTGCTGCTGCCACGGCAAAAGCGAGCTGGTTCACCTTTATCATGCTGATTATTGAAGCTGTACTGGCAGCGGTTATGGGTGGCGTCGGTCGTCGCACTCAGCCCCGCCAGGTGTTAACGCACGAACGTCGTTAACTGGTACGATAAAAAAGGCGGCCTGCGGGCCGCCTTTTTTTGTGCTTAGCGCTTCAGCGCTTCACTCAGTTCATCACGCATGGTGGAAAGCATCGCTTTCACTACGCGCGGATTACCTGCCACAATGTTACCGGAGTGCAGATAGCCATGGTTGCCGGTAAAGTCAGTGACCAGACCGCCAGCTTCACGCACCAGCAGTTCACCCGCAGCAAAATCCCACGGTTTCAGACCAATTTCAAAGTAGCCATCAACGCGGCCTGATGCCACATAAGCGAGATCGAGTGCAGCAGAACCACTACGACGGAAATCGGCGCACTGAGTAAACAGTTTGCCAACAATATTGATATAAGGAGTGGCGTGCTGTTTCACTTTAAACGGGAAGCCGGTGGCCAGAATAGTACCGTCGAGATCGCGTGAAGTGCTGCCGCGCAGACGATAGCCATTCAGCTGTGCGCCCTGACCACGTACGGCGGTAAAAAGCTCATTACGCATTGGATCGTAGACAACAGCAACTTCGGTACGGCCTTTAATGCGCACGGCAATAGAGACGGAGAAGTGTGGCAGGCGTTTAATAAAGTTGGTGGTGCCATCCAGCGGATCGATTACCCATTGAATATCCTGATCCTCTCCGGCCAGCTCACCGCTCTCTTCTGAGATGATGGTGTGTTGCGGATAAGATTTACGAATGACTTCGATAATCAGGCGTTCTGCGTCACGGTCAACATTGGTAACGAAGTCGTTGCTGCCTTTCTGGCTGGCTTCGACAGCGTCCGGGGTTTCGTAATTTTTGGCAATTAAATTTCCGGCCTTGCGCGCTGCGCGCACGGCGATGTTGAGCATCGGATGCATCGGTATCTCTCGCTGGATGTTAAAGAACAGGGAAAACGGCGCGGAGTATAGCAGCGTGTTCAGCAAATGTCCTGCTTTTATGTTAGGATGCGCACCATCATTTTCTCATCTGCCCATAATTATGCTGCAAAATATCCGAATCGTACTGGTTGAAACCTCGCACACCGGCAACATGGGTTCTGTTGCCCGCGCTATGAAAACCATGGGGTTGAGTAACCTCTATCTGGTTAATCCGCTGGTTAAGCCTGACTCACAGGCGATCTCACTCGCAGCAGGTGCCAGCGACGTGATTGGCAACGCCTGTATTGTTGATACGCTTGATGAAGCGATCGCGGGTTGCAGTCTGGTCGTCGGCACCAGCGCCCGTTCACGCTCGCTGCCCTGGCCAATGCTCGACTCACGCGAATGCGGTATTAAAAGCGTGGAGGAGGGACAGCAGGCACCCGTCGCGCTGGTATTTGGCCGCGAACGTGTCGGACTGACGAATGAAGAGTTGCAGAAGTGCCACTATCATGTCGCTATTCAGGCTAACCCGGAGTACAGCTCGCTGAATCTGGCGATGGCCGTACAGATTATTGCCTATGAAGTGCGTATGGCGTGGCTCGATGCGCAAAACAGCGCGGCACCGCAGCCGGAATATGCTGAGTCACCTTATCCACTGGTGGACGATCTCGAGCGCTTCTATCAGCATATTGAAAATATGATGCTGGAGAGCGGTTTTATCCGCACCGGTACGCCGAGTCAGGTGATGAGCAAGCTGCGCCGTCTCTATACCCGTGCTCGCCCGGAACGCGATGAACTCAATATTTTGCGCGGTATGCTCTCATCGTTTGAAAAGCCACGCGGCGACCGCGGCAATAGTTGAGTAAAATACCAGGTTAAATAGTTGAGTAAAATGGTAGGTTAAATAGTTGACCAAAATACTCGGGAATGTCAGACTGCGCTCACTGACATTTTACAGATAACCCGCCTGCGTCAAGGCGGACGCTGACGAGGTTTTACGCTATGAGACTGACATCCAAAGGACGTTATGCCGTTACCGCTATGCTGGACGTTGCCCTGCACTCGCATGAGGGACCGGTACCGCTGGCAGATATTTCAGAGCGTCAGGGCATTTCGCTCTCCTATCTGGAGCAGTTATTCTCGCGTCTGCGTAAGCATGGTCTGGTTGCCAGCGTGCGCGGCCCGGGCGGAGGTTATCTGCTGGGTAAAGCGGCTGAGGCGATTGCGGTTGGTGCAGTGATTACTGCTGTTGATGAGTCAGTTGATGCGACCAAATGCCAGGGCAAAGAAGGATGCCAGGGCGGTGAACGCTGCCTGACTCACGTATTATGGCGCGATCTCAGCGAACGTATCAGCGACTTCCTGAACAATATCACGCTGGCTGAGCTGGTAAATAATCAGGAGATCCTTGATGTTGCCGATCGCCAGAACAGCGCGGATAACCGCCGTTTTCAGCAGCATCGTGTGCAGGAAACCATTAACGTTAATCTGCGTGCCTGATTGTCACTTTTCCTGTTTATTTAACTGATATTCTTACAAAGCCCCGGCCGCTTAGCGATTAAGCCGCCGGGGCTTTGTGCTATCTCCCTTCAGGCTACCGGCAGCATGACCGGTTTACTCTGCACAGGCTGAATCATGTTATAAAGAGCTGTGTTTCTTTAACGGAGTTGTAGCGCCATGAAATTACCGATCTACCTGGATTACGCAGCGACCACGCCTGTGGATCCACGGGTCGCCAGCAAAATGATGCAGTATCTGACGCTGGATGGCACCTTCGGTAACCCAGCCTCCCGTTCACACCGTTTTGGCTGGCAGGCTGAAGAGGCGGTAGATGTTGCCCGCAATCAGATTGCGGCTCTGGTTAATGCTGATCCGCGCGAGATTGTATTTACCTCGGGTGCCACAGAAGCGGATAACCTGGCGATCAAAGGTGCGGCACAGGCGCGCCGGGCTCAGGGCCGACATATCATTACCAGCCAGACTGAGCATAAAGCAGTGCTGGATAGCTGTTTGCAGCTGGAGCGCGAAGGCTATGATGTGACTTATCTGACGCCGGGCAGTGACGGTATCGTTACGCCTGAGATGCTCGCTGCCGCACTGCGCGACGATACCGTAGTGGTATCACTGATGCATGTGAATAATGAAACGGGTGTTATTCAGGATATTGCAGCGCTGGGAGCGCTCTGCCATGCCCGCGATATTCTGTTCCATGTTGATGCCACACAAAGCGTTGGCAAGCTGCCGCTTGACCTCAGCACGCTGCCCGTGGATCTGATGTCGTTTTCAGCCCACAAACTTTACGGGCCAAAGGGCATTGGTGCTCTCTGGGTGCGTCGCAAGCCAAAAGTGGTAATTGACGCACAGATGCATGGTGGCGGACACGAGCGCGGTATGCGTTCCGGCACGCTGCCGGTACATCAGATTGCTGGCATGGGCGAAGCCTATGCTATCGCTCAGGAAGTGATGCAGGAGGAGATGGCACGTCTGACTGCGCTACGGCAGCGGCTCTGGCATGGCATCAGCAGTGCGCTGGACGGCGTACAGCTTAATGGTTCTCCTGAACATAGCGCGCCAAATATTCTGAATATAAGTTTTGCCCGGGTGAATGGCGAATCACTGATAATGGCGCTCAAAGATCTGGCGCTCTCGTCAGGTTCTGCCTGCACCTCTGCCAGTCTGGAACCCTCCTATGTGTTACGTGCCATGGGCGTTGAGCCGGAACTGGCCTATAGCTCATTGCGCTTTTCCGCGGGACGTTTTACCACGCAGGAGGAGATTGACTACGCGATTGCGCTGGTTAATAAAGCAGTTAACCGTATGCGGAGTGTTGCCCCGGCAGCATCCCGCTAATCTGCGCCGGTATGACGCAGAATACTACCCCATGCAAACGGAGCCACGCGATGACAACACAACCAATGACAATTACGCTCAGTGCCTCTGCCGCCGATGCACGCTGGGGCGATAACGCCCTGCTGAGCAGCAATGAAGATGGCATGACGCTGCACCTCACAGGTGCCGATGCCCTGATGAGTATTCAGCGTGCTGCGCGTAAGCTTGACAGCCAGGGGATCCGCCATGTGGCGCTGAGCGGCGAAGGGTGGGATCTGGAGAAGTGCTGGGCATTCTGGCAGGGCTATCGCAGTCCGAAAGGCAGGCGTGAGGTCGCGTGGCCATCGCTGAGCGAACAGGATCGTGCTGAGCTGGATCGGCGTCTGCAGATCGTGGACTGGGTGCGCGATACCATCAATCTGCCTGCTGAAGATCTGAGTCCGGAGCAGCTGGCACACAGCGCTATTGATCTGCTGAGCGAGGTGGGTGGTGACGCGATTAGCTATCGTATTATCAAGGGCGAAGATTTGCGCGAACAGGGCTATAGCGGTATTCATACTGTAGGCCGTGGCTCGTCGCGCGTACCGGTATTTCTGGCGCTTGACTTCAACCCAACCGGTGATGCGAGTGCGCCGGTTTATGCCTGCCTGGTGGGTAAAGGGATCACCTTTGATACCGGCGGCTACAGCCTGAAACAGAGCGCGTTTATGGACTCCATGAAGTCCGATATGGGCGGTGCCGCAACGCTGACGGGTGCGCTGGCACTGGCGATTGCACGTGGCCTGACCCGCCGTGTGAAACTCTATCTCTGCTGCGCCGATAATATGGTCAGCGGTAATGCATTCCGCCTTGGCGATATTATTCGCTATCGCAACGGCAAAACGGTTGAGGTGATGAACACCGACGCTGAAGGGCGTCTGGTGCTGGCTGATGGCCTGATTGATGCCAGTGAGCAGCAGCCGGAACTGCTGATTGATGCAGCCACACTTACCGGCGCGGCCAAAACCGCTCTCGGCAATGACTATCACGCGCTGTTTACCTTTGATGATGTGCTGGCAGAGTCGCTGCTTGGCAGCGCTACGGGTGAAAACGAGGCGTTCTGGCGTCTGCCGCTGGCGGAGTTCCACCGCACTCATCTGCCATCTAACTTTGCTGATCTCAACAATATTGCCAGTCCGGCACATGCTGCCGGAGCCAGTAGCGCGGCTGCTTTTCTCTCTTACTTTGTGAGCAAATATCAGCAGGGCTGGCTGCATATTGACTGCTCGGCGACCTATCGCAAAAGCGCAGTAGATCAGTGGTCGGCTGGAGCCACCGGGCTTGGCGTTCGCACGCTTGCCAATCTGTTACTGAAATAGTTGTGTGACGGGCAGGCCTGCGCCTGCCCGCTTTACTGGAATAAAACACGCATGAGTAATCGTCTTGAAGAAGTGCTGCAGCTGGCCGCTACTGAGCCGGCGCATCGTCCGGAATTTTTTCAGCTGCTGCTGGTTTCTGATATCTGGGTGCCCGGCGAAAGCCCGGCAGAGCAGTTTAATGCCAGCTCACCGGTGGAGCTGCAGCACTGGGAAAAAGAGGGCGGTGGCAGCGTGATCCCCTTCTTTACCTCAGAAGCAGCAATGAGTGAGGCGATTGAGGGTGAACAGCCCTGGCTGCGTTTACCGGCGCGTACGCTGTTTGAGATGACGCTGGGTGAAACGCTGTTTCTTAATCCCAAACTGCCTGCCGGCAAGGAGTTTTCGCCCGGTGAGATTGCTCATCTGATTGGTGAGGAGGGGAGTGCGCTGAGCCAGCAGACGGTGCTGGAGAGCGGCGATGCGCTGCTGCTATCGGAAGTTGCTGAGCCACCAGCGCAGATGATCGACTCACTGACCCAGCTGTTTGCCAAATATAAGCAGGTGCGGCGCGCCTGGATTGCCAGCATCCGCGAAGATGCCACGCAGGAGCCCAACCTGCTGATTGGTATTGAAGCGGATAGCCATATCAGTGAGATTATTCAGGCTGCGGGTAGTGTGGCAACCGATACGCTGATTGAAGATGCCCCGATTGATATCTGCGAAGTTGATGCCGTGCAGCAACAGGGCGTCAGCCACTTTTTTACCGCTCATCTCACGCCGTTTTACGAGCGGCGCTGGGGCAGCTTTCTGCGTGATTTCAAAGGCAGCCAGCGTATTATTTAGCTTACCGGCGCAAGGCATCTGTGCAGCGTCAGGTTGCCCTGAAAAGCAACCTGACGCTGTCTCATCAGGGCCGGTTATGGCTCAACCGGTAAATCATCGCGGCTGCCCCATTCTCCCCATGATCCATCATAAAGTGTGATATCGCGTACCCCCAGCGCAGTCAGCGCCAGAATCAGTACCACCGCCGTGACACCTGAACCGCAGCTGGCAATAACCGGCTGATCGAGTTTTACGCCTGCCTGAGCAAACTGCTCGCGCAGTGCGGCGGCGGGTTTAAGTGCGCCATTCTCTACCAGCGCATTCCAGGGCAGGTTGAGGCTGTGCGGAATATGGCCACGTCGCAGCCCGGGGCGCGGCTCGTCAACTTCGGCATTAAAGCGATTGGCCGCACGTGCATCGACAATCTGCGCGCCCCCCTCATGGCTGATCAACAGGACATCGTTAAGGCGTCGGATCTGACTGCTATCGAAGTGCGCCTCAAAATCCGCTTCTGGCAGAGTGACGGCACCGCTCTGCGTATCATATCCGGCCTGTTTCCAGCCCTGCAGTCCGCCAGCCAGAATAGATACCTGTTCACAGCCAAAGGTGCGCAGCATCCACCAGGCGCGCGGTGCCGAAAAGAGGTTGCCCTCATCATAAACAATCAGATGTTTATCCTGCTGTACGCCCAGTTCGCGCATCGCCACAGCAAAGCGTTCGGGACGCGGCATCATATGAGGATAGGGAGAGGTGTGATCAGAGAGTGCCTCAATATTAAAAAAGGGTGCCTGCGGCAAATGCTCAGCATGATACTCGGCCGTCACATCGCGTACAGCATCCTGGCCTGGCGGCACCATGCGCGCATCCAGCACCAGAATTTCGTTATCCTTATAGTGGTCGTGCAGCCACTCAGCCGATACAAACAGGGGAGCCGTCATGGTTACTTTCTCTCTCAGATTGCGGGAAAAGATCAGTCTCCGGGAATGTGCGCCCTATCTCAAGTGCAGGATTGTGAAAGTTAGCAGCATCCGTTGAAAATGCGTGTGATACTCTGATTACTTTTCGAGCTGGTGAGGGAGTTACCATGACAAAAGCAGTTAATCCGCGACTGATCGGGGTGCTGTTGGGGGGATTGATGATGGGCGGCCTTCTGCTGCCACTGCAGGCGGCGGAAACGCCTGCTGCGGAGCGCACAGTGCAGCTGCCTGCGGTCATCGATTTTTCAGAATTGCAGCTGGATGGCGCGGCAGCACTGGTGCTGACGTTCAATACGCCACTGGCGAGTCAGCAGGATGTCAGTCGTTTTATCACCCTGACCGATGAGCAGCGTGGCCGGGTCGATGGTGGCTGGGAACTGGCAAAAAATGGTAAAACACTGCGCTGGCGACATCCTGAGCCAGCTCGTAAATTCACTGTGCAGGTTGCGCCGGGCCTGCAGGCGGCAAATGGCACAACCCTGACCACCTCATTCAGCCAGAGTCTCACAACGCGCGATATTGAGCCGATGGTTGGCTTTGCCAGCCGCGGATCGCTACTACCGTTGCGCCTGACGCAGGGATTGCCGGTACTGGCGCTGAATGTCAGCCAGGTCGATGTTGACTTCTTCCGCATCAAAAATGTTGCGCTAAGCGGATTTCTGGCTGAATGGAACAGTGGCAGTAATCTCTCCTACTGGCAATCACGCGATTTACTAAAAAAGGCCGATCTTATCTACAGCGGCCGCTTTGAACTCAATCCGGCGCGTAATACGCGCGAAAAGCTGCAATTACCGTTGAGCGATATCCAGGCGCTGGCACAACCCGGCGTTTATCTGGCTGTGATGAAACAGGCTGGCACCTATAACTATACCCAGCCTGCCACCCTGTTTTCATTGAGCGACATTGGTCTGTCACTGCATCGCTTCCCGACACAGCTGGAGCTTTTTGCCCAGAGTCTGGCAAGCGGTGCGCCGCTGGATAAGGTAGATATCCGGCTGCTGGATGAGAAGGGTGAAGTGCTGGCGCGCGGCAGTAGCGACAGTCACGGGCATCTGCGTCTGCCAGCAGCGGAGAGTGGCACGCTACTGCTGGCAATGCAAAACGGCCAGACCTCGCTAATCAATCTCTCCCGGGCAGCACTGGATCTGGCTGAGTTCGCAGTTGAAGGCGATCAGGGATTCGACAAACAGCTGTTTCTGTTTGGGCCACGCGATCTCTACCGGCCGGGTGAAACGGTAATAGCGAACGCGCTGCTGCGTGATGCTGATGGCGAGCCGCTGCCCGACCAGCCGCTTAAAGCCCAGGTGATCCAGCCGGATGGCGAAGTGGCACAGACCTTTGTCTGGCAGCCGCAGCATGGCTTTTACCAGACACGCTTTGCGCTGCCAGTGACAGCGATGCGCGGAGAATGGACGCTGCGTATCAATAGCGGTGACAATCAGCCGCGCAACTGGCCATTTCAGGTCGAGGATTTTCTGCCAGAGCGGATGGCTCTGACGCTGAGTGGTCGTGAACAGCCGCTGAGCATGGATGCTGATGCATTATTTACTATTGAGGGGCGCTACCTCTATGGTGCGCCTGCTGCCGGTAACGAACTGCAGGGGCAGCTGCTTCTGCATGCGGCACGCGACGCTGTTCCTGCGCTGCCCGGCTATCAGTTTGGCGATGTAACAGAGACGCTAACGCGCTCGCTGGATGAGGTGAGCGAAAAACTGGATGCCAGTGGCAAGCTGCAGCTTAAGGTTGCCAGCAGCTGGGCAGGGGGTCACTCACCGCTGAACTTAACCCTGCAGGCCAGTCTGCTGGAAGCTGGTGGCCGTCCGGTGGTTCGCCGTGTCACGCAGGCGATTTGGCCCGCTGCGGCGTTACCTGGTATTCGTCCGCTGTTCCGCAGTGAATCAGTGTATGACTACCGCTCCGGGCGTTATCACGACGAACCCACAGTACCGGAGAATAGTCTTGCCGAATTTGATGTGGTTTACGCCACGCCGCAGGGGGAAAAGCTGGCGGCAACCAATCTGGATGTGCGTCTGATCCATGAACGACGTGACGACTACTGGAGCTTCTCTGAAAGCGAGGGGTGGCAGTCGCGTTTTGAGCAGAAAGATCTGCTGGAAGATCAACAGCAGATCAATATTCCGGCGGATGGCAGCCAGAAAGTCAGTGTGCCGGTGGAGTCAGGCAGCTATCGCCTTGAAGTACGTAAAGGCGATGCGGTGATCAGCAGCGTACGGTTTAACGCTGGTTACTGGTGGCAGGACAACACTGATGGTACCGGCGCACTGCGCCCCGATCGCGTGAAGCTGAAAATCGATAAAAGCGCCTATCAGCCAGGAGAAACCGCCCGTGTAACAGTAGAGTCACCCGCAGCGGGTAAGGGCTATCTGCTGGTGGAGTCCAGCAGCGGTGCGTTGTGGTGGCAGGTGCTGACGGTGCCGGCTGGTGGTACGACCGTCGATGTGCCGCTGGCAGGCAGCTGGAAGCGACACGATCTCTATCTCAGCGCCATTGTTGTGCGCGATGGCGATAAAGCCACAGGCACAACACCCAAACGCGCGGTGGGCCTGCTGCATCTGCCGATGACTTCACCTGCGCGCCGTTTAGACCTTAGCCTGGATGCACCGGTGAAAATTCGTCCGGAACAGACGTTGCAGGTAAAAGTCCGGGCGAGCCGTGAAGGCGGATCGCTGCCGCGTCAGATACAGGTGCTGCTGTCGGCGGTAGATAGTGGCGTACTCAATATCACCGACTACAAAACACCTAATCCCTGGGAGGCGTTCTTTGGACGTAAGCGCTATAACGCCGATCAGTATGATGTCTTTGGTCAGCTGATTGAGGGAGGCGGCAAATTAGCAGCGCTGCGTTTTGGCGGCGATGGCGGTGAGTCAGATGCGCTGGCACGCGGTGGCAAAAAACCAGTCACCGATGCTGAAATTATCGCACAGCAGCTAATGCCGGTAACGCTGAATGCACAGGGCGAAGGTACGCTGTCGCTGCCGATCCCCGCTTTTAATGGGGAGTTACGACTGATGGCGCAGGCCTGGAGCGATGACAGCTTCGGCGCAGCCGAGCGTAAACTGGTGGTTGCGGCACCGCTGATAAGTGAACTGGCAACACCGCGCTTTCTGGCCAGCGGCGATCGTGCCAGGCTGGCGCTGAATGTCACCAATCTGACCGACCAGCCGCAAACAGTGACCCTGAACGTGGCGACTCGCGGGTTGCTGAACCTGATCGGCAGCGTGCCGCAGACTGTGCAGCTGGCGAAAGGTGAGCGCAGTACCATAACGATTCCGGTCAGTGCCGGTGAGGGATTTGGCGATGGCAGCGTTGAAGTCAGCCTGAATGGCGTGAGGCTGCCCGGTGAAAGCATACAATCCACCAGCCGTAGCTGGCGTATCGGTGTACGTCCCGCCTGGCCCGCGCAGACGCTGAGTTTTGACAGTGTGCTACAGCGTAATCAACCCTGGCAGCTGCCTCCGGCGGCTTTCAGCGATCTGCAGCCAGCTACGCTTAGCGGGCAGTTATCGCTCAGTAATCAGCCGCCACTGAATATAGCCCGCTATATCAGTGCGCTCTATGCCTGGCCCTATGGCTGCCTGGAGCAAACCGCCAGTGGTCTCTGGCCATCGCTCTATATGCGTCACGATCAACTGGCGGCAATCGGGGTTAAAAGCAGCAGCGATGATGTGCGTCGGGCGGCAATTGACACCGGTATTGCCCGTATTGCCGGAATGCAGCTGGGTAACGGCAGTTTTGGCCTCTGGAGCCGGGAAAGCCCGGAGGAGTTCTGGCTCACCGCCTACGCCGCTGACTTTTTGCTGCGCGCCAGCGAGGCGGGTTATACGCTGCCAGAGGGCATAGTGGCACGAGCCAATAGCCGTCTGCTGCGCTATCTGCAGGATCCCACCGAAATTGAGACACGCTGGAGCAGCGATGCAGATGCCACCCGTTTTAGTGTACAGGCGTATGCAGCACTGGTGCTGGCGCGTCAGCAGAAAGCACCGCTCGGTGCGTTACGCGCGCTATATGAAAAGCGTGCGCAGGCAAAGTCCGGGCTGGCACTGGTTCAGCTGGGTATTGCGCTAAAACTGATGGGTGATCCTCAGCGTGCGCAGCTGGCACTGACAGCGGGCAGCGGAATGCAGCGTGCCCCGGAGAGCTGGCTGGGAGACTACGGAACGCCACTGCGCGATCGGGCTCTGATGCTGGCGCTGCTACAGGAAGAGACGCTGCTGCCGGATCAGCAGGGCGTACTGCTGAACGAACTGGCAAAAGCGGTACACAGCAAGCGCTGGTTCTCAACGCAGGAAAATAATGCGTTATTCCTCGCTGCGCGGGCGCAGCAGCAGCCGGGTCGCAGCTGGCAGGCCAGCGTAGCGGGTAAAACTCTGACGCGTGATACGCCGCTGAACAGGGCGTTGAGCGCCAGAGAGCTACAGCAGGGGGTGCAGGTCAGCAGCGAAAACGATACGCCGCTCTACGCGATGCTGAATGTTGTGGGCTACCCGCGCAGTGCGCCGGCTCCCATGAGCCAGGTGCTCAATATTCGCCGGGAATTTTTTACTCTGGATGGCAAGTCTGCGGATCTGTCACAGCTGAAAAGCGGTGAATTGTTGCTGGTGAAACTGCAGGTCTCTGCCAGCGAAGCGGTGAACGATGCGCTGGTAGTGGATCTGCTGCCAGCGGGTCTGGAACTGGAAAACCAGAATCTCGGTGACAGCAGTGCCAGTCTGACCAGCAGCGCTGATGCACTGAAAGAGAGCCTGATGGATATGCAGCAGACCACCATTCAGCATATTGAGTTTCGTGACGATCGCTTTGTTGCGGCGCTGGCGCTGGATGGCTACACCCCGGGTACACTGCTCTATCTGGCGCGGGTAGTCACGCCAGGCAGTTATCATCTGCCGCCGCCGCAGGTAGAGTCGATGTATGTGCCCGCGTGGCGGGCAATTGGCAGTACGCCAGCACAGCTCACTATCCGTTAAGCGCTGATGATACGTTATTATCGGCGCTGGCGCTGGCGCTGGCTACTGGTATTGCCGCTGCTGACCGGGTTGCTGTGGCTGCTTGACCGGCTCGATCCGCTGCCGCTGCAACAGCTGCAACCTGCGCGGGTGGTCGTTGCGGCAGATGGCACGCCGCTATGGCGTTTTGCGGATCGGCAGGGGATCTGGCGCTACCCGGTCACGCCGGACGAGGTCGCGCCTGCCTATATTGAGGCGCTGCTCACCTACGAAGATCGCTGGTTCTGGCAACATCCGGGTATTAATCCACTGGCAGTACTGCGCGCTATCGGACAGAACCTGATGCAGCACGCGGTGATTTCCGGTGGCAGCACGCTGACCATGCAGGTTGCACGCCTGATCGATCCGCAGCCGCGCACGCTGCGCGGCAAAGTGGTGCAGAGCTGGCGCGCGCTGCAGCTTGAGTGGCACCTCTCTAAACGCGATATTCTGACGCTCTATCTGAATCGTGCACCGTTTGGTGGCACCGTAGAGGGCGTGGGTGCTGCCAGCTGGATCTGGCTGGGCAAGCCGCCGTCACAGCTGACAAAAGGGGAGGCCGCATTACTGGCTGTGCTGCCACAGGCACCAAGCCGCCTGCGACCTGACCGCTGGCCGCAGCGTGCTGAAGCTGCACGTAACAAGGTACTGGATCGGCTGGCCTGGTATCAGGTCTGGCCGGCGCAACGTATCGCGGAGATTCGCCAGGAACCGGTCTGGTTGCCGCCACGCCGTATGCCGCAGCACGCGCCGCTGCTGGCACGTCGTCTGCTATCACTCTCCCGTGATAACAAAATTGTCTCTACGCTGGATATATCGCTGCAGCGCGAACTGGAAAGGCTGGCCGCATCGCTAAAAAACAGCCTGCCACCGCGTAGCTCGCTGGCGCTGCTGGTGGTTGATCATCAGAGTATGCAGGTGCGTGGCTATGTAGGCTCGGTCGATTTCAATGATGCAAGTCGGTTTGGTCATGTGGATATGATCGCCAGCGTGCGTTCGCCCGGATCGCTGCTGAAACCGTTTATTTACGGCATGGCGCTCGATCAGGGAGTAATTCATGGCGAGTCGTTATTGCAGGATGTACCACGTCGCTTTGGCGATTATCGCCCCGGCAATTTTGACAGTGGCTTTCACGGTCCGGTAAGCGCCAGTGAGGCGCTGCAACGCTCGCTGAATTTGCCGGCGGTTCAGCTGCTGGAGGCTCTTGGCCCCAAAAGCGTGACGGCGCAGTTGCGCAATATCGGCCTTTTGCTGCGCTTCCCGGCAGGGGCTGAGCCAAATCTGTCGCTGATCCTCGGGGGAACCGGCACGCGGCTGGATGAACTGGTCGCCGCCTATAGTGCCTTTGCCCGGCAGGGTAATGCGGCACAGCTGCGCTGGCTCAGCGATGAGCCTCTGCAGCAGCGGCCGCTGCTCTCACCAGCAGCCGCGTGGGTAGTGCGGCGCATACTGGCCGGGCAGGCGCAGCCACCCGCCAGCGGCGAGGTGAGCGACATTGTACCGCTGGCGTGGAAAACCGGCACCAGTTACGGTTATCGTGATGCCTGGAGTATCGGTATTACGCCGCGCTATCTGATTGGAGTCTGGGCAGGGCGTCCCGACGCCACGCCAGTAGCCGGACAGGCGGGATTTACCTCTGCCGTTCCGATAATGAATCAGGTCAACGCTCTGCTGGCAGGACGCCAGCCACCGGGCAGGATGATCCGCGATCCGCGTCCGGCCGGGGTCAGCACTCAGCTGATCTGCTGGCCGGGCGGTCAGCCGCTACCCGCCGGCGACAGAAACTGCAGGCAGCGGCGGCAGAGCTGGATTGTCAATCAGACCCTGCCACCCACGCTGCTGGCACCCGGTCAGGAGAGCCTTAGCGGTTTACATCTGCGCTACTGGCAAAACCGTCGCGGGCTGCGGGTGGCACCCGACTGTCCGGAGGCACAGCCGCGCGAGCTGCTGCTGTGGCCGCTGCCGCTTGAGCCGTGGCTGCCGGAGAGTGAGCGCCGTGCAGAGCGTCTGCCCGCGGTGGATGAGCACTGTCCGCCACGCCTGGCGGGCAGCGCACCGCCGATGGTGATAGCAGGATTAATAAACGGTCAGCGGGTACAGCCACTGCCGGGGCATGAGGTGCTGGTGTTGCCCGTCAGGGTACAGGGTGGACAGGGCCGCACGCGCTGGTGGTTTCTCAATGGGCAACCTGTTGAGACCAGAGAGGCCGATCGCGCCTCTCTGGTGCTGACTGAGGCGGGAAGCTATCAGCTGGTGGTAATGGATGAGGCCGGGGCGCTGACTTCGCTCTCATTTACCCGCGGCTGAGGCGCTGCACGTCACAATTTTTAGCTCTCTGCACCGACCAAAATCAATTATTTTCAATAATTCCATCAATCACTCATAGGCAACACGCGCTGATCTCCCTATAATCGGCGCGTTTTTCTTACCGGGAGAGGGTTCCCGGTTTATTCAGGATGCTAATTCAGAGGTAATCATGGCAATCGAACGTACTTTCTCTATCATCAAACCAAACGCCGTTGCTAAGAACGTTATCGGTGCTATCTACAACCGTTTTGAGAGCGCAGGCTTCAAAATTGTTGGCGCAAAAATGCTGCACCTGACCAAAGAGCAGGCTGAAGGTTTCTATGCAGAGCACAAAGGCCGTCCATTCTTTGATGGTCTGGTTGAGTTCATGACCTCTGGCCCGGTAGTGGTCTCTGCTCTGGAAGGCGAAAATGCGATTCAGCGTCATCGCGACCTGATGGGCGCAACCAACCCGGACAATGCGCTGGCAGGTACTCTGCGTGCCGATTACGCAGACAGCTTCACTGAAAACGCGACCCACGGTTCTGACTCTGCTGAGTCTGCAGCACGTGAAATCGCCTATTTCTTCGCTGAGAACGAAATCTGCCCACGCACCCGCTAAGTGCGTGGCGGCTAATGCGGACAGGGCACTTTACACCTTTTATGTGAGCGTAAAGCGGTTGGCCTGGCATCATGCCGCAGTTGTAGTACAATAATGCGCCCCTGCTGAGCCTGGCTTAGCAGGGGCGTACTGTTTTCTTCTTTCTTAACCAGAGCCGTAACGTGTAACAACGAGGCCAGAGATTATTATGTCCGAACAGATTGTGACGCCAGCGTCCGCGTCCCCCGTCGTGGTTTCTCCCAAAAGCGAAAAAATTAACCTGCTCGATCTTAATCGTCAGCAGATGCGCGAATTTTTTATTGAAATGGGTGAGAAGCCGTTCCGTGCCGATCAGGTAATGAAGTGGATCTACCACTACTGCTGCGATGATTTCGAGCAGATGACCGATATCAATAAAGTGCTGCGCGGCAAGCTGATGCAGCGTGCGGAGATCCGTGCGCCGGAAGTGGCGGAAGAGATGCGTTCCAGTGATGGCACCATCAAATGGGCGATTCGCGTTGGCGATCAGCTGGTTGAAACGGTCTATATTCCGGAAGCAGAGCGCGCCACGCTGTGTGTCTCCTCTCAGGTCGGCTGTGCGCTGGAGTGTAAATTCTGCTCCACGGCGCAGCAGGGCTTTAACCGCAACCTGCGTGTTTCTGAGATCATTGGTCAGGTATGGCGCGCAGCGAAAATTATTGGTGCGGCAAAAGTCACCGGACAGCGCCCGATTACCAATGTGGTGATGATGGGTATGGGTGAGCCGCTGCTTAACCTCAACAATGTTGTGCCGGCAATGGATATCATGCTGGATGATTTTGGTTTTGGTCTCTCCAAGCGTCGCGTCACGCTCTCCACCTCTGGCGTAGTACCGGCACTGGATAAGCTGGGCGATATGATCGACGTAGCGCTGGCGATCTCACTGCATGCGCCGAACGACACCATTCGCGATGAAATTGTGCCGATTAACAAAAAGTACAATATCGAAACATTCCTTGCTGCGGTGAAACGCTATATCGGGAAATCGAACGCTAACCAGGGACGCGTAACCATTGAGTATGTCATGCTGGATCATATCAATGACAGCACCGACAACGCGCATGAGCTGGCGGCGTTGCTGAAAGACACGCCCTGCAAGATCAACCTGATCCCATGGAATCCCTTCCCGGGCGCACCTTATGGCCGCAGCTCCAACAGCCGTATCGATCGCTTCTCTAAGGTGCTGATGGATTACGGTTTTACTACCATTGTGCGCAAAACCCGTGGTGATGATATCGATGCTGCCTGTGGACAGCTGGCGGGTGAGGTTATCGATCGTACCAAGCGCACCCTGCGTAAAAAAATGGCGGGCGATACCATCTCTGTGAAGGCGATCTGAAACCTGGCATCTGATTATTCGTCTCAGATGTAAAGCGTGCCACTCTCCCCGGTGATTACACAGGGAGAGTGTTATGCTTAAGAGATTATGCTTTAGTGTTGCAGTGAGTTTTGTTGTAACCGGGTGTGTCACCGCGCCGCCAGTTCATCACGCTGCCGATATTCGGCTGCAGCTGGGGTTGCACTATCTGGCAGTTAACGATTTTGCTGCGGCAACGCGCAACCTGCAACGGGCGCAGCATATGGCACCCAAAGATTATCGGGTGCCGCTGGCGCTGGCGCGGGTTGCCAGCGCGCAGCAGAACAGCTCTGCGGGACGCCGCTATTATCAACTGGCTCAGCAGTTAGCTCCCGTTAATGGCTATGTTGCTAACAATTACGGTGCGTTTCTCTGCGGATTAGGGCAGTATGATGAAGCGCATCAACAGTTTAAGCTGGCGATTGAGGCGCAGGAGAACAATGCCCGTCAGGATGCCCAACGCCTGTCTGGCTACTGTTACCTGCAGGCGGGCAACTATGCCGCCGCGCGCAAGCAGCTGCTGTTTGCGCTGGAAGCTGCACCCGAGCAGGGTAATTTGCTGCTGCAGGAGGGTGAACGGCAGCTGGCGCAGCTGGCAGGCGAGAAGCTTTCGCTGCTTTTAGAAGTTTACCAACAGCGTCTGCCCGCAACGGCAGAGAGTCTGTGGTTACAGATACGTTTCGCCGCGCAACAGGGAAACGCTGCTGACGTTACACGTTATGGCGACCGGTTGGCGCGAAGTTTTCCACAATCGATACAGT
>CAJYKU010000018.1 GCA_913775175.1 uncultured Pantoea sp.
AAAGCATGAAGTTGAAGAGAGCCAGCTTCCACTAAAAGAGGTGTGAAGGGAAGGCTCTCAGAGTCTGGACTTAGTACGCCCCTATGGGGCGTTATCAATGCCACCTGCTATGCAGGTGGTTTTTTACCTGTCACCGCTTATTTTTTCAGCGCAGATTCAAACTGACGCTCGGTGTAACCAGTGTAGAGCTGACGCGGACGGGCAATTTTCATGCCTTCATCATGCATCTCTTTCCAGTGAGCAATCCAGCCTACGGTACGCGCCATCGCGAAAATAACGGTAAACATCGAAGAAGGGATACCCATGGCTTTCAGGATAATACCTGAATAGAAGTCTACGTTTGGATAGAGTTTGCGCTCGATAAAGTAGGGGTCGTTCAGCGCAATATGCTCCAGCTCCATCGCGACTTCCAGCAAATCATCCTTCATGCCCAGCTCATTGAGCACTTCATGGCAGGTTTCACGCATTACGGTCGCACGTGGATCGTAGTTTTTGTACACGCGGTGACCAAAGCCCATCAGACGGAATGAGTCATTTTTGTCTTTAGCACGACGTACAAACTCCGGAATATGCTCAACGCTGCTGATCTCTTCGAGCATACGCAGCGTGGCTTCGTTCGCACCGCCATGTGCAGGTCCCCACAGCGAAGCAATACCGGCCGCGATACAGGCAAACGGATTCGCGCCTGAGGAGCCAGCAGTACGTACGGTAGAGGTAGAGGCGTTCTGCTCATGGTCAGCGTGCAGAATCAGGATACGATCCATGGCGCGTTCCAGCACCGGATTGACTTTGTACTCTTCGCACGGCGTAGCGAACATCATATGCAGGAAGTTGCCAGCATAGGAGAGGTCATTACGCGGATAAACAAATGGCTGGCCGATTGAGTATTTGTAACACATGGCTGCCATCGTTGGCATTTTTGACAGCAGACGGAACGCAGCGATCTCACGGTGACGCTCGTTATTCACATCCAGTGAGTCATGGTAGAACGCGGCCAGTGCACCGGTTACGCCACACATCACCGCCATTGGGTGTGAGTCACGACGGAAACCGTGGAACAGGCGGGTAATCTGCTCATGGATCATGGTATGGCGGGTAACCGTGGTGCAGAACTCTTTGAACTCCTCCTGAGTAGGCGCTTCACCATAGAGCAGGATATAGCAGACTTCCAGATAGTTGGAGTGCGTTGCCAGCTGATCGATAGGAAAACCGCGATGCAGCAGGATACCTTCATCACCATCAATAAAGGTGATTTTAGATTCGCACGACGCCGTAGAGGTAAAACCGGGGTCAAAGGTAAACAGGCCTTGTGAGCCAAGGGCGCGGACATCAACAACATCCTGTCCCAGAGTGCCTTGCATCACATCCAGTTCAAGGGTGCTGTTGTCTTGTAGGGTCAGCGTCACTTTTTTATCTGTCATTTTTTGTCTCCATAGCGCCTGGGTAGGTAAGGATCTTTAGACACCAGAATAGCCTGCATGTTGCGTAACTCCACCCCGTTCAGATTATTACCCGGTAATCACCTGCAGTAAGCGAGGTACAGCGGTACATAAGAAATTCGGGGTAGTGACATGTGAGCGTGAGATGTTGCTCATTACAGATGTTAAAGATCCTGTCACGACATAACTTCTTGGTAACCAATAACCTGACGATTAATGTTGCTCGTTAGGGCAATGTTACATAACTTGAGCTTAGGGGAAAGTGTATCCCCATAACTTTTGTGCATCATAGGGCTTTAGTGCGATTGTTTGTAACTGAAATGTTGATCTATTGTCAAATCAGATAATTAAAAATGTATAAAATGTGAAAAGCGTGACCCTGATCACTGTTCAGCTTAAATGTGACCAAACAGTTTGTAGGGGAATTGTAATCAGAATGTGATCGTCCTATACTGCCGCCAGGTCTCCGGAACACCCTGACACCAGGAGCCACCCAGCGTTTTACCCGCTTCACTTAACACTGGATGTTGCTATTTTGGTGGCGGTTGTAGTCTGAACACGCTCTGTGCTCTGCTGCAATTCAGGACCGGAGGAAGCAAAATAAAAAGAGCTGTGTGGGCAAAACCGTGAAAAAACAAAGACCTGTTAACTTGGATCTCACGACGATCCGGTTTCCCGTTACTGCAATATCGTCCATTCTCCACCGCGTCTCCGGCGTGATTACCTTTGTCGCTCTCGGAATTCTGCTCTGGTTACTGGGCCTCTCTCTCTCTTCTCCCGAAGGTTTCCAGCAGGCGGCATCCATTATGGATAGCTTCTTTGCCAAATTTATCATGTGGGGCATTCTGACTGCGCTGGCATATCATGCCGCGAGCGGTATTCGTCATATGCTGGCTGATTTTGGCTTCACCGCTGAAACCCTGCAGGTGGGAACCCGTACTGCGCAGGCGGTTTTTGTTATCACTGTGGTGCTCTCAATTCTGGCTGGAGTTCTCGTATGGTAAGCAATGCTTCTGCTTTAGGACGTAACGGTATCCATGACTGGCTGCTGGTTCGTGCTTCAGCAATGTTAATCACACTCTATATCATCTATCTGCTCGGTTTTGTCGTGATAACCGATACGCTGACATATGAGGTCTGGCGCGGCTTTTTCGCTTCCTCCTTTACCAAAGTGTTTACGCTGCTGACGCTGTTCTCCATTCTGATCCATGGCTGGATCGGTATGTGGCAGGTATTGACTGACTATGTCAAAGCGCTGGCACCACGTCTGCTGCTGCAGCTGGTTATTGTGGTCGCGCTGTTGTCGTATGCCGTCTATGGCACTGTTGTTGTGTGGGGTGTGTAAATGAATTTGCCAGTCAGAGAATTTGATGCCGTGGTGATCGGCGCAGGTGGCGCAGGTATGCGTGCCGCACTGCAAATCTCCCAGTCGGGCCAGAGCTGTGCCCTGCTTTCTAAGGTATTCCCGACCCGTTCTCATACGGTATCAGCGCAGGGTGGTATCACCGTTGCGTTGGGTAACTCCCATGAAGATAACTGGGAATGGCATATGTACGATACCGTTAAAGGCTCCGACTATATTGGTGACCAGGACGCTATCGAATATATGTGCAAAACCGGCCCTGAAGCGATTCTGGAGCTGGAACATATGGGTCTGCCTTTCTCCCGTCTTGATGATGGCCGCGTCTATCAGCGTCCATTTGGTGGCCAGTCGAAAAACTTTGGCGGCGAACAGGCAGCGCGTACTGCTGCTGCTGCTGACCGTACCGGCCATGCACTGCTGCATACCCTGTATCAGCAGAACCTGAAAAACAAAACCACTATCTTTTCTGAGTGGTACGCGCTGGATCTGGTGAAAAACGCCGATGGCGCCATTGTAGGCTGTACTGCAATCTGCATTGAAACGGGTGAAACCGTCTATTTCAAAGCCAAGGCGACTATCCTTGCCACCGGTGGTGCCGGACGTATCTATCAGTCCACCACTAACGCGCATATCAATACCGGTGATGGCGTTGGTATGGCTATCCGTGCTGGCGTGCCGATGCAGGATATGGAGATGTGGCAGTTTCACCCAACCGGCATTGCCGGGGCTGGCGTGCTGGTTACCGAGGGTTGCCGCGGTGAGGGTGGTTATCTGCTGAACAAGCATGGCGAGCGCTTTATGGAGCGTTATGCGCCAAATGCGAAAGATCTGGCGGGTCGCGACGTTGTTGCCCGTTCAATGATGGTTGAGATCCGTGAAGGTCGTGGCTGTGACGGTCCGTGGGGTCCGCATATCAAACTGAAACTTGACCATCTCGGCGCGGAAGTGCTGGAGTCTCGTCTGCCAGGGATCCTTGAACTGTCACGCACCTTTGCTCACGTTGATCCTATCAAAGAGCCGATTCCGGTTATCCCAACCTGCCACTATATGATGGGCGGCATTCCAACCCGTGTAACCGGGCAGGCGCTGCGTGTGAATGAGCAGGGTGAAGATGAAGTGATTCCGGGTCTGTTTGCGGTTGGCGAAATCGCCTGCGTATCGGTTCATGGTGCTAACCGTCTGGGTGGTAACTCGCTGCTTGACCTGGTGGTGTTTGGTCGTGCGGCTGGTGTGCATCTGATGGAGTGTATCGCCGAGCAGGGTGAGCTGCGTGATGCCACCGCCGATGAAATCGATGCAGCGATGGCTCGCTTTAATCGCTGGGAAAACAACACCACGGGTGAAGATCCGGTTGAAATCCGTAAAGCGCTGCAGCGCTGTATGCAGAACAACTTCTCGGTATTCCGTGAAGGGGACGCGATGCGTGAGGGACTGGCTGAGCTCAAGGTGATTCGTGAGCGCCTGAAGAATGCGCGTCTGGATGACCGCTCACCTGATTTCAATACCCAGCGTATTGAGTGTCTGGAGCTGGATAACCTGATGGAAACCGCTTATGCAACCGCAGTGGCGGCAAACTTCCGTACCGAGAGCCGTGGCGCTCATAGCCGCTTCGACTATCCGGAGCGTGATGATGCAAACTGGCTGTGCCACAGTCTTTATGTTCCGCAAACGGAAAGCATGACGCGCCGTGAGGTGAACATGCAGCCGAAACTGCGCGCGGCCTTCCCGCCGAAAGCGCGTACCTACTAATTGCGGAGGTCATGATGAAACTTGAATTCTCTATCTACCGTTACAATCCGGATGTCGATGACAAGCCGCGTATGCAGGACTATACGCTCGAGTCAGAAGATGGCCGCGATATGATGCTGCTGGATGCGCTAATCCGTCTGAAAGAGCAGGATCCGACGCTGGCGTTCCGCCGCTCCTGTCGTGAAGGCGTCTGTGGCTCAGATGGCCTCAACATGAATGGTAAAAACGGTCTGGCCTGTATTACGCCGGTTTCCGCACTGGGTAACGGCAGCAAAAAGATCGTGATCCGTCCATTGCCGGGTCTGCCGGTCGTGCGCGATCTGGTCGTTGATATGAGCCAGTTCTACACCCAGTATGAGAAAATTAAACCATTTTTAGTTAATAACGGTGAGAATCCACCGGCACGCGAGCATCTGCAGAGCCCGGCGGAACGTGAGCATCTGGATGGCCTGTATGAGTGTATTCTCTGCGCCTGCTGCTCAACCTCGTGCCCGTCATTCTGGTGGAATCCCGACAAGTTTATTGGCCCGGCCGGTCTGCTGGCAGCGTATCGCTTCCTGATTGACAGCCGCGACACTGAAACCGAGTCGCGCCTTGATAACCTGAGTGATGCTTTCAGCGTATTCCGCTGTCACAGCATCATGAACTGTGTAAGCGTGTGTCCAAAAGGATTAAACCCCACGCGTGCCATCGGGCATATCAAGTCGATGCTGTTGCAGCGCGGAGCATAATCGTTTTAGAGGTACTGTCCGGGAACCCAGGTTCCCGGCAGTTTATGGAAGCCTCTATAAGCGCGGTGATTACCACGCTTATAAAGGTTCCCTTACGGGCCGGGCGCCGGTAGCGCACAGGTTCGTATCGCTGAACTCACTACGGCAAGCCGCGAAAGCGGCAACAAATGAAACCTCATAAAAAGCAGATTAATGCTTAAGGGATCACAATGCAGAACAGCGCGATGAAACCCTGGCTGGACTCCTCCTGGCTGGCCGGCGCGAACCAGTCTTACATAGAGCAACTCTATGAGGATTTCCTTACCGATCCTGACTCTGTTGATGAAGTGTGGCGCGACCTGTTCCAGCAGTTGCCCGGTACCGGTGTAAAACCAGAGCAGTTCCACTCCACAACGCGTGACTATTTCCGCCGCCTGGCGAAGGATGCTACCCGCTACACCTCTACTGTCATCGATCCTGCGACCAACTCCAAACAGGTTAAAGTCCTGCAGCTGATTAACGCATTTCGTTTCCGCGGCCATCAGCATGCAAACCTCGATCCGCTTGGCCTGTGGAAACAGGATATCGTGGCCGATCTTGACCCTGCATTTCACGATCTCACTGACGCCGATTTTCAGGAAAGCTTTAACGTAGGCTCATTTGCGATTGGCAAAGAGACGATGAAGCTGGCTGACCTCTACGCCGCTCTGCAACAGACTTACTGTGGCTCGATTGGTGCTGAGTATATGCACATCAATAACACAGAAGAGAAGCGCTGGATCCAGCAGCGTCTTGAGTCAGTAGTGGGTCGTGCCTCTTTCAGTGCTGAAGAGAAAAAAGGTTTCCTGAAAGAGCTGACGGCAGCTGAAGGCCTGGAAAAGTATCTCGGCGCTAAATTCCCGGGTGCCAAGCGTTTCTCACTGGAAGGTGGCGATGCGCTGATCCCGATGCTGCGTGAGATGATTCGTCACGCTGGCAAGAGCGGCACGCGCGAAGTCGTGCTGGGTATGGCGCACCGTGGTCGTCTGAATGTGCTGATCAACGTGCTGGGCAAAAAGCCGCAGGATCTGTTTGATGAGTTTGCCGGCAAACACAAAGAACATCTTGGCACTGGTGATGTGAAGTACCACATGGGCTTCTCATCAGATGTGGAAACTGAAGGTGGGCTGGTTCATCTGGCGCTGGCGTTTAACCCATCGCATCTGGAGATTGTCAGCCCGGTAGTGATGGGCTCGGTGCGTGCTCGTCTCGACCGTCTGGCAGAACCAGGCAGCAACAAAGTGTTGCCAATCACCATTCATGGTGATGCTGCCGTGATTGGTCAGGGTGTTGTGCAGGAAACCCTGAACATGTCGCAGGCACGTGGTTATGAAGTCGGCGGTACAGTACGTATTGTTATCAATAACCAGGTTGGTTTTACCACGTCAAATCCAAAGGATGCACGTTCCACACCTTACTGTACTGATATTGGTAAGATGGTACTGGCACCTATTTTTCACGTAAATGCTGACGATCCGGAAGCAGTGGCGTTTGTTACCCGTCTGGCACTGGATTATCGCAACACCTTTAAACGTGATGTCTTTATCGATCTGGTCTGCTATCGCCGCCACGGCCATAACGAAGCGGATGAGCCAAGCGCTACCCAGCCGCTGATGTATCAGAAGATCAAAAAGCATCCGACGCCGCGCAAACTTTATGCCGATCAGCTGCAGAGTCAGGGCATGGCGTCGCAGGAAGATGCCACTGAGCTGGTCAATCTCTATCGCGATGCGCTGGATGCCGGTGAGTGCGTGGTGCCTGAGTGGCGCCCAATGAGCCTGCACTCCTTTACCTGGTCTCCTTATCTCAACCATGAGTGGGATGAGAGCTATCCGGAAACCGTGGATCTGAAACGTCTGCAGGAGCTGGCTCGTCGCATCAGTACTGTGCCGGAAGCCGTAGAAGTCCAGTCGCGTGTCGCTAAAATTTACAACGACCGCAAAGAGATGGCAGAGGGTAACAAGCCGTTTGACTGGGGTGGCGCAGAGAATCTGGCCTATGCCACGCTGGTGGATGAGGGCATTCCGGTGCGTCTCTCAGGTGAAGACTCTGGCCGTGGAACCTTCTTCCATCGCCATGCCGTTATTCATAACCAGCAGAATGGCTCTACCTACACACCGCTGCACCATATCCATAATGGCCAGGGTCAGTTCAAAGTCTGGGATTCCGTGCTCTCTGAAGAAGCGGTACTGGCCTTTGAGTATGGCTACGCCACCGCAGAACCGCGCGTGCTGACCATCTGGGAAGCGCAGTTTGGTGACTTTGCCAACGGTGCGCAGGTGGTTATTGACCAGTTTATCAGTTCTGGCGAGCAGAAATGGGGTCGTATGTGTGGCCTGGTAATGCTGCTGCCGCACGGCTATGAAGGTCAGGGACCAGAGCACTCTTCTGCTCGTCTTGAGCGCTATCTGCAGCTCTGTGCAGAGCAGAATATGCAGGTATGTGTTCCTTCCACACCGGCGCAGGTCTACCACATGCTGCGTCGTCAGGCACTGCGCGGTATGCGTCGCCCACTGATCGTGATGTCACCGAAGTCGCTGTTGCGTCATCCGCTGGCGATCTCCAGCCTTGACGATCTGGCGAACGGCAGCTTCCAGCCTGCCATCGGCGAGATTGACGCACTGGATGCGAAGCAGGTCAGGCGCGTGGTGATGTGTTCCGGTAAGGTCTATTACGATCTGCTGGAGCAGCGTCGTAAAAACGAGCAGGCAGATGTGGCTATCGTGCGCATTGAGCAGCTCTACCCATTCCCGCACAAAGCAGTGCAGGAAGCGCTTAAAGATTACTCCCATGTCCAGGATTTCGTCTGGTGTCAGGAAGAGCCACTGAATCAGGGCGCATGGTATTGCAGTCAGCATCATTTCCGCGAAGTGGTTCCATTTGGTGCGTCGCTGCGTTACGCAGGCCGTCCGGCATCTGCTTCACCGGCCGTGGGCTATATGTCCGTACATCAACAACAGCAGCAAGACCTGGTCAACGACGCGCTGAACCTTGGTTAATAAAAAGGAAAGAAAATGAGTAGCGTAGAAATTCTCGTTCCCGATTTACCTGAATCCGTAGCGGACGCAACGGTTGCAACCTGGCACAAAAAACCTGGCGACGCAGTCAGCCGTGATGAAGTCCTGGTTGAGATTGAAACCGATAAAGTGGTGCTGGAAGTTCCTGCTGCTGCTGACGGTATTCTGGAAGCCGTGCTGGAAGAAGAGGGTGCAACTGTCACCTCGCGCCAGCTCCTGGGTCGCCTGAAAGAGGGCAACAGCGGCGGGAAAGAGACCTCAGCTAAAGTGGAGAGCAGCGAGTCTGCACCCTCACAGCGTCAGACTGCCTCACTGGAAGAAGAGAGCAACGATGCGTTAAGCCCGGCAGTACGTCGCCTGATTGCAGAAAACAATCTGGACGCCAGTCAGATCAAAGGCACTGGTGTAGGCGGACGTCTGACGCGTGAAGATGTTGAAAAACATCTGGCGAAAAAGCCAGAAGCAAAAGCAGCGCCAGCGGCGGAAGCATCTGCTCCGGCAGCTGTGGCTAACCGCAGCGAAAAGCGTGTCCCAATGACCCGCCTGCGCAAGCGTGTTGCTGAGCGTCTGCTGGAAGCGAAAAACAGCACCGCCATGCTGACCACCTTCAACGAAATCAACATGAAGCCAATCATGGATCTGCGCAAGCAGTATGGTGAGGCCTTTGAGAAGCGTCACGGTGTACGTCTGGGCTTTATGTCCTTCTACATCAAGGCGGTGGTTGAAGCGCTGAAACGCTTCCCGGAAGTCAACGCCTCTATTGATGGCGAGGATGTGGTGTACCACAACTATTTCGATGTCAGCATCGCGGTATCCACACCGCGTGGTCTGGTGACGCCAGTGCTGAAAGATGTTGATGCGCTGAGCATGGCAGATATCGAGAAGAAAATTAAAGAGCTGGCAGTAAAAGGCCGTGATGGCAAGCTGACAGTTGAAGAGCTGACCGGCGGTAATTTCACCATCACCAACGGTGGTGTATTTGGTTCACTGATGTCTACGCCGATCATTAACCCGCCGCAGAGCGCCATTCTGGGTATGCACGCCATTAAAGATCGCCCAATGGCGGTAAATGGTCAGGTGGTGATCCTGCCAATGATGTATCTGGCACTCTCATACGATCACCGCCTGATTGATGGCCGTGAATCGGTGGGCTATCTGGTTGCAGTGAAAGAGATGCTGGAAGATCCAGCACGTCTGCTGCTGGATGTCTGATTTTCACCAGGCGCGCTGCAAAGGGCGCGCCTAACCTGTTATCCGCCGCATCATGCCGCGCGGATAGATCATCTTTTCAAGATCTGAATGGATAAAACAACATGAACTTACACGAGTACCAGGCGAAGCAGCTGTTTGCACGGTATGGTATGCCAGCACCGACTGGTTACGCCTGCACCACGCCACGTGAAGCTGAAGAAGCCGCCTCTAAAATTGGCGCAGGCCCGTGGGTAGTGAAATGTCAGGTTCATGCCGGTGGCCGTGGTAAAGCGGGCGGCGTGAAAGTAGTGAAGAGCAAGGAAGAGATCCGCGCATTCGCTGAAAACTGGCTGGGCAAACGCCTGGTGACCTATCAAACAGACGCTGAAGGTCAGCCGGTAAACCAGATTCTGGTTGAAGCAGCAACCGATATCGATCAGGAGCTCTATCTGGGCGCTGTGGTTGATCGTGCTACCCGTCGCGTTGTGTTTATGGCCTCCACCGAAGGTGGGGTAGAGATTGAAAAAGTTGCGGAAGAGACCCCGCATCTGATCCACAAAATGGCGCTTGATCCGCTGGCGGGTCCGCAGCCATATCAGGGCCGTGAGCTGGCATTCAAACTGGGTCTGACTGGCAAGCAGGTCAGTCAGTTTACAAAGATCTTTATGGGTCTGGCGACAATGTTCCTCGAGCGCGATCTGGCGCTGGTTGAGATCAACCCGCTGGTTATCACCAAACAGGGCGATCTGATCTGTCTGGATGGCAAACTGGGTGCCGATGGCAATGCCCTGTTCCGTCAGCCAGAGCTGCGTGAAATGCGCGATCCAAGTCAGGAAGATCCACGTGAAGCGCACGCGACGCAGTGGGAACTGAACTATGTGGCTCTGGAAGGCAACATCGGTTGCATGGTCAACGGTGCAGGTCTGGCCATGGGTACCATGGATATCGTGAAACATCACGGTGGTCAGCCAGCGAACTTCCTGGATGTGGGCGGCGGCGCAACCAAAGAGCGCGTAACTGAAGCCTTTAAAATTATTCTCTCTGACGATGCGGTCAAAGCGGTATTCGTTAACATCTTTGGCGGCATTGTGCGCTGCGATCTGATTGCAGATGGCATTATCGGTGCGGTAGCTGAAGTTGGTGTTAACGTACCGGTAGTTGTACGTCTGGAAGGTAACAACGCCGAGCTGGGCGCCAAAAAACTGGCAGACAGCGGCCTGAACATCATTGCAGCAACCAGCCTGACAGACGCAGCACAGCGTGTTGTTGCTGCTGCGGAGGGAAAATAATGTCCATTCTGATCGACAAGAACACCAAAGTTATTTGCCAGGGTTTCACCGGTGGCCAGGGAACGTTTCACTCTGAGCAGGCACTGGCCTATGGTACGCAGCTGGTTGGCGGCGTAACGCCAGGCAAAGGCGGCACCACGCATCTGGGCCTGCCGGTGTTCAACACCGTACGTGAAGCAGTGGAAGCCACCGGCGCCACAGCCACCGTGATCTATGTTCCGGCACCATTCTGTAAAGATGGTATCCTGGAGGCAATCGAAGCCGGGATCAAACTGATTATCACAATTACTGAAGGCATCCCGACGCTGGATATGCTGACAGTAAAAGTGAAGCTGGATGAAGCTGGCGTACGTATGATCGGCCCTAACTGCCCGGGTGTTATCACCCCAGGCGAGTGCAAAATCGGTATCATGCCAGGCCATATCCATCAGCCAGGCCGCGTAGGTATCGTGTCTCGTTCAGGCACCCTGACCTATGAAGCGGTTAAGCAGACCACCGATATCGGTTACGGTCAGTCTACCTGTGTGGGTATTGGCGGCGACCCGATTCCCGGATCTAACTTTATCGATATTCTGCAGATGTTCCAGGATGATCCGCAGACTGAAGCGATTGTGATGATCGGCGAAATCGGCGGCAGTGCCGAAGAAGAAGCGGCAGCCTATATCAAAGAGCATGTGACTAAACCTGTGGTTGGCTACATCGCTGGTGTAACCGCGCCTAAAGGCAAGCGTATGGGCCACGCTGGTGCCATTATTGCCGGTGGCAAAGGCACCGCTGATGAGAAATTTGCCGCACTGGAAGCTGCTGGTGTAAAAACCGTGCGCAGCCTGGCAGATATTGGTGATGCAGTAAAAGCCGTTCTGCCTGCTAAGTAATCGCGACCACTGAACATCTGAAAAGCCACCTGCATGCGGGTGGCTTTTTTTATGGCAAAAACAGTTTGGCCAGCCAGAAAAGCGATATTCATATTCTGCACTGACGCATCGGGAGACGTTAATTAATTAAGATAAAGGTAACCGCATGCTTAATAAATTCTGGCTAATTTTGACACCTTTTTAACAATCATTCTGACAATACACATCTGAAAATTTCATATCTTAATTCAGATCAAATAATGGCGTGTTATACCCAACTTTACTGCTGGCTAAAAACAACCCACTCGGTATAAATTGCGCTGCATCATTCGATCTTTTCCAACGCATTTCAGGTGGTTGAGTCTGGCGATGCAGATTCCCACCGCTGCCTGAATATACGCAGAATCGATTGAAGCGATCTTTTTCAGAAGATTTCATCATCGTTACTCGCCTGTTTAGGCGGCAGATTTCGCTGTCTGTTAGTAACAAAATTAAAGTTAAAAATCGGCCGTTCCTGAAGGCTGTTATTGCTCACTGCCGGGTATAACAGTGCTATGCGAGGAGCAAGGAGTCATCATGTTAGATATTGTCGAGCTGTCGCGTCTACAGTTTGCCCTGACGGCGATGTATCACTTCCTGTTCGTACCATTAACGCTGGGTATGGCGTTTCTGCTGGCGATCATGGAAACCGTCTATGTGCTGTCGGGAAAACAGATTTATAAAGATATGACCAAATTCTGGGGCAAGTTGTTTGGTATCAACTTTGCCCTTGGCGTCGCAACCGGACTCACTATGGAGTTCCAGTTTGGCACTAACTGGTCATATTACTCACATTACGTCGGAGATATTTTTGGTGCGCCGCTGGCCATCGAAGGATTAATGGCGTTCTTTCTGGAATCCACGTTTGTCGGCCTGTTTTTCTTTGGCTGGGATCGGTTAGGGAAAGTCCAGCACCTGGCTGTAACCTGGCTGGTAGCGCTGGGATCAAATATGTCAGCGCTATGGATTCTGGTTGCTAACGGCTGGATGCAAAACCCTATCGCCTCTGAGTTTAATTTTGAAACCATGCGTATGGAGATGCTGAGCTTTTCAGAGCTGATCTTCAACCCGGTAGCGCAGGTCAAATTTGTGCATACCGTGGCCGCAGGCTACACCACTGGCGCTATGTTTATCCTGGGTATCAGCGCATGGTATCTGTTAAAAGGGCGCGATGTGGCATTTGCCAAACGCTCATTTGCGATTGCCGCCAGCTTTGGCATGGCAGCAGTGCTTTCAGTGATTGTACTGGGCGATGAGTCAGGCTATGAGATGGGCGATGTCCAGAAAACCAAACTGGCAGCCATTGAGGCAGAGTGGGAGACACAGCCGGCACCAGCGGCCTTTACTCTGTTTGGGCTGCCGGATCAGGACGCGCAGAAAAACAGCTATGCCGTGCAAATCCCCTACCTGCTCGGATTAATCGCCACGCGTTCAGCAGATACGCCGGTAACCGGGCTGAAAGAGCTACAGGCACAGCATGAAGTCCGTATCCGTAACGGCATCAAAGCTTATGGACTGCTTAATGAGCTACGCAGCGGCAGTCAGGATCCAGCGGTGCGTACTGCGTTTGAAGCCAGCAAGCAGGATCTGGGTTATGGTCTGCTACTAAAACGCTATACCTCAGCAGTGACTGATGCCAGTGAAGCACAGATTCAGCAGGCGGCAAAAGATTCAATTCCACGTGTCGCGCCACTCTATTTCTCCTTCCGCATTATGGTGCTGTGCGGCGCACTGCTGCTGGCAATAATCACCCTGGCGTTCTGGAGTGTGATCCGTAATCGCATTGGCGAGAAACGCTGGCTACTAAAAGCCGCTCTGTATGGCATTCCGTTGCCCTGGATTGCCGCTGAAGCGGGCTGGTTTGTCGCAGAATATGGCCGTCAGCCATGGGCGATTGGTGAGGTACTGCCAACGGCAGTGGCAAACTCATCCCTGACAATAGGCGATGTGTTGTTCTCTATGGTGCTGATCTGCGGTCTCTATACGCTGTTCCTGGTAGCAGAGATGTATTTGATGTTCAGATTTGCCCGTCTGGGGCCGAGCAGCCTGAAAACAGGCCGCTATCACCATGAGTCGGTGAAGCGTGACGTGCAGCCGGTACGCGGATAAAGGAGAACAACGATGTTTGACTATGAAGTGTTGCGTTTTGTCTGGTGGCTGCTGATTGGCGTGCTGCTGATAGGCTTTGCCGTGGCTGACGGCTTTGATATGGGCGTTGGGATGCTGACGCCGGTAATAGGACGTAGTGATACCGAGCGGCGCATTATGATCAATAGCATCGCTCCACACTGGGATGGGAATCAGGTCTGGCTGATCACCGCAGGCGGCGCACTTTTTGCCGCCTGGCCGATGGTTTACGCCGCTGCCTTCTCCGGATTCTATGTCGCTATGATTCTGGTACTGGCATCACTGTTTTTCCGCCCGGTTGGCTTTGACTACCGTTCAAAAATTGAAGATACGCGCTGGCGTAGCCTGTGGGACTGGGGCATCTTTGCCGGAAGTTTTGTACCACCACTGGTGATTGGCGTGGCGTTTGGCAACCTGTTTCAGGGGGTGCCTTTCCACGCCGATGAATATCTGCGCCTGTTCTACACTGGCAACTTTTTCCAGCTACTTAATCCGTTTGCGCTGCTGGCTGGCGTGATCAGCGTGGCGATGATCCTGACTCAGGGCGCAACCTATCTGCAAATGCGTACGATGGGTGAGCTGCATCTGCGCGCCCGTATAGCCGCGCAGGCAGGCGCACTGGTGATGCTGGTGGCCTTTTTGCTGGCGGGGATCTGGATTAAATATGGTATTGATGGCTATGTTGTAAAAAGCGTACTCGATCATCACGCTGTTTCAAACCCGCTGGGTAAAGAGGTCGTGCGTGAGGCGGGTGCCTGGCTGCATAATTTTGAGCAAATGCCGCTGCTCTGGGCTTTTCCGGTGCTGGGTGTATTGCTGCCGTTGCTGACTCTGTTCTGTTCACGACGTGAGCAGGGCGCATGGGCATTTATCTTCTCGTCACTGACGCTGGCCTGCGTCATCATGACCGCAGGTATTGCCCTGTTTCCGTTCATTATGCCTTCCAGCACGGTGCCAGGCAGTAGTCTGACTATGTGGGATGCGACTTCCAGCCTGCTGACGCTGAAAATCATGACCATTGCCGCGCTGATCTTTGTGCCCATCATTCTGGCCTACACCACCTGGTGCTACTACAAAATGTTCGGGCGTATTTCGAAAGAGCATATTGAGCGCAACACCCACTCTCTTTACTGATACAGGAGCTTTAGCATGTGGTATTTTGCCTGGATCCTCGGCACCCTGCTGGCCTGCGCATTTGGGGTGATCACCGCTCTGGCGCTGGAACATATCGAAGAGCAGCGCGCAGCGGATAAGCATCATTAAACCAGCATTAACAGCTTTATCAAACAGGGGCCCAACAGGGCCCCTGTCTGTTTCTGCCACTCACCTCTCTTTCTGTATAATGACGTGAATCTGTGTCAGTACGAGGTCAGCAGATCTTCAATATCCCTTTCCATTTGTTAACGTAAGATAATTATTTTCTTCTGGCTCTGGCGGACCATTCCCAAGCGGATCGCTCTTGCGTATAGTAGCAACGTTTTAAAATGAGACCGGGATGTAGAGTGAGTACAATGCTGTTTCGCTGGCCGGTACGGGTCTACTATGAAGATACCGACGCCGGAGGCGTGGTTTACCACGCCAGCTATCTTGCTTTTTATGAACGTGCACGCACTGAAATGTTGCGCCAGTTCCATTTCAACCAACGTACCTTGCTGGAGCAGCAGGTTGCGTTTGTGGTCAGGCGTATGTCGGTGGAGTTTATTGCAGCGGCTCGTTTTGATGATCTTCTGGAGATTCAGACGGAAGTGACGTCGATAACTCGTGCCACCATGACGTTTACGCAGCGTATCGTGAATGCTGAAGGCAGTGTGCTCAACGAGGCAGATGTCCTAATCGCCTGCATTAACCCACATCTGATGAAGCCGATTGCGCTTCCCAAGTCTATTGTCGCGGAGTTCAAGCAGTGACTGACATGAATGTTCTTGATTTGTTCCTGAAGGCGAGCCTTCTGGTCAAACTTATCATGTTGATTTTGATCGGCTTTTCGATTGCCTCCTGGGCAATCATTATCCAGCGCACGCGTATTCTCAATGCGGCGGGGCGTGAAGCGGATGCCTTTGAAGATAAATTCTGGTCCGGTATTGAGCTCTCTCGTCTCTATCAGGAGAGCCAGGGACGTCGCGATGAGCTGGGGGGCTCAGAGCAGATTTTCTATGCAGGATTTAAAGAGTTTGCCCGTCTGCATCGCGCCAATGGCCATGCGCCAGAAGCGGTGGTTGAGGGCGCCAGTCGCGCCATGCGTATCTCGATGAATCGCGAACTGGAAGCGCTGGAAAATCACATTCCTTTTCTTGGCACGGTAGGCTCTATCAGCCCCTATATCGGTCTGTTTGGCACCGTCTGGGGAATTATGCACGCCTTTATCGCCCTCGGTGCGGTAAAACAGGCGACGCTGCAGATGGTTGCACCCGGTATCGCGGAAGCACTGATTGCTACTGCAATCGGTCTGTTTGCGGCAATTCCAGCAGTCATGGCCTATAACCGTCTGAACCAGCGTGTGAACAAGCTGGAGCAGGGTTACGATAACTTTATGGAAGAGTTCACGGCTATCCTGCATCGTCAGGCTTTCTCTACCGACAATACGAAGTAAGTCGAGGTTTTTGATGGCCAGAACCCGTGGTCGCGGACGCCGCGATCTTAAATCGGAAATCAACATTGTTCCGCTACTGGATGTGTTACTGGTACTGCTGCTTATTTTTATGGCAACAGCACCCATTATTACCCAGAGCGTTGAGGTCGACTTACCGGATGCTACCGACTCAAAAACTGTTGCCAGTGATGATAATCCGCCAGTGATTGTCGAAGTCGCAGGTGTCGGTCAGTACAGTCTGGTCGTGGATCATGACCGCATGACTCAGCTGCCGCCAGAGCAGGTGGTAAGCGAGGCGCAGCGTCGTATTGAGGCCAATCCGAAAACGGTGTTTCTGATTGGCGGGGCGAAAGATGTGCCTTACGACGAAATTATCAAAGCGCTGAACCTGCTACATCAGGCTGGCGTCAAGTCAGTCGGTCTGATGACGCAGCCGATTTAACGCGAACCGTTTTTGGGAACCGAGAGTGTCGAAGGCAACCGAACAGAACCAGAAGTTAAAACGCGCGATAATCGTTTCGGTGGTGCTGCATATCGTGCTGATTGCGCTGCTGATCTGGAGCTCGTTTAACGAGCATATTGATGCGAGTGCAAGCGGCGGCGGCGGCGGTAGCGATATCGATGCCGTTATGGTCGATCCTGGTGCTGTGGTTGAACAATATAATCGCCAGCAAAATCAGCAGAGCGATAGCCAGCGCGCGGAGCAGCAGCGACAAAAGCAGGCGCAGCAGCAGGCTGAAGAGCTACAGCAGAAACAGGCTGCAGAGCAGCAGCGTCTGAAGGCGCTGGAAAAAGAGCGACTTCAGGCACAGCAGGAGGCGAAAGAGCAGGCTGAACAGCAGAAAGCCGCCGAAGCCGCCGCGCAGCAGGCACAGGAGCAGCAAAAAGCTGCTGAGGCTGCGGCGGCACAGGCAAAAGCTGATGCTAAAGCTGAAGCTGATGCACGCGCTAAAGCCGCTGCTGAAGCGAAAGCTAAAGCTGATGCACAGGCGAAGCAGGCTGCGGCTGATGCACAACAACAGGCGCAGGAGCAGGCAAAAGCTGCTGCAGCCGCTGCGGCTAAAGAGAAAGCTGCCGAGCAGGCGAAAGCCGCTGCAGCCGCAAAAGCTAAATCTGAGGCGGAAGCAAAAGCGCAGGCAGCAGCAGCTGCAAAAGCGAAAGCGGCAGAAGAAGCAAAAGAGAAAGCTGAAGCGAAGGCTAAGGCAGATGCCAAAGCGAAAGCAGATGCTAAAGCTGAGGCAGATGCCAAAGCGAAAGCTGAAGCAGACGCTAAGGCGAAAGCAGAGGCTGAGGCCAAAGCAGAGGCTGCAGCGAAAGCTAAAGCAGACGCTAAGGCGAAAGCAGAAGCTGAGGCGAAAGCAGAGGCTGCAGCAAAAGCCAAAGCTGATGCGGCGGCTAAAGCGAAAGCTGCTGCAGATGCGAAGAAAAAAGCTGCCGCAGATGCAGCGAATGCCAGCGATGTTGACGATCTGCTGGGCGGTCTCTCTTCCGGCAAAAATGCGCCAAAAAATGGCACAGCTGCTGGCGGTGGTGCCGCAGCAGGGCAGGGCAATCAGAAGAAGGCGGGTGCATCGGGTGCAGACATAAGTAATTATGCAGGGCAAATTCAGGCGGCGATAAAAAGTAAATTCTACGACTGGGAAAGCTATAAAGGTCGTACCTGCACATTGCGCATTAATATGATGTCTGATGGTACGCTACGGAGTGTCACAGCAGAAGGCGGCGATCCTGCGCTCTGTCAGGCTGCGGTCGCAGCTGCACGGCAGGCCCGTATTCCTAAGCCACCGAGTCAGGCTGTGTATGAAGTGTTTAAGAATGCACCGCTGGATTTTAAACCACAATAAATGCAGTAACGTACGGCAGGTTGAACTAAGGTTAGCTTGCCGTATTCTAAATGTACTCGTGTTTTTTCAGGAACTGTGCGAATTATCGTGAACTCAGGTTCAGGTAAGGGAGATAAGATGAAGCAGGCACTTCGTGTAACCTTAGGTTTTTTTGTACTGCTCTGGGCAGCGATGCTGCACGCAGAAGTACGCATTGAAATTACGCAGGGCGTTAACACTGCCCGTCCAATTGGTGTGGTGCCGTTTAAATGGTCAGGCCCCGGTGCAGCACCTGAAGATGTGGGTGGCATTGTCGCCGCTGATGTGCGCAACAGCGGGAAGTTTAATCCGCTGGATCGTTCTCGTCTGCCACAGCAGCCGGGCAGCGCACAGGAGGTGCAGCCTGCTGCATGGAGCGCTCTGGGCATTGATGCCGTGGTCACAGGCCAGGTGTCAGCCAACGCTGATGGTAGCTATCAGGTTGCCTATCAGCTGGTGGATACCGGCGGCGCACCAGGCACCGTACTGGCGCAAAACTCCTTTAAGGTGACCAAACAGTGGTTACGCTACGCAGCTCACACCGCCAGCGATGAAGTCTTTGAGAAGCTGACCGGGATTAAAGGTGCTTTCCGTACGCGTATCGCCTATGTGGTACAGACCAACGGCGGTCAGTTCCCTTACGAACTGCGTGTCTCTGACTACGATGGTTACAATCAGTTTGTTGTTCACCGTTCCCCGCAGCCACTGATGTCACCTGCATGGTCTCCGGATGGCAGCAAACTGGCCTATGTAACATTTGAAAGTGGCAAATCAGCGCTGGTGATCCAGACGCTGGCGAATGGTGCTATTCGTCAGGTTGCCTCATTCCCACGTCATAACGGTGCACCATCGTTCTCACCAGATGGTTCAAAACTGGCGTTTGCGCTGTCTAAAACTGGTAGCCTGAATCTTTATGTGATGGATATCGGCTCAGGCCAGATTCGTCAGATCACCGACGGACGCTATAACAGTACTGAACCGACCTGGTTCCCGGATAGCCAGACGCTGGCTTATACATCGGATCAGGCGGGTGCACCTCAGATTTATAAAGTTGGAATTAACGGCGGCACGCCACAGCGTATTACCTGGGAAGGTAAACAGAACCAGGATGCGGATGTGTCAACCGACGGCAAAACCATGGTGATGATTAGCAGCGCCGGTGGCGCGCAGCACGTCGCCAAGCAGGATCTGGAAACGGGAGCCGTTCAGACATTAACGGACACGTTCCTGGATGAGACGCCAAGCCTGGCACCAAACGGCACTATGGTAATCTACAGCTCCACTCAGGGGATGGGTTCTGTACTGCAGTTGGTTTCGACCGACGGGCGTTTCAAAGCGCGCCTTCCGGCAACTGATGGACAGGTTAAATCACCTGCCTGGTCGCCGTATCTGTAATGCATCACTCCCTTGCCTGCAGGGCGGGGGAGCTAATGTATAGCAAACAAAATAATAGGATAAAGAAATGCAACTGAACAAAATGCTGAAGGGTTTGATGCTGGCTCTGCCAGTGATTGCAGTCGCTGCGTGTAGCTCACACAAAAATAACAACAACGATCAGTCCGGTATGGGTACTGATGGTGCGTATGGTGCGGGCTCTGGCGCTGGCATGAACGGCGGCAACATGTCTTCTGACGAGCAGGCACGTCTGCAGATGCAGCAGCTGCAGCAGAACAACATCGTTTACTTCGGTCTGGACAAGTATGACGTGCAGTCTGACTATGCTCAGATGCTGGATCAGCACGCTGCTTTCCTGCGTAGCAACCCATCTTACAAAGTGACTATTGAAGGTCACGCGGATGAGCGCGGCACGCCAGAGTACAACATCGCCCTTGGCGAACGTCGTGCATCTGCAGTAAAAATGTATCTGCAGGGCAAAGGCGTCTCTGCTGATCAGATGTCTATCGTATCTTACGGTAAAGAGAAACCAGCTGTACTGGGTCATGACGAATCAGCTTATGCTAAAAACCGTCGTGCCGTACTGGTCTACTAAGAGAATCACATGATTAGTAACTTCAGACTATCTTTTGTGGGTCTGTCGTTACTGGTTGGCGTAGCGGCCCCCTGGGCCGCTAATGCCCAGGCGTCAATCAGTAGCGTTGGCTCAGGCTCGGTTGAAGACCGTGTCACCACTCTTGAACGTATCTCCAATGCCCAGGCTCAGCTTCTGCAGCAGTTGCAGCAGCAGATGAGCGATAATCAGAGCGATATTGATGCGCTACGCGGGCAGATCCAGCAAAACAGCTATCAGCTTGATCAGGCGGTTGAGCGTCAGAAGCAGCTCTATCAGCAGCTTGATACACTAAGCAGTGCTCAGTCAGGTGCGCAGACCAGCGGTAATGCTGAAGCTGCCACTCCGGGAGCTGCGGCGGGAAACGCTGATGCGGGAAGTAGCACGAATGCCGCTGCTGCACCTGCGCAAACCGGAGATGCAAATACCGATTACAATGCTGCAGTCGCGCTGATTCTGGAGAAGAAGCAGTTTGACCAGGCTATCTCCGCTTTACAGGCGTGGGTGAAAAAGTATCCGGACTCAACTTATCAGCCAAATGCAAATTACTGGCTGGGGCAGCTGAATTACAACAAAGGCAAAAAGGACGATGCGGCCTACTATTTTGCCACTGTAGTGAAGAATTACCCGAAATCGCCTAAGGCGGCAGAAGCGCTGTTTAAGGTGGGCGTAATCATGCAGGATAAAAAAGATACGGCGAAAGCCAAAGCAGTTTATCAGCAGGTGATTAAACAGTTCCCGGGTAGTGAATCTGCTAAACAGGCAGAAAAACGGCTTGCCGGGCTCTGATTGCTATGAAAAAGGCCGGAATTCGCATGATTTCTGGTCTTAACGCCTGAAAGGTAAGCAGTTGAATAACTGGTGTGAAAATAAGGGTTGCGCCCATCCGCTAAATCAGTAATATATGCCGCCGTTGCCGGGACATATGTAAATACGTATCGGCGGCGCTGAAGATGGGTCGTTAGCTCAGTTGGTAGAGCAGTTGACTTTTAATCAATTGGTCGCAGGTTCGAATCCTGCACGACCCACCATCTCAACTAGTTTGGGTATCTCTTCAGTTTGCTTCACAACCTTGATGGGTCGTTAGCTCAGTTGGTAGAGCAGTTGACTTTTAATCAATTGGTCGCAGGTTCGAATCCTGCACGACCCACCATCAAATATCAGGTTGTAAGCCGCTTTCACAGCGGGTCGTTAGCTCAGTTGGTAGAGCAGTTGACTTTTAATCAATTGGTCGCAGGTTCGAATCCTGCACGACCCACCAGATTCAGAAAAAAGCGCCCGGCGGGCGCTTTTTTCGTTTATACGGGCTGACGCAACAGGCAGAAGACCAGGCTGCCGCAGGCTTGATAATATAACCTGGCGTGAGTCAGGCTGCCGCACCCGCACCCGCACCCGCACCCGCACCCGCACCCGCACCCGCACCCGCATTTGCATTTGCACCTCTATCGGCCACAGTGCGAAATCCTGATAAGCAGGGGTTATCCTGCATAATCCAGCAGAGAGCTAAAGCGCCTTACCAGCGTCCCTGTTAATTGCGACGCACAGACAGGATGCTCTCTCTGCCTGCGGATGCACCGCAGAGCCTCTGGTCGCGCCAGGCTCAGAGCAGTTATCTGGTTTTTTTATACAGAGCGGCGGGGCAGAACGCCAAAGAGATATCCGTAGCGGGCAGTGTATAGATAGTCTGATAACGCCTCTGATAGCGTCAAAACAGAAGCGTGGCAGGATTTAATACACCGCCATAAACCCAGCGCAAGCCTGCTTATAAACTGCCTGACAATGCCTCTGATGGCGTCAGAATCAGAACAGAAGCATGGCAGGATTTAACATACCACCATAAACTCAGCGTAATGAGCTGGCTTATAAACCGCCTGTTAATGCCTCTGACAGCGTCAGAACAGAAGTGCTGCCGGGCATTTCATTTCTTATATAAAGCCGTTAATCCTGAGTGTCTGGTGAAATTTGCTGCTGGCATTATTTCCCTGCCCGGAAATGGCATGGCAATAACAGATATTACGCTGACCCGCTGCTGCGGTGGCGTCTGTAGTCGCAGATAAACGCTATTGTGTCATTTGCTGACACTACTCCGTCTGACGCCTCACATCACTGCACGCTTACCACACTTATCGTACTGCTTTTTTCTTTGCCGGCTTCTCCGGCATCAGGCTCTTCCAGATATGCTGCACGGCATAGCTGCGCCAGGGACGCCATTTCTGGGAAAGAGCGTCTGCCGCTCTGGCGGTTACACCGCCAAGGTTATTACGAATAGCGATATCCTCTTTGGGAAACGCATCAGGCCAGCGTAATGCGCGCATGGCGATATAGCTGGCTGTCCAGGGACCCACACCTTTTAGCGCCAGAAGCTGCTGCACCACCACATCGGGTGGCAGAGAGCCGTTAAAGCGCAGTGTGCCACTGTCACAGGCTTCTGCCAGCGCTTTAATAGCCGCTGAACGGGCAGCACTGGCAATACCGAGTACAGCAATATCATCAATACTGGCTGCCGCCAGCGTGGCAGGATCGGGTGAGAGCCGGGAAAGTTCAGGCCACGGGGTGATCAGCGGCTCACCAAACCGTTCAGTCAGGCGGCTGCTCAGTGTGGTTGCGGCCTTAACGGTGACCTGCTGGCCGAGAATGGCGCGGATGCTGAGCTCAAACGCATCAAACGCACCAGGCACGCGCAGGCCAGGGTGACGCGCGATGCTTTCAGCCAGCAGTGGATCGCGGCTGAGTAAATCGTTAATCGCCTGCGGTTGTGCATCCAGATCAAACAGGTCGCGTAAACGTCGCAGCAGTGCTGGCAGTACTGGCGTCAGTGAAGTCGTAAATTCAACCTGCAGCGCATCTTTGCCTGGTAATGCACTGACTCGTACCCAGCCGCGACAGCTGCCCAGCGCCACTGTACGATGATAGGCACCCTCAGCCACCCACTCAGCCTGCTGCATAACATGGCTGGCGAGAAACTCCAGCATCGCCTCCCAGTCATAAGGGGGACGATAGCTTAACTGCAGGGTGGCACTCTGCTGCGGAAGCGATGCTGCCTCTGGCTGACTCTGCTTGCGCAGAGCTGAGGGTGTCATACGGTAGCGGTTCTGAAACACATCGTTGAAGCGCCGCAGGCTGCGAAAACCGCTCGCCCAGGCGATTTCAGTAATGGGCAGGGCGGTTTCCGTCAGCAACTGCTTAGCCAGCAACATGCGCCGCGTCTGACGTAGCTCCAGCGGTGAGACGCCCAGCTCCTGCTGTATCACCCGCCGCAGTTGCCGCTCGCTAAGAAAAAATTCTGCGGCAATCTCTGCAAGTGAAGTCTGCTCCTCCAGCATCCCTTCTTCCACGCGCCGGATCAGGCGATCAGCAATACGATGATGATTATCCACCGGAGCAAATCCGGGCGCCAGCTCAGGCCGGCAGCGCAGGCATGGGCGAAACTGAGCCTTTTCTGCGGCTTCTGCACTGCTGAAGAAGCAGCAGTTTTTCAGCATTGGCTTGCGTACCGGACAGATGGGACGGCAGTAGATGCCGGTAGAAGTCACACCCACATAGAGCAAGCCATCAAAGCGGCTATCGCGTGATATCAGCGCCTGATAGGCAGTATCGTGATCAAACATAGCGGTCTCCGGCAAATAAATCACATCATCGCGCAGCTGCAAAGGGGAAACTGGCTGTTTTCGGACAGATAATCAGTTTATGTGCCTGTCCGAAAACAGCCAGTTTTTACGGCAATTAGTGCAATAATAGCCAGCAGTAGCCAATTGCGGAGACCTGCTATGTACTATGTAAAACCCATTGTCACACCGGTTGGAGAGTTAATGCTGGTTGCCAGCGACAGGGGATTATCTGCGGTGTTGTGGGAGAATGATAACGCAGAGCGGGTGCCGCTGACTCCGCTGTCACGTGACGATCATCATCCCATTTTATGTGAAGCTGAACGTCAGCTGCAGCAATATTTCGCCGGTGAGCGGCGGCAATTTACGCTGAACTATGACACCACAGGTACGCCATTTCAGAAAAAGGTATGGGAAGCGCTGCTGACCATTCCTTTTGGCGAAACCCGCAGCTATCGGCAGATTGCTGAGCAGATTGGTCATCCCAGGGCGATGCGCGCAGTGGGGGCAGCCAATGGTAAAAACCCACTCTCAATTGTGGCTCCCTGCCATCGGGTCATTGGCAGTAACGGCAAACTCACTGGTTTTGCCGGCGGCCTGACAGTGAAAGCTTTTCTGCTGCAACTTGAGCAGGCGCAAGGCAGCCTGCCGCTGGCAGCAGATAGCATGGTGCCACTACCCGCCACAAATGTTTAGTATAGAAAACATAATAGTTATTTTTAGCGTTATATAGTAGTTTAAATGCGGTTGTTGTTAACCAGAAGAAACGATGCGCGGGATTGCACCACTCTCTGAGCGGAAAAGCGATCTCTGTTTAATCAGCACGCATTGTTATCGTTGCAGGGCGTGCAGAGCGGGTGAAAATCAGTTGTCCCGTTATCTCCGGTATTGTCCTGCGGCACTTACTCAGGATAACAGGGCGCGCAGGTGGCGAGCCGGATACAGGGGCATTTATGAATTTTTTCAGTACGCAAAATCTTTTGGTGCATATTCCACTTGGCGTTGGCGGCTATGATCTCTCATGGATTGAGGCGATTGGCACTCTGGCCGGACTGCTCTGCATCTGGCTGGCAAGCCGGGAAAAAATCATTAACTATTTTTTTGGCCTGATAAACGTTTCGCTTTTTGCAGTAATTTTCTTTCAGATTCAACTCTATGCCAGTTTGTTGCTGCAACTGTTTTTCTTTGTCGCTAACGTCTATGGCTGGTATGCATGGAGTCGGCAAACGGTAAATAATGAGCGTGCACTGAAAATTCGCTGGTTGTCACGCCGCCAGGCACTGGTATGGGGAGCAGCCTGCGCTATCGCGATTGCATTAATGACACGCTATATAGACGCGGTATTTGGTGTTCTGACCCGCAGTGCGGTACAGCTTATGCAGGCGGCGGGCGCAGAGGTTACTATGCCGCAGCTGCAACCGGATGCCTTTCCGTTCTGGGATGCCTGCATGATGGTGCTTTCGATGGCTGCCATGATTCTGATGACACGAAAATATGTAGAAAACTGGTTGCTATGGGTGGTTATCAATGTGATAAGCGTAATGATTTTTGCCCGGCAGGGCGTGTATGCGATGTCACTGGAGTATGCGATTCTGACGCTGATTGCCCTGAATGGCTCACGTCTGTGGATGCAGAGCGCGCGTCAGCAGGGATCGCGCGCGCTGGCTAATTAGTGATGATGGTGCAGATGGCCCGCCGGTTCATGATGCTTATGTCCGGCGTCCCGGCTCTCTGCACCGAGCTCGCAATCAGGCCCGCTGCACGCCTGATACTCCATCTGCACCGTGGCATGTCCAATCTGATAATGCTGATGCAGATAGCGGTGGATAGTACGCAGCAGGCCATCGTGATCGTAGGGTGGCACCACCTGGACGTGCAGCGTCAGCACCGGCTTATCACCTACCTGCCATAAATGGACATGGTGCACATTGCGCACCTCATTAACATTCCGTTTCAGGTCGCGTGCCAGCTTATCAATATTAATACTGACCGGTGCCCCCTCCAGCAGTTCATGCAGGCTTTCACGCAGCAGCGCCCAGGCGCTACGTACCACCAGAACCGATACCAGCAGCGACAAAATAGGATCGATTGGCGTCCAGCCAGTCAGCATCACGATAACAGCAGCGACTATCGCACCTACCGAACCCAGCAGGTCTCCCAATACGTGTAGCGCCGCGGCACGCACATTCAGGTTTTTCTCCTCGCTACCGCGATGCAGCAGCCAGAAAGAGAGCAGATTAGCGAAAAGTCCGGCAATGGCAATGCCGAGCATCAGCCCTCCCTCAATCGGCTGTGGCTGAGCAAAGCGGCGGATCGCCTCCCAGACTATCAATACGGTAATCACCAGCAGCGCAATCGCATTAACAAACGCAGCCAGCGTGGTAAGACGCAGCAGGCCAAACGTATGGCGCGCATTGGGCTTGCGCCGGGCAAACTGTATTGCCAGCAACGCCATCAGCAGTGCGGCGGCGTCGGTCAGCATATGCCCGGCATCAGCCAGCAGTGCCAGCGATCCGGAAATAAGCCCGCCGACTACTTCGGCCAGCATAAACAGGGCTGTTACGCCAAATGCCGCCGCAAGACGGGTACGATTGGCGTTATGCTCGCTGTGTGAGTGAGAGTGTCCCATAGCTTTCCAGTTGGTTAAGTAGCCTGTTGGTTAATGTTATCAGTAAATTCAGCGTTTCAGGGCAGAGGTGCTGCTGTTTCGCTGCATCAATAATCTGCTGGCAGGCTCCGGCCGCATCCGGCATGTTAATCAGCAGCCAGCTGCCTTTCAGGCGATGGGCCGCTTTTTCCATAGCCTGCCAGTCGTGTTGCGCTGTGGCCAGCAGCAGCGTATCGCGATCCTGTTGTAATGTCTGCCGGAGCGTCTGGCAGATGCGCGGCAACCAGCTCTCGTCGTGCTGAGCCAGCGTCAGCAGTGTCGCAGGCAGCGCTGTCAGTGGATCGGGCTGCGCCTGTGCCAGCAACGGTGCCAGATCAGAAAGCGTAACAGGTTTTACCAGTTGTGCTTCATACTGCTGCAGCGGCAATGCTACCCGCTGTGCATCAGCTGAACAGAGTACTCGCCACGCCCGGTGTAAGCGTTGCCGCTGACGCCGCCGCAGAATGCGCAGCAGCGTCAGGCCATCCGGATGCGGCATCATCTGATCGATAAACAGGATATCAAACGGCTGCTGCGCATCGGCGTGCAGCAGAGCACGTCCGCCGGAAAATATCTCAGCATTGATACCAAAGGTTGCCAGCTGCTGCTGCATTACCAGCAGGTTAGCCGGGTGATCATCAACGATTGCCACGCGCAGCTGAGGGTAGTGTGGCCAGGTATCAGTACGTTCAGTTTCCTGAACCTCGCATCGGGTCAGCGGCAGCGTAACGCTGACACAGGTGCCGCGATCCGGCTCTGAGGTCAGTGATAGCGTCCCCTCCATACGCTGCACAATTTCCCGACAGATAAACAGTCCCAGACCACTGCCCTGAACAGCATGACGCCGTCCTGACGGTGCCTGATACCAGGGCTCAAACAGATTGCTCTGCTCGCTGAGCGGGATACCGCTGCCGGTGTCTGCAACCCTGATTTCAATCTGTTCTGCAACCGCCAGCGTCAGCCTGATCTCCCCGGCACGGGTAAATTTCAGCGCATTGGCCACCAGGTTATTAATGACCTGCTGCAGACGATCGCCATCCAGCAATACTGATGCAGGCAGAGGCGTCAACGCTTCCACTATCAGCCGGGGACCATTATTGTGCATTAGTGGGTGATAGAGCTGCTGCTGCTGTGCCAGCCAGTGCGCCAGGTTGAGCGGGCGTGGTGCCAGACGAAAGCTCTGATTCTCAATACGCGCATGATCCTGTAAATCATTTAACAGTGCCATCAGCGAACGGGCACTGCTGTGCATCAGCGCAACCCGCGCGCGCGGATGCTGCTGCTGCTCCAGTTCCAGCAAGCCCAGAATCGCCTGCATTGGCGTGCGCAGTTCATGACTGACCGTTGCCAGAAACTGACTTTTCGCCGCATTGGCCTGCTCTGCCGCCGCCCGTTGCTGCCGTTCACGGCGCTGTTGCAGTCTGTGACGAAGCTGCAGCACCAGCAGCAGCAAAATAATCATTGCGGCAACCAGCAGCACCAGTTTCGGGATATTACGCATCGCCATGCTGCTACCGGGCTGAGGCGGCTGACTCCAGTTTTCCCGCATCTGGTTAAGCGTCTCTGCGGGTATCTGTTGCAGCGCCCGATCCAGCAGTGCACGCAGTTGTGGCTGCTGTGGGCTAACGTGCGGCGCCAGCGGCCAGGCGATATCACTGGCGGCAAACGCCAGGCGCAGAGCGGCGTCGTTATGGCTGGCAAGCCGCCAGCGCGCGGAAAGCACATTATCAACCACTGCATCGATCTCGCCGTTACTCAGCGCCTGCCAGAGGCGGTCACGATCGTCAAACTGTAATGGTGTGATGTTCGCGGGCAGCAGCAGCTGTGCCAGATCGCCGCGCAGAATACCAACACGTTTACCCTGCAGGCTGGACCACTCTGCGGGCATAACCGATGTGCGGGTGTATACCCCCCAGATCGCACGCCATACCGGCAGGGTGGTCGATTCGGTGATGCTGTTATCCAGCGGCTCCAGCATATTCAGCATGACCTGCTGCCGGGTCATTAAAGCTTGTGCCTGTGCCGGATTCGCTACCCAGCGCGGAATAAAGCGAATACCGGTGCTCTGACTTAAGGCATTGAGCATATCAATGCCAAAACCGCGCGCATTGCCGCTGGCGTCGCGGTAGCTCCAGGGCGCATTGTCAGGCGCTGCGGCATAAGGAACGCTGGGATGCTGTGTCAGCCACTGACGCTCTGACTGACTCAGCATCAGCGTCTGCGTATCCTGATAACGGGGCAGAGGTGGGCTCCAGCGCTGTGCAACACGGTTGCTGAACTCCGCTGGCAGCAGCCGGAGCTGACTATCGATCCAGCGGGTTATCGCCGGATCGCGGGCGATCGCGCGCAGCGTCAGATCCACGCCGGGATCTGCAGTGATTTGATAAATCTCACCCTGTTGCAGCTGGCTGAGCAGAAATCCAGCGCTCGCCTCATCTGCAACCAGATAATCACTCTGCTGATTCAGCAGAGCATAGAGCGCCTGCAGGTTGCCTGACACGCTATGCCAGCGATGACGCGCTTTTAATTCAGGCGGTAGCTGCGTCAGTGTGCTTTCGGCAATGGTCAGCAGGGCACTATCACTGTTAAACATCACCGCACGCTGATTGTTGCGATTACGATAGATACGCAGCGGCGTGGTAAACCAGCTGGCGCTGAGCGATGTTGCTGCCGGCAGCGGCGTGCTTCCGGTTGTGAGCACCAGATCAACTTCGCCACGCTGCAGTGCCTGCAACTGCGCTGCGCGGTCTGGATAATCCTGTAGCCGGAAGCGAACACCGCTGAGCTGACTAAGTGCGCTAAGGTAGTCAGCATCGATGCCCCATAAACGATCGCCGATGCGCATCGCCCAGGGCGCACTGTTTTGCATAGGTACTGCAACCCGGAGCTGTGCAGCGGGTGGCGTAACAGCGGGTGGTGCAGGCATCATTGCAGGTAGCATAACGCTGCTGGCGGGCAGCAGATCGGCGCGCGCGTCTGCGATAAACAGCAAAAAGACCAGCCACCACCCTTTCACTGCTGCGCTTTCCATAAGCTGGCCAGCTCGACCACAGAGCGGGTACCGGTTTTTGCCAGGATATTTTTTTTATGTGTGCTCACGGTTTTATTGCTGATATGCAGCTGCTCACCAATCTGCAGATTAGATAGCCCGCGCACCAGCAGTGCCACAATCTGCTGCTCTTTTTCCGTCAGCGGCAGAGCCAACGGTTCCGGCAACGGAGGAAACGCGCGCTGGCCACCCAGCACGGCCAGAATGGCGCTGACCAGCTGTGCCATACTTTGACTCTTCACTACATAACCCGCTGCACCGAGTGAGGCGGCTGTGTGCAGCGTATGGCGGCTCTGCTCAGCGGAGTAGATTAAAACCGGGCGCTCTGCATCGCGGGCACGCAGTCGTCGCAGTAGCTCCAGTCCATCGCAATCCGGCAGACCAATATCCAGAATAATTAAATCGATCTGCTGCTGTTGTAATAGCATACGCGCCTGCGTTTCATCGGTGGCAGCATAGAGATTTAGTGAGACGGGTGCGTGACGGCAGGCGGCCTGCAGTGCAACTTCGACCAGTGGGTGATCGTCAATAAGCAGTAGGGTGGCCATGAGAGAATTCCTGTGAATTTCATGGCAGACAGCATAGCGGAAAAGCGTGGCGGGAAAAAACAAAGGGCAGATCAGATCCGCCCTTTATTTATCGATATTGCAGTTACTGTGTTGTGCCGTCGGTCTTGGTGTTTACATTGTCGCTACCCACTTTGGTTTCGACTTTTTTATTCACATCCGGGCAGCGGCCATCTTTACACATGGTATTTTTATGCACTTCTTTCGCTGACATATCGTCAGAGCTCATACCTGACATACCTGTGTTATTGGTATTCATACTGCCGGTGTTGATATCTTTATTATCAACATTGTTCGGAGGCAGATTATCTTTTGCGCCGCCTGCTACTGCACCTGCATCAGCTGATGCGTTAGCCTGACCATTATTGCTGGCAGCCAGTGCTGCACCGCTGCCCAGGGTCATTGCTGCCGTCAGAAAAACCAATGCAAACTTATTCATCATTATGCTCCTGTAATAAATGGATAGTTGCCGTTTTACACCCACGGGTGCTGTTTGACGAAAAAAGCGGGCCGCAACGAAATTATATTTCGTCAGGAGTGTTCGGCGTAAAAAAATATTTTGTAAGCTGCTCGTTCCTCAGTGCTTACGTTTAAAAAGCTTAGTTCATGCCTGCATAAATGCAAATGAGACAAATGCATTTTCATACAGGTCACAATTTACTCGCGCTGGCTTAAGGGATAGATTGGAGAGGTTACGCCCGGCGAACACAGGGCGAGAAATCAGAATGGAAAGAAAATGGATTACCAGAACGACGATTTACGTATTAAAGAAATCAAAGAGTTACTTCCGCCTGTAGCGCTGCTGGAAAAATATCCGGCTACGGAAAACGCAGCAGCCACGGTTTCCCGTGCCCGCCAGGCAATCCACAATATCCTGCACGGTAAAGATGATCGTTTGCTGGTGGTAATTGGTCCCTGCTCAATCCACGATACCGCAGCGGCCAAAGAGTATGCTGCCCGTCTGCTGACACTACGCAGTGAGCTGCAGGGTGAGCTGGAAATCGTGATGCGGGTCTATTTTGAAAAGCCACGCACGACTGTCGGCTGGAAAGGGCTGATTAACGATCCCTATATGGATGGCAGCTTTCAGATCAACGAGGGGCTACGCCTGGCGCGTAAACTGCTGGTAGATATTAATGACACTGGTCTGCCAGCTGCCGGTGAGTTTCTGGATATGATCACACCACAATATATGGCCGATCTGATGAGCTGGGGAGCAATTGGTGCACGCACAACTGAGTCTCAGGTTCATCGTGAGCTCTCTTCTGGTCTCTCCTGCCCGGTAGGCTTTAAAAATGGTACAGATGGCACGATCAAAGTAGCAATCGATGCCATTGGTGCTGCCAGCGCTCCGCACTGCTTCCTGTCAGTGACCAAATATGGTCATTCGGCGATTGTTGAAACCCATGGCAACCAGGATTGCCATATTATTTTGCGCGGTGGTAAAGAGCCAAACTACAGTGCTGCACATGTGGCCGAGGTTAAAAGTGGTCTGGAGCAGGCGGGTCTGCGTCCGCAGGTCATGATCGACTTCAGTCATGCTAACAGTAGCAAGCAGTTTAAACGCCAGATGGTTGTGGCTGACGATGTGGCGCAGCAGATTGCTGCTGGTGAGCAGGCGATTACCGGCGTCATGATTGAGAGCCATCTGGTCGAGGGTAACCAGAGCCTGGAGAGTGGTAAACCGCTGCTCTATGGTCAGAGCGTAACGGATGGCTGTATCGGCTGGGATGATACAGAAAAAGCACTGCGTCAGCTGGCGCAGGCGATTCGTACCCGGCGCGGTTAAGCTGCGGAAAAAAGGCCAGACACAGGTCTGGCCTTTTCTGACTTATCAGCGAAATTACTTCGCTTTACCCTGGTTCGCTACAGCTGCTGCTTTCGCGGCAATCTCATCAGCATCACCCAGATAGTAATGTTTAATCGGCTTGAAGTTCTCGTCGAACTCATACACCAGCGGTACGCCGGTTGGAATGTTCAGTTCGAGGATCTCATCTTCGCTCATGTTGTCGAGATATTTCACCAGCGCACGTAGTGAGTTACCGTGTGCTGCGATGATCACTTTCTCGCCGCTTTTGATGCGTGGCAGAATGGTTTCATTCCAGTAAGGGATCACGCGGTCGATGGTCAGTGCCAGGCTTTCGGTTACCGGCAGCTGAGCTTCAGTCAGAGATTTGTAGCGCGGATCGTGACCTGGAAAGCGCTCATCAGCACGATCTAACTCTGGCGGCGTGATGGCAAAACCACGACGCCACTGCTTAACCTGATCGTCGCCATATTTAGCTGCGGTTTCTGCTTTATCCAGACCCTGCAACGCACCGTAGTGACGCTCATTGAGACGCCAGGTTTTTTCTACCGGCAGCCAGGCCTGATCCAGCTCATCCAGCACGTTCCACAGGGTGTGAATAGCGCGTTTCAGCACGGAGGTATAGGCAAAATCGAATACAAAGCCCTCTTTTTTCAGCAGCTGACCTGCTGCTTTGGCTTCGGTGCGACCTTTATCGGACAGATCCACGTCATACCATCCGGTGAAGCGGTTTTCCTGATTCCACTGGCTTTCGCCGTGGCGTACCAGAACCAGCTTAGTTACGGCCATAGCTTTACTCCTTAATGCTTAAGTAGATTAGTAATGAACCCGGCTGCGGCCACCTGTAGCTGCGGCACACTGATAGCGCAATACCATAGCCGAAAACAGCGCACGGCGTAAGTATGTCGCGTTCGTAGTGCGCGTTTTTCAGCCGCAGGCTTACTGCGGCGTAAAGCGATAGCGCGTTTCTGAACGCCAGAATTCGCCGGGTTGCAACCAGCAATCGGGCTGCGGCCACTCGCTATGATTAGGCGAGTCGGGTAAAAACTCACTCTCCAGTGCAATGCCCTGGAAAGCAGTATAGCTCTCCTGCTCGCGAGCGCGGGTGCCCGCCAGGTAGTTACCAGTGTAGAACTGGAGTGCAGGTGCTGTCGTGAACACATCAAGCGCCAGTCTGCCATCAGCAGACCAGAGTGTTGCTGCGCACTGATCTTTATCGCTATGAGTCAGTAAAAACGCATGATCGTAGCCTTTTACTGCCTGCTGATCGCTATCAGCCAGAAAGTCGTCCATCACGCATTTGGGCTGACGGAAATCGAAACTGGTCCCGGCGACCGGCTTCAGTGGTGCTGCCGGAATACCGGCGCTGTCGACTGGCAGATAGCTATCGGCGTGCAGTTGTAATCGATGCTGGCGGGCATCGCCATGATGCGCATCAAGATTAAAATAGGCGTGATTGGTGAGATTAACCGGGCAGAGCCGATCGGTCTGCGCCTGGTAATGAATGGACACAGTGTTATCTTCCAGCAGTTCAAAGGTGACATCTGCAATCAGATTACCAGGATAACCCTGATCGCCATCAGGTGAGTCGAGGCGATAGTGCACGGCATTTTCGCTTTGACTGACAATCTGCCAGCGACGTTTATCAAATCCTTCCGGGCCACCATGCAACTGATGTGGCCCCTGATTGGCCACCAGCGCCAGGCTCAGCGGCCTGAGTTCAGCATTGGCGATACGGTTGGCATAACGGCCCACAGTGGCGCCAAGATAGGCATCCTGATGGAGGTAGTCAGAGGGGGTAGCGCAGCCCAGCAGGGCTTCCCGCACGCTGCCATCCAGCATCGGAACGCGCGCCGACAGCCAGGTCGCGCCCCAGTCCATAAAGGTCGCAACCATTCCGTTGGTGTTACGCAGAACTGTGATGCGCCACGGCTGCCCGTCGGGAGCATGTGAGTTTACGTCACTCAGCATAAGCCCGCTCCTGTTGACGCTTTACAGACATAAAAAGTCTCTTCAATGCCGGTCTGTGCGCGATATTTCTCAGCCACGGCCGCTTTGACGTGATCCACCAGCTCAACCGGCATCAGCGCCACAATACAGCCACCAAAGCCGCCGCCAGTCATGCGCACACCGCCTTGTGTACCGATGCTCTGTTTAACAATCTCTACCAGCTGGTCGATGGCCGGAACGGTAATCTCAAAATCATCACGCATTGAGGCATGTGACTCAGCCATTAATTCTCCCATGCGAGTCAGATCACCGCGGCTTAATGCATCCGCCGCTTCCAGCGTGCGGGCATTTTCAGTAATTACGTGACGCACGCGTTTAGCCACCAGTTTATCCAGCTCATGATCATGCGCCTGAAACTCAGCCAGTGTTACATCGCGCAGTGCGGGTTTACCGAAAAAACGTGCGCCGGCTTCGCACTGCTTGCGTCGGGTATTATATTCACTCCCCACCAGCGAACGGCGGAAGTTACTATTGATGATCACCACTGCCACATTTTCAGGCATCGGCACAGCATGAGTCGCCAGCGTGCGACAATCCAGCAGCATGGCATGATCCTGCTGCCCCAGCGCTGAAATCAGCTGATCCATAATGCCGCAGTTACAACCCACAAACTGGTTTTCCGCCTCCTGACCATTTACCGCAATATCAGCACCGCTGACTTTCAGCTGATAAAGCTCGCGGAACACGGTGCCTACGGCAACTTCCAGTGAGGCCGATGAACTCAGGCCTGCGCCCTGAGGCACATTACCGCTGATCACCATATCCACGCCGCCGAAGCTGGCATCGCGCTGCTGCAGATGCTTTACCACGCCACGCACATAGTTGGCCCACATCGGCTCGCTGACCGGCTCAATCGGCGCATCCAGCGAGAAGCTATCCTGCTGGTTAGCATAATCCATCGCAATCACCCGTACCTGGCGGTCGTCGCGCCGGGCACAGGCGATAACAGTCTGGTAATCGATGGCACATGGCAGCACGAAGCCGTCGTTGTAATCGGTATGCTCGCCAATCAGGTTTACGCGGCCAGGGGCCTGGATGGTGTGAGTCGGAGCATAACCAAAGCTCTCAGTGAACAGCTGCTGAGTTGTCGATGTTAAAGACATTTATTGCGCCTCGCGGAAGTGAATGTCGCTGACAGAACGCAGACGTTCAGCTGCCTGCTCCGCCGTTAAATCGCGCTGGGTTTCAGCCAGCATTTCATAGCCAACCATAAATTTGCGCACGGTGGCCGAGCGTAATAGTGGCGGATAAAAGTGTGCATGCAGCTGCCAGTGGTCGTTAGCGGCATTATTAAATGGCGCGCCGTGCCAGCCCATAGAGTAGGGGAAGGAGCACTGGAACAGATTGTCATAGCGGCTGGTAAGCAGCTTCAGCGCGCGCGCCAGGTCGCTGCTCTGTGCAGCGGTGAGATCGGTCAGGCGTTTAACGTGGGTTTTTGGTAACAGCAGGGTTTCAAATGGCCAGGCGGCCCACCAGGGCACCACAGCGAGCCAGTGCTCTGTCTCCACCACGGTGCGGCTGCCATCCTGCCGCTCGCGCATAGCGTAATCCAGCAGCAGCGGCTGGCCTTTCGCGGCAAAGTAACGCTGCTGGTTTTCATCCTCTTTCTGCACCTCATTCGGCAGAAAACTGTTGGCCCATACCTGGCCATGTGGATGAGGGTTCGAGCAGCCCATCGCGGCACCTTTGTTCTCAAACACCTGCACCCAGGGATAGTGTTCCCCCAGCTCCGCTGTCTGCTGCTGCCAGGTTTTTACAATCGCTTCGAGGTTACTAAGCGGCAGTTCCGGCAGCGTTTTGCTGTGATCGGGTGAAAAGCAGATCACCCGGCTGGTGCCGCGGGCACTTTCACAGCGCATCAGCAGGTCGTCGCTCTGCGGCGCAGCCGGCGTATCCTCCATCAGAGCAGCAAAGTCGTTGGTGAACACGTAGGTATTGGTGTAATCCGGATTTTTATCACCCGTGATGCGGGTATTGCCGGCACAGAGAAAACAGCTCGGATCGTGTGCGGGCAGCGTCTCACGCGCGGGTGTTTCCTGTGCACCCTGCCAGGGACGTTTGGCGCGGTGCGGTGACACCAGCACCCACTGATCGGTTAACGGGTTATAGCGGCGATGCGGATGATCCACCGGATTAAATTTTTGCATAACAAGTCCTGGTAACGGCAAACAGTAAACGCTATATGCCTTAAATTAGCATAGGGTCGCAGACAAAAGCGTGATCAAGTCTGGATAAATGGTATCGTTTACACAAGCCGGATAATCTTAATTTTGGGGTGTAAGATTGTAGCACAAGTGAAATTAGCACAGATTAGTGGTAGCGGTTACATAAAAAGTTGCATGCGATAAGCGAACAGAGCAGGCAGCAGATAATGCGCCTGCTCTGCTGCCACAGGTTACTGCCAGGGTAAGCTCTCCTGCTGATAACAGTAGCCACTCTCTGCAGGAATAAAACTCAAACGGTGCGTAATGCAGCGTGGCGCATCTTCGGCATGATGCGAAACAAACAGCAGCTGTGTGCGTCCTTCACCAATCAGCACATCGATAAAGCGGCGTACCAGCTGGCGATTTATCGGATCCAGCCCCTGCAGTGGTTCATCCAGAATCAGCAGAGTAGGGTGTTTAACCAGTGCGCGCGCAATCAGCACCAGTCGCTGCTGCCCCCATGAGAGGCTGTGAAACGGTGCATCTGCCAGTGAGTTATCCATACCAAGCAGCGCAAGCCACTGGCGGGCAATCGATTTTTGCCGTTCTGATACCGCCTGATAGACGCCGATGGAGTCAAAAAAACCGGAAATAACAACAGTACGTACGTTGCAGCTCACCCGATAGTCGAGATGCAGGCTGCTACTGACATAGCCAATATGCTGCCTGATATCCCACAGGGTTTCTCCGCTACCGCGCCGGATGCCAAACAGTGTGAGATCGTTACTGTAACCCTGTGGATGGTCGCCAGTGACCATACTGAGCAGCGTAGATTTGCCTGCGCCATTCGGCCCGGTTATCTGCCAGTGTTCGCCGGCATTCACCTGCCAGCTAAGATCGTTGATAATGGGAATATCGTTATAGGCAACCACGCCATGGCGTAAAATCACGCGCGGCATATCATCCGCCAGCGGTGGCAGGGCATCCGGGCGATCGGCCTCAGGCAGCGCCATACCCTGTAACTGCTCGCTATAAGCGAGCTGTGCGACCAGCGCTTCCGCCAGTAATGCCTGACGCTCACCGACATGGGTCAGAGTACACTCAGCCAGCACACCGGCATACTGAACAAAAGCGGGAATATCATCAAACCGGTTCAGCACCAGCGCCAGCGTATAGCCCTGTTCATGCAGCTGCTGTAACGTCTCTGACAGACTGGCGCGTGACGCGATATCCAGTCCGTCAAACGGCTCATCAAGGATCAGCAGGTCGGGTTGAGCCATCAGCGCCTGACACAGCAGGGTTTTTCGCGTTTCGCCAGTGGAGAGATATTTAAAGCGGCGATCCAGCAGATGAGTGATACCAAATTGCGCAGCCAATGCGCGGCAGCGATCCTTATCAGCGCATTCGGCCTGAATAATTTCTGCTGCAGTGCGGCCACTATCCTCTTCGCCCTCACTCAGCATATCGGTGTTGTTACGCTCCCACTCAGCACTCACCAGTTGTTGCAGCTGTTCAAATGAGAGGCGAACCGGACGGCGGAAATCAGTGCGAAACTGGCCCTTGCCCGTGCTCAGCTCGCCTGCCAGCACCCGGGCAAGTGATGATTTTCCACTGCCGTTTGCTCCCACAAAAGCCCAGCTTTCGCCGCGCTGCAACTGCAGCGTTTCGATACTCAGCGCCCGGTTATGACTAAGATGAAATGTGCCTTGCGAAATTTGCAATAAAGACATGATTTGTTCCGTTTAGTGCATCATCACTACTGTTTTAGCGAGCACCGGGTCGGAAGTCAATCTGCTGCTGGATCCTGAATCAACGTGGCAAGAATAGCGTGTTCAGCACTAAAGCAGGCTGTAACGGCATCACCTGGCTGCAGAGCACGCTGTTGCAGTTCGCGATCGCTCAGGGTGGCGCAAAGCGTCTCGCCACCTGACAGTCTTACCAACACTTCGCTGACGCTGTCACTACGCTCAACAGCGATAACCTCTGCCGGTAGCGCATTATCATAACCAGCACTTTCGTCACTCAGCTGGATCCACGGTGCTTTAATCAGCACCAGCACCTCCTTACCAGGGATAAGCTGCAGCCGCTGTGCGCTGTGTGCAGTCAGGGCCACGTTTACCCGCGTGATGCCATCAGCCAGCAGCACCTCGATATGCTGCTGCACCGGAGAGTGGTCACGTGCGGCCACCGTCGCAAATAGTTGATTACGTGCGCTGGTTTGCAATGAAAAGCGGGCAACAGCTGCCAGCAGGTTATCCAGTGGCAAATCTTCCTGCTGCAGAACGTCAAACGCTTTCTGCTGGATCTGCGCCATCAAATCAAATAGCTGAATCAGCCGCTGACCGTAGCGTGTCAGCACCGCGCCACCGCCACCTTTGCCGCCTGTTGCTCGCTCAACCAGCATCTTATCGGCCAGCTGATTCATCTCATTAATGGCGTCCCATGCGCTTTTGTAACTGATGCCTGCCAGCTTTGCGCCCTGGCTTATCGATCCGGTGCTCTCTATCTGCCGCAATAGCTCAATACGACGCGGATCGGCAAACAGTTTCTGCCGGAGGCGAATGTGAAGTGAGAGGTCGGCCTGCATATCGTCTCCTTAATACAAGAGTGAATAGTGTAAGGTGTAATGTAAAAGCACGAAAAGGGCAGTCGCTTTTTTTCCTGAACCGCTACAATCACTTTTTTTATTTATGCGTGAGGTTTTCATGCTGGAATTGCTTAAAAGCCTGGCCGTTGCGGTCATCATGGTGCCCATTGTGATGGCCATTATGCTGGGCCTGATTTATGGCCTGGGAGAGGTGTTTAACATTATCTCCAAATTTGGTCGTCGTGACGATCGTCGTACTAAAAGCGCACAACACTGATTTCTACGCCCGCACTCTGCGGGCGTTTTTCTGTTAACGTCTGCCCGAATCCTGCCGATAATCTGCATTAACGAAAACTATCCCTGTCAGACAGATAGCAGCATTAAGTTAAGCGTTGTATGATTTGTTATACAACGGAATCGGGAGTATGACATGCTGAACAAAAAAACCTCTTACGGGTTGGCGGTGACTATGCTGACAGTTTCACTGGCAGGGCAGGCGATAGCCGCAGATAAAGTGACCGTATTTGCCGCCGCATCGCTTACCAACGCGCTGCAGAAAATTGCTGAACAGTATCAGCAGCAGAATGGCGTGGAAGTGGTCTCTTCGTTCGCCTCCTCCTCTGTGCTGGCGCGGCAGATTGAACAGGGTGCGCCTGCCGATCTCTTTATCTCTGCTGACCAGCAGTGGATGGATGATGCAGTGGCAAAGCAGAGCGTGGATAATGCTACGCGCGTGACGTTGCTCGGCAACGATCTGGTGCTGATTGCACCGAAAAACACGAAACCGCCAGCGGTAACACTGTCAGCGGCGACCGACTGGAAAAGCCTGCTTAAGGGGCAACGCCTGGCGGTAGGCGATCCGGCGCACGTTCCGGCAGGTATCTATGCAAAAGAGGCGCTGCAAAAGCTGGGTGCCTGGCAGAGTCTTGAATCAAAACTGGCACCGGCCAGTAACGTCCGTGCCGCTCTGGCGCTGGTGGAGCGCAATGAGACACCTTATGGTATCGTCTATGGCTCCGACGCTGTGGCGAGTAAGGATGTGGTTGTCGTTGGCAGCTTTCCCGCAGACTCTCACAAGCCGGTAGAGTATCCGATGGCTATGGTTAAGGGGCATCAGAGTGCAGCGGCCAGCGCGTTCTGGCACTATCTGCAGGGACCGGAAGCCGCTGCGATATTTAAACAGTATGGATTTACGCCAAAAAGATGATACTGAGCGATCCTGAATGGCAGGCTGTGGCACTCAGCCTGAAAGTTTCCTGCGTGGCGGTACTTTGCAGCCTGCCGTTTGGCATTATTGTCGCATGGGTCCTGGCGCGCTGTCGCTTTCCGGGAAAAACCCTGGTTGATAGCCTGGTACATCTGCCGCTGGTTTTGCCGCCAGTCGTGGTAGGTTATCTGCTACTGCTGACACTGGGACGACGCGGCGTTATCGGTTCATGGATCTATGATTGGTTTGGTTTTACCTTTGCCTTTAGCTGGCGCGGCGCGGCACTGGCTGCGGCAGTTATGGCCTTTCCGCTGATGGTTCGCGCCATCCGGCTGGCGCTGGAAGCGGTAGATACCAGACTGGAACAGGCCGCCCGTACGCTGGGTGCCGGGCGCTGGCGGGTATTTTTTACTATTACCTTGCCGCTGACGCTGCCCGGCATTATCGCCGGTACGGTACTGGCGTTTGCCCGTTCACTGGGTGAGTTTGGTGCAACTATCACCTTTGTTTCCAATATTCCCGGTGAAACCCGTACCATTCCTTCTGCAATGTTTACCCTGATTGAAACGCCGGGCGCTGAAGGCACCGCAGCGCGCCTCTGTGGTGTGGCGATTGCGCTGGCGCTGCTATCGTTGGTGGCGTCGGAATTGCTGGCACGCTGGGGCCGTAAACGCTGGGGAATTGCCTGATGTTAAAACTGCAGTTTAAACAGCGGCTGGGTAAGCATGAACTGGAGATGTCTGCTGTGCTGCCGGCACAGGGTATTACCGCAATATTTGGTGTCTCTGGCGCAGGAAAAACCTCACTGATTAACGCGATTAGCGGATTGACTCAGCCGCAGCGCGGCCATATCAGCATCAATGATCGGGTGCTGTTTGATACTGAACAGCGCATCAATCTGCCACCGGAACGGCGGCGTATCGGATATGTTTTTCAGGATGCGCGCCTGTTTCCGCACTACCGGGTGCGTGGCAACCTGCAATACAGCATGGCAGCTTCCATGAAATCTCAATTCGATAAGCTGGTAAAGCTGCTCGGACTGGAGGCGCTGCTGGATCGTTTTCCGGCCACGCTTTCCGGCGGGGAGAAGCAGCGCGTAGCGATAGGTCGTGCCCTGCTTAGTGCACCCGATCTGCTGCTGATGGATGAGCCGCTGGCCTCACTCGATTTGCCGCGCAAGCGCGAGCTGCTGCCCTGGTTGCAGCAGCTGACCAGGCAGATTTCAGTGCCGATACTCTATGTTTCTCATAGCCTTGAGGAGATAGTGCAGCTCGCCGATCATGTGCTGGTGCTGGATAACGGACGGGTTAAAGCATCTGGTCCGCTGGAACAGGTGTGGGGCAGTAGTGCAATGCGTCCCTGGCTATCGCTGAACGAACGCACCAGCGTACTGCGTGTGCAGGTGCTGGAGCAGCACCCCTATTATCCTATGACCGCGCTGCTGCTCGGCGATCAGCATATCTGGGTAAGCCGGGTTAATTTGCCGGTAAAAAGCACGCTGCGTATTCGTATCGCTCCGGCAGATGTGTCACTGACACTGCAGCCCGCGCAGCACACCTCGATTCGCAATATTCTGCCCGCACAGGTGGTGGAACTACTCGATATTGACGATCAGGTTGAGGTGAAAATACGCATCGGCAGCAGTGAGCTCTGGGCGCGTATCTCCCCCTGGGCGCGCGATGAACTGGGCATTCGCATTGATCAGTGGCTCTATGCCCAGCTCAAAAGCGTATCGGTTATTGCCTGAGCCGGGTGTGCTTTCAGAGCACCTCCTGCCAGATAAGGCGGGCAATACCTGGCTCACTATTGGTGCTAATCACTTTGGTTGCTCGTGCTTTAATGGCGTCATCAGCATTGCCCATTGCAACGCCCAGACCCACCTGCTCCAGCATACTCAGGTCATTGTAGTTATCACCAAACGCCACCACCTCCTGCATACTAAAGCCCTGGCTTTCGACCCATTGCGCCAGACGTTTGCCTTTGCTGTTGCCCGCCTGAGCAATATCGACCTGATCGTGCCACGACCATTCGCACGCCAGTCCCAGAGCGGCTTCAGTGCGGCTGGCAAACTGCTGCAGTGCGTGAATATCGGCATGTGACAGGGCAAATTTCCAGATGAATTCTGCTTCGACTGCGGCCTGACGCAGACTGGCTACCTGCACAAAGCGGGGACGCTGAGCTTCTGGCAGCGCTGCCGCCCAGTTCAGAGTACGCGTTACATGACCGGTTGGCGTCTGATAGTACATGGCATCATCGGCATAGAGCAGACCATGAATCTGTTCTTCTTCCAGCATCGCGATCACCTTTAGCGCCTGATCGCGGCAGAGCGGATCCGCTGCCACTGCTTTTTTTGCCTGATAATCATACAAATAGGCACCATTACAGCAAATTGCGGGTGTATCAAGTTGCAGCGCCTGATAAAAAGGGTGGATAGCGCAGTGATGGCGGCCAGTGACAATCAGGATCTTTATACCCGCCTGTTGTGCACGGTTCAGCGCTTCAAGTGATTCAGGCAGAATGGTTTTGGCTGGCGTTAACAGCGTGCCATCCAGATCAAGAGCAATTACACGATAACGCATTACAGAGTTCCATCCGGAAAAGGGTCAGATGGCAAGTCTACACCCGGCTGCCATGCAGAGACAAAATTGCGGGCACAAATCACCAGAGCGTAGCGTGCTGAAACAGGCTACAGTTATCCCTTTTATCAGGCAGCGAATAAGGAAAAGCTCATGAAACAAGTCGTCTATACCGCCAGTCCGGAGAGCCAGCAGATCCATGCCTGGCAACTGCAGGAAGATGGCGCACTGACGCTACTGCAGGTTACTGATGTGGCCGGCCAGGTACAGCCAATGGTAGTGAGCCCCAAAAAAGAGTTTCTTTATGTCGGTGTTCGTCCCGATTTTCGCGTGCTTGCCTACCGTATTGCTGCCGACGGCACGCTGACGCTGGCAGGTGAAGCACCGCTGCCGGGCAGCCCGACGCATATTTCCACCGACCGTTCAGGGAACTTTCTGTTCTGTGGCTCATATAACGATGCCTGTGTCAGCGTGAGCCCGCTGGGTGATGATGGACTGCCACAGGCGCCGGTGCAGGTTATCAATGGTCTGGAGGGGTGCCACTCCGCTAATATCGATGTACACAATGAGACGCTGCTGGTACCGGCACTGAAACAGGATCGTATCTGTCTTTATCAGCTGCAGCAGGATGGCACGCTGACGCCACGCGATCAGGCGCAGGTCACCACTGAGGCGGGAGCTGGTCCGCGCCATATGGCATTCCATCCCAATGGTGCATTTGCCTATGCTGTTAATGAACTCAACAGCAGCGTTGATGTCTGGTCACTAAAGGCATCGGGTGAGGTGCAGCGCGTCCAGAGCCTGGATATGATGCCGCCCGATTTTAGTGGCACGCGCTGGGCCGCGGATATTCATATTACACCAGATGGCCGCTTTCTCTATGCCTGTGATCGCACCAGCAGCACTATCACGATTTTCAGCCTGAGCGAACAGGGTGACAGCCTGACCATTGAGGGTTATCAGCAGACGGAAACGCAACCGCGCGGCTTCAATATTGACCAGCGTGGACGCTATCTGGTCGCGGCAGGGCAGAAATCACACCATATTGAAGTCTATCAGATTGCAGATCGTGGTCTGCTGCAGCCGCTGGCGCGCTACGCTGTGGGCCAGGGACCAATGTGGGTGGTGATCCATGCGCTGGATTAATCACTGAGCCTGTGCAGTGAGGCTGGGGCGGCACCAGCGGCCGCCCCGCTTCGGCGCAGGGGCACTACGCCGGCTAACGGTTAAAGATAATTAACCGTCAGTGACGCGCTGGCAAGCACATGGAAGTGGACATTGAAGCCCACCATAGCACCGCTGGCACCTTCATCTACCTCCAGCGCATCTGTATCCAGCGCATGGACGCTAAAGATATAGCGGTGTGATTCACCTTCAGGCGGCGCCGCGCCACCATAACCCGCCTGACCAAAATCAGTGCGTGTCTGAACCGCGCCCGCAGGCAGCGCTGCTACGCCAGAACCGGCACCCTGTGGCAGCTCACGCGTCTCAGCCGGAATATTTGCCACCACCCAGTGCCACCAGCCGGAACCGGTAGGTGCATCGGGATCGAAGCAGGTCACAACAAAACTTTTTGTTCCCTCTGGTACCTCATCCCAGGCCAGATGAGGAGAGAGGTTATCGCCCTCATATCCCATACCGTTAAACACATGACGCTCCGGCATTTTTTCGCCGTCTTTAACGTCCTGACTAAATAGGCGCATAGCTCCTCCGCTTGTTATTCGCAGGTTTGATTATGGTGCGGCAGCACACTCTTTTCCAGAACGATCAGGCGTGAAAATGGTGCGCATATTCCAGCGCATCGCGAATAGCGCCGGTAAGCTGGCTAAGTTCCGCAGCAGATATCAGATAAGGTGGCATCAGGTAGATCAATCGACCAAAGGGACGGATCCAGACGCCGCGCTCAACAAAAAAGTGCTGCAGCGCTGCCATATTGACAGGCTGATGCGTTTCAATCACACCAATCGCACCCAGAACGCGCGCCTGCGCTACGGCAGAATGCGACTGCAGCGGCAGTAACTCCCGGCGCAGCTGCTGTTCAATCGCCGCGACCTGTGTCTGCCACTCTCCCTCATTGATGATAGCCAGACTCTCAGCGGCCACGGCGCAGGCCAGTGGATTACCCATAAACGTCGGCCCATGCATAAAGCATCCGGCGGCGCTGCGGCTGATAGTATCCGCTACGTCACGTGTTGTCAGCGTGGCAGAAAGGGTCATTGTGCCACCGGTCAGCGCTTTGCCAAGGCATAAAATATCCGGAGTAATTGCCGCATGATCGCAGGCAAACAGCTTGCCGGTACGGCCAAAGCCGGTGGCAATCTCATCAGCGATCAGCAGCAGGCCATAGCGGTCACACAGTTCACGCACCTGCTGCAGATAGCGAGGATGATAGAAGCGCATTCCTCCGGCTCCCTGAACCACGGGCTCCAGTATCACCGCGGCAATCTCGCGGTGATGCTGCTCTGCCAGCCGGGTAAAGGTGCTGAAGTCCGCTTCATCCCAGACGTCATCAAAGCCGCACGCTGGTGCATCCGCAAACAGATGTTCAGGCAGATAGCCGCGCCACAGGCTGTGCATGGAGTTTTCCGGATCGCACACCGACATCGCTGCGAAGGTATCGCCATGATAGCCGCGTTTTAGCGTCAAAAATTTCTGGCGAGTCTCACCGCGCCCCAGCCAGTACTGCAGCGCCATTTTCATTGAGACTTCAACCGCGATCGAACCGGAATCGGCCAGAAACACACACTCCAGTGCATCAGGCGTCATCTCAACCAGCTGGCGGCTCAGCGCTACAGCGGCAGGGTGTGTAATACCACCAAACATCACGTGCGACATCTCTGCCATCTGCTGCTGCATCGCCTGGTTCAGGCGCGGATGGTTATAGCCATGAATGGCTGCCCACCAGGATGACATGCCATCAGTTAATTCACGTCCATCTGCCAGCTGCAGCTGGCAGCCACGAGCTGCGACCACCGGATAGCAGGGCAGTGGATCGCGCATTGAGGTATAGGGATGCCAGATATGCTGGCGGTCAAAGTCGAGGTCATCCTGCGTGAACATCTGTCTTGTAAACCATTTTAAAAAGATTTAGTTTACAAGTATAACCATGATGATTGTCGGGATGAACCCTTTTTTTGGAGTATGTAATGGCTAACCGCTGGACACTGGCACAAGCCCAGGCCCTGTTTGATAAACCTTTTCTGGAACTGATGTTTGAAGCGCAGCAGGTACATCGCCAGCATTTTGACCCGCGCCAGGTACAGGTCAGTACACTGCTGTCGATTAAAACCGGTGCCTGCCCGGAAGATTGTAAATATTGTCCGCAGAGCGCACGCTATAAAACTGGCCTGGAGTCCGAGCGGCTGATGGAAGTTGAGGCGGTACTGGAATCAGCGCGCAAAGCGAAAGCTGCCGGTTCGACACGTTTCTGCATGGGCGCGGCGTGGAAAAATCCGCACGAGCGCGATATGCCCTGGCTGGAGCAGATGGTGCAGGGCGTAAAAGCGCTGGGTATGGAAACCTGTATGACGCTGGGCACACTGGAGCAGCATCAGGCACAGCGTCTGGCGCAGGCAGGGCTCGACTTCTACAACCATAATCTTGATACCTCGCCGGAATTTTACGGCAGCGTAATCACCACCCGCACCTATCAGGAGCGCCTCGATACGCTTGATAAAGTCCGTGATGCCGGTATCAAAGTCTGCTCTGGCGGCATTGTCGGACTGGGCGAAACGGTCACCGATCGCGCCGGTCTGCTGGTACAGCTCGCCAACCTGCCTGTGCCGCCAGAGAGCGTGCCGATCAATATGCTGGTCAAAGTCAAAGGCACGCCAATGGCAGACAATGACGATGTCGAGCCGTTTGATTTTATTCGCACTATCGCGGTAGCGCGCATCATGATGCCCGCTTCGCATGTCCGCCTCTCTGCCGGCCGTGAACAGATGAGTGAGCAGACCCAGGCCATGTGCTTTATGGCGGGTGCCAACTCAATCTTCTACGGTTGTAAGCTGCTTACCACCCCTAACCCGGAAGAGGATAAAGACCTGATTCTGTTCCGCAAACTGGGACTGAACCCGGAGCATACCGCCACCACCGCTGGCGACAATGAGCAGCAACAGCAGTTACAGGCTCAGCTGGTCGGGGCCGATACATCACAGTTTTACAACGCGGCGGTCTGAATGTGGCGTGATCGCATCAATCAGGCGTTGCAGGCGCGTCGTGCGGCTGATGGCTGGCGCTACCGACGCCCGGTTGAGCAGAATAGCGTACGGGAAATTGTGCTGAGCGGTAAACGCTATCGCCATTTTTCCAGCAACGACTATCTGGGATTAAGCCAGCATCCGGCGGTGGTCGCTGCCTGGCAGCAGGGGGCGGCAGAAGCCGGAGCCGGAGCGGGGGCATCGGGCCACGTTACCGGCTACAGCCACTACCAGGCTGAGCTGGAGCAGCAGCTGGCCAGCTGGCTGGGCTATTCGCGCGCACTGCTGTTTATCTCTGGTTTTGCCGCTAATCAGGCGATTATTCATCTGCTGGCACAAAAGCAGGATCGCATCGTAGCGGATAAACTGACGCACGCCTCACTGCTGGATGCCGCAATACATAGTCCGGCAACGCTGCGCCGTTTTGCCCATAATCAGCCAGCCAGCCTGCAGAGTATTCTGGCGGCACCAGCTGACGGTGCAACGCTGGTCGTCACTGAAGGCGTGTTTAGTATGGATGGTGACAGCGCGCCGCTGCAGCAGATTGCGCAGGCGACACAGGCAGCAGAGGGCTGGCTGCTGGTGGATGATGCTCACGGCATTGGCGTAACCGGTGAACAGGGGCGCGGCAGCTGCTGGCAGCAGCAGGTTCATCCGGAGTTGCTGGTTGTCACCTTTGGTAAAGCTTTTGGCATCAGCGGCGCAGCAGTACTGTGTGATGATGCTACCGCCGATTATATCGAGCAGTTTTCGCGGCATCTGATCTACTCCACCGCAATGCCACCGGCGCAGTGCTGCGCACTTCTGGCGGCGCTGCAGCAGATCCAGCAGGGTGAGGGGCTGCGTACGCGGCTGCGGCAGAATATTGCCCGCTTTCGCGCCGGAGCAGCGCAGTTGCCGTGGCAGCTATTCACCTCAGAGAGCGCAATTCAGCCTCTGATTGTGGGTGATAACCGCGCAGCACTGGCGCTGTCGCAGCAGCTGGAGCAGGCAGGATGCTGGGTGAGTGCGATCCGGCCACCCACTGTGCCTCCGGGGACGGCGCGATTGCGCATTACGCTGACCGCTGCCCATCAGCCAGAAGATATCGATCACCTGCTGGAGGCGCTCTATGACGCAGCAGGTTGACAAGCTGGCGGTGGCGCAGGCGTTCGGGCGTGCGGCCTCCCACTATGAGCAGCACGCTGTACTGCAGCGTCTGAGTGGTGATGCACTGCTAAAACTGGCGCCAGCCGGATTCGGGCCGGATCTGCTTGATGCCGGCTGCGGCACGGGCTGGTATAGCCGTCACTGGCGTAACGCTAATCGCCGGGTCATCGCGCTCGATCTCTCACCAGATATGCTGGCGCAGGCGCAGGCGCAACGCTCCGCGCATTACTATCTGCAGGGTGATATTGATCGGCTGCCGCTGGCCGATAGCAGCGTTGACGGCGTCTGGAGCAATCTGGCCGTGCAGTGGAGCAGCGATCTGGCGACGGCACTGCAGCACTTCTGCCGTGTGTTACGTCCCGGCGGCTGCGCGCTATTTTCTACCCTGCTGGCGGGTTCGCTACAGGAGGTTAATCAGGCGTGGTCGGGTGTGGATGGACGCCGTCACGCCAATCATTTTCCTGATATCGGACAGATCACTGACGCTGCGCGCGCACTCCCGCTGCGCACTACGCAGCAGCAGATCACGCTGCATTTTCCCAGCGCACTGAGTGCCATGCGATCGCTTAAAGGGATCGGCGCGACTCATCTGCATACCGGGCGCAGCGGCGGGCTGCTGACGCGTCAGCAGCTGGCACTGCTGGAACAGCGCTGGCCGCAGGATGAGCAGGGTTATTGTCTTAGTTATCACCTGATGTATGGAGTCTTACAGAAATGAAACGCTGGTTTATTACCGGAACAGATACCGAAACAGGCAAAACAGTGGCCAGCAGCGCGCTGCTGCAGGCCGCCAGCGCAGCAGGATTACGCACCGCTGGCTATAAGCCGGTGGCGTCAGGCTGTGAAATGACGCCAGAGGGCGTTCGCAACAGTGATGCGCTGGCGCTGCAGCGCTACAGCAGCGTAGCGCTGAGTTATGAGCAGGTTAATCCACTGGCATTTATGGAACCTACCTCGCCACATATTGTCAGCGCAGAGGAGGGCAGGCCAATCAGCTTCCGCCAGCTCTCTGCGGGTCTGCGCGCGCTGGAAGAGCAGGCTGAGTGGATATTAACTGAAGGCGCTGGTGGCTGGTTTACACCGCTTTCGGAGACGCAGACCTATGCTGACTGGGTGACAGAAGAGCAGCTGCCGGTCATTCTGGTGGTCGGGGTGAAGCTCGGCTGTATTAACCATGCGATGCTGACCGCAGCAGCAGTGAAAGCAGCGGGTCTGCCACTGGCTGGCTGGATCGCTAATGATATTCAGGCGCCGGGCAAGCGCCATCAGGAATATATCACCTCATTGCAACAGCGCATTGACGCCCCTTTCCTTGGTGAGATCCCCTGGCTGCAATCAGAGGCGCAGCTGGCCGATTGCGGACGTTACCTGACCCTGCCATGACGCTGCCCGTTATATAATGTCTGCAGAACGGCGTGACGTTACACCGTTCTGACAGTCAGGCCGGCGTCAGCCATTTGCTGATCGTGAGATCGTCAAGCTGTGCTACCCGGCCCTGAGCGACATTACGCCCGCGATATAACAGCAGAAAATAGTCTGCTACGCGGCGAATCAAAGAGACCTGCTGTTCCAGCAACAGAATCGTTAGTCCATATTCACGGTTCAGACGCTGGATCAGATTACCCGTCTCCTCTGCCAGCCAGGGTGATAAATTACTGGCTGGCTCATCCAGAATCAGCAGCCGCGGTTTCAGCACCAGTGCCCGTGCCAGCGCCAGCTGCTGCTGCAGATTAACCGGGAGTTCACCGCTGCGCTGATGACGCAGTGAGTAAAGCGCCGGAAACAGCTCAAACACCATCTCCGGGATTGCACGATTGCGTTCATCGTCCGCCGCCATTAACGCGATCAGCAGGTTATCCTCCACGCTCATCTGTGAAAAAATGTGGCTCTTTTGCGGAACATAACCAATGCCGGTTCGCGCCCGCTGCATTGCTGGCTGCAGCAGCAGATCCTCCGGCGGATAGCCCGCTTCCTGCCAGCAGATTGAACCGCTGTTCACCGGTAAATTGCCCATAATGCAGTTAACCAGCGTGGTTTTACCCATGCCGCTACTGCCCAGTACGCCGGTACAGGAACCTGGTGTCAGATCGAGATCAACATCCCACAGAATATGCTTCTGGCCGTAAAACTGATTCACCGAACGTAAACTCAGCATCTGCTCTCTCCTTTCAGCTAATTTGCCTGAATGCGCCCGCTCTCTGTCGTCTGGCATACAGTGTTAAGGATAACCCTACGGCTGTTACAGATGACGCCGCTTCCCTGCTAAACCCGCATATAACAACGTATGCAAGCATCAGGCCAGGTTAATCGGACTGTTTGGCTCACCCGCAAAGTATGCATAGCAGGGCCTGTTGCATGAGAAAAGCTTGATAATTAATTTGAGTAATTAACCCGCTGCACTTTAACGGAGCCAATTATCCGTTTTTTCTGGTGCAACTGGTCAATAACGAGGCAGAGAGGTGTTTTATGAAAACCGCATTTTTACCGGACAGTGAGCGCGGCTACGCTTATCGGGTATGAAAAGCATAGTTAATTAACCTGTGGATGCTGAAAAAATAATCATAAAAAAAATTTTTTGTCGTCGCGAACAAGCGTGTGATTTTTTATACACAGCCTGCGGGCTCGGGGCTGGGTTCACTTATCCACTATTCTTGTGGATAACCTTGTGCATTAGCGACTGAAAACCGTGTGCAAGCGAGGAAATACGCGGCCTGGGTACATTATGCTGAGAAACTGCTCTTTTAAAGTAAATTTATGTCTTTCAATAGGTTATTTAAAAGCAAGCCCACAAATTTTTTGCTGAAAAACGCCGCTGAAATTTTGTGACGCTCACTTGACAATGGTTAAAAGCTCCATCTGCCTGGGGATAACCTGTTGCGACAGATTTTAGCCAGCTACCGCGTTAGCGGTGCTGAACCAATAGCAGGCAGCGCAGCACTATCCTGCGGTTTATCTGTAAATATATCCAGTATTTTTTTCTGGCAAAATTGCTATAGCAGAGTAAAATTATCAGCCTGCCAGCCTTTTTCTTCAGCAGGAATGCCAACATCATGAGCAAAGTCTTTAAACTCAACTCCGCTTTTAAGCCTTCAGGCGATCAGCCTGAGGCAATCCGTCGCCTGGAGGAGGGGCTGGAAGATGGCCTTGCGCATCAGACGCTGCTGGGCGTAACCGGTTCAGGTAAAACCTTCACCATCGCCAATGTTATTGCTGACCTTAACCGTCCGACAATGGTACTGGCACCAAATAAAACGCTGGCGGCTCAGCTCTATGGTGAGATGAAAGAGTTCTTTCCGGACAATGCCGTCGAATTTTTTGTCTCTTACTACGATTATTATCAGCCCGAAGCCTACGTGCCGAGCTCTGATACGTTTATCGAAAAAGATGCAGCGGTGAATGAGCATATCGAGCAGATGCGCCTCTCTGCTACCAAAGCGATGCTGGAACGACGCGATGTCATTGTTGTTGCGTCTGTTTCGGCAATTTACGGTCTTGGCGATCCCGATCTCTATCTGAAAATGATGCTGCATCTGACACGTGGCATGATTATCGATCAGCGCAGTATTCTGCGACGGCTGGCTGAACTGCAATACACGCGTAACGACCAGGCGTTTCAGCGCGGCACCTTTCGCGTCCGGGGCGAAGTAATCGACATTTTTCCGGCAGAATCAGATGATATTGCGCTGCGGGTTGAGCTGTTCGATGAGGAGGTTGAGCGTCTGTCGCTGTTTGATCCTCTCACCGGACAGATTGAATCCGTGATCCCGCGCTTTACTGTCTATCCAAAAACGCACTACGTTACGCCGCGCGAGCGTATCCTGCAGGCGATGGAAGAGATCAAAGGGGAGCTGGCGCAGCGCCGTAAGGTGCTGATGGACAATAACAAGCTTCTGGAAGAGCAGCGTATTACGCAGCGCACGCAGTTTGACCTGGAGATGATGAACGAGCTGGGATACTGCTCAGGTATTGAGAACTACTCACGCTACCTCTCTGCCCGTGGTCCGGGCGAAGCGCCGCCGACTCTGTTTGACTATCTGCCCGCTGATGGTTTGCTGGTGGTGGATGAGTCGCACGTTACTATTCCTCAGATTGGCGGTATGTATCGCGGTGACCGGGCGCGCAAAGAGACACTGGTAGAGTATGGCTTTCGTCTGCCTTCTGCGCTGGATAACCGTCCGCTGCGCTTTGAAGAGTTTGAAGCGCTTGCGCCCCAGACAATCTACGTCTCTGCTACGCCCGGTAAATATGAGCTGGAGAAATCGGGCACAGAAGTTATCGATCAGGTTGTGCGGCCGACAGGCCTGCTGGATCCCATTCTGGAGGTCCGTCCGGTTGGCACCCAGGTTGATGATTTGCTGTCAGAGATCCGCCAGCGGGTAGAGATCAACGAACGGGTACTGGTTACCACGCTGACCAAACGTATGGCAGAAGATCTTACCGAGTATCTGGAGGAGCATGGCGAGAAAGTGCGTTATCTGCACTCCGATATTGATACCGTAGAGCGTATGGAAATTATTCGTGACCTGCGCCTGGGCAAGTTTGATGTACTGGTAGGTATTAACCTGCTGCGTGAGGGGCTGGATATGCCAGAAGTCTCCCTGGTGGCTATTCTGGATGCTGACAAAGAGGGCTTTTTACGTTCAGAACGTTCGCTGATTCAGACCATTGGTCGTGCAGCACGTAATGTGAATGGCAAAGCGATTCTCTATGCTGACAAAATCACACCCTCAATGGCGCGCGCTATTGAGGAGACGGAGCGCCGTCGTGAGAAGCAGCAACACTATAACCGCGAACATAATATTGTACCGCAGGGTCTCAACAAGAAAATCACTGATATTCTTGAACTGGGCAAAAACGTGGTGAAAACACGCGGTAAAGGGAAAACTTCGTCGCGTACTGCTGCCGGAAATGATGCAGATTACCAGGCACTGACACCGCAGGCGATGCAGAAAAAAATTCACGAACTGGAGGCGCAGATGCAGCAACATGCGCAGAATCTGGAGTTTGAAGAGGCGGCAAACCTGCGCGACCAGCTGCATGCGCTGCGCGAGCTGTTTATTGCCGCGTCCTGAGTTGTTTCAGGCAGGTAGATTGTTATCAGCGCCAGCCTGACCAGATGCGCGTTAAAGCGCCTGAATAGCGTGCTCCAGCGCCTGGCGCAATAGCTGGCGATCGTGACGATAGCGGATATCTGCAGCCTCGAGTGGTTCCTGAACGATGACACGCTGTTGCAGGCCATGCGTCTCTGCCGTGGGGCTGATTACTACCGCATCAATCACCTCTCTGCCAATTGCGCGCTCCATAATCGCCAGTTTGTCAGCCACTGACAGACGCGCTGCGGCCGGGCTCAGCTCGCGCCCGAGGTTACCGATAAAGATCATAGTTGCTGGCGTACGGCGCAGTGCCTGCGCCATCTCCTCCATCAGTAAAACCGGCATCAGGCTGGTATAGAAGCTGCCGGGCCCAATCAGGATCAAATCCGCTTCGGCTACCGCCTGTAGCGCTTCACGCGTTGGTGTAACGCCGGGGTAGAGCATTAATTCCTGTGGCGCCTGGCGCATTGCATCGATAGCGGTTTCGCCATATACCATATTTCCTTCCGCATCCTGCGCCACCAGATCCACCGGTTGCTCTGACATCGGAATAAGAAATGCGTCCACTTTGAGCAGATTGCGAATGATATTAATCGCTTCAAGTGGTCGCACGCTGAGATGATCCAGCGCCTTAAGGATCAGATTGCCAAGATTGTGACCTGCCAGCTCACCATTACCGGTAAAACGGTACTCAAACATCGCTGATGCAACGCTCGGCTCTGCGATAAGCTGGTTGATACAGTTGCGCATATCTCCCCAGGCAATACCACCTTCTGAGCGACGAATTCGCCCGGTGGAGCCACCATTATCTGTGGTAGTGACAATGCCGGTCAGGCGCGATCCCAGCGGTGCCAGCGCCGACATGACACGGCCCAGGCCGTGACCACCGCCCAGGGCGACCACCCGATCTAAATCTGCCAGAGTTCGATTCATGCTGCTCCTTAAATACTTCGCCCGATCCGGCGTAAGCTTGCGTGGATCCAGGTTAACGTTTGTGGCGCAGTGTAACGTATTCCGAAGTTAAGATGCGCTGAAAAACGTTATATATCAAAGTATATAGCGAAATCTGACACTGGCTGAATGGATTAAACCGCGCTACCATCTATGCAACCGTGTTGTCCTCAATGACAACGAACCCCAAGCCTTGCGTGCCTAAGTCTGATGATAAGGTCGCCTGGCCGCAGCCCCGGGCTGCCAGGGTGCAGAAAGAAATGACTGCATCTCCCGACTCTGGAAAGGTGTTAAGGTGCAGCAATTTACAGATGCCTGGGCGCGTAGCTTCTACTACCTGCGCCTGTCGATCACTGATGTGTGCAATTTTCGTTGTACATACTGTTTGCCGGAGGGTTACAAGCCCGGCGATACCCGCAATAAAAGCTTTCTTTCGCTGGATGAGATCCGGCGGGTTACGCGTGCCTTTACTGCCGCAGGTACGGAGAAAATCCGGCTTACCGGCGGCGAGCCCTCTATGCGGCGCGACTTTGTCGATATTATCGCTGCGGTGCGCGAAAACGCCGCACTGCGACAGATCGCAGTAACCACAAATGGATATCGCATGACGCGTGATGTTCAGGCGTGGCGTGATGCGGGTCTGACAGATATCAATGTCAGCGTGGATAGCCTTGATGCACGGCAGTTTCATGCCATTACCGGGCAGGATAAATTTGCCGACGTCATGGCGGGCATCGACGCTGCGTTCGACGCTGGCTTTACCCGGGTCAAGGTAAATAGCGTGCTGATGCGCGACGTCAACAGCCAGAGCCTGGATACGTTTCTGGCGTGGATCCGCACGCGTCCGATTCAGCTGCGCTTTATTGAACTTATGGAAACCGGTGAAGGCAGCGATCTGTTCCGTCGTCACCATATTTCAGGAGAGGTGATCCGCGATCGGTTGATTATGCAGGGGTGGCAGCGTCAGTCGCGCGGCCGCAGTGATGGCCCGGCGCAGGTGTTCCGTCATCCTGACTATCAGGGCGAAATCGGACTCATTATGCCTTATGAGAAAGATTTCTGCGCCAGCTGCAACCGGCTGCGGGTCTCTGCTACCGGTAAACTTCATCTCTGTTTATTTGGTGACGGGGGCGTAGAGTTACGCGATCTGCTCGCATCCGATACTCAGCAGAGTGAGCTGCAGGCGCGCATTGCGTATAGTCTGGGGCAGAAAAAGCAGACTCACTTTCTGCATCAGGGCAACACCGGGATCACGCAGAATCTCTCTTTTATTGGTGGCTAATCACAGGAGTTACAGCCATGGGAAAATCAACCGGCGAATTTAGCGTCCTGAATGCGGCGGTGCTGACCGTGTCCGACAGCCGCGATGCGGCCAGCGATAGTTCCGGGGACTACCTGCGCGACGCGCTGACTACGGCGGGGCATCAGGTCGTGGATCACGCTATTCTGCCAGATAATCGTTATCGTATTCGCGCCACCGTCTCACGCTGGATAGCCAGTGAGGATGTACAGGTAGTGATTGTTAATGGTGGCACTGGCTTTAACAGCAAAAACAGCACGCCAGAAGCACTGCAGCCACTGTTTGATCGTCAGATAGAGGGTTTTGGCGAACTGTTTCGTATGTTCTCTTATGAAGATATTGGCAGCTCAACGCTGCAGTCGCGTGCGGTTGCCGGACTGGCAAATCAGACGCTGATTTTTGCCATACCAGGTTCTGCCAGCGCCTGCCGCTGTGCCTGGGAACGCATTATCGCTGATCAGCTGGATGCGCGCACACGTCCCTGTAATTTTGTCTCCTATCTGAAGAAGCCTGTTGAATGAACCAGTTAACCCATATTAATGCCGCCGGTGAAGCCCATATGGTGGATGTCTCTGGCAAAAATGAGAGCGTGCGTGAAGCGCAGGCCGAAGCACTGGTGCTGATGGCACCTGCCACACTGCAGATGATAATGGATGGCAGCCATCACAAGGGTGACGTATTTGCCACCGCCCGTATTGCGGGAATTCAGGCAGCTAAACGTACCTGGGAGCTGATCCCGCTCTGCCACCCGTTGATGCTGAGTAAAGTAGAAGTAACACTGGAGGCAGAACCCACGCACAATCGGGTACGTGTGAGCTCACGCTGCCGGCTGACTGGCAAAACCGGCGTAGAGATGGAGGCGCTGACGGCGGCATCGGTAGCGGCACTGACCATTTATGATATGTGCAAAGCGGTGCAGAAAGATATTGTGATTGACCAGCTGCGTCTGCTGAGCAAAAGCGGTGGCAAGTCAGGTGATTTTCAGGCGGTTACTCATGATTAAAGTACTTTTTTTTGCGCAGGTGCGTGAGCTGACCGGGACCAGTCAGCTGGAACTGCCAGCGGAATATTGTGATGTGGCAACCCTGCGTGCCGCGCTGGCACAGCAGAACGATCGCTGGGCGCTGGCGCTGGAGTCGGGCAAGCTGCTGGCAGCGGTTAATCAGACGCTGGTTGCGATGGATCATCCGCTGCAGGCGGGTGACGAGGTCGCTTTTTTCCCGCCGGTTACCGGAGGCTAACAATGACAACCCGTATTGTGGTCGGGCGCGAGCCGTTTGATGTAGGTGCCGAGTATCAGCGACTGGCTGCCAGTGACAGAGATGGTGCCGTGGTGACCTTCACTGGCAAAGTACGTAATCATAATCTGGGTGCCAACGTAGCAGCGCTGACGCTGGAGCACTATCCCGGCATGACGGAGAAGGCGCTGGCAGAGATTGCAGATATGGCGCAACAGCGCTGGGCGCTGCAGCATATCACAGTGATCCATCGCGTGGGTGAGCTCTTTCCCGGTGATGAGATTGTACTGGTGGGCGTCAGCAGTGCACATCGCGGCAGCGCGTTTGCAGCAGCAGAATTTATTATGGATTATCTGAAAACCCGTGCGCCTTTCTGGAAGCTTGAAGCCACCGCCGAAGGCACACGCTGGGTCGATGCGCGCGATAGCGATCGCGACGCAGCGGCGCGCTGGGCGTAGTGGCAAACCCGCGAATGCTGATAGCTTCACACACCACAACGTGTCAGGCTATGCATTTATCTGCTTATCAGGGAACCAGATGAACTTAACTTTATTACGTCAGGGCGCCGTGCTGCTGGCAGCGCTGGTGCTTGCCAGCTGTAGCAGCAAAAAAGAGCCGCAGGCACCGCTGCGCCAGCCTGCTGATGTTAAGGCGCAGATCCGGCAGCTGCTGCCGGCACAGGTGACACAAAAGTCAGCCTGGGCCGATGATATCTACACCGCGTTTCGTGTTCAGCAAATCGATGCCAGCGTCACTAATCTCTGTGCGGTAATTGCCGTAGCGGGTCAGGAGTCAAATTTTAGCGCAGATGCAGAGGTACCGGGCCTGGCGAAAATCGCCTGGGGGGAAATCGATCGCCGGGCAGCTAAGCTGCATATTCCGGCATTTCTGGTGCGTACTGCGCTGCTGATTAAATCTCCGACGGGTGAGAGCTACGCCAGCAGGCTCGATAAAGTACGCAGTGAAAAAGAGCTGAGCGCTATTTTTGATGATTTTATTGATATAGTGCCAATGGGGCAGACGCTGTTTGGCAATCTTAATCCGGTGCATACCGGCGGCCCGATGCAGGTCAGTATCGCGTTTGCGGAAGCACATGCGCAGGGCTATCCCTATACTGTCGATGGTTCTATCCGGCGTGAGGTATTTAGCCGGCGCGGCGGGATCTACTTTGGCACGCTACATCTGCTGGGCTATCCGGCTGATTACAGCCAGCCGCTTTATCGCTTTGCTGACTTTAATGCTGGCTGGTATGCCAGTCGTAATGCGGCGTTTCAGGCTGCGATTTCGCGCGCCAGCGGCATCAGACTGGCACTGGATGGCGATCTGATTAACTACGGCAGCGATAAACCAGGCGCGACTGAACTGGCCGTACGTACGCTGGGTAAACAGCTGGATATGAGCAATAGCGAAATTCGTCGCGATCTGGAGAAGGGCGATAAGGCCAGTTTCAGCGACAGCACGCTCTGGAAACAGACATTTATTCTGGCTGATAAGATGGCAGGTAAGCGAGCGCCTCGTGAGATGTTGCCAGGCATCAAACTGGAGAGTCCGAAAATCAGCCGTAATCTGACCACGGCGTGGTTTGCTCAGCGGGTGAATAGTCGCTATCAGCAGTGTATGACTCGTCGCTAAGGCGCCATGGTATACACTTCATACTGACCACACAATTTTTACTCAGGAGGTGCATCATGGATCGATATCCACGTAATGACTCGTTAGTGCAGCAGGCATCAACCGGACTGCAAACGTATATGACTCAGGTTTATGGCTGGATGACCTGTGGCTTGCTGCTTACTGCATTTGTCTCCTGGTTTGCCGCGCGCACGCCTGCGGTAATGGAGCTGGTGTTTGCTAACCGTATCACGTTCTTTGGCCTGATCATTGCGCAGCTGGCGCTGGTCTTTGTGCTGTCAGGACTGGTTCAGCGTATGAGCGGTGCCGTTGCCACTGCGCTGTTTATGCTCTATTCAGCGCTGACTGGTCTGACGATGGCGAGTATTTTTCTGGTTTATACCTACTCATCGATTGCCAGCACCTTTTTTGTCACGGCGGGGATGTTTGGGGCTATGACCTTTTATGGCTATACCACTAAACGCGATCTGAGTCGCATCGGTAGCCTGCTGTTTATGGCGCTGATTGGTATTCTGCTGGCGTCGCTGGTGAACTTCTGGCTGAAGAGCCCGGCACTGATGTGGGCTATTACCTATATCGGCGTGGTGGTTTTTGTGGGGCTGACTGCCTATGACACCCAGAAACTAAAAACGATTGGCGAAAATATTGATGCCCGGGATAAAGAGAATCTGCGCCGCTACTCTATAATGGGCGCACTGACGCTCTACCTCGATTTTATCAACCTGTTCCTGATGCTGCTGCGTATTTTCGGTAACCGCCGCTGATTCGCACGCGACTGTGTAGCGGCATGATTGCCGCTACACAGTCAGCTTAACTGTCAGTGCTCATCTTCTGCTGATTCTTCTGCCGCATATGCTTAGCCCGGCTCTCCAGCCAGAGATAGAGCACCAGTGCTATCAGCAGCGGCAGAATAAAATAGAGAACGCGATAAGCAAGCAGGGCAGCGATAATCTCGCCGTGTGAAGCGTGCTGACCACTTAGCAGCGCAAGAAACACCGCCTCCAGAACACCAATACCCGCCGGAATATGGATAATCACGCCAGCGATACTACTGATTAGCAGCACGCCCAGCACCAGTGGGTAATCGACTTCACGCATCAGCAGCAGCCAGATGATCGTACCCATCACCATCCAGTTGGCGCAGGATACAGCAAACTGAAACAGCGCCATGCGCAGTGAGGGAAGCTGCAGGCGTTGACCTTTAACACTCCACTGACGTTTTTTCGCAAACGCGCAGGCCCAGAGATAAACTGCGGTCAGCAGCAGCAGTATCACGCCAATAATGCGCAATGTGCCTTCACCAATAAACCAGCGTGGCGGAATTGGCACCATACCGGCCGCGAACACCACGCCGCCCAGTAAAATATAGCCCAGCCAGTTGGTGGCAATACTGAGTGAGAAGATACGGGTAATAGTACTGCCCGATAAACCAAGACGTGAATAGAGCCGATAACGCATGGCAACGCCGCCAACCCAGGTACTGAGCGTGAGGTTAAAGGCATAACAGATAAATGACACCAGCATCACCTGGCGCTTTGCCAGCTTATGACCGCAATAGACCCGGCCAATTAAATCGTATAACCCGTAAGTCAGATAGCTGACAATAACCAGCGCGGCGGCACCCAGCACAACATAGCGGTTATAACCCGCAATAACTTTATAGACATCTTCCCAGTTTACTTTGCGGGCGTAGACCACCAGCAGCACAACAACCGCAATAAAAAACAGCCATGTCAGGATCTTTTTGGCCAGGCGCCACGTCTGATTTTTTTTACTCATCAGGATTTTGCTCCCTCATTGTTGGCTTCAACCCGATCCTGAGTTTCCAGTTCGGGCTGCACTGGTGGCGCAACCTGCGCCAGCTCAGGCGTATGTGCAGGCAGCCAGCCAGCAATAGCCGGGAAGTGGCGCAGAAAATGGAAGACAACTATTCCTTTGGTGAGCTGCCACCAGTTACGGGGCGGCAGGCGATCATCCTCGACGCGCACGCAGTCATGCTGAATCAGTTTTTCCAGATTATCGCGAAGCGTCTGATTGAAGTTGCGATCATAAATTATCAGATTGGCTTCCAGGTTCAGCGACAGGCTTAGCGGGTCAAGATTACTTGAACCCACGGTGCTCCAGTGCTGATCCTGCAGTGCTACTTTGCCATGCAATGGACGGCGGCAATATTCATACACTTCGACACCCCCATCCACCAGATAGTTATAAAGCAGCTCTGCGCCGACCTTAACAATAGGCATATCGGGCTCCCCCTGTACAATCAGGCGTACCCGTACGCCGCGCCGGGCGGCATTACGCATTTCGCGCAGCAGGCGATAACCGGGGAAAAAGTAAGCATTAGCCATAACCACGTCATGCTTTGCTTTGCGCAACATATCCAGATAGTGCTGCTCTATATCATCGCGATGCTCATTGTTATCACGATAGACAAACAGTACCTGAGCACTGCCCGGCTGAGCATTAACCGATATGCGTTTTGAGCGTCCTTTCCACCAGCGTCGGGTAATCTGCTTACTACCCATTGCCGTCTGTACAAAACGGGCAATATCGATCACCACCGGGCCTTTTACCTCTACGGCATAATCCTGTTTCGCTTCCGGGCCATAATCAGAGTTGTGTTCCGCTGAAAAGTTGATGCCGCCAACAAACGCGATCTGTTCATCAATCACAATGATTTTGCGATGCATCCGGCGGAAGAGATTAGTACGCATCCCCATGACCAGCGGGCTGGGGTCGTAGTAAACAAAGCGTACGCCAGCTTCGGTCAGCGAGTTAACAAAGGTATCCGAGAGGTCGGGCGAACCATAGCCATCGACCATAACCTCAACCTGTACGCCACGCTGTGCTGCCGCCAGCAGATCGCGATGCAGCGCATTACCCACATCATCTTCAAACAGAATAAATGTCTCCAGCAGCAGCGTTCGCTCCGCCCGCTGTATTGCACCCGATACGCGTGGAAAAAAGGCTTCGCCATTCTCCAGCAGACGCAGCTGGTTACCATCACGCCAGTTGAAATTCATAGGAATATCTCCACCGCCAGCGGCGCATGATCGGATAAGTGGGACCAGGGTTTAACCGGCAGCGCCCAGGGCTGACTCACCTGAGCGTTGCGCACGTAGATACGATCAAGGCGCAGCAGAGGAAAACGCGCCGGAAAGGTGCGTGCCGGTCGACCATTTTTCAGGCTGAAAACTTCTTTCAGTCCCGCACCGCGCTGCAGAAAACGATTAGCACGCACCTGCCAGTCGTTGAAGTCACCTGCTACAACCAGCGGCGCATCCGCTGGCAGTGAGTTGACCACGTCGCACATCATCTTCATCTGCATCTGTCGATGCTTCTCTTTCAGCCCGAGATGCACACAGATCACATGCAGCGGCTGAGCCCGATCGGGCAGAGTGATCTGACAGTGCAACATGCCGCGTTTCTCGCTGCCGGCAACAGAGATGTCACGATTGTGATACTCCGCGATAGGAAAACGTGACAGGATAGCGTTGCCGTGATCGCCCTCCGGGTAGACAGCGTTACGACCATAGGCAAAATCGCGCCACATGGTGTCAGCCAGGTATTCGTAGTGCGAGTTTTCCGGCCAGTTTTCAATCTGTGCTGCGTGAATGGCGTGGTTGCCCATCACCTCCTGCAGAAAGACAATATCCGCTGATGTAGCGCGTACCGCATCGCGTAACTCAGGCAGAATAAAGCGGCGGTTAAAGCTGGCAAAACCTTTATGTGTATTGATCGTCAGGACTTTAAATGAAAATCCTTGCGTGTTTTGTGGCATACTGCGACGCGCTCCTTTTCATCGTGAATAGAACAAAGTGTAGTCTTTGTCACAAACGGTTGGTGTCAGGGAGAGAAATTTAAGGTGTTATCTGAAATTTGTTTTACATTGAGGAAATCCGTCTGACTCTGGTCAGATATCTGTGGGCGGCCTGTCGGGTCTGCCAGGAGAAAAGTATGAAATGGTCTAATCGTGTTCAGATTGTTACTGGTCACACCTGTCTGCATATCGCCACGCATTCGCTGGTGATTGCTGCGCTGGTCTGGGGCTGGAAACATAAGGCGCTGGTTGAAGTGAGCAGTACCCTGGTGGCAGCTTATGCCGTGGTGTTTATCACCATGCTGGCTCTGCAGCGTAGTGCCCGTTTGCGCCGCATCGGTGATTCTCTCGAAGAGGTCACCACAACTTACTATTTTGGCGCGGCGATGCTGACCCTGTTTCTGATTTCGCGCTTTTTCCATAACAACCTGCTGATAGGTTGTCTGGGTGTGGTGATGCTGATTGGCCCGGCGCTGGTTTCACTGCTCAGCAAAGAACCTGCGCCCCGCGTGGAGAAAAAGCGTAGCTGACAGCGGCGTCTATCGCCAGCAAGGGAGCCGAAATGGTTCCCTTTTTTATTATCTGTCCGTAAATTTTTATTTGGGCTGTGTATTCAGAACAGGCGCTGGTTTTGCTGGTCGCAGTCAATCGGGAAAGCTGCTACACTCGTGCCCTTACGCATGGTAGTTTGTGCCCTTTTCACACGCAGGCCATTGGGCTGCGTCATATCCCCCCTGAAAACTACATCGCGCAGCGCGATCAGGGCGGTTCGGAGTAATACACCTGCATGTCTTTTGACTCTCTCGGCTTGAATGCCGATATTTTGCGTGCGGTAGCAGAACAGGGCTATCGCGAACCGACGCCAATCCAGCGTCAGGCAATTCCCGTGGTACTGGCTGGCCGCGATCTGCTGGCGAGTGCCCAGACCGGCACCGGTAAAACCGCCGGATTTACGCTGCCTCTGCTGCAGCGTCTCTCAGAAAAACCTGCCACTACCCGTGGCCGTCGCCCGGTACGTGCGCTGATCCTGACACCTACCCGCGAACTGGCAGCACAGGTCGGCGAAAACGTACGTGAATATAGCCAGTATCTGAACATGCGTTCGCTGGTTGTGTTTGGTGGCGTCAGTATCAATCCGCAGATGATGAAACTGCGCGGTGGAGTGGATGTGCTGGTGGCAACGCCAGGCCGTCTGCTGGATCTGGCGCATCAGAATGCGGTTGATCTGTCACAGGTTGAAATTCTGGTACTGGATGAAGCCGATCGTATGCTTGATATGGGCTTTATCCACGATATTCGTCGCGTGCTGGCACGCCTGCCAGCGAAGCGCCAGAATCTGCTGTTCTCTGCCACATTCTCTGATGAGATCAAGAGTCTGGCGGAAAAGCTGCTGACCAACCCGGAGCAGGTGGAAGTGGCTCGCCGTAACACCGCCTCTGAGCAGGTTTCACAGCAGGTTCATTTTGTCGATAAGAAGCGTAAGCGGGAATTGCTGTCGCTGATGATTGGCCGTGATAACTGGCAGCAGGTACTGGTATTTACCCGTACCAAGCATGGTGCAAACCACCTGGCAGAGCAGCTGAATAAAGATGGCATCACAGCCGCTGCTATTCACGGCAACAAGAGTCAGGGTGCTCGTACCCGGGCGCTGGCTGATTTTAAATCGGGCTCGATTCGGGTGCTGGTCGCCACGGATATCGCGGCGCGCGGTCTGGATATCGAAGAGCTGCCACACGTGGTGAACTACGAGCTGCCCAATGTCGCCGAGGATTATGTGCATCGCATCGGACGCACCGGACGCGCAGCAGCGACTGGCGCGGCTCTGTCACTGGTGTGCGTGGATGAGCACAAGTTACTGCGTGATATTGAACGCCTTCTGAAGCGTGAAATTCCGCGGATTGCCCTGCCTGGCTTTGAGCCGGATCCGAGTATTAAAGCGGAGCCGATTCAGAATGGTCGTCAGCAGCAGTCGCGTGGTCGCGGTCAGGGTGGTAACGGCGGGCGTAGCGGTGGCGGGCAGCGCCAGAACAGTGGTGGCGCTGCGCGTCCACAGGGTGATGCGCGTGCGCCTCGTCGTCAGGGCGGCAATGGCCCGGCGACGGGCAATGGTGGCAAGCCTGCACGTTCACGTCGTCCGGCGACAAAAGGCCACGGGAACGCCTGATATCATGCGGGTACTACTGGCTCCGATGGAGGGGGTACTGGATTCACTGGTACGCGAACTCCTCTCTGGCGTAAATGATTATGATCTCTGCGTAACAGAGTTTTTGCGCGTGGTCGATCAGCTGCTGCCGGTAAAATCGTTCTATCGCCTCTGTCCGGAGCTGCACCATCAGAGCCGCACACCTTCCGGCACCCCGGTGCGGCTACAGCTGCTGGGACAACATCCGGCGTGGCTGGCAGAAAATGCCGCCCGCGCCGCCGAACTGGGCTCGTGGGGTGTTGATCTCAACTGTGGTTGTCCGTCAAAGCTGGTTAATGGCAGTGGCGGCGGGGCAACCCTGCTGAAAGATCCGGAGCTGATCTACCGGGCTGCTCAGGCGATGCGGGCAGCAGTGCCGTCCCACCTCCCGGTCACGGTTAAAGTGCGGCTGGGCTGGGACTCCGGGGAGCGGCGGTTTGAAATTGCCGATGCGGTTCAGCAGGCAGGTGCCAGCGAGCTGGTCGTGCATGGTCGTACCAAAGAGGATGGCTATCGGGCAGAGTGCATTAACTGGCAGGCGATTGGCGAGATCCGTCAGCGCCTGCGTATTCCGGTGATTGCCAACGGTGAGATCTGGAGCTGGGAAGATGCACAAACCTGTATGCAAATTACCGGTTGCGATGCAGTAATGCTGGGACGAGGGGCGCTGAACGTACCCAATCTCGGTCGCGTGGTTAAATATAACGACGCTCCGATGGCATGGTCTGGCGTCGTTGAACTGCTGCTGCACTATACCCGGCTGGAGAAGCAGGGTGATACCGGCAATTATCATGTAGCGCGTATCAAGCAGTGGCTGGGTTATCTGCGCAAAGCCTATTCTGAGGCGGATGGACTCTTTAGTGAGGTTCGCACGCTGCGGGTTTCATCGGATATCGCAGCAGCCATTGAGCGGCACGCTGCACATCTTGCCCTGCCATAATTCTGTTCTGATGGTGCGGCAAATGCCGCGCCATTCCTGTCATCCATGGTTTACTCTCCGGCTAGCTATCCCGCCAGCAGCATCGATATCGGTAGCGTCCATACCCATGCCAGTAAGCTATTCCGTAACGTTGTAAACTACAGGCCGCAACGATTGGCCACCTTTATATTGGTAACGTCTGATGCGCGTACATGGATAAACCGGCAGGCCAGCACTATCCGCTGCGCCAGTGGTTGCCATTGCCATCAGCTCGTCTATCTCCGGCCGGTGGCGCAGGCAAAATGATCGCTCCCGGTAAAATATGGGCGCGTATGCAACCCGTTACAGAGTGTGTGATACACCGCGTTGATGACAGAGTAATGGGCATAACGTCTGGCGCAGTGCAGAAGCGGTGTTAATCGCACTGTGCCATCAACACTCTGTTGCAGAACGCCGCCAGTTGTAACGCTTTTTACCGCTGGTGCTGCTGCCGCAGAGGTCGGCGCGGAAGCATCAGGCGGACTATTATCAGCAATAAAAAAGCCAGCCCACAGGCTGGCTTGAGTGATCCTGTAAAGTGCTGTCAGAGACTATTGCTGGTAGCAGGCTGGGCCTGGTCAATAGGTGCCGGCTGCTGCTGTTCCGGGGTCGCCTGCTGCTCTGCTGCTGGCGGAGCAACAGCGGTAGCGCCCTGCGGCGTGGTTGGCTGCTCTTCCGGCATCGCGTCGGCAGACTCCTGCACCGTAATCGCTGCAGGCTGTGCATCATCAGCCTGGCCGTTGATTCTTACCGGCATTCCGCTGCGCGCCTGAATCGCCTGATTAACCGCATCCTGACGGGTGCTGGTATCAGCGACCACTTTGGTGACAGCTGGGGTCAGGTTGATGGGCACCACTTCGCGTGAATTAAACTGCTCTTCAGTGGTGGAGAGCGGGTTATGCACCTCGATCCAGCGCGAACCATCGGGTTCAACAGACGCTTTAACCGGCTGGTCAATAAACTGCACGCGGGTACCGACCGGCACATTATCAAACAGCCATTTAATATCGTCAGCACGCAGACGCACACAGCCATGGCTCACACGCAGACCAATTCCAAAGTTGGCGTTAGTGCCGTGGATCGCATACAGACGGCCAATATAGAGTGCGTGCAGCCCCATAGGATTATCCGGGCCAGCCGGGAACACTGCCGGGATGCTCTCGCCACGTGCCGCATATTCAGCGTGCATCGCTTTGGTTGGCGTCCAGGTTGGGCCCGCTTTTTTACGCTCAACTTTGGTCGTCCAGTTGATTGGCGTATCTTTGCCCAGTTCACCAATACCAATTGGCAGCACGACCACGGTTTTGGTGCCTTTTGGATAGTAGTAGAGGCGCATTTCAGCGCTATTGATAACAATGCCTTCACGCGGCGCGTCAGGCAAAATCAGCTGCTGAGGAATAACCATTTTGCTGCCAGCTTTTGGCAGATAGACATCAACGCCAGGGTTGGCTTCCAGCATATTGCTGAGCCCCATCTGGTACTGAGCAGCAAAGGCTTCCAGCGGAAGTTTGCTATCTTCAGGCACGGTAATATCGATATTTTCGCCAATCAGGCGGCTATTCGCTGCAGGAAGCGGATAGACAATGGCAAAGGCAGACTGGCTAAATGCAGCCAGGGCAAGAGCTAGTGATGCGAACGCGCGAATGCTTTTTTTCATGTTTTTACAAGTCGTTATGGCCATATTTCAGGCTTGTCAGTGTATCGAACCCATCGCGGTCATTATGACCCGCTGCGCATTATATGTGCATAGCTGCAATGATGGGAATCATGATTTTTATCGTCTGAAGATAGTTTACGCAAAAAGCCGGATTAACAGACAATTCTGTCGGCATGATCGCCCAAATGGTTAAGGATCAGGGCTGCCACTGCGTCACTTCTCCGCTCAGCTTACGATTCAGAAAAAAGGCGGCACTGATCAAAGCCAGATGGCTCAGTGCCTGCGGAATATTACCCAGAGCGTAGCCGCGTGACGTGAACTCTTCGGCATACAGGCCGAGCGGATTGGCGTAGCTCAGCAGTTTCTCAAACTCAAACTGCGCCTCTTTTACCCGACCAGCCCGCGCCAGACACTCTACGTACCAGAAAGAGCAGGCAACGAACGATCCCTCTTCGCCATTGAGCCCATCTGAGGGCGTCTCATCAATATTATAGCGGCGTACCAGGCCATCGCTTACCAGGTTAGCTTTGATCGCATCCAGTGTTGCGAGCCAGTCAGGATCGGTGGAGCTGACAAAGCGCACCAGCGGCATTAATAACATTGAGGCATCAAGTGCGGTGCCACCGAGCGTCGAGGTGAAGTGCCCCAGCTCTTTGTTCCAGAAGTTTTGCCAGATATCTTCGCGGATCTCGCTGCGAACCCTATCCCAGCGATCGTAGGGCATTGGCAGTGAACGCTTCATACCCAGACGCAGGGCCCGATCTACTGCTACCCAGCACATCAGGCGCGAGTGCAAAAAGTGTTCCGGTTCGCCGCGCATTTCCCAGATACCAGCATCCGGCTGATTCCAGTTTTCACAAACGTAATCAATCATGCTGGAGACATGCAGCCAGCCGCGATGAGAGATCGCATCGCCATATTTGTTGGCCAGATAGATGGCATCCATGAGTTCACCATAGATATCCAGCTGTGTCTGACGCCATGCGTCATTGCCGATGCGCACCGGGCATGAACCCGCATAACCCGAGAGATTCAGCAGCTCGCTTTCATGCAGTTCAGTGCCACTATCGAGTCGGTACATGACCTGCAGATGCGGCGTATCATCGTGGCTATGCTCCACACAACGTCCCACCCAGCGGGTAAACTCATGGGCTTCTTCAACATAGCCGAGCCGCATCAGCGCATACATGCTAAAAGAGGCGTCGCGGATCCATGAGGCGCGGTAATCCCAGTTGCGTTCCCCGCCAATCTCCTCCGGCAGACCAAAAGTAGCCGCAGCGGCAATTGAGCCATGCTGCTGTGAAGTCAGTAATTTCAGTGCCAGTGCTGAACGGGTAACCATCTCGCGCCAGCGACCGCGATAGGAGCTGTGGCCGCTCCAGCGTAACCAGTAATCAAGCGTATCCTGAAAGCAGCGCGTGGTGGAGATAGTTGCGACATGGGGATCATCATCGTTACCAAAGACAAATTCAGCTGTTTCACCTGATTGCAGGGTGAATTCTGCGACAGCCGCCTGCTGTTCACAGTGCAGAGGCAGAGTGGCGCTAAGTCGCAGGCTGGGCTGTCCGTCAGCAAGAAATGCCACTCCCGCTTCCCGCTGTTCCGTCCGGGTTTCAGCCCGGGCATAGTCGTGACGTGGCGCGCAAATCAGCTTAAAGGTGACAGAGCCACGCACCATTTTTACCCGTCGTACCAGCCGCGGCACTTTGCTGCTGTCATCACAAACTGGCATATAGTCCGTGATCTCTGCCACTCCGGCATCGTCCAGCCAGCGGGTTTGCAGAATATTGGTATCGGAAAGATAGAGCTGCTGACGACGTGCCTGGGGCCAGTCAGGTGCAATAGAGAAACGTCCGGCTTCATCACTGTCCAGTAGTGCGGCAAAAACAGAAGGGCTATCCAGCTCAGGCCAGCAGAGATAGTCGATGGTGCCATCATTCGCCACCAGAGCACAGGTGCGTAGATCGCCAATTACCCCATGGTCATCAATTCTGCGCTTTACGTTACTCATTTCGCCTCCTGATAGCTTATTGATTATTAACTATAGACGAAACGATTCAGAGGGCTGAGGTGTGGCACAGATGGATAAGCTGCCGGCCAGCAGTACGCGCTGCCGGTGGCTGATTACGTACAGGCGCCATTGTCAGGTCAGGCTGCTGTTCGGGGCATACAGGCATAGATCATTCCTGGCGGGCTAATGCATATGCCGCTCAGGAAATCAGCAGGATCAGCCCGCGCGATGACGATTCCAGCGCCGGATCAGATAGCGCAGAATAATGCCGGTCGCAATCGCTGCCGCCAGCCAGACCAGATGTTTAAGATGCTGATCGAGCTTGTGCAGCCAGGGCGCAATAATCTCACCTGCAAAATAGCCCAGCGTAACGAAGATCAGCGCCCAGAGTGCAGCACCTATAATGTTAAGAACAAAAAAGCGCAGCGATTTCAGACGGCTGGTACCGATAATAATCGGGCCAATAATGCGAAAGCCATACATAAAGCGCACGCCGATAACAAACAGGCTGGGATGCTTCTGAATCAGGCGATTGGCTTTGCCGATGGTAGCCTGATGCTTACTGAAACGACGCAGAATGCGTTTGCCATATCGTCGGCCGAGCCAGAACAGCAGCTGATCGCCAATAATACCGCCCACCATCGCCGCCACTACCACACCGCCATAGTGCAACAAGCCTTCATGTGCCGCCACACCACCCAGCAGGGTAAATGTTTCACCTTCAGCTATGCAGCCAATCAGGAGCGCCAGATAGCCATACTGCGTTATTAATCCGTTGATATCGATATGCAATTGTTCTTCCCCGGGTAAATCAGATACCTCAGCAGTTTAGCTGCATACAGCTTTTTTTGTGCCGCAGGCCGCAAAAACAGGCAGGCAGATTATACTTGAAGAGACGCTGCCTGTCGGAGTCTGACTTAATGTTTAAGGGGCGGCCTACTGCATCAGAGGAGTGATTTTATGAATCATGTCTGGGGTCTTCTGGCGCATCCAAACCAGGAAATGCGCCATATCAAGCAGGAAAATGAAAGCGTTTCACATCACTACACTCACCATGTGTTATTGATGGCAGCTATTCCTGTTATCTGTGCCTTTATTGGGACAACGCAACTGGGATGGAACCTCGGCGGCGGCCGCTTTATTCAGCTAAATCTGATGACCGGTATTGGTCTGGGCATCATGTTCTATCTGCTCATCTTAGGCGGTGTGGCAGCCATGGGACGGGTTATTCACTGGATGGCGCGTGACTATCCGCAGCGCCCTGGCATTCAGCGCTGTACTGTGTTTGCAGGCTATGTTGCAACACCACTGTTTCTGAGTGGCCTGGTCGCACTCTATCCACTGGTCTGGCTCTGCGTACTGGCAGGGGCGATAGCGCTGGTCTATACCGGTTATCTGCTCTATGTCGGTATCCCGGTCTTTCTGAATATCGACCGTGATGAGAGTTTACGTTTTTCTGGCTCCACACTGGCAATTGGCGTACTGGTTTTTGAAGTGCTGCTGGCGCTGACAGTAGTGCTATGGGGCTATGGACCCCGACTCTTCTGAATGCTCTCCGTTAAGGCCGCAAAGCAACGCGGCCTTTTTAACGCCCGGAAACAATCTCGCTAAGAAGTTTCGCATATTTGCGCGTATGATGCTGCTGCCAGCCCGCAATATCTCAGGCCTGATGCGGGCGGCCTGTGTAGCTTGCACAGCGCAAAACTTATGACCGGATCTTTCTGACACGATGTCTGTAAAACTGCCTATTTCACTGTTGTCGCTGGCGCTGCTGTTTGCTGCCCCGGCTGCACTTAATCCGGCGCTGGCTGCGCCGGCTACATTCCAGGATCTCGCGCCGCTGGCTCAGCCGCAAATCGCCTCAGGCAGTGCTATGATTGTGGATCTCGATTCCGGTAAGGTGCTGTTCTCCAGTCATCCTGATCGGGTACGTCCTATTGCGTCCATAACAAAAGTCATGACAGCTATGGTGGTTCTGGATGCCAGACTGCCGATGGATGAGCTGCTGTCAGTGGATATCAGCCAGACGCCTGAGATGCGCGGCGTATTCTCCCGCGTCAAACTCAACAGTGAAATCAGCCGCCGCAATATGTTGCTGCTGGCGCTGATGTCATCGGAGAATCGTGCTGCGGCCAGCCTGGCACATCACTATCCCGGAGGCTATAACGCGTTTATTCGCGCCATGAACGCAAAAGCACGAGCGCTGGGCATGGTACATACACGTTACGTTGAGCCCACCGGACTCTCAACGCAAAACGTTTCCAGTGCCAGCGACCTGGTGAAACTGCTAAAAGCAACACGTCAGTATCCGCTACTGGGACAGCTTAGCACCACCAAAGAGCAGACGGCGCTGTTCCAGCATCCCAGCTACGCATTGCCATTCCGTAACACCAATCACCTGGTTTATAAAGATAGCTGGCGTATTCAGCTGACCAAGACTGGCTATACCGACGAAGCGGGTCACTGCCTGATTATGCGCACCATCATCAACAATCGTCCGGTTGCGCTGGTAGTGCTGGATGCGTTTGGCAAATATACCCATTTTGCCGATGCTAATCGCCTGCGTGACTGGCTGGAAACCGGCAAAGCTGCTCCGGTGCCCGCGGCAGCACTGGCATATAAAAAGCAGAAAGCGGGACTGACAACCCGTAACGACACTGTTGAATAACACGGTTTCGCGGGCTGCACCTGGTGCGGCTCGCAAAACGTGCAAATTTGCTTATCGTCAGTGCCACTATTTTACACCGTTAGTCCTATAGTCTACCCCGCAGCAACCACCTAAACTGGCCATAACCATCGTTTAACTGGCTTTTTCGCTGGAATTTATTTCTATGATTAAGTTTCGTTTTCTCACTCTTCCACTGCTGCTGTTAACGCTGTCTGTATCATCGTTCAGTCAGGCAGATGATAGCTCTGCTAAGACGCAACAGCAGCAACAGACTCAGCAGCAACAGACACAGCAGCAACAGGATCAGGGCGAAGAGGCGGCCCAACAGGTTAATCCGGCAGTTGAACTGCCAAAAATGCAGAAAATACTTGATAAGATCAAAGGGCAGGTTTCGGGAGAAACCAGCGAGAACCAGCTTAACCAGCTCAATGAGATGGCGCTGGAACTCTCCGGTAATGCTGAGACGCTGGGGCAGGCACTATTGCCGCAGCGCCAGCAGCTGGACGCGCAGCTGGCGGTGCTTGGCCCTGCGCCAAAAGCGGACAGTGGCGTGAAAGAGACGCCGGAAGTCACGCGCAAACGTCGCGCGCTGGAAAATCAGAAAGGCAAACTTGACGATCAGATTAAACAGGCGGAAGGGATCAAAAACGGTGCGCTGGTGCTCTCTTCGCAAATTGTTAACCTGCGCCGCGATCAGCTAAAAAATCAGCTGGCGCTGAACTCGGGTACGATTTTTGGCCCGCGTTTTTGGGCACCGCTGATGAGCCGTCAGGATCTCGATGGCGAAAAAATCACCGACTTCATTGATGAGTTACAGGATGCGGCGGCGCTTTCCTGGGATCCCGGCTGGCGTGCCGGCACCATCGCCTGGCTGGTGGCGGCGATACTGGTAATGACGCTGGGACGACGCTACGGTGAGGAGTTTCTGGCCTGGATCAGCATTAACAAACTGCCGGAAGGGCGGTTACGGCGCAGTTTTCTTGCGGCGGCAATTGCGCTGACGACGCTGGCTGCGGTGGTGCTGACCTTTAACTTTATTGCGCTGGCGTTTACCCGCCATGACAATGTGTCTGAAGATGTGCAGGATTTTGTCAGTCGTCTGGTGCAGCTGAGTGTCTATTGTGGGCTTATCGCCGGACTGGGCCGTGCTTTTCTCTCCACCCGTCGTCCAAGCTGGCGTCTGCCGGGCATCTCTAATGAAGTGGCACAGGCGCTTAAGCCGTTTCCACCCATTACCGCTGCGCTGGTCTTTATTTTCCAGATGGCGGAAAATTTTAACTACACGGTGGGCACCAGTCTTAATACCACCATTTTTGCCAATGGCCTGACCGCGCTTCTGATTGGCAGTACCGGTCTGGCAATCAGTATGCGTACAAATCGGGTACGGCGACGGATGGCGCGGCTGGGAAATCCACCCGAAGCGCGCTCAACCGCCGTCGGACTGGTGCAGCTGGCGCTGACGCTCACGGCAGTGGCAATTCTGATATCGCTGACCATTGGCTACGTTACGCTGGCTCGCTTTCTGAGCTATGAGGTGGTCTGGTGCGGCATTCTGTTTGGCTCCTTCTATTTTCTCAGCCACTTGCTGACTGATGGATGCGAAAGCCTGTTCTCCACCAGTAGTGCGACCGGCCGCTGGCTGCAAAGCTCCTTAAATATTGATGAGCGCTATCTGCAACAGACAGCAACGCTGCTGAGTGCGCTGGGTAAAGCGCTGCTGATTGGTATCATAGCACTGGCGCTGATGACCGGTACCTTTGCATCTTCCACACCGGTTGAGCTGATCCAGAAAGTCATTGAGTTCTGGGGCGGCAAGGGTCTGGAGTCGCTGAATATTGTACCAGCGCATATGGTCAACGCCTTGCTCTGTCTGATAGTGGGGATCTGGGCGCTGCGCTCGGTGCGTCGCTGGCTGGATAGCGATTTTCTGCCGAAAACCACCATGGATATCGGGATGCGGGTTTCGCTGGTGACGCTGTTCAGTAATATTGGCTATGTGCTGATTATTCTGCTGACGCTCTCCATCATGGGACTGCAATGGAACAAGCTGGCGTGGATTGTCAGTGCGCTGTCGGTGGGTATCGGTTTTGGTCTGCAGGAGATTGTGAAAAACTTTATTTCTGGTCTGATCCTGCTCACTGAGCGGCCGGTAAAAGTAGGCGATTTAGTCAGTATCAGCGGTATTGAAGGCGATATCCGCCGAATTAATGTGCGCGCTACCGAGATTCAGCTTGGTGATAAATCAACCGTTATCGTGCCAAACTCCCAGCTTATTTCGCAAAATGTGCGTAATGCCACCATGGGTAACGCCCAGGGCGTGGTAACGATTCAGCTCACGTTTCCGCTGGATATTGATCCGGTTCGGGTTCGCGAACTGCTGCTGGATGTTTACAACGAGAATGAGCGTATTCTTGAAATGCCGGAGCCTGCCGTATCGTTTAAAGATCTCACCTCGACGGGCATTGTGCTCAGTGTCACCGGCAACGTTGCCAGTCAGCGGCAGATTTCCGGTGCCAGGAGCGATCTGCTGTTCGATATTCTGACGCGTCTGCGCAAAGAGGGCATTTTGCTCTCTGCGCCACAGACTATGATCATTGAGCGTCGTGCTGCTGCGGCACGCGAAGAGAGTGGTTCGCTGCCAGGCGCGACTGATTTGCGCTAACTTACGCGGGCGGCAGGGATGCCGCCCGGGAAGATCAGGGTGCTTTTACCGCCCAGCCTTTCTGCTTGCTGGTTTTACCGATACCAGGGTTAAAAGTATTGGTGGGGTCAAGCGTTCGATAGAACGCCTGGAGCTGCGGCTTTGCCTGATAAAGATGACCGACATTATGTTCAGCCGGATACTCTGCACCACGCGCATTCAGCAGCGCCAGCATCCGCTCTTTCAGCGCATGGACATCCAACCCTTTTTCACAATATAATCCTGATGGAATACGTGGCAGAAAAAGTGACCGTAATAAAGGCGATGAATAAGATCGTTGTCAAACTCCGGTGGCAGCCGCTCAAACCACTCTTCATCATTACGACGTAGTGCAATATCGAGTGCCAGAATATCTTCCACTTCGTCAGCATGTACCGCATGATAGCGAACCGCAGCACCAGCAGCGGCAAAGCGATGCAGAAAAGCGTGCGCTCCCTCTTTATCGCTACAGGCAAAAAATTCACCTCCGCCTTCACGAAAATAGTCCTGCAGCCAGCTCTGCGCTTCCTGCACACCATCACCAGACATTTTCAACATCAGATGATGCTCATATTTATCACGATACTGTTTAAGGCGCTCAGGCAGATGCGCCGGAAACCAGCGGCTGATGCGCTGCAGCAGACGATCAGTAAAATGCGGTTTTATAAAGTTTAACTTCCCGAGCCACGCATCAACCCGGCCCTTTAGTGTGAAGAACAGCGGCATCTTATCGGTGCCGAGCTTGTCTATCATCATAAAGGTATCTTTGCCATAAACGTCGGCAATATCGAAAATATCGCGGTGCATATATTCACCGGCAACCGGCAGATGGGTAAATTCAGCCAGAATATGGCGGCGTATCTCACCCAGCGTAGCGGGATCGTTAGTACCGATATAGAACACCTGCTGTTTTGGCTCAGCAGGGAAGGTATCCAGACGCACTGCAAATACCGCTACTTTTCCGGCGCAGCCAGACGCTTCAAACAGGCGGCGCGCATCAGCGTTGAAGCGGGCTGGCGTATCTGCATTGATATCGCGCACGCGCTCAGCATACTCATGGTCGGAAGCGTGGCGCGTATCCCAGCGTACATCACTCTGCTGCCAGCGCTCATCATCCAGTCGTCCCAGTATCTCTTCAGGTGAATGCCCCAGATCGATACCCAGATGGTTAACCAGTCTGAGTTTGCCGCTCTCATCTACCTGAGCAAACAGCGCCATTTCACTGTAGGCCGGCCCGCGTTTAATCAGCGATCCGCCGGAGTTATTGCAGATCCCTCCCAGCACTGACGCGCCGATACAGGAAGAGCCAATCACCGAATGCGGCTCGCGTCCCAGCGGTTTCAACGTTTTTTCCAGCTGATAGAGTGTGCTGCCAGGAAACGCGAGCAGTTGTTTGCCGCCATCAATCAGCTGTAGCCTGTCCAGACGCAGCGTGCTGATAATCACCACCGGACGATCGTAATCACTGCCGTTTGGCGTAGATCCTTCGGTCAGTCCGGTATTTGCTGCCTGCATCAGAATAATGGCATCTGCGCTGACCAGCGTCTGCAATACCCGCCAGAGCTCCAGCAGCGAACCCGGAGATACCACTGCCAGTGCATCACCCTCACCGGAGCGAAATCCTTTGCGATAGCGAGCGGTCTGCTCCGCGTCGGTTAACAGATGGGCGCTGCCAACCAGGCGTCGCAGGCTGGCGATCAGAGCAGTGCAGGAAGAGTCAATGTTCATAAACCTGTCCTTGTCATTAACGGAAGCGTTTCTACTGTAGCATGCACAGAGCGATGGCGGTGATGTAACACAATGGTTGCTACCTGCTATCCTGATCTTATGGCACACTGCCTCTGCTTATTTTCATAGTACGCAGTTACTTAAGAGAGCCCAACATGATGAAATGGATTTACTCTGTTAGCCTTGCGGTCTCCCTGGCCGTGCAGCCCGCCTTTGCCGATACGTTAAAGGGATCCCATCCGATGACGGTGCAGGCGCGTGATGCTTATGTCAGCCAGCTGCTGGGAAAAATGACGCTGGATGAAAAAATTGGCCAGATGCGCCTGATAAGCGTGGGGCCGGGAACGCCTAAAGAGGCGATTCGTGACATGATCCAGCATGGACAGGTTGGCGCTATTTTTAATACGGTAACGCGTCCCGATATTCGCGCGATGCAGGACCAGGTAATGCAGCTTAGCCGTCTGAAAATCCCGCTGTTTTTTGCCTTTGATGTGGTGCATGGTCAGCGCACGATCTTTCCTATTCCGCTGGGGCTTGCCTCCAGCTGGGATCTGGAGGCGATAGGCGAAGTCGGACGCATCTCTGCGTATGAAGCGGCAGATGACGGATTAAATATGACCTGGGCACCCATGGTTGATGTTAATCGCGAACCGCGCTGGGGGCGTGGTTCCGAGGGATTCGGCGAAGATACTTTTCTGACATCGCAACTCGGCAGCGCCATGGTTAAAGCGATGCAGGGCAGCAGCCCCGCCGATCGCTATTCTGTTATGACCAGCGTAAAACATTTTGCTGCCTATGGTGCGGTAGAAGGCGGGCGCGAATATAACACTGTGGATATGAGCCCGCAGCGACTGGCGCAGGATTATCTGCCACCTTATAAAGCCTCGCTGGATGCTGGCAGCGGTGGCGTCATGGTGGCTCTGAACTCGCTGAACGGCACACCCGCTACGGCAGATAGCTGGCTGCTGAAAGATCTGTTGCGCGATCGGTGGCAGTTTAAAGGCATTACGGTCAGCGACCATGGTGCGATTAAAGAGCTGATCAATCATGGTGTCGCCAGTGATCCACAGGATGCGGTGCGTGTCGCACTGAAGTCAGGCATCGATATGAGCATGAGTGACGAGTATTACAGTAAATATTTGCCGGCACTGGTTAAAAGCGGCGCTGTCAGCATGAGTGAAATCGACGATGCCGTACGTCATGTGCTCAATGTGAAATATGATATGGGACTGTTTAACGATCCCTATCAGCATCTGGGCCCGCAGGAGAGCGACCCGCAGGATACCAATGCCGAGAGTCGTCTGCATCGCGCTGAGGCGCGTGATGTGGCACGTAAAAGCATGGTTCTGCTGAAAAACTGGCATGATACTTTGCCGCTGAGTCGCGAGGCGACTGTGGCACTGGTGGGGCCGCTGGCCGACAGTCAGCGTGATATCATGGGTAGCTGGTCAGCGGCTGGCTCAGTTAAACAGTCAGTTACTCTGCTTCAGGGTATGCAGAGTGCGATGGCAGGCAAAGGCACGCTGCTCTATGCCAAAGGCGCAAACACCTCTGATAACAAAGGTATTCAGGATTTCCTTAATCTGTATGAGCCAGCGGTAAGTGTTGATCCACGTACGCCGCAGCAGATGATTGATGAAGCGGTGGCTCAGGCGCAAAAAGCGGATGTTGTCGTTGCTGCAGTTGGCGAGGCGCAGGGCATGGCGCATGAAGCCTCAAGCCGCACCGAGCTGGCGATCCCGGCCAGCCAGCAAAAGCTGCTGGCAGCGCTAAAAGCGACGGGCAAACCTCTGGTGATTGTATTGATGAATGGCCGGGCGCTAACGCTGGTCAATGAAGATCGCATGGCGGATTCACTGCTGGAGACCTGGTTCAGCGGCACCGAAGGGGGAAATGCTATCGCTGACGTACTGTTTGGTGATTACAATCCGTCGGGCAAACTGCCAGTAACCTTTCCGCGCTCAGTCGGACAGATCCCCATCTATTATAACCACCTGCCTACAGGCAGGCCTTATGACCCTGAAAAAAAATTTAACAAATATACTTCTCACTATTTTGACAGTGTGAATGGGCCGCTTTATCCCTTTGGCTACGGTCTGAGCTATACCCGGTTTACCGTGTCGCCGGTAACGCTGTCAGCAACCTCTATGCCACGTAACGGAAGCATTGAGGCGAGCGTGACGGTGACAAATAGTGGTCAACGCGATGGCGCGACAGTGGTGCAGCTCTATCTTAATGATCCGGTAGCCAGCATCAGCCGCCCGGTGCAGGAGCTGCGTGGCTTCCAGCGTATTATGCTGAAAGCGGGCGAGTCGCAAACCGTGCGCTTTAACATTGATGTGGAGGCATTGAAATTCTGGAATCAGCGAATGCAGCATGTTGCTGAGCCCGGCAAGTTTAATGTGATGATCGGGCTGGATTCAGTCCGCACACAGAATGCGCAGTTCGACTATCTTTAAGTTGTACGCCTCTCCCCCGTCAGCGTGACAGGGGAGAGGCTCATCTCTCCATAACGGAGAGGGCCAGAGGCGAGCAGTAATGCTACCTCTTTTCTATCTGTGAACCCACGCAACTATGACGCTTCGTACCCGCATTGAACAGCAGATTTTCCGGCTCAACGGGCTGGCGCTCAACGAGTTTGATCTCTCTCAGCCAGCAGGCGATCCTGGCCTGTTTGGCCCTGACTCCACTATCTGGCGCGTACATGGCGATTTTCCTGCCATGCTGTGCGGCGGTATCAGTGCGCTGATGTTGCAGATGCTGCATCCGGCAGCGCTGGCAGGCGTCTGGGATCACTCCAGTTTTCGGCAGGATATGCTCGGCCGGTTGCGCCGCACCAGTCAGTTCATCGCGGTAACCACATTTGGCAATACTCAGGATGCGTGGACGCTGATAGAGCGGGTCAAACGCATTCATTTACGGGTCAGCGGTGTCGATAGTCGCGGCAATCCCTATGCCGCCAGCGATCCTCATCTGCTTACCTGGGTGCACGTAGCTGAAACCAGCGCTTTTCTGGCCGCACATCTGCGCTATAAAAATCCCGCACTCAGCCGTTATGAGCAGGATCGCTACTACCAGGAAGCTGCATTAGTGGCTGAAGCGCTGGGGGCGCTGCAGGTGCCAGCCAGCGTTGTGGCGGTAGAACACTATCTGCAGACAATACGCCCTGAACTCTGTTTTGATGACCGCACGCGTGAAGTGATGGAGCTGTTAATGAATGCGCCAGCGCCCAGCTGGCAGGCGAGACCCGCGATACGCACTATGCTGCAGGCGGGTCTTGGCCTGCTACCTGCCTGGGCTCAGCAGCAGCTGCAACGTCCGGTCAGTCCGCTGACGCAGTGGCGTACCGATCGGGAGATGGCAGTTCTGGCGCGTCTGCTGCGCTGGTCGATACAGCGTGGTGCCTGGGCGCGGGCAATGCAGCGTATGGGACGAGACGCACACTATTCCTGACGGCAAGCCAGGTGGTTAGCGCGAGCGCCGTGGCACTTTGAGAGTTTTACCCTTGTCTCACATGGCGCGAGTGCCGATCCTGCTCTATTCTCGGGGAAAATGGATCCCTGCAGGCATTATCGAGGCGCTATGACCTATCATCCTCTGATTGCTGAGGTGCCCAATCAGCAAAACACATTAACTGCGATTGTTGAGCAGGATGCGCGCACAGCCTATTTTTATATCTGGCCAAATGATCTGTTTCGTAGTCAGTATGCCGTGCGCGGCTGCTGGTTGCGCAATCTGCTGCCGGCACCTGCAGAGGACGACCGTGCGGCAATGGAGCAGGGGATTGCACCCCTGCTAAGTGCAGAGTATTGCCGTACACTGGAAGCAGAACCTATGCTGGATCCCGCTGGTTTGCAGGTGTTATGGGAGCCAGACGATACCGGCGCTGCGCTCTGGTACTATGGTCAGTTGCTGGCAGTCATTCCCGGCTGGAGTCTGTACCAGAATCAGCAGGTGAGTTTCTCAGCGGGCTGTATTAAAAAAAATCGCCTCACCGCGCCGCTGGGTTCAGCATCCACTAATGAGTACTATGCCCGCGCCGAGCAGCAGCGCCATTTCTGGCGCGACTGGCATGATGGCAAACAGTGGGACAGCGTGCAGCGGGAGCTGATGCAGGTCTATCAGTCACAGTTTGGCGAGTCAGTGAAGTACTATGCGATCGACCAGGGCAACTGGCCCCCTATGGCCCTTTCCCAGCACTGGCACAAGGGCGTCTGGTACTTCCTTACGCTGGGAATGAGTATTCGTCCCATGCCGCAGGCAGGTTTTCTGTTTGAAGAACTGGCACCGCAATATCGTCGTGTTGAACTGGCACTGGCGGTAGATGGCGAAGTTATGACGGAAGCCAATGCGGTACAGATGGCGAGTGCGCTGGCAGAGTTTGCCCATTTACCCTGGGCGCGGCTCACCTGGGTAGGTGAGGGGCATATGCTGGCGTCTGATGTGGCACCGGTTGGGTTTGAGAGCTTTTTGCTCGCCAACGGTCTGGCAGCGGAAACAGCGGATCTGCGGCTGCCAAAGCGCGATGGCGACCGGCCGGAGCTGTTATGGGCCACACCGATCACAGAAGCTGAACGCCGTGTTGCGCAGGCAGATGAGCAGGGAGGGCATCATCTGCTCCAGCGTCTGCTGGCTGACGGTAATAATCATATTTTCCGGCCTCGCCAGGAAGTCGTACCGCCGCCAGAGTAAGCTGCCATACCGTAAGGCGCTTTATGCCACCTCGTTTCAGATGTGAGCAGAGAGCGCCTGAAGCGGTCTGTGGCGCACAAATAGTCACCGGGCTAAATTAATTCTCTTTTGTGATCACACACATCTCAAGTTCCCATTTAACAAGCCGTTAACCTCGAACAGGCATGTCGCCAGTCAGGCTAAAGGCATCTCAATGTTAAACACTACTCAATCCCGTTTTATCGCGACGCTGGTCGCTTTTTTCGTTGTACTGCTGCTGGTCACTCTGCTGGTGATCAATCAGTTTGTTGCTCCGCAACTGACTCAGAATGAGAGCCGCCTGGTTCGCTATCAGGTGGATAGCCTTGCCAGCCGCATTACAGAGCAGATGAACCGGGTTCAGGCGCAACAGCGCGCGATTACCGAGGCGGCAGGCGTGATGGAGAACGCTGCCATTGATACGCTGTTACCGGCCCTGGTTAATCAGTATCAGGACAGTAATATTTTTGGTGGCGGGGTCTGGCCGCTGCCTGAGCGACGCGATCCTGGCAAAGAGAAAGATAGTACCTTCTTTGCACGCAATGCCGGCAATCAGTTACAGGTCAACACTTACTGGAACAGCGATAATGCAGACAACTACTGGCAGCAGCCCTGGTATAAAGCGGGACTTGCCGCGCCAAAAGGAGAGTGCGCCTGGGCTAAAGCCTATCAGGATGCTGCCAGCCCGCAGCCGCGTACCAACTGTGCGATGGCGATCTATCGTAACGGCAGCATCTGGGGCGTGGCGACCATTGATGTAACGCTTGGCTTTTTTAATCAGCTGGCAAAGCAGATGGGTGATGCTATTCAGGGGCGGGTATTGATTGTGGAAGCGGATGGTAAAGTGGTTGGCAACGCCGCGCTGCTGGAGGGCGCGCCAAAGCTGGAAAATCTCAGCGACACCCGGCTGCCAGTGGCCACTGTGCTGAAGTCGCTGCTCGGGCAAACAGATTCCCACTCTCTGCAATCGACATTCAGGGATAGCGATGGTGAGCATACGCTGTTTCTGCAGGCGATACCTGGCAGCCCGTGGTATCTCGCCAGTGATGTGCCGTCCAGCCTGCTGAATACACAGACTCACGCCATGCTGATGCGCCTTGGTATGGTACAGATCCCGCTGGCAATCATATTACTGCTGGTTTCGCTGGGTTTTGTGCGTGCCATGATGAAGCGTCTGGGGCTGCTGCAGAAAAATATTGATGCGCTCTCCACAGGCGGGGCCGATCTGACTCAGCGCCTGCCTGCCAGTAACAGCCCGGAATTCAATGCAGTGGCAGAGAGCTTTAATCAGTTTATCAGCTATCTGCAGGGACTGATGCGTCAGGTCGGCGCCAGCGCGCTGGCTATCACTGCGGCGTCTCGCGAGATCGCCAGCGGTAACGCTGACCTCTCCGCCCGTACCGGATTGCAGGCCAGCTCTATTGTGCAAACGGCGGCCTCAATGGAGGAGCTGACCAGCACAGTACGGCAAAACGCTGATAACGCGACTCACGCTAATCAGCTGGCAGATGACGCGGCAATCGTAGCGGCACGTGGCAGTGAGATGGTGCGCCAGGTGGTAGTAACAATGGGCGAAATCCATCACTCCTCGCATAAGGTTGTGGATATTATCGGCGTGATTGACAGTATTGCGTTTCAGACCAATATCCTGGCGTTGAATGCGGCAGTAGAGGCTGCCCGTGCCGGAGAGCAGGGACGCGGCTTTGCTGTTGTGGCGTCGGAAGTGCGCAATCTTGCGCAGCGTTCAGCCAACTCGGCCCGCGAAATCAAAACGCTGATTGAGGCGTCAGTAGCAAACATCGATAGCGGAAGTCAGCTGGTTGAGCAGGCGGGACAGACCATGGATGAGCTGATGCGGGGAGTAGGTAGCGTAACCACGCTAATGAGTGAGATTATGTCCGCCAGCCACGAGCAGAGCATGGGCATCGGTCAGGTCAATGTGGCGATCACCCAGCTGGATGGCAGTACGCAGCAAAATGCAGCCCTGGTTGAGCAGGTCTCCGCAGCAGCACGCGCAATGGCGCAGCAGAGTATGCAGCTTGAGCAGGTAGTACAAAACTTCAGACTCTAATCCTCTTCGCCGCAGAGCGTCTTCTGCTACTGCGGCATATCTTTACCCTGCAATATGACAGCGGCTTCGCTGATTCAGATTATGACTGCTAAGCTTACTTTTTATCGCGACAGCGCACGGAATGTGCGCGATTTTTTCCGTTGCTGCCCTGGCGATTGTGTACAATAGCTGGGATTTTTCCGAAGGAGCTGTCATGCCTGCCATAGATGTTATTCTTGTTGACCACCTCGATCGCCCCATCGGCAAGATGGAAAAGCTGGAAGTGCATGAGAAGGGACTACTGCATCGCGCGGTGACGGTTTACGTATTTAATTCGCGTCATGAGTTGCTGCTGCAGCGGCGTGCCAGCAGTAAATATCATTGTGGCGGACTGTGGAGTAATACCTGCTGTAGTCATCCGTTTCCTGGTGAACCAACGCGGGCAGCGGCAGAGCGCCGTCTGCGTGAAGAGATGGGGCTGACGCTGACGCTGACTCCGGTATTTGAGCTGAGTTACAATCTGCCGCTCAGCAACGGGCTGATTGAACATGAATATGGTCATGTCTTTTTTGCCATCAGTGATGAGGAGCCGGTGCTGAATCCTGAAGAGGCTGACGCCTGGTGCTATCGCTCTGTTGAGCAGGTGCGGCAGGAGATGCAGAGCGATCCTGACCACTTTACGCCCTGGTTCCTGCATACATTCCCACGTATCCCGGCGACGCTGGGCGACTTTTGCCTTACTGCCTGAAATCACGCCTCCTGCTGAGGCGTTTTACTCTCCTCCTCTTGTGTCTCTTTCACCAGGTTTTCGGCTGGCTTAACAAAATGCGCGGAAAATAGCGGCTTTTTTCACTTCGCCCGCTGCGCCAGGCTACGCTTGATTATCATCACGCGCTAAACCGCCAGAGAGAGAACATCATGATTAAACAGGGGATAGCAGGGCTGTTGGCTCTGTCACTGGGGATTGGAGCGGCACAGGCGGCCGATCCGGTAAAGGTGGGTTCCAAAATCGATACTGAGGGATCACTGCTGGGGAATATTATCCTGCAGGTGCTTGAGCAGCACGGCGTAAAAACCGTAAATAAAATCCAGCTTGGCAACACGCAGGTGGTACGTGGTGCAATCACGGCAGGTGAACTGGATATTTATCCCGAATATACCGGTAATGGTGCGTTCTTTTTCAATGATGAGAAAGATGCGGCATGGAAGAATGCAGAACAGGGTTATAACAAGGTAAAACAGCTGGATGCTGAAAAAAATCAGCTGGTGTGGCTGACTCCGGCGCCAGCTAATAATACCTGGACCATTGCGGTGCGGGGAGATGTGGCGCAACAGAACCATCTCAATTCGCTGGAAGACCTCAGCGCCTGGCTGAAAAAAGGCGGAGTATTTAAACTGGCGGCATCTGCAGAGTTTATTGAGCGTAGTGATGCGCTGCCAGCGTTTGAAAAGGCCTACGGCTTTAAACTGGAGCAATCGCAGCTGCTGTCGCTGGCGGGTGGCGATACTGCTGTCACTATCAAAGCGGCGGCACAGCAGACGTCAGGTGTTAACGCTGCTATGGCGTATGGTACTGATGGTCCGGTAGCAGCGCTGGGATTGCAAACGCTAAGCGATCCCAAAGGCGTGCAGCCGATCTATGCGCCGGCTCCGGTCGTACGTGCGGCGGTGCTCAAAGCGTATCCGCAACTGGGAGAGTGGCTGCAGCCGGTATTCAGCAGGCTGGATGAAAAAACGCTACAGCAGCTGAATGCGCAGATTGCGGTCGAAGGGCAGGACGCCAGCCAGGTTGCCCGCCAGTGGCTGCAGCAGAATAAGTTGCTGTAACCTGTGCGACAGCTGCTAATGCGGCCGTTTCAGCAGCCGGTAGCTCTGCTGCTGCTGGCGCTTATCACGCTGGCGCTGCTGACGCTGCCTTTTTTGCGCTTTGCGGCTAACCGGCTGGTTGCAGGCGAGCCGCGCATGTTAGGGCAGATTGCCGATACTGGCTGGATCTGGCTGCCGCTGTTTGCTTTATGGTTTAGCCTGTTTCTGCCAGCCAGACGTCATGCTCTGCTGACGCTACTGGCAGCGCAGCTTCTGTTTGCGCTGCTTATCGCGCTGGGTGGCGCAGGTGCCAGTGAACTGGCGCGAGGCGCTTCACCACTGGCGCGTACTGCCTTTGGCAGCGGCTGGTGGTGTGCCGCAGGCGCGACGCTGCTGCTGACAGCTGAGGCGATCAGGCAGCTTAGCGCCGCAACCAGCTGGCGTATTGTGCTGAATATCCAGCTCTGGCTGCTGCCGCTGCTGCTATTGCTGACCCACCAGCTTGATCAGCTCTCACTGCTGAAAGAGTATGCCAATCGTCGCGCTGTATTTCAGGCGGCGTTCAGTCAGCATCTGGTGCTGATATTCGGTACATTACTACCGACGCTGCTGGCAGGCGTGCCTCTGGGATTAGTGATTGCGCGGCATCCGCGCTGGCAGCGTCCGGTATTCAGTGTGCTCAATCTTATCCAGACCATTCCCTCTGTTGCGCTGTTTGGCCTGCTGATTGCTCCGCTGGCCGGGCTGGCAACACATTTTCCGCTACTGAAAAGGCTTGGCGTCAGCGGTATTGGCCTGACGCCGGCACTGATTGCGCTGGTGCTGTATGCGTTGCTGCCGCTGGTGCGCAGTATTGTCGCCGGACTGCAGCAGGTTCCGCAGGCGGTTTGCGAAACGGCCCGCGGGATGGGAATGAGCCGCCGCCAGCAGTTCTGGCTGGCGGAATTACCGCTGGCGCTACCGATATGGCTCTCTGGTTTGCGTGTGGTTGTGGTGCAGACCGTGGGCCTGGCGGTAGTGGCTGCCCTGATTGGCGCGGGTGGCTTTGGAGCAATTGTGTTTCAGGGCTTGTTAAGCAGTGCGCTGGATCTGGTTCTGCTGGGGGTGATCCCGGTGGTCATGCTGGCAGTAGGGTGTGATGCAGTGCTGCGGCTGCTGGCAGCACTGCTGGAGAGAAAATATGATTACATTTAACCGGGTCAGCAAAATTTTTAACGGGAAAGCGGCCATCAGCAACCTGTCGCTGCATATTGAAAAGGGCAGCTTTACCGTGCTGATTGGCACATCCGGTTCCGGAAAATCCACCACGCTGAAAATGATCAACCGGCTGACAGAGCACGACAGCGGTGAGATCAGCTTTGCCGGTGAACCGATTGAGCAGATGGATGTACGGGCATTACGGCGGCGTATTGGTTACGCGATTCAGTCAATCGGCCTGTTTCCGCACTGGAATGTCGCCAGAAATATCGCCACTGTGCCTGCACTGCTGGGCTGGCCTGCGCAGAAGATTAATACACGCATAGCTGAGTTGCTGACGCTGCTGAATCTGGATCCACAGCTGGCTACCCGCTATCCGCATCAGCTCTCAGGCGGCCAGCAGCAGCGGGTCGGCGTCGCTCGTGCACTGGCTGCTGATCCGGAGCTGCTGCTGATGGATGAGCCCTTTGGGGCGCTTGACCCGGTTAACCGTCAGGCGCTGCAGCAGGAGATGTTGCGCATCCAGCGGCTCTCGGGGCGTACTGTAGTGCTGGTAACGCACGATATTGATGAAGCGCTGGCGCTGGCCGATCAGCTGATCTTAATGGATAACGGTGAAGTGGTGCAGCAGGGTGCACCGGTGACGCTGCTGACGCAGCCGGTTAACGATTTTGTCCGTAATTTCTTTGGTCGCAGCGAGCTGGGCATCAGGCTACTGGCTCTGGGGCAGGCAGGCAGCGCAGCACGCCGGGGAGAGTGGATTGATGCTGAACCTATTGCGGCTGCACTCTCACTGCGCGAGGCGCTATCGCAATTTATCGCTCGCGGAACCGATAAACTGCCGGTAATTGACCAGCAACAGCAGCGGATAGGGGTGCTGCACTTTAGTGATTTGCTGCGTCCGTGGAGCGCGAACTGATGCGCCTGTTACGTGAGCCGCTCTGCTGGCTGATTGCTCTGTTTCTGTTGCTGCTGTGGGGATTACCCTACAGCGGCCCGCTGTTTGCTCAATGGTTTCCGCAGCTGGAGCGACCGCTTTATCAGCAGGAGAGCTTCTGGCGGCTGGCGCTGGCGCACCTCGGGCTGGTGCTGAGTGGGACGCTGCTGGCGATAATAACTGGCGCGGGCGGAGCGATTTTCGCCACGCGCCGCTGTGGACGCGCGTTTCGGCCGCTGCTGGAGACGCTGGCAGCCGCCGGTCAGACTATTCCACCTGTGGCGGTATTAGCGATTGCCGTGCCGTTAATGGGATTTGGTGCGACTCCCGCTATTGTTGCGCTGTTTCTTTATGGCGTATTGCCGATATTACAGGGCACCCTGGCGGGTATCGGCAGTGTACCTGCCAGCAGTCGCGAAATTGCTACCGGACTTGGCATGGGGCCGTGGCAGCGCCTCTGGCAGATTGAGCTGGCGCTGGCCGCACCGGTGATAATGGCCGGGATCCGCACATCGGTAATGATTAATATTGGCACCGCCGCGATAGCATCTACAGTAGGTGCGGCAACGCTGGGTTCACCGGTAATTATCGGGCTGAGCGGCTTTAACACCGCCTATGTGATTCAGGGCGCTCTGCTGGTCGCGTTACTGGCACTGATTTGCGATCGGCTGCTGGAGAGGGTACAGCGCGTGTTTACTGCGTATGCAGAATAAGGCTATAGCCCACCAGCATCATACCGCCCATGCCGCCAATCGCCATAATTGCGAACAGCGTACCGATAAAGATTTTATTCCAGTTCATCACAATACCTGATTACCATATGAAGTCAGATATAATAACGCGCGACCGGGATCGCTTAAAGGCCTGACGTGCGGTTTTGACTCAGACCGGATCGTGCATCTGAATGGAAAAACCCTGTGCCTGCCAGTGTTCGAACTGTTCCTGCTGACGCCGTGTCGGACGCTTACCGGTCCAGATAAACAGATGCTGACCAGGGAAAAGTTCGGGGCGCGGCATATCCAGCGGCTCCGCCAGAACATCAATGCGCCAGCCGTGCTGGGCAAGACGCCAGGCTTCCAGCCAGATACGGGTGCGATCTTCCACACCCCAGCCGATGATTAATGCATCTTTACCTGGTTTTTTCCGCGATCCTGCCAGACAAAACGCAACGTAATCGATCAGCGCACCATCCAGCAGACTGCACATAGTACGCGCCGTGTTTTGATCCAGACCAAGACGCTGACGTACCGGCACAAATACATGGTCAATCAGGGCATCGATGGGATATTCACGCCCAATCATGGCAATTTTGGTACGCAGTCTGGAGGCGCGTACATGCCGCAATACGCTCATCAGATCTTCCTGCAGCGCAGTCCAGCCATCATGTACATTAACCGTTTCACCTTCGAGCAGCGCTTTTACTTTGCCAACAGGCACGCCGCTCTCTATCCAGCGCTTGATCTCTTCAATGCGCTGAACATCTTCATCATCAAACTGACGATGACCACCTTCTGTACGCTGGGGCTTTAACAGACCGTAACGTCGCTGCCAGGCGCGAAGTGTTACCGGGTTTATTCCACAGCGCTCGGCAACATCGCCGATACTGTATAAGGCCATAATGTCCTCAAATATTGTGACCTGCATAAACACACCTTAACCGTCAGGGCTGGCTTGTACAATCTTTATTTTATTGTACAACTTGCCGGTTTACCCGATTTTTAGTTATATCTCAAATATGAGATTTTTTTCTCTAATTTGAGAGGTGATTTATGTCTGATTCTGTTTCCGATACTGATAATCGACTGGCTCTGCGGCTGGCACAGCTCCGCGAGCAACATGGCTGGTCACTGGATGAGCTGGCGCTCACCACCGGTATCAGCCGCGCCTCATTGTCGCGCATTGAGCGTGCGGAGACCAGCCCTACGGCAGCGATTCTTAATCGTCTGTGTGCTGCCTATGGCGTCACAATGTCGCGCCTGCTGCAGGAGATTGAAGATAACACGCTGCTGCTGCTAAAAGCTGAACAACAATTAATCTGGCAGGATAGCAGCAGCGGCTTTCAGCGCCGTACAGTTTCGCCGCCCGGCAGAGAGTTTAAAGCAGAATTGATTGAGGGGGTACTCCCGGCTGGCGCCCGTATCGATTATGACGCGCCACCGCTGCAGGGTATGGAGCAACATATCTGGCTACAGAGCGGTGGATTAAGTATCACCATGGATGCAGAGTGCTGGACGCTGGCAGAGGGCGATTGCCTGCGCTTTCATCTTACCGGTCGCTCCTCTTTTGCCGCTGATAAACATACCGGCGCCCGTTATATTCTGGTGGTATGCAAACCATGACAACAATCACTCTGCTTTCTGCTGCCGAAGCAGCAACCCACAACGCTGCGCTCGGCGATCTGTTACAGGCTTGTGTATCTGAGGGCGCCAGTGTGGGCTTTACCGATGCGAGTGACCGCGAGGCCATTCAGCATTTCTGGCAGGCGAAACTGGCGGACATTTCTGCTGAAACGGCACTGTTGCTGGTGGCGATTCATCAGCAGCAGATTATTGCCACGCTGATACTGGGATTCAGTGTGATGCCAAATGGCCATCACCGCGCTGAGATAAGTAAACTGCTGGTTCACCCGCGTTACCGACGCCAGGGCATTGCGCGTCAGCTGATGCAGCAGGCAGAGGCGCTGGCGCAACGGCATGGTAAGACGTTGCTGGTGCTCGATACCCGCAGTGGTGATGCTGCCAGCACACTCTATCTGTCTCTGGGCTGGCAACGTGTGGGAGAGATCCCCGCTTACGCCTGCTCCACAGCGGGGGTGCTGGACGCTACTACGATAATGTATAAGCAGCTGTAACAGCAGGGGGAGCGTGAAAAAAGTCGCGCGAAAGCTGACGCTGCCTGGATACTGTGTAAAAATACAGGCTAATTTCACCAACAGTAATGACTATGGCCCTGACAGCAGCGATAAAAAGCCAGATTGCGCAATGGTACAAGGCGCTGCAGCAGCAGGTTCCTGATTTTATTCCACGTGCGCCACAGCGTCAGATGATTGCCGAGGTGGCAAAAAGTCTGGCGGGTGACGAAGGACGCCATCTGGCAATTGAGGCGCCAACCGGGGTTGGAAAAACGCTCTCTTATCTGATCCCAGGTATTGCCGTCAGCCGCGCCGATGAGAAGCGGCTGGTGATCAGCACCGCAAATGTGGCGCTGCAGGATCAGATTTTCAGTAAAGATCTGCCGCTGTTAAAAACCATTATTCCCGATCTCACCTTTACCGCAGCCTTTGGTCGTGGTCGCTATGTCTGTCCGCGCAATCTGGCGGCGCTGGCGGCCAGCGATGATCAACAGGGCGACCTGCTGTTCTATCTGGATGAGGAAGCGGTAACCAGCTCCAAAGAGGAGCAGAAACGCTGTAGCCAGCTGGAGAAAAACCTCACCAGCCATAAATGGGATGGCCTGCGCGATCACGCGGAAGAGGCGATCGATAATAGCCTGTGGCAGCGCCTCTCCACCGACAAGGCTAACTGCCTTGCTCATCACTGCCGCTGGTATCGTGAATGCCCCTTTTTTGTCGCACGTCGTGAGATTGAACAGGCTGACGTGGTGGTTGCCAACCATGCGCTGGTGATGGCCGCTATGGAGAATGAGTCAGTGCTGCCGCCAGCTAAACAGCTGATGCTGGTGCTGGATGAGGGGCATCATTTGCCGGAAGTGGCCCGCGATGCGCTGGAGATGAGTGCAGAGATCACGCCCGGCTGGAGCAGTCTGCAACTTGACCTCTTTATACGACTGGTAGAAAGCATTATGGCGCAGTTTCGGCCAAAATCACCGCCGCCGCTGACGCATCCTGAACGGTTAAAGCAGCATTGTGATGAGATGCGCGAACTACTGCAAACGCTGAGCCAGGCGCTGGAACCGCTTCTGCCGGCACACAATCAACCCGGCGAGTTTCGTTTTGTTCTGGGTGAACTGCCGGAGACGCTGCTCACAATTTGCACCCGTCTGTTTAAGCTCAGCGACGCGCTGCGGGGACTGAGTGAAGGCCTGCTCAGTGAACTGGGAGAGCAGACGGGTAAAGCCGATATTATCCGCCTGCACCGGGCCATTTTGCAGCTCAACCGCCACTTTGGCTGGTTTGAATCAATCAGTAAGCTGTGGCGCCTGGCGGCAATGGAAAAAGCCTCTAATGCCCCGATATCAAAGTGGGTTACCCGCGAAATTCGTGAAGGTCAGGCGCATCTGCTGTTTCACTGTGCCGGGATCCGCGTCAGCGATCAGCTTGAGAAACTGTTGTGGCGTAAAATTCCCCATGTAGTGGTGACATCAGCTACGCTGCGTTCGCTTAACAGTTTTAATCGCCTGCAGGAGATGTCGGGACTCAATGAGAAAGCGGGCGATCGTTTTGTTGCACTGGACTCCCCCTTTAATCATGTTGAGCAGGGAAAGCTGGTGATCCCGCAGATGCGCTATGAGCCACTGTTAGCCAGCGAAGCAGAGCATATTGCCGAAATGGCGCGCTTTTTCCGGCAACAGATGGCAGCAGGTCAGCATAAAGGTGTGCTGGTGCTGTTTGCCAGCGGACGGGCGATGCAGCAGTTTGTGGCGCTGCTGCCAGAATTGCGGCTTGCTATGCTGGTTCAGGGCGATCAGCCGCGTTCCCGTCTGGTCACTCTGCATCGGCAGCGGATTGAAGCGGGCAGCACCAGTGTGCTGGTAGGCCTGCAGTCATTCGCCGAAGGGCTCGATCTGAAAGGAGCATTGCTGTCGCAGGTGCATATTCACAAAATCGCTTTTCCCCCGATAGACACTCCGGTAATTTTGACCGAAGGCGAATGGCTTAAGAGTCTGCGGCGTCATCCGTTTGAAGTACAGAGTCTGCCAAGCGCCTCTTTCACGCTGATACAGCAGGTTGGACGGCTGATCCGCAGTCACAACTGCTTTGGGGAGATAGTGATCTACGATCGCCGTCTGCTGAGTAAAAGCTACGGCAGCCGTCTGCTGGCAGCACTGCCGATCTTTCCGATTGAGCAGCCTGCAGTGCCGGAAGAGAAGGCAGGCAGCAGACGTAAACGAAAAGCCTGAGCGTCCGGCGTTATCGGTCGCTTGTTCCGGCCGCCCAACTGCGGCGCGCCCCGAGAGCAGGAAGCATAAAATGGAACTGAACAAAATCATCAAAGAGATTGGGCGCGGTAAAAATCATGCGCGTGATATCGACTTTGACACGGCGATGGCACTCTATAGCGCTATGCTGGCGGATGAGATACCGGATCTGGAGCTGGGCGCAGTACTGATTGCGCTGCGCATTAAAGGTGAGGGAGAAGCGGAGATGCGCGGCTTCTACCAGGCTATGCAGCAGCGTATGATGCAGTTGCAGCCGCCAGCTGGCCGCCCGATGCCGATTGTAATCCCCAGCTATAATGGCGCGCGTCGTCAGGGAAATCTGACGCCGCTACTGGCGCGTTTGCTGGTAAAGCTCGGCTTTCCGGTACTGCTGCATGGCGTTAGCGAGGATGCCACACGGGTTACCAGCGAAAGCGTTTTAGCAGCATCAGGTATTGCTGCGCTTACCAGTGCTGAACAGGCTCAGGCGGCACTGGATCGTAGCGATCTGGCTTTTATTACTATCGATCATCTCTGTCCGCCAATGGCCAGACAGCTGGCGCTGCGCTGGCGTATGGGGGTACGCAACAGTGCTCACACCCTGGCAAAACTGGCAACGCCTTTCGCCGGGCGTGACGCACTGCGCCTTGCCAGCGTCTCCCATCCGGAATATGTGCCGCGGGTTGGCGCATTTTTCCAGGCAATAGATGCACCCGCTATCTTGCTGAACGGCACAGAGGGCGAGGTTTATGCTAATCCACAACGCTGTCCGGCAATAAACTATATTGCTGGTGCAGGCTATGATGCGCAGGTATGGGTCGAACGTCAGCCGGAAATCAGTGTGGCATTGCCCGCAAACAAAAGCGCAGAAGAAACGGCGCGCTGGAGCGACGAGGTACTCAGCGGAGAGCGTCCGGTTCCTCAGTCGCTGCGTCTGCAGCTCGCCTGCTGCCTGATGGCAACCGGCGAAGCGCCAGGCATAACAGAAGCCATGGCGCGGTTAACGCAGGCGGGGCTCTGAATCGCCATTCTGCGTCTGTGCTGTAAGCCCGCTCCGGGCTAAGCATCGACGCTGTGAGAGGAGAAGCGGAAGCGGGCTGATAGCAGCAGCGTTGTAACCGGATAACAGGTAAGAGTGCAGCTGATTAGCGGTGCGGTGTGCGGGAAGGCAACACGCTCTCTACCAGCTGCTGCCAGAAGCTGATGCCAACTGGCAGCAGGTCATCGTTGAAGTCATAGTTTGCATTGTGCAGCGGGGCAGAGGGTACTGCGCCATCCGCACCCAGCCAGAAGTAAGCGCCAGGACAGGCTTCCAGCATACAGGCAAAATCCTCAGAAGCCATAGAGGGGTTACACGCCCAATTTACCTGCTGCTCGCCAAATAGCCGCTCCGCTACTTCGCGAACCTGTTGCGCCGGCGCAGCGTGATTGGCAGTAACCGGATAACCAGGATACCAGTGAATTTCACCGCTAACGCCAAACGGACGCGGCAGCGCGGTAACAAACTCTTCTATCAGCTCACGTACCCGTTTGCGCACCTCAGGCTGCAGGCAGCGCACGGTGCCGCGCAGCGTAATCTGCTCCGGAATAACATTAATCGCCTCACCACCATGGATTTGTGTCACGCTGACCACGGCAGAGGCCAGTGGCGAAAGACGTCGCGCGGGAATAGTCTGCAGAGCCAGTACCAGCTCAGCTGCTGCAACCATGGGATCAGCACCACTCTCCGGCATTGCCGCATGGCAGCTCCGTCCGTTCAGGGTGATTTCAAACGCATCAAGTGAGGCCATCATCGCGCCGGGATTTACTGCCAGCGTACCCAGCGGCAGTCCGGGCCAGTTATGCATCGCATAGATTGCGTCCATGGGAAAACGTGAAAACAATCCCTCATCCACCATACGGCGCGCACCGCCAAGATTCTCCTCTGCGGGCTGAAACAGAAAATGCACCGTCCCCGAGAAGTTGCGTGTAGCAGCCAGCGCGCAGGCAGCGGCCAGCAGAATTGCAGTATGCCCGTCATGTCCACAGGCGTGCATAACACCGGGGCGGGTCGACTTCCATGCCACACCGCCTTTTTCCGTTATGGGCAGTGCATCCATATCGGCACGCAGACCAATCACTGGTCCTGAACCATTGTGCAGCGTACCAATTACGCCAGTGCCCGCCAGCCCGCGAAATACCTGCAGACCTGCCTGCGTGAGAACAGCGGCGACCAGGTCGCTGGTCTGCTGCTCCTGATACCCCAGTTCAGGTGCCTGATGTAACTGACGACGCCACATTACGGCATTTTCCAGCAGGGCGGCATTCAGGCTCATAAGCAGGGCTCCATCAGCAGCGCGCTTTTCAGCGCAGGTAATTGAATAACCACTGTAGTGATATGAAACAGGAGCGTCTATCGTCAAAAGGAATAATTTTGCTATAGGATATAGCGTATTCGAATAAATCAGGGCGCGCTTACCGGGCTGTTTTAGCATCGGCAGCATAAGCTGATGCCGCTCCGCGCGTGACAGCATGGTGGTATAACCGGCGTCTGCGCGCCACATCACATAGCTATGTATTGTTATAAAACCCATTCCGGCCGGGCATCTGCTTCCGATGTGGCGCCATATACCACCATCCTGCCGGCGTATGGCGGACAGCCCGTGCCGACGTCACCGCCGTGATGCAGACTCAGTCAGACTGGTTCAGTACCGATGAGAATAACGCCACAGCAACCATGAGCTTCAGTGCTAAACGTGCCCGGATTTTACCGGGCTGAATCAGCAGGATTTTATCTGTTCGCTATTGTCTGGCTAATAAGACAGAGTTATCCGGTTGATGAGTTATGACGAACAGAGGGTGCTGTTAACAGTTTAACGTTGCGGCTATCTCCAGGCACTCAGATTCGGAACGAATAAAACTATAAGCTATTTAATATGGCAGTGATAATTGGGCAGGGGCGGGCGTTTTATTTTTTTTATTATTTTATCGGCGTCAAACGATATCAGTCAGATAATTTTGTTATGAAGTATTGATTAGCACAAATATAGGCTTTCTCAATTTTCTTTCACGTAAATAGTTTGCAGTTGATTACTATGCGCCATCTCTTTTTTTAACTAAGAAATATCTGCTATGGCAGGTAAAAAGAGTGATAATTGGCTGAAGTTTCCATGAGTTGTTACTTTTTCATAAAATATCAGCGTTTAATCAACTACTACAAAAAGTAATGAGAACCTCACACATATATCCTGATTGGGATATGGATTTTGAGCGCCATCTGGAAACTAATAAGCATAACTGTGAGTTTATTTGTTTAATAATGGATGCAGCATAATGTCCTCTGTTTCTTGCTTTTCTTTACGTCAGAAATTATCCGCCTGGGTAGTTCTCTTGCATTATTTGTTTTCTATCTTTTTGCTCACGGTTCCTCCCGTGGCACGGGCGCAAAATACCCCTCAGGAACAGGTTAAAATTGAAAGCAACTCATCTCTGCGGGATAAACTGGCGGGTATATGGGGAAGCGCCCAGCAAAATGGTGCAGGTAATGCCCTGCGCGGCGCGGCAGGTAGCGAAGTAAATGCCGCGTTAACGCAGGAAGTGGAAGCGTGGTTAAACCGCAGCGGCGGGAAGGCGCGTGTTACGGCAGATGTCGGTATCGGCGGAAGTGATAACCGCGATTTCGGGCTGGATTACCTGTGGCCGGTTAAAAACTGGCAAGACGACACATTGTTTACTCAGATAGGCGCACACCGCTGGAATGAGCGCGATATCCTCAATGTTGGCCTTGGCTGGCGGCACACCTTTAATCCGCATCTGCTGGGAGGGGGAAACCTCTTTTTTGACCAGGACCTGACGCGCCATCATAAACGGATGGGTGCAGGTGCTGAACTGTGGAGCGAGCGTGTTCGTGCGTCAGCGAATTACTATCTGCCACTGAGTAGCTGGCGTCATTCCAGCGACAATATGTTTAATGACGATCCTGACCGTTATCAGCTGTACGAACGCGCTGCCCGCGGCTGGGATCTCAATGTTGAGACGGCGCTTTCACAGCACGTCGCGCTCAAAATGGATTGGTTTCAGTGGTATGGCGATAAAGTGGATGTTAATGGCAGCCGCAGCCAGGCCAGCCGCAATCCGCACGGGCTTAACCTGGGGCTTAAGTGGCAACCCATACCGCTGGTGGGAGTGAATGCAGAGCAGAGCATGATCAGTGGCCAGCGGAATAACTTCGCTGTAGGGCTGAATTTCCGCTGGGAGTTTGGTCGCAGTCTCTCTGAAATGCTGGCAAGCGAAAACGCAACGGCGCTGCCATCGCTAATGCAGTCCCGCACGGAATTCGTTAATCGTAATAATAATATTGTTCTCGCATACAAACAGGAAGAAAAAGACAGACGCCTCTATTTCAGTCCAGCGGAACTCGCAACGCCGGCTGGTGTACCTCTGCTTCATGCAGTAAAAGGTGGGCAGGGGGGCATCATTAACTATGTATCCTCTAATGCAACAATCGCCTCCGTGGAGACAGGCAGTGGGCTGGTAAATCCCACGCATCGGGGTGATGTCACCATTATCGCGACAGAAAGGTCACCTCTCGATCCTGAGCATGTGCTGAGTTCTGCCAGCTATCATCTGACCATAACACCAGGCGACTTTGCACCTTCCGTCGATAGCGTTGCTATCAGGGGGGAGATGTCACCCGGCAAAATTCTGACAGGTAGCTACCTCTATAAAAACAATGAAGGGGAAGATGAAGATCCCAGCCAGACTCAGCTGCGTTGGTATGACGCAGATACCGGTGAGGTACTTAAGGAAGGTCACGCTGCTGAGAAAGATAGTGCGTCGTATCAGGTGCAAACGCATGACATGACCCGCAGCGTGGTCTTTGAGGTCAGGCCGGTCAATAAAAAAGGTCTGTCCGGGGAAAGCGGGACAGCGAAAATTTCTGGTAGCGCCACGATCACTACCCTGCGTATCGATCATCTGCTTTCGCCGGGTGAAATCCGTCATGACGGCAGCGTAAAATTCTTTGGAGAAAGTCACGGTGAGCTATTGCTGTTAGCGCAGGTAAGCGATAGCCAGGGTGTACCTCTGGCCGATCAAAAAGTGTACTGGCAGAGCCGTAACTCGCTTGGCACGTTATCGCAGAATAGCGTGCGTACCGATCAGCATGGAGAGGCGCTGGTCAAATTTAAAAACATCATGGCATCCGGAACGGATGAAATTATCGCCTCACTGATCCCGCCTGCGGAGATCCAAAGTAAAGTCAGCAGTAAGATCGCCCAACAAAAGATGATCCCACTGGTTGTTGATTTTTCCTACCCACTTACCATTCGGTTTGTGGAGTCGCCCAAACGTGCAGAAGTTGCTACAGCAAAGACATTCACCATTGAAATCATCGATCAGGATGATAAGCCTGTGACGGGTGAAAAAAATGTTTCATGGAGCAGTAACGGTGAAACCCTGAACAGCAAAACAGATAGCAAAGGAAGAGCATCCATCGTACTTAACGCGCCACAAAAAACTGCAGAAAAGTGGGTGGTAAGCGCTAACGTGGGTGGCGTCAGTAGCCCCTCAGCAACGGTAAACCTTGTTGCGGGACCTGTGGCAAAAGTTGTGCTGGATGTTCCGGAAAACGCAGTTGCAGGCAGTGCGGATAAAATCGTGAGTGCACAGCTGTATGACAAATTTGACAACGCAGTAACCAGCCGTAAACAAGCTATCACCTGGCGGATTGAAGGCAGCCAGTTTCGGGAAGCGCCTGCCGGAGATAGCGATGAGCAGGGCAAAGTCAGTGCAACAGTCATTGTGCCTGAAAAAGCACCATCGCAGGTAAAAGTTTATGCCGGAGACGAGCAGAAAACTATCAATGTCAATGCCGGAAAAGTCGTTTATATCGAACTCAATGGCTCACCAGATACGCTGAATGCCAATGGCACCAGTACGTCTCTTCTGACGGCTATTGCACTGGATGAGCACAATAACAGCGTGCCAGAGGTACCCGTAAAATGGACGTTGATCACTCAGAAATTTGGTGCGCTGAGCGAACTGAGCGAGAAAACAGATGCGAGTGGCAAAGCGACGGCAATGTTTACTACCGCATCAGCGGGGGGCAATGCGCAAATTGAGGTCGACATTGATGGCCAAAAACAAACGACTCAGCTGACGCTCAACGGTTATCCGATTATCAACAGCATCACGCTGAATAAAACTGCCGGTCTGAAGACAGGTGATACGGTACGCGTGGATAAGGCAGAGGTGGATCAGAACGGCGGCGGTGATGTGACATTAAGCTATCAGTGGTACCGTGATGGTGGCGCGATTGAAGCTGCCACGTCAGAGAGTTATCGCCTCACAGAGCAGGACACGGGGGCTACCCTTTTTGTGGCAGTGACCGCGACCAACTCAGCGAAAAATGAGAGCCGCAGAGAGTCGTCGAAAACAGATCCGGTCATTGGGAAAGCGTCGAGTGTAACGGTCACCGCCAGCGCGGACAACGTAGAGGCCAACGGGTTAAACACCATTACTTACACTGTTACGGCGAGGGATACCTATGGTCGTGCAGTCGTGGGCGAGGCGATTGTCTGGGAGATCGACAAGCCTGAGCTGGTGACCCAGGGTGAAACCAGCGCCAGCACGGGTACCGCGGGAGAGGGGACGATGATCGTCACCACAAAAAACATCGGCAGTACTCTTACGGTGAGTGCCACGGTTAATGGTAAGAAAGGTAAGTCCGATGTTGAACTCTATGGCGCACCAGCGGTGAGCGCTCTGCGGATTTCAGGTACGCCGGAGGCGGGTAAAACCCTGCGGGCGGAGTACACTTTTATGGCAAACGGAAGCGGCACGGACATCTCCACCTTCCAGTGGCAGTGGCAGGATGGTGCGACATGGAAAAATGCGTCAGCCACGGGCAGTACGGCTCGTGAGTTCACGCTGCCGGCCAGCTATGCGGGCCACAGCGTACGGGTAGTGGTGACGCCGAAAGGCAGCAGCCAGCCGGCGCTGAGCGGCGCGATGCAGGAGAGTGCGGCGGTGGCGGTATATGGCGCACCGGAAGTGAAAGATCTGCACATTGCCGGCACGCCTGAGGCGGGTAAAACCCTGCGGGCGGAGTACACTTTTATGGCAAACGGCAGCGGCACCGATGCTTCCGCCTTCCAGTGGCAGTGGCTGAGTGGCGCAACGTGGAAGAATGCGGCAGCCGCGGGCAGCACGGCCCGTGAATTTATGCTGCCGGCCAGCTATGCGGGCTACAGCGTGCGGGTGGTGGTGACGCCGAAGGGCAGCAGTCAGCCTCAGCTTCAGGGCGAGGTACAGCAGAGCGCGGCGGTGGCGGCCTATGGCGCACCGGAAGTGAAAGATCTGCGGATTTCCGGCACGCCGCAGGCGGGTAAAACCCTGCGGGCGGAGTATACCTTTGCGGCAAACGGAAGCGGCACCGATGCCTCTACCTTCCAGTGGCAGTGGCTGAGTGGCACCACGTGGAAGAACGCGGCAGCCACGGGCAGCACGGCCCGTGAGTTCACGCTGCCGGCCAGCTATGCGGGCTACAGCGTGCGGGTGGTGGTGACGCCGAGGGGCAGCCGCCAGCCGTCGCTGAGCGGGACGGTGAAGCCTGGTAACCCTGTTACCATTCTGAAAGAGTTGAGCGGCAGCAATGTCACAGTGAATTTTGGTGCGAGCGCTACCACGCTTAAAATCTACGGTGGCAGCGGAGAAGGTCGAACATTTAGCAGCAACAATACAGACGTAGTAACTGTCGACCAGGCTACAGGGCAGTTGACTTTTAAGCAGCCAGGCACCGCAAAAATCAATGTGACGGAAAAGTCTGGTGTAAAACCATTGGTACTTAATGTTACCGTCCGTAACGTGCGGGTGGCGAACTTACGTTCTCATGGCGAACGTATCGGGGGAGGCTTTGGCGCCTGGGAGTACTGGGTAACAGCTACAGCGAAAAACGATTTGAACGAAACCGTTGAAGGAGTGAAGATTTGTATTAAAGCTAACAATGCCTCGTATGAAAAGTGGAGTACCGCTAATGGTGAAGGGGGGATCTATATAAGCTGGCTTCGCGGCAACTTCGAAGCTAAAGCATGGATTTGCGATATCATCGGTGACTACATAAATAATCCGCTGAAAATCTACGTTGACAAAAAAGACGTTAGCGCAAGCCAATAGCAGGTTAAAGGGCGCAAGGCTGGCTTTGATACGTTGCCCACCTGCCGGTGGGTCTGTTTTTTATCATCTGACATGAACATCGAGGCATTGAAATTGGTAACTGTGGCAGTGTTACTGCTTGCCGGAGCAGTGGGTACCCTATTGCTTCATGCCACAACTTAGCGGTTAGCTGCAATATTGGCACCACCAGCTGTTCTGCTCATCGCGGTGCTGGGGCAAAAAAGGTCCTACCGGGCAACCCTATAGTTGCGTGATTAATGGCTGCTTTTAAGGCGTCTATATTACACGCGCTCGAACCAGGTGCACAGTGCAGCGACAGCCAGTGCTGAAGCTGCTGATTAAAACTGCTCGCAGCGGGCAAGCCAGCAGCAGCTGCCCGCTAACCGGATGGTTTATTTGCGTCGTGCGTCAGGGCGCACCAGATCAAAGCGCTGTGCCTCGCTAATGCCGTAATACGCTGAGGGGCCGCCAGCGCGCAGAACTGGCTCTGCGCGCGCGGTTTGATAGATGCCCTCATCCAGCAATGATTTATCGATATGAATAGCCACCACTTCGCCTAATACCAGCCAGCTTTCCAGCTCAGCACCGTAGGCATCCTGCAGACGGATCAACTGAGTCAGGCGGCACTCAAAATTAACCGGACTGTCAGCCACCATGCTGCACTCAATCTGTGAGGCGGCAATCGGCGTCAGACCTGCCAGAGCAAATTCATCCTGGTCAGCGGGGATTGATGCGGAAGTCTCATTCATCGCTTCTGCCAGCGGGCGCGTTGCCAGATTCCAGACAAAAACACCGCTTTCACTGATATTCTGCACGCTATCCTTCCAGCCGCTACTGGCAAAGCCAATAACAGGCGGCTGATAATTAAAGCAGTTAAAAAAACTGTAGGGCGCGAGATTACGCTGACCACTGCGGCTCTGCGAACTGATCCAGCCTATTGGCCGCGGGCCAATAATTGCATTGAGCGGATCGTGGGGCAGGCCGTGTCCGGCACGGGGCTGATAGCTGTAGCGCTGACGCGTCATAAATTCTCCGGTTTGGGGGTAATAATGCAACCCTGCGGCAGACAGGTTGCAATAATCATCATCTGGTGAGAGTTAAGTGTAATCGTAAAATTCAGGTAAGCGGATTGTGCGCTGGCAGCAGCCGGAGTATCTTACGCGCGCCCTTTTTTCCGGAGAGTCTATGAATAAGCCCGCCGCTCGTGCGCCCTTCCATCCGCGTAATCGCCATCAGGGTCGTTACGATTTTCCTGCGCTAATCGCTGCCCATCCACCGCTGGCGCCTAAAGTTCGTCCCAATGGTTATGGTGAGCAATCTATCGATTTTGCCGATCCGCAGGCCGTATTACTGCTGAATCAGGCACTGCTCAAGCTTTTTTACAACCTTAACTGGCAGTTGCCTGATGGTTATCTGACACCGCCAGTGCCTGGCCGGGCTGATTATATTCATGCGCTGGCCGATCTGCTGGCGGGTGATAATCATGGTCATCTCCCGCGCGATCTGGATGTTATGGATATTGGTTGCGGTGCTAACTGTATCTACCCACTGCTTGGACACGCGGAGTATGGCTGGCGATTTACCGGCACAGATACCAGTGCTGAAGCGATTAATGCTGCCAGTCAGATTGTGGCAGGTAATCCCGGCCTGCAGCGTGCGATCCGCCTGCGCCGGCAGAAGCAGCCACAGGCGATTTTTAACGGTGTGATCCATAAAAATGAGCGTTATCACGCGGTGATCTGTAATCCGCCGTTTCATGCATCTGCTGCTGAAGCCGCGGCAGGCAGTCAGCGTAAAGCCCGCAATCTGGGGCTCAGACGCGATACGCCTCTCAATTTTGGCGGCCAGCAGAATGAGTTATGGTGCACGGGTGGCGAGCTGGCGTTTATCAGCGCAATGATTGATGAAAGCGTGCTGTGGAGCACCAGCGTGGTCTGGTTTACTTCGCTGGTGTCACGTAAAGAGAATCTGCCTGTTTTGCGCGATCGGCTGACTGCAGCGGCAGCGCATGAGGTACGTATTGTCGATATGGCGCAGGGACAGAAGCAGAGCCGCTTCCTGGCCTGGAGTTTTCTCTCTCCCGCCGCGCGGGCACAGCGTTTCAGGCGTTAAGATTCAGGCCGCATAACACAGGTCTGCAATGGCGCTCTGCACACACTAGTTTGTCCGGTAGCATATTTTCGCAGCGGGATGCAGCCGGAGCAGGGCGTAAAAAAGGCTGCCCGGTGTTACCGGGCAGCCTGTGGCTCTAAACCTGTATGCTCAGGAGACGTGCTGCAGAAACTCGCGCAGGCGCTCGCTGGGCGGGTTGGTGATCAGCGTATCCGGATCGCCATCTTCAGCGATAGTACCTTTATCAATAAAGATCAGTCGGGAAGCAACCTTCTGTGCAAAGCCCACTTCATGTGTGACGATGACCATGGTCATTCCCTCTTCAGCCAGATCCTGCATAACTTTGAGTACTTCATGACGCAGTTCCGGATCCAGTGCAGAAGTTGGCTCATCAAATAGCATCATTTTCGGTTTCACGGCCAGAGCACGGGCAATCGCTACACGTTGCTGCTGACCGCCTGAAAGCTCTGCGGGGAAATGGTGCGCACGCTCAGCCAGACCAACTTTACCCAGCAGTTCACGCGCCAGTTTTTGCGCGTCCGCTTTATTGGTTCCGCGCACGCGGATAGGACCGAAAGCGACGTTATCCAGCGCGCTCATCTGAGGAAACAGATGAAACTGCTGAAACACCATACCCGCTTCCTGCCGAATCAGTCGCTCATCAACTTTGGGATCGTTGACTTTCATTCCATCAACAATCAGCTCACCGCTGGTAATCTCTTCCAGCTTATTGATACAGCGCAGCAGAGTTGATTTTCCCGAGCCGGAAGGACCGATAATCACTACGACTTCGCCCTGGTTAATCTTCAGATTAATGTCGTGCAGCACCTGTGTCTGACCGAAGTTTTTAGAGACGTTTTTAAATTCAATCACAGGATTTTCACCCTTTTCTCAATACGGCGCAGCACAAAGCTCAACACCAGCGTAATAATCAGATAAATAATGGCAACGGCACTCCAGATTTCCAGTGCACGGAAGTTGCCCGCGATGATCTCCTGACCCTGACGAGTCAGTTCCGCAACACCGATAACGATAAACAGTGACGTATCCTTGATACTGACAATCCACTGATTACCCAGTGGTGGCAGCATACGGCGCAGAGCCAGCGGCATAATCACATAGCGCAGGGTTTCACGACGCGATAAACCCAGCGCCAGTCCCGCTTCGCGGAAGCCTTTATTGATTGACAGCACAGCACCGCGCGTGATCTCTGCGATATAAGCCCCGGAGTTGATCATAATGGTAACAACCGCAGCGGTGAAAGGATCGATGCGCAGGTCAGGGAACGCCATTGGTAGCGCAAAATAGATAAACATCACTTGTACCACAATTGGCGTACCGCGGATCAACTCAATAAATACCAGGGCGATATTATTAGTGATCCAGCCGCCGTAGGCACGGGCAAAACCCGCCACCAGACCGATGATTAAGCCACCAATCAGGCCCAGTACGGAAATCAGCAGGGTCATTTTGGCGCCTTCGATTAAAATCGGCAGGGCTGGCCAGATGACGCTCCAGTCAAACTCCATGGTGTTACTCCGGAATAAATTGCAATGGAAAAGTAAAAGCAGGAGGCAAAGGACCCCCTGCTACATAAGCCCGCTTACGCTGGCATCACTTTGGCTCAGTACCGAACCATTTTTTATAAATTGTGTTGTATGTACCGTTGTCGCGCAGTGTTTTCAGTGCACCGTTGATTTTGTCGCGCAGTTCGTCGCTGCCTTTAGGCAGGGCAATACCATACTGCTGAGCTTCAATAGACTCGCCCACCGCTTTAAAACGGCCTTTGCCGGCAGTGTTGATAAAGTAGAGAATATTTGGCGTATCATGCAGCACGGCGTCAGCACGGTTGGTACCTAACTCCATGTAGGCATTATCGATGTTTGGGAACTGACGCAAATCTTTGCTTTTGATATGTGCTTTAGCGTAATCCACGGAGCCAGTGCCGCTCTTAACCGCAACAGTTTTACCATTGAGATCGTCAATGCTCTTAATGTTGTTCTCGTTGTTGCGTACCATTACCAGCAGACCGCTCTTGTAATAACCATCAGAGAAGTCGATCGCTTTTTTACGTTCATCGGTAATCGTGATGCCTGCCAGCGCCAGATCAACATTTTTAGTCTGCAGAGCCGGAATAATGCCACTGAAATCCATTGGCTTCAGGGTGTAGTCCAGCTTGAGCTCTTTGGCGATAGCTGCCCACAGATCGATATCAAACCCCACATACTTGTCGCCCTGTTTAAACTCAAAGGGAACAAAGGCGGTATCAGTCGCTACGATTAATTTTTTATCTGCTGCAGTAGAAGAAAGTGAGAGGGCCAGCGCAAGCGCAGCCACAGAGACTTTAAATAACTTCATCATTTTTTCCTTTGTTACCTCGCAGACCTGATGATCTGCTCTGCGTCACTCATATGAAAAAATTATGCCAACTTTAATGACAGTACGAAATTACCGTCTGTAGCAAAGCTGGCTGACACGATTCTGCAAAAAAATCAGCTGTTGCACTCCGGTGGGGCACCAGATTGGTGCAATGGCTTTTTTTAGTGCAGTGACAGTGTGCATCAGCAGGATTACAAGAAAAGGGAATGATTAAAAAAGTGTTAACAAGGTCATAAAACGGCGGGTGAATATAGCAACAAAAATGTTAACTACATCGTAAAACTGGCAGCAGAAAAAGCAGGAATAGTGGCAGGAGAAGCATCAGGCAGGCAGAAATAAGAGGCGGGGTAACCCGCCTGCAAAAATTTATTCGATATTAGCTTCAATAAACCACAGGAATTTATCCAGGTCGCGTGAAGCAGCAGTGAAGATATCAGCAGTATCTTCGTCTTTAACTTCAGTAATCGCTTTACGGGTATCGTTAGCAACAACAGCATAACGATCTGCCAGCGCTTTCAGATGATCCTGTACGCTGTGAATGTTTAGCGGATAGCTCTGCAGTGGCGTTTTATCGTTAACAACCTGAGTTGTGCCCAGTGCAACACCGCCCAGCTGAATCACACGTTCAGCGATAGTATCCTGATGCTCAGTGATTGCAGCGCGGAAGCCATCCAGCATCTCATGCACACCAATAAAGTTGGCACCACGCATATTCCAGTGCGCCTGTTTGGTGATCAGAGAGAGGTCAATGAATTCCACAACCAGACGGTTGAGCACCTCAATGGTGGCTTTCTTTTCGCTATCAGCCACATCATTGCGGGTGTAAATCAGATCGGAAGCGTTATTCTTAACCAGTTTTGCGGTACTCATCATTAATATCCTCTAATTGATGTTGTCCTAATCAAGCACGGAAATAAGTATAGCAGCTACTGAAGAATATGCAGAAATGGTCTGGCCGATGGCAGGAATAGCTAAAATGATGGCTATGAATGGCAAAAAGAAAACATCTTAATTGTTTAATTATCAGTCGCTTGTTATAAACAGGTAGTAACAGATAACTTTATTACAATTTAATAACATTACGTTTTTCGTCCGGTTGAAATGCTAATGATAATAACTGCTATTGCACTCTGTTAAATAACAGAGTGCAATAGCATTGTTAATTAATGTTTATCCAGGCTGACTTCATCCAGCTTTGCTTTTTGACGCATGGTAAGGGTCGTACCAGCAGATGCTGCAATAATTGCCAGTAACGCAAACCACTGCATCAGCGTCAGCCGCTCGCCAAGGAAAAGCATTCCGGAAAGCGCTGCTACAGCCGGTTCCAGACTCATCAGCGTGCCAAAAATACGTGCCGGTAGTCGGGTCATCGCCATCATTTCGAGCGAGTAGGGGATAGCGCTGGAGAGCAGGGCGATCAACAGTGCCAGTGGCACAATTTCCCAGTGCCAGATACCGGGTGAGGCATAAAGCAGCCCGAGTGGTACAAATATCACCGAGGCGATAAGCGATCCCATTGCCACCGTGGCTGGCCCATGTTCTGCACCTGCTCGCTGTCCGGACAGAATGTAGATTGCCCAGCACACTCCGGCACCAATTGCCAGCAGCGCACCCACAGGATCAAGATGACCGATACCTTCACCAGTGGGCAGCAATACCCATAATCCGGTAACCGCCAGCGCAATCCACAAAAAATCAAGCGGGCGACGGGCACCCGCCAGCGCCAGTGTCAGCGGGCCCAGAAACTCCAGAGCTACCCCAACACCCAGCGGAATAGTCCGCAGTGCCAGATAAAACAGATAGTTCATACAACCCAGCGCCAGGCCATAGATCAGTAGCGGCTTACGTTGCGCCGGGCTAAAGCGCAAACGCCAGGGTTTAAAAAAGAGACATAAAATCAGCGTACCGAGACCCAGACGCAACGCAGTAATACCGGGTGCTCCCGCTGTATCAAACAGCGATTTTGCCAGTGAAGCGCCGCCCTGCAGCGATGACATTGCGACAAGTAAGAGAACGACCGGCAGCCATACCGGAGATGATTTCGTACGAGAAAGAGGTGCGGACATCCGGTTGTCGATTCCAGCTTAGAGAGGTGAGCAGAGTTGAACAGCTTAAATCAATCGCAGTAGAAAATGGAGAAAAAGCCGACACAAACAGGATGCTGATTGCTGAAAAAAGCAGCGATTCAGGGCCATTTTTTGTAAAGAATTGTCAGGTTGCATTAAGAATTTACTTAAAGGCATTTTTTGTCCGTAAGCAAATCTAACGTAATACACTGCTATTTTATAAGTAAATTGAATGACATAGGAAAATTCATTAACTTTCTGTTACACCAAACAATCTCTTGGACAACAAAATCCGGGCAGAGTTTCTCGCTAAGTTTTGTTATATTTTTAGCGTTGTCAGGAGAGAAGTATTTTCACATTTGAGGTGGTTATGAAAAAAATTGCATGTCTTTCAGCACTGGCTTGCGTACTTGCAGTTTCTGCAGGTTCAGCCATGGCACAGAGCACCGTAACTGGTGGTTATGCTCAGAGCGACTATCAGGGCGTTGCTAATAAAGCTAACGGTTTTAACCTTAAATATCGCTACGAAGATGGTTCCAACCCACTGGGCTGGATCGGTTCTTTCACCTACACCGAGAAAGACCGCACCGAAGACGGCATTTACAATAAAGGCCAGTACTATGGCTTCACCGGTGGTCCGGCTTACCGTCTGAACGACTGGGCGAGCATCTATGGTGTTGTAGGTATCGGTTATGGCAAATACCAGCACAATGATACTGTAACTCTGGCTAAATCTGACAGCAGCGACGTAGGCTTCTCTTACGGCGCAGGTATGCAGTTTAACCCAATTGAAAACGTTGCACTGGACGTTGGCTACGAGCAGAGCCGTATCCGCAGTGTTGACGTTGGTACCTGGATCGCTGGCGTCGGCTACAGCTTCTAAGCTCAGCCCAGCAGATTATCCTATGAAACGGTCCCTCAGGGGCCGTTTTTTTTTGCATCAATATAGCTAATCTGCAGCAGTACAGATTCAGAGGCTTGCTGAAACGTCAGCATCTTTGTCTGTAGCGCAGACGTACAGAAATATGCAGAGCAGACGTGTAGGTATAAAGCGCAGCTGTCACCAGCATCTGGCAACAACTAAAAGGGGTAGTCCAGCAAAAGCGCAGATATAAAGCAGGAGTCGTCGCGTGCACATCTGCAATGTGAGCCAGACCAGTTCATACAGAGACAGATACATTCAGACAGGCAGTAGTGACTAAGATACAGGGCAGGGGCGTACAGGCCTGCTGCAATGAACATTTCACCCGGTAAAAGCCGCGGAATGCAAAGCTGAAGCAAGAAAACAAAAACCCGCCTCAGGGCGGGTCAGATAGCAGCGGGTTAGCCACGCCAGATAAGCTGATGACAGGCGCGTTTGTCACACTTGCTGCCCGTAAGCTTCTCCAGCAGCATCAGGCGAAGTGCAAAGGGCGAGCGGCGTAACAGGCAGAGCAGCGATTTAAGTTGAAAATCAGGTTTGCTCTGCGCCGTGTGCAGGCATTTACCGCAATCAAGGCAGTTTTTCAGGGTGCTCATCTTCACCTCCCCATAAATAACCAGTGGTGTGTAAGCGGGCTATTTAACATTACTGTGCTGACGACTTTCTGAGCTCTTCGCTTACATCATATACAAAGATAGCACTGGCTATACTCTTTAGCCAACACTATTCAGGAAAAATTTGTGCTTATTTGTGCCTGGTTTACAATGAGCGCAGCCAGTCCGCACGACAGTCAGAGTGCGGCAGATAATAAAGAGGAAGCTTAATGAGTCGTCGTGCGAAAAATGCTATCAATAGCCCTCAGGGGCCGCTTAAGGATATTGAAGAGCATGTGGAAGGATTTCGTCAGGTGCGCGAAGCTCATCGTCGTGAATTAATTGACGATTATGTTGAATTAATTTCCGATCTTATCCGTGAATTTGGTGAAGCGCGCCAGGTTGATATGGCTGCCCGACTTGGGGTGTCGCAACCTACTGTAGCTAAAATGCTTAAACGTCTTGCGACTACAGGCCTGGTAGAGCAGGTTCCCTATCGCGGTGTATTTCTGACGCCAGAGGGAGAAAAGCTTGCTGAGGCGAGTCGGGTACGCCATCACATTGTGGAAACTTTTTTGCTGGCATTAGGTGTCAGCCCGGAAACTGCTCGTCGCGACTCTGAAGGGCTGGAGCATCATGTCAGTGATGAAACCCTGGCCGTCTTTCAGAAATTTTATGAAGGTCATTGATCTATAAGGTCTGTCTTTATCATGCCCACACTGTTTCGATCGTTAATGCGTGACCATATTTTGCATTTGTTGTTACTGCTGGGTGTGATACTGCTGCCGCTGGCGGAGTATCGCTGGCCGCAGTTGCCCGCCGCAGTGGACTGGCAGACAATTATGACGCTTACCGGCCTGCTGATATTGACCAAAGGTCTGGAGAACAGCGGCTATTTTGACGTACTGGGTGCGCGGCTGACGCAGCGCTTTGCGCAGGAACGATCGCTGGCGTTGTTTATGGTGTGCGCTGCTGCACTGCTGTCGACCTTTCTGACCAACGATGTAGCACTCTTTATTCTGGTGCCGCTGACCCTGACTCTGCGTAAATTCTCTCACTTGCCTACCAGCCGGCTGATTATTTTTGAAGCGCTGGCCGTTAATGCCGGTTCACTGCTGACCCCGGTAGGAAATCCGCAAAATATTTTGCTCTGGAGTCACGGGTCGCTCAGCGTTGGCGGTTTTATTCTGCAGATGCTGCCGCTGGCAGCGGTACTGATGCTGACTCTGATGGTGCTGACATGGTGGAGCTTTCCGGCACGGCGTATTGATAAACATGGTGATACTGCCTCACAGCAGTGGAACCGGCGCCTGTTTAGTATCAGCCTGCTGCTCTATATCCTGTTTATTGTGGCTCTGGAGCTGAAAATCACTGCCTGGGCGCTGCTGCTGGTGGCGATCTGCTTTTTAGTGATGGCACGCAATGTATTGATAAGCATTGACTGGAGCCTGCTGCTGGTTTTTGTTGCCATGTTTATTGATGTTTTTCTGCTGATGCATCTGCCGGTATTACAGCCGTGGTTCGCCCGGATTGATCGGCTGGGAGAGGGCGGAATATTTCTGCTGGCGATAGGCCTGTCGCAATTTATCAGCAACGTACCGGCCACTATTCTGCTATTGCAAAAAGTTGCGCCTTCAGAGGTGTTAGCATGGGCGGTGAATATTGGCGGTTTTGGACTGCTGCCGGGATCGCTGGCAAATCTGATTGCGCTACGTATGGCGCAGGATAGAAAAATCTGGTGGCGCTTTCATCTCTTTTCATTACCCATGCTTGCCTGGTCTATGCTCTGCGGCTGGCTGTTGTTACAGTGGCTTAGTCAGAGCGTTGCCTGAAAAGTACGCTGAATAATCAATCTCTTTACGCTCGCTGTGGCAGAAAATGCCGCAGCAGGCTGCTTGTGTAAAGTTACACTGGAATTTGTCAATTTATTATCTACTGTTAAGTTGATCGTTTGTGCCCGGGGAACGGGCTTTCAGCCAGTGATGAAAAAAACTATGAGCGAAAATCAGCAGCAGGATCCGCAGAAACAGACAGATAACGATTCGTCGCAGGATAGCGAGCAGGATCAGGAGCAGGAGCAGTCAGGCAAGCGTCCCGGGAAAAAACCACTGGTTATTCTCGCTATCGTCGTCGTGATTATGCTGCTGGTAGGATTCTGGTACTGGTTCACAACCCGCAATATAGAAACCACCGATGACGCCTTTACCGAAGGCAATGCTGTGACCGTTGCGCCTAAAGCCTCGGGCTACGTGGTGCAGCTGCTGGTTAACGATAACCAGCGGGTAAAAAAAGGCGATCTGCTGGTGGTCATCGATCCGCGTGATGCTGCGGCTCAGCGTGACCAGGCAAAAGCTCAGCTGGGTCTGGCAGAAGCGCAGCTGCATCAGGCGCAGGCGCAGCTGGCACTTTCACGCGTTCAGTATCCGGCCCAGCGCGATCAGGCACTGGCTGAACAGGCCAAAGCGCAGGCAAATTTACTCAATGCGCAGGCAGATTATCGTCGCCAGCGTGGTGTCGATCCGCGTGCAACGTCACAGCGTAATATCGATACCGCTGCATCGCAGCTGCGTTCAGCTGAAGCGCAACTGCAGAGTGCTAAAGCGCAGGTGGAAGTTGCGTCACAGGTGAAGCTGCAGATCCGTCAGCAGGAAACCAACGTTGAAGCGCGGCAGAAACAGGTTGATCAGGCGCAGGCGCAGCTAAATACAGCAGCACTCAATCTCTCTTATACCGAAGTACGTGCGCCTTATGATGGCTTTGTGACCAAGCGTAACGTGCAGCTGGGAACGCTGGTACAGGCAGGCACCGCGCTGTTTTCACTGGTATCACCTGATATCTGGATCACCGCTAACTTTAAAGAGTCACAGCTGGCACGCATGAATCCAGGTGACAAAGTTGAGATTAGTGTCGATGCATGGCCTGATATGAAGCTGCATGGTCATGTTGATAGTATTCAGATGGGTTCCGGTTCGCGTTTCTCTGCCTTTCCGGCAGAAAATGCCACCGGTAACTATGTAAAAATCGTACAGCGCGTACCGGTGAAGATCGTCATTGATGGCGGGCTGGATCCAAATCATCCTCTGCCGCTCGGGCTCTCGGTTGAACCTGAGGTAACAGTAGAATGAGTGCGGGTGAGAGCTGGCGTCCCTCCAGCAACCCGTGGCTGGTCGCCATTACCGTGACGCTGGCGGTGTTTATGGAGATACTGGACACCACCATCGTTAACGTGGCGCTGCCACATATCGCTGGTTCGCTCTCATCCAGTTACGATGAATCAACATGGGTACTGACCTCCTATCTGGTTGCAAATGGGATTGTGCTGCCCATATCCGCCTTTTTCAGTCGTCTTTTTGGTCGTAAGCAGTTCTTCCTGATCTGTATTGTGATGTTCACCGTCTGCTCATTTCTTTGCGGAATCGCCACTGAGCTCTGGCAAATTATTCTGTTCCGCATACTGCAGGGTTTTTTTGGCGGCGGCCTGCAGCCAGTGCAGCAGTCGGTACTGCTTGACTACTTTAAAGCTGCCGATCGTGGCAAAGCCTTTGGCCTCTCATCAATAGCAATCATTGTGGCACCGGTTATTGGCCCGACGCTTGGCGGCTGGATCACTGATAACTACAGCTGGCGCTGGGTCTTCTTTATCAACATTCCGGTCGGGATCGTGACCGTACTGGCAATTTATCAACTGCTGGAAGATCCGCCGTGGGAGCGTAAATGGGACAAGGGCCGGCTGAATATTGATTATATCGGCATCAGCCTGATCACCCTTGGACTGGGCTGCCTGCAGGTGTTCCTTGATCGTGGCGAAGATGAAGATTGGTTTGCGTCTCACTTTATTCGCCTGTTTGCCATGCTGGCAGCAGTGGGGCTGACAGGTGCAGTTTACTGGCTGCTCTATGCGCGCAAACCGGTAGTCGATATTCGTGTTATGAAAGATCGCAACTTCTGGGTCGCTGGTCTGCTGATGGCCGGGATGGCGATGATCCTGTACGGCAGTTCAGTGGTATTACCGCAGCTGGCACAGCAGGATCTGGGCTACACTGCCACCTGGTCAGGACTGGTACTCTCGCCTGGCGCGATTCTGATTGTGCTGACCATTCCGGTAGTACTGAAGCTGATGCCGATTGTGCAGACGCGCTATATCATCGCGTTTGGTTTCAGCTGCCTGGCCATGGCGTTCTACTTCTCTACCACACTGACGCCAGACGTCGATTTTAAAACGCTGGTTATGATGCGCAGTGCCCAATCTATTGGCCTTGGCTTTCTGTTTGTACCGCTGACAACCATTGCCTTTGTCACGATACCGCAGAAACTTAATGCTGACGCGTCAGCACTCTTTACCATGTTTCGAAACGTGGCCGGTTCAATTGGTATCTCGCTGGCAACGGCGGGCATCACCGAGCGTGAACAGGTGCGATCTGCCCATATGGTGCACAACATGTCACCGCTTAATGAGCAATTTAATCTGACACTACAGCAGTGGGCGCAGGGAATTCGCGATTTTACTCAGATGGCTGGCGATCCCCTGCAGATCGCCGCTGCACAGCTCTACCGCGAGATGATTGCTCAGGCACGCATTCTTGCCTATATCGACGTGTTTATGGGACTGAGCATAGTCGCAGCACTACTGATCCCTCTATGTTGGTTGCTTTCGCCTATTAAGAGCGAAGGCAGTGCAGGAGCACACTAAAATGAGAAGCTTTTCACGCGTCGCGCTACCGCTGACGTTACTGCTGACCGGATGCGCCGTCGGACCTGACTATCAGCCACCTCGTACGCAGACACCGGGCAGCTTTCATCAGCTTCCTTCACAGGAGGCATCGAGGACGCTGGCCGCTGCATCGAATCCACTCTGGTGGCGTAGTTTTAACGATCCGCAGCTTGATAGCCTGATCGCCCGCGCCATTGCCGGGAACCTGACGCTGCAGCAGTCGGTACTGCGTATTGCTGGTGCTCGTGAGCAGCTGGCACAGGCGCGCGGTGGCCTGTTTCCGGCACTGAATGGATCAGCGAAAGTTACGCGCCAGCAGCTTGGGCTGAAAGGGATTCTGAAATCTAATGGTGTCTATGATCGGGTTGATGAGAGTGTGGCCAGCCAGCTTGATGCGCTGAATCACTCTGTAACCCTTTATCAGGGTAGCTTTGATGCCAGCTGGGAGCTGGATCTGTGGGGCAAGGTACGGCGGCAAATGGAAGCAGCCGATGCGCAGCAGCAGGCTGCGATTGCACAGCGCGATGATGCGCTGGTGTCGGTAGAGGCGGAAGTTGCGCGTGCCTATTTGCAGCTACGCGGTGCGCAGACTGTGCTGGCTACGCTGCAGACGCAGATAGCGGTTGCACAAGAGACCTGGGAACTGACGCAGAGCCAGCAACGTAATGGTCTGGCCCCCTTAACCAATGTAGAGAATGCCAGGGCACAGCTCGCTTCGCTTAATGCGCAGCTGCCACAATATGAGGCGCAGGCGCGTCAGGCGATGAACGGTATTGCTGTATTGCTGGGAAAAACGCCCGGGGCGCTGGATAACGAACTGATGGCGGCAAAACCACTGCCCTCGCTACCCAAAATCGTGGCGGTTGGCATTCCCGCTACGCTGGCGCGTCGGCGTCCGGATATACGTCAGGCAGAAGCTAATCTGCATGCACAAACCGCCAATATTGGTGTATCGGTGGCCAGCCTTTTTCCCAGCCTGTCGCTCACCGGACAGCTCGGCGTGCGTAACACTGAAGCCAGCTATCTGGATGACTGGAGCAGCCACTTCTTTAGCGTTGGACCTGCACTCTCGATTCCCATTTTCCAGGGCGGGCGACTGATCTCCAGCGTCAAACTGGCGCGTGCACAGCAGGCCAGTGCGGCTCTTGAATACCGGCAAACGGTGCTGACGGCGCTACAGGATGTGGAAAATGCGCTGATCAGTTATCGTGCCGATCAGCAGCAGGTTACTGCGCTGGATGAAACCACTGGGGCACTGCAGCGAACGTTTGACCTTGCCAGCGATAGCTATAAACAGGGGATAACCACTTTTCTGGATGCACTGGATGCTCAGCGGCAGCTGGCTCAGGCAAAGGCGCAGTCAGCACAGGCGCGCACGCAGAGTGCTCTCGATCTGGTCGCGCTTTATAAGGCGCTGGGCGGTGGCTGGGAAAATTATCAGCAGGTCAATATGCCAGAATTCAGCGTTTTTGGTCCGGCAGTCACAGCTAATTAATCTGAGCGTGCAGGCCAGCTGCTGCAGAGCGGCCTGCATTCAGTAGCAGCTATCTGCCAGTAGTGATTATCGTCAGGCTGCCGCTGCTGATCACACTTTTAACCATATCTGATGCAATAACTTCAGATTTGGCTGCCTGATAAACCCCGGCTTTTGTCTCGTTCCTGCAGTACTCCCCTGAGCCTGCTATTGAGAAAGCGACCGATTGGCTGATCTCAGACAACCTGTCTGTATTCAACATTATTACCCCCTGTTTCAGTGGATTGTCAAAAGAGAGGCACATCCAGGCTAAGTGAGTAAAAACAGAGTTTAGTCATATATAACAGTTCAGATCATAATCTGCTCTGTGGCATATGACAGACATAAACAGTATGAGGAAGTTAAGGCGTAGCGTTTATTGATTGAAACAGGTAAAGGTTGCCTGAAACATGATTATTACCTGCACAGCAGATGAACAAAACGCCATCGTAGCGGAAGGCAGAAGTTGTAGCGCATCAAAAACGGGTTTAAACAGGGATGCATTATGAACCTAAAAATGGCTTGCAGCGATTTTTTTGCTTTTTTATGTGAACTCAGCCAGAGTTCACTCTGGCAATATAAACAGATGATAAAAGCGGTTGCCGGGCAGAGGATTAATTATTTTTACGCTTTAGCCGTGAAAAAAACGTGCCTGATTTTACTAAATGCCTGTTCAAAACCCGGATTTAGTAAATGAAATCGATACCAATCTACCGTTATGCTCAGAATTTTATCGGATTAATTATGTTTAATCACAACAACAGCCAGCCGTAAATGTTTAGCTATAACAATCAAAGAAAGTGTTAAGAATAATCCGGTCTGCAAAATTAATTTATTTTTTTATTTGAATTGGGTAATCTTACCGCTACAGTTTAATTATACCCCTGCAACAAGGACACTGTGATGAGTGACGCATTTAAAGTTCTGAACAACATTCGCACATTGCGTGCACAGGCTCGCGAACTGCCGCTGAGCGATCTGGAAGAGATTCTGGAAAAATTAACCGTCGTGGTCACTGAACGTCGCGAAGAAGTTGAAGCTGAAGAAGCACAGAATCGTGAAAAAGAAGAGAAGCTCTCTAAATATCGCGAAATGTTGCTGGCAGACGGTATTGACCCTAACGAATTACTGGGTGCGCTGGACACCGGTAAAAAACGCGCTAAGCGTGCGCCACGTCCGGCTAAATATAGCTACACTGACGAAAACGGCGAAGAGAAATCCTGGACCGGTCAGGGTCGCACTCCTGCTGCAATTAAAAAAGCGCTGGACGAAGGCAAGAGCCTCGATAGCTTCCTGATTAAATAAGCTGCACAATCCTTGTATATGGGAGCCGGGGATCGATTATCCCCGGCTTTTTTATTATCTCGCCTGCAAGAGCAGTAGTAAAAGCGCATCACAGATAACCTCCTGCCACCCTGTCACTACTGTAAAGCTTTGCGCTGGCTGTTCAGTGTGCTGTTTTACATATCGCAACAAGGTGATAGCGCAAAACCACTCTGATTACCGGGCGCAGACTGGCTCATATAGGCCATATCTGGCATAATGCCCGCTGTTTTTTCATCCACCGTGTAACAAAGGTCTATGCCGTGTTAGTTTCCAGCAATATCACTATGCAGTTCGGCAGCAAGCCGCTGTTTGAAAATATCTCCGTTAAGTTTGGTGGAGGTAACCGTTACGGTTTAATCGGTGCAAACGGCAGCGGTAAATCGACCTTTATGAAAATATTGGGCGGCGATCTGATGCCAACCAATGGCAACGTTTCTCTCGATCCTAATGAGCGTATTGGTAAGCTCCGTCAGGATCAGTTTGCCTTTGAACAATATAGTGTGCTGGATACGGTCATTATGGGTCACCAGGAACTATGGGCCGTAAAAGAGGAACGTGACCGTATATATGCGCTGCCGGAAATGAGTGAGGCAGAGGGATACAAGGTTGCCGATCTGGAAGTCGCTTATGGTGAAATGGATGGATATAGCGCCGAAGCGCGCGCAGGTGAATTATTGCTGGGCGTAGGGATCCCGGTTGAGCAGCATTACGGCCCGATGAGCGAAATCGCACCAGGCTGGAAATTGCGTGTGCTGCTGGCGCAGGCTCTTTTCTCCAATCCTGATATTCTGCTGCTTGATGAACCTACCAACAACCTGGATATTGATACTATTCGCTGGCTGGAGCAGGTGCTGAATGAGCGTAACAGCACCATGATCATCATTTCGCATGACCGGCACTTTTTAAATATGGTCTGCACTCATATGGCAGATCTTGATTATGGCGAGCTGCGGGTTTATCCGGGTAATTATGATGAATATATGACCGCAGCGACACAGGCGCGCGAACGTCTGCTGGCTGATAACGCTAAAAAGAAAGCACAGATTGCGGATTTGCAATCTTTTGTCAGCCGCTTTAGTGCTAACGCTTCAAAATCTCGCCAGGCAACATCCCGTGCGAAACAGATTGATAAGATCAAACTGGATGAAGTTAAAGCGTCAAGTCGCCAGAACCCTTATATCCGTTTCGAGCAGGATAAAAAGCTGTTCCGTAATGCACTGGAAGTTGAAGCCCTGACGAAAGGTTTCGATAATGGGCCATTATTTAAGAACCTGAGTCTGATGCTGGAAGTGGGTGAAAAACTGGCTATTCTCGGGGCCAACGGTATTGGTAAATCGACCCTGCTGAAAACGCTGGTAGGCGAATTAGCACCAGAGAGTGGCAGCGTTAAATGGTCTGAGAATGCCCGAATCGGCTATTACGCACAGGATCATGCTGAAGATTTTGCCAACGATCTGAGCGTATTTGACTGGATGAGCCAGTGGAAACAGGATGGTGATGATGAACAGGCTGTCCGCAGCGTACTGGGTCGTTTGCTATTCAGCCACGATGATATTAAAAAGCCAGCCAGGGTTCTCTCTGGTGGAGAGAAGGGGCGTATGCTGTTTGGCAAGCTGATGATGCAGAAACCCAATATTCTGATTATGGATGAACCGACCAACCACCTGGATATGGAGTCGATCGAGTCACTGAATATGGCGCTGGAGATGTATGAAGGCACCCTGATCTTTGTGTCACATGACCGCGAATTTGTCAGCTCGCTGGCAACCCGTGTGATGGAGATGAAAAGCGATCGTATTGTTGACTTCACTGGCAACTACGAAGATTACCTGCGCAGTCAGGGTATTTCGTAAGTCAGTCACGGCTCACCGTGTGACAGGCCGCCTGCGGGCGGCCTGTTGCGTTCAGGGCTTTCCGCAAACCTCGCAGTGCGCATCCGGCGCAACCTTCATACTACGAAACTCAGCACGCATTGCGTCATACATCAGCAGACGCGAACTGGCAGGCTCACCAAACGCTGTTAACACCTTAACTGTCTCCATCGCCTGCATAGCGCCGATTACACCAACCAGCGGTGCCATCACGCCAGCCTCTACACAGCTCAGGCTCTGTTCACCAAACAACCGGCTGATACAGCGGTAGCAGGGCTCCCCGGGCTGCCAGGTAAAGACGCTGAGCTGTCCCTCCATACGGATCGCTGCGCCTGAGATCAGCGGCACTTTGTGTGTAAAGCAGAGGCGGTTAAGCTGCTCGCGCGTGGTCACATTATCGGTACAGTCTGCTACTGCATCATGGCGGGCAATCAGTGCGCTAAGCCCGGCATCATCTGCCTGCATATCGCAAATTTCCAGATTGCAGTGAGGATTGATTGCGGCCAGCTGCGCACAGGCAGAGGCGACTTTGGGCTGGCCAATAGTGGCATCACGATGCAGGATCTGGCGCTGCAGATTACTCAGACTAACGGTATCGAAATCGAGCAATGTCAGATGACCTACACCTGCGGACGCGAGATAGGGTGCTGCGGCACATCCCAGCCCGCCTAAGCCAACAATCAGGACGCGCGAGGCGGCAAGTTGCTCCTGACCGGCAAAGTCAAAGCCACGCAGCACAATCTGCCGATTGTAACGCAGCATCTCTTCATGGCTGAGCTCGCGCGTCATTACGCCTCCAGCAGGCTGTTAAAGGGCTCAATCTCAACCCAGTCACCTGCCTCTACCGTGCCACGGTCGCGCTCCAGCACAATAAAACAGTCGGCAAGAGCAAAGGAGCTAAAAACGTGAGAGCCCTGCGCGCCGCTGCTGCGCACCGCCAGCATGCCATCGCTGTCACGACTCAGCACGCCGCGCTGGAAATCGAGACGACCGGGTGACTTTTTCAGTCGCTCCAGCGCCCTGGCGCGCAGACGCGGTGGTAATACCGGCGTACTCTGACCGCTTAGTCTGGCCAGCAGCGGCTGAACCAGCTGGTAAAATGTCACAGTGGCGGAAACCGGATTACCTGGCAGGCCGCAGAACCAGCTGGTTGCCAGTCGGCCAAAGGCAAAAGGCTTGCCGGGTTTAATCGCCAGCTTCCAGAAACTGATACTGCCCAGCTCCTCCAGCATCGCTTTGGTAAAATCTGCTTCGCCGACGGAGACACCCCCGGTGCTGATCACCACATCTGCCTGGCTGTCTGCCATGATAAAGGCCTGGCGCAGCGCAGCCGGATCGTCAGCAATCACGCCCAGATCGATAACCTCACATCCCAGCTTGTGCAGCATCAGCGAAACGGTCAGGCGGTTGGTATCGTAAATCTCCCCCTCTGCCAGCGTTTCGCCCGGCGCACGCAGCTCATCCCCGGTGGAAAAAATAGCGACCCGTAGTTTGCGGCGCACGGTTACCCGCGCAATGCCGAGCGAAGCGAGCAGCGGCAATCCGGCAGCGCCCAGGCGTACGCCAGCTGCCAGTACCTGATGTCCGGCCTGAATGTCTTCACCGATACGACGAATATTTTGTCCGGCACGCACCGGTGCATTAACCACAATACCGTTATCGTGCTGCGCGGTCTGCTCCTGCATAACCACTGCGTCGCAGCCTGCAGGGATAGGCGCACCAGTCATAATGCGAATCGCGCTGCCTGCCGGCCAGTCACCGCTGAAGGGGACGCCGGCAAACGCTTTGCCAGCCACAGCCAGCGGCGTATCGGTAAGGTCACGCAGACGCACGGCATAGCCATCCATTGCAGAATTATCAAATGGCGGGACATTAAGAGGGGAAATTACCGCTGCTGCGGTGATACGACCGGCGGCATCTGCAAGTGCAACCTCCTCGGTATCGGTGAGGGGATGCAGCTGCTGCAGCATCGCGTGTTGTGCCTCTTCAAGCGAAATCAGACCTGTAGTATTGGGTTCCATATCTCTCCCTGGCGAGCAAATGTCAGATGTTGCCTATTATGGGATAAGGCTCTGGCGTTAGGCCAGCCGAGTTTACGCCTGCCGCACAGATCGCGCGGCACAGAGCAGTGACCTGCCTGGCCTTTGGTAACAAAAAGGCATAATCCACAGCAAAAGGTTATGACAGCTCATGCACATTCTGCTTTACAAGCGGGTAGCTGCTTCCTATAGTCAAAAATTGTTCAGAATGATGTAACCCATTAAAAATCAGCGTTTTTGACACTGATTATCCCGACAGGTAAAGGCCATGGCGAAAGCGGTAATTGCGATCCACGGCGGCGCAGGTGCACTTTCCCGCGCCGCTATGAGTGCGGAGCGAGAGCAGCACTATCGGCAGCAGCTGCATGAAATTGTAGCCGCTGGGCAGCAGATTCTGGCACAGGGCGGCAGCGCGCTGGATGCAGTGACCGATGCTGTACGGCGGCTGGAAGCCTGTCCGCTCTTTAATGCCGGACGCGGCGCAGTCTTTACCCATCAGGGTACACATGAACTGGATGCCAGCATTATGGATGGTCGTACGCTGCAGGCGGGCGCGGTGGCTGGTGTCTCAAATATTGAGCATCCCATACTCGCCGCCCGAAAAGTGCTGGAGATGAGTCCACATGTGCTGCTGATAAGCAGCGGAGCAGAAGCGTTTGCCGCCGAGCAGGGGCTGACCCCCGTCGCCGCTGACTTTTTTTTCACGCCGGAGCGCTGGGAGCAGTTGCTGCGTGTGCGGGACAGCGCAACAACGCTGCTGGATCACGATGGTGCTGCCGAACCGCTGGATGCCGACCGTAAATTTGGCACGGTCGGTGCAGTAGCCTGTGATCTGCAGGGCAATCTCGCCGCTGCGACATCCACCGGCGGGATGACCAATAAACAGGCAGGACGCGTGGGGGATTCGCCCTTAATTGGTGCTGGCTGTTATGCCAGCAACGACAGCGCCGCCGTTTCCTGTACCGGCACTGGCGAAGTCTTTATGCGCACTCTGGCAGCCTATGATGTTGCCGCACAGATAAAATATGGTGGCCGTTCGCTGCAGCAGGCCACCGCCCGGGTAATCCACGATACGGTAACGGAGCTGGAGGGCAGCGGTGGCCTGATCGCTGTTGACGCACACGGCAATATTGCACTGCCGTTTAACAGTGAAGGGATGTATCGCGGTTTTGCCTATGTGGATGGTGCAGTTGAGGTGGCCATTTACCGCGAAAGCTAAGGAGCAGGCATGATGGATCAACAGCAGCAGGTGCTGGCGGTGCGCGATCTTTGCGTTAGCTTTCAGCATCAGGGCAGCCGAACCGATGCGGTACGTAATCTCTCTTTTGATCTGCAGCGCGGTGAGACACTGGCGCTGGTTGGCGAATCTGGCTCAGGAAAATCGGTGACATCGCTGGCGCTGATGCGGCTGATTCAGCAGGCAGGCGGGGAGGTCAGCGGCAGCATCTATCTGCGCCGCAGAAATGGTGAGGTGCTGGATGTAATGCACGCCTCTGCCAGCCAGATGCGGCAGGTACGCGGTGCTGATATGGCAATGATTTTTCAGGAGCCGATGACATCGCTGAATCCGGTGTTTACCGCAGGGGAGCAGATTGCAGAGTCAGTGCGGCTGCATCAGCAGCTGAGTCATCAGCAGGCGCGAGCGGAAGCGCGGCGCATGCTGGATCTGGTTCGTATTCCGGATGCCGGCAACATTATGACGCGCTATCCGCACCAGCTCTCCGGCGGTATGCGCCAGCGTGTCATGATTGCTATGGCGCTCTCATGCCGGCCAGCGCTGCTGATTGCGGATGAACCTACCACAGCGCTCGACGTCACCATTCAGGCGCAGATCCTGCAACTGATCCGTGTATTGCAGAAAGAGATGCAGATGGGCGTGATCTTTATTACGCACGATATGGGTGTGGTGGCAGAGATGGCTGATCGGGTGCAGGTAATGTATCGCGGTGATGTTGTTGAGCAGGCACCGGTACAGCAGCTGTTTACCGCACCTGCTCAGCCCTATACCCGGTCACTGCTGGCTGCGGTGCCGCGCCTGGGTGCAATGAGCGGTCAGCCGCTGCCGGCAAAATTTCCTCTGCTGACGATGGATGGCCAGCAGGAGCAGCCCGCAATACCGCACGATACGGTGCGTCACGATGCGCCGCCAATCCTCCAGGTGCGCGATCTGGTTACACGGTTTGATCTGCGCAGCGGCATCTTTAATCGCGTCAGGCAGCGGGTTCATGCGGTGGAAAAGGTCAGCTTCGATCTGTATGCCGGTGAGACGCTGGCGCTGGTTGGCGAGTCAGGCTGTGGCAAAACCACCACTGGCCGTGCGCTACTGCAACTGGTAGCCAGTCAGGGAGGATCGATTACCTTTGACGGTCAGCGGATTGATACGCTGCGGGGGCCGGCAATGGCCGCGCTGCGCCGCAATATTCAGTTTATTTTCCAGGATCCCTGGGCATCACTTGATCCGCGCCTCACCGTAGGCTTTTCAATCATGGAGCCGCTGCTGGTTCATGGCGTTATGAATCACGCACAGGCTGAGCAGCGTGTGGCCTGGCTGCTGGAGCGGGTAGGGCTGCTGGCAACTCATGCACAGCGCTATCCACACGAATTTTCTGGCGGGCAGCGTCAGCGCATCTGTATCGCGCGTGCGCTGGCACTGGATCCTAAAGTTGTTATTGCCGATGAGTCTGTCTCCGCACTTGATGTTTCGGTGCAGGCGCAAATCATCAATCTTATGCTTGACCTGCAGCGCGAAACCGGGGTTGCCTTTCTGTTTATTTCGCACGATATGGCAGTGGTCGAGCGTATCAGTCATCGCGTGGCGGTGATGTATCTGGGGCAGATTGTTGAGATTGGGCCTCGTCAGTCAGTGTTTGAGCAACCACGCCATCCCTACACCCGCAAGCTGATGGCAGCCGTGCCGGTTGCCGATCCGGCACACCGTCATCGCGAGCGGGCGCTGATGGTGGATGAAATTCCCAGTGCGGTACGTTTGCCGGGAGATGAGCCGGAAGTGGCACCGCTGCTGGAGGTGGCGCCGGGACACTTTGTTGCACGTCACGCCATTAGCGGTGCATAGCGATATCAGAGCGTCCTGAATCAGAGGCGCGTCAGACAGGGACCACAGGAGAACCACAATCATGTCTCAGATTATACGTAACGGAATTATCACTGCCGGTGTGCTCAGTTCTGCACTGGCGCTGCCCGTATGGGCAGCCAAAGATGCAGTTATTGCAGTGGCGTCTTCATTTACCACGCTGGATCCCTACGATGCCAACGATACGTTGTCGCAGGCGGTGGCTAAATCATTTTATCAGGGGTTATTCAGCTTCGATAAAGAGATGAAACTGGTGAATGTGCTGGCTGAAAGTTATCAGGCCAGCAGCGATGGACTGATTTATACCATTAAGCTGCGCCCTAATGTTAAATTCCAGGATGGCAGCGAGTTTAATGCTGCGGCGGTAAAAGTGAATCTTGATCGCGCCAGCAACCCGGATAATCACCTCAAACGCTATAACCTGTTTAAATATATCGCGACAACAGAAGTGGTTGATCCTCTTACGGTAAAGATCACGCTTAAGCAGCCATTCTCAGCATTTATCAACAATCTTGCGCATCCGGCAGCGGCCATGATCTCACCTGCTGCGCTGAAAAAATATGGCAAAGAGATCGGTTTCCATCCGGTAGGTACTGGCCCTTATCAGTTTGAGACCTGGAATCAGACCGACTTTGTTAAAGTGAAAAAATGGCCGGGTTACTGGAAACCGGGTTATCCAAAACTGGATAGCATCACCTGGCGTCCGGTGGTCGATAACAATACCCGCGCCGCTATGTTACAGACAGGAGAAGCGACCTTTGCCTTTCCGATACCATTTGAGCAGGCCAGTCGCCTTAAAGCCAACAGCAAGCTTGATGTGGTGACCACACCCTCAATTATGCAGCGCTATATCAGCCTGAATGTCACGCAAAAGCCATTTGATAATCCAAAAGTACGCGAAGCGCTGGAGTATGCAATTAATCGTCAGGCGCTGGCAAAAGTTGCGTTTGCAGGCTATGCCACACCTGCAACCGGCATTGTGCCGCCATCGATTGATTTTGCTCAATCTTATCCGGCCATTCCTTACGATCCGGCAAAAGCGCGTACGTTGCTGAAAGAGGCGGGTTATCCCAACGGTTTTGAAACCACGCTCTGGTCGTCACATAACCACAGTACTGCGCAGAAAGTATTGCAGTTTACTCAGCAGCAGCTGGCGCAGGTGGGTATTAAAGTAAACGTTACCGCGATGGACGCCGGACAACGTGCAGCTGAGGTGGAAAGCAAAGCGCAAAAAGAGAGCGGAGTCAGGATGTTCTACACCGGCTGGTCCGCCTCAACCGGTGAAGCTGACTGGGCTCTGACGCCGCTGTTTGCGACCAGCTCATGGCCACCAGCCATTTTCAACACAGCTTTCTACAGCAATCCACAGGTCGATGCTGATTTGGCTGCTTCGCTGAAAACCACCGATCGGGCACAAAAAGCGCAACATTATAAAGATGCCCAGGATCGCATCTGGAACGATCATCCGTGGATCCCGCTGGTAGTGGAACAGCTGCTCTCTGCCAACAGTAAAAATCTCAGCGGCTTCTATGTCATGCCAGATACCTCGTTTAATTTTGACGAAGCGGATCTGAAATAACCGGACTGGTCAGCGTATATCGCTGACCAGTGCTGCACAGGATGTTGCATGCTCAACTATTTTCTCAAACGGCTGCTGGGGCTCTTTCCCACACTACTGATTGTGGCCGTGCTGGTATTTCTGTTTGTACATCTGCTACCCGGCGATCCGGCACGTCTGATTGCCGGACCGGAGGCAGATGCATCAGTGATCGCGCTGGTGCGCAGTGAGCTTGGTCTTGATCGCCCAATGATTCAGCAGTTCTGGCACTTTATCTTCAATGCCATACAGGGCGACTATGGTCAGTCGATGGTATCAAAACGTCCGGTAGCAGAGGAGATTGCAACGCGCTTCTGGCCGACGCTGTGGCTGACGCTGGCCAGTATGCTGTGGGCAGTAGTGGCTGGTATGGCTCTGGGGATTGTCTCTGCTGTCTGGCGCAACCGCTGGCCCGACCGCCTGGGTATGACGCTGGCGGTATCAGGGATCTCTTTTCCGGCTTTTGCGCTGGGTATGCTGCTGATGCAGCTCTTTTCTGTTGAGCTGGGCTGGCTGCCAACTGTAGGCGCGGATAGCTGGCAGCACTATATTCTGCCCTCGGTCACGCTGGGCGCTGGTGTGGCTGCTGTTATGGCACGCTTTACCCGTGCCTCCTTTGCAGAGGTTCTGCATGAGGATTATATGCGTACCGCGCGCGCCAAAGGGGTACGCGAAACCCGGGTGGTACTTAAGCATGGCCTGCGCAACGCGATGATCCCGGTTGTCACCATGATGGGACTGCAGTTTGGTTTCCTGCTGGGCGGATCCATTGTGGTGGAGGTGGTGTTTAACTGGCCAGGGCTGGGCCGGCTGCTGGTGGATTCAGTGGCGATGCGTGACTATCCGGTTATTCAGGCCGAGGTACTGCTGTTCTCACTGGAATTTATTCTGATCAATCTGATTGTTGACCTGCTCTATGCGGCAATCAATCCGGCTATTCGCTACAAATAAGGAGTCGCAATTGAACAACTGGCGACGCAATGCGGTACTGAAAAGTCTGCCGCTTATCAGGGAAAATCAGGTACGCACGCCGTGGCGCGAATTCTGGCGTCGCTTTCGTCATCAGCATGTGGCGCTACTGGCTGGCAGTTTTGTGCTGTTGCTGGTACTGGTGGCGTTTATTGCACCGTGGATCGCGCCGTTTGATGCGGAAAACTATTTTGATTATGACCGTCTGAACGAGGGGCCATCATGGATGCATCTGTTTGGCGTAGATTCACTCGGCCGGGACATTTTTAGTCGGGTTGTGGCAGGTACGCGTGTTTCGCTGATTGCTGGCTTTTTCTCTGTGATAATAGGTGCAGCTATTGGCACGCTGCTTGGACTGCTGGCGGGCTACTATGAGGGATGGTGGGATCGTGTGATTATGCGCATCTGCGATGTGCTGTTTGCCTTTCCTGGCATATTGCTGGCTATCGCAGTGGTGGCGATTATGGGAAGCGGCATGAGTAATGTCATTGTGGCCGTCGCCATTTTTAGTATTCCTGCCTTTGCGCGTCTGGTGCGGGGTAATACGCTGGTGTTAAAACAGCAGGCCTATATTGAGTCTGCGCGCAGTATCGGTGCCTCAGACCGGACCATTATTATGCGGCATATTCTGCCCGGTACAGTGTCGTCGATTGTCGTCTATTTCACCATGCGCATCGGCACCTCGATTATTACCGCTGCCAGTCTCTCTTTCCTCGGTCTCGGTGCCCAGCCTCCCACACCAGAGTGGGGCGCAATGCTGAATGAAGCACGTGCGGATATGGTTATCGCACCTCATGTTGCGATCTTTCCCAGTCTGGCTATCTTCCTGACCGTGCTGGCATTTAATTTACTGGGTGATGGGCTTCGCGATGCGCTGGACCCCAGGTTAAAAGAGTGAACCAGCGTGCACAGAGATGTGCTGTTCGCTGACATCGGGAATATTTTCCGCTTACAGACCAGCAGAGCTGCCTCTGCTGGTCTATTTTTATCCTTAGCGGACTAATATTTACCGGAGCAGATCAATGCCACCCTTTGACTATCAGCAGGATTATAAAAAACTCGATCTGCGCCAGCACCCTGAGCTCTATCGGGTAGGGCGCGGCGAACAGGGCGTACTGATGGTTGAGCCATACAAAAGCGAGATTTTGCCGTACTGGCGCTTTCGCACGGTGGAGATTGCTAAGGAGTCATCTGAAAAAATCATGCAGCTGTTTGAGGCTTATCGCGAAAAAGATGATTTTGTCGGTATGGATATGGCGCGAAAATTTATTCAGATGGGCTATACCCGCGCCCGGCGCTATAGCAATCATCAGGGCGGGCGCAAATATGATGCTGCCGGCAAAGAGTTGCCACGTACGGTTGAAAAAGAGAAGGCTGCTGCTGCAGCCATCTTTAAAGCGTGCTGGGACAAATTACGCGCCGATGAAGATTATCTGACGCGTAAAAAAGCCCACCAGCAGAAGTATGGTTAGACGCGGCTGCCCCACAGGTCATACTCGTCCGCGTGCTCAATCTTGACACGTACCACATCACCAACGCTGACCTGCCGATCGCCATTGAGATAAACCAGACCATCAATTTCCGGGGCATCGGCCATACTGCGTCCGGTCGCGCCCTCTTCATCGACTTCATCGATAATGACTAACACTTCACGACCAATCTTCTCCTGCAGGCGTTCACTGGAGATCTGCTGCTGCAGTTGCATAAAGCGATCAAAGCGCGCCTGTTTAACCTCATCCGGCACCTGATCCGGCAGCTGATTGGCGGTTGCACCCTCTACCGGGCTGTACTGGAAACAGCCAACGCGATCCAGGCGTGCTTCTTTCAGGAAGTCGAGCAGCATCTGGAAATCGTCTTCAGTTTCTCCCGGGAAGCCAACAATAAACGTAGAACGCAGGGTCAGCTCCGGGCAGATCTCGCGCCAGCGCTTGATACGCTCAAGCGTACGCTCTACTGCGCCAGGGCGTTTCATCAGTTTCAGAATACGCGGGCTGGCGTGCTGCAGCGGGATATCCAGGTAGGGCAGGATTTTGCCCTCTGCCATCAGCGGGATCACATCATCGACATGCGGGTAGGGATAGACGTAGTGCAGACGCACCCAGACACCCAGTTTCGCCAGCTGCTCGCACAGGCTGACCATGCTGGTTTTTACCGGTGCGCCGTTCCAGAAACCGGTGCGGTGTTTAACATCAACGCCATAAGCCGAGGTATCCTGAGAGATCACCAGCAGCTCTTTAACGCCGGATTCAACCAGACGTTTTGCTTCATCAAGCACGCTGCCAATCGGGCGGCTGTCGAGGTCGCCACGCATTGAGGGGATAATGCAGAACGTACAGCGATGATTACAGCCTTCAGAGATCTTCAGATAGGCGTAGTGGCGCGGGGTCAGTTTTATACCCTGCTCTGGTACCAGGCTAAGAAACGGGTTATGCACGGGTTTTGGTACATAGGTATGTACATGTGACAGCACCTGCTCATAGCTGTGCGGACCGGTAATTTCCAGCACCTTTGGATGGACTTCGCGGATCTGATCCTCTTTGGCACCCAGGCAGCCGGTCACAATCACTTTGCCATTTTCGTTTAGCGCTTCACCAATCGCTTCCAGTGACTCCTGAACCGCGCTGTCGATAAATCCGCAGGTGTTAACAATAACAATCTCCGCATCATCGTAGCGTGGCACCACATCATAACCCTCAGTACGCAATTCCGTCAGGATACGTTCTGAGTCAACGAGGTTCTTAGGACAACCGAGTGAGACGAAGCCCACGCGAGGCGGATTAGTGACATGGCTCATAAGGATAAAAATTCATCATAATTAGTATGGACAGGAGCGCGATTGTACAGAGGTTGCAACGGAAAATGTATCACTTACGTAATAATCTGCCCGCCGATAATTTATCGCTATAGCGCTATGCTTAGAAAGCGCTGCCTGGATGGTAAGGGCAGATGGAAAGTCGGATCAGTCTGCTTTGGCTTGTGAAGCTGCGGTGATTTTGCTTGAATGGCAGGCTGTTGAAGATAACGTATTCTCAACGCTACAGAATTTTAACCCCTGTGCTGGTAGGTGTTGTGCAACCAGAGCAGCAGTGCATAAGAGTGAGAGCAGACAGATGCAAGATATCGTAAAAGGTTTTCTGAATTTCCAACAGAATGTATTTCCTGACCGGAAAGATCTTTTCAAGAGCCTGGCGTCCAACCAGAACCCTAAAGCGCTGTTTATCTCCTGCTCAGACAGCCGTCTGGTGCCAGAGCTGGTAACCCAGCAGGAGCCAGGCCAGCTGTTTGTTATTCGTAACGCGGGTAATATTGTTCCGCCATTCGGCCCGGAGCCTGGCGGCGTCTCTGCGACAATTGAGTATGCTGTACTGGCGCTGGGTGTGACCGATATTATTATTTGCGGCCACTCAAACTGTGGTGCAATGAATGCGATTGCTTCAAATGCCAATCTGGAGAGTATGCCAGCAGTTGACCACTGGCTGCACTATGCCAATGCGGCAAAATCGGTGGTGGATGAGCGTAATTATGATTCAGTAGAAGTGCGTCTTAACGAGATGGTAAAAGAGAACGTGATTGCCCAGCTGAATAATATCAAAACTCATCCTTCAGTCTCTGTTGCGCTGCGTAAAGGCAATCTGCGTCTGCATGGCTGGGTCTACGATATTGAATCAGGCAAAATTAATGCACTGACCAAAGGTGGCGCAGAGTTTATCTCGCTGTCTGATAATCCGGAAACCTGCTTCGAGTAATCCTGGCAGCCCGGCTCGATCTGGCCGGGGCTTAATGTTTTGTAAATCTTACCGGCTCCCGGGCTTACGCTGTCTACCCTTAATGACAGAGTGAAAACAGGAGCTTTCTATGTCTATATGGCGGGTAGCGCTGGTTTGTGGTGCGCTAAGCACATCTGCTGTCACGCTGGCAGCGGAAACTGAAGTGCAGGTTCTGCAGGATAATCTCTCCCATCCCTGGGCAGTGGCTTTTCTGCCCGATAACCAGACTCTGCTGATTACCGAACGCAGCGGTCAGCTACGCAGCTGGCGGCCTGAAAGCGGCCTGTCGCAACCGATTCAAGGTGTACCCGAGGTAGATGCGGAACGACAGGGCGGTCTGCTGGATGTCGTGCTGGCACCTGATTTCGCTCAAAGTCGCCGCGTCTGGTTAAGCTATACCACACTTGATACTCGCGGACAGGCTGGTGGTATGGTGGGTTATGGTCAGCTTAGTGCGGATAACCAGCAGCTTACAGATTTCCGGGTAGTACTGGAGCAGACGCCAAAACTCTCCAGTGGCGCAAACCTCGGGATTCGGATGGCGTTTGATCAGCAGGGTTTTCTCTATATCTCCTTTGGCGATAACTTTGTCAGCAGCAGCGCGCAGCAGCTGGACAAACTCTCCGGCAAAATCATTCGCCTGACGCAGGATGGGACTATTCCATCAGATAATCCTTTTATCCGGCACTCGGGTGCACGGCCAGAGATCTGGAGCTACGGCGTGCGTAACCCACAGGGTCTGGCGCTCAATCCCTGGACACAGCAGATGTGGGAAAGTGAACATGGTCCACGCGGCGGTGATGAGATTAATCTGCTGCAGAAAGGCCATAACTACGGCTGGCCGCTGGCAACCTATGGTATCGATTACAGCGGGAAGCCAGTTCCGGAAGCCAAAGGTACGCAGGTTGCAGGCACTGACCAGCCGCTGTTCTGGTGGAAAGTCTCCCCCGCGGTCAGCGGCATGGCCTTCTATAACAGCTCCCGTTTTCCGCAATGGAAAAATTCACTGTTTATCGGGGCACTGAAAGAGAAAAGTCTGATCCGACTCAGCGTAGAAGGCACGCGCGTCACAGAACAGCAGCGCCTGCTGACAGCACGCGGCGAACGCATTCGCGATGTGCGTCTTGGACCAGATGGCTGGCTCTATGTGCTAACCGATGAGGCGCGCGGTAAGCTGCTCAGGGTGGGATTAGCTCATGAGGCCACCGCTTCCCGTGATTAATCAGCGCAGCCAGCGGCAGATCTGCCAGCCGCGCTGCTCTGCCTCGTGTGCCAGATCAGCGTCAGGATTAACTACCCAGGCGTGGTCAGCGTATGAGAGCAGCGGCAGATCGTTGGCAGAGTCGCTATAAGCCCAGATTTGCGTAAATGCCTGATCCTGCTGCCGCTGCCAGTCACGCACGCGGAATACCTTTCCCTCGCGCCAGGCTGGTGTGCCGTAAATGGCACCGCTATAGCGATCGTTAATCACCTCAACGCCAATGGCCAGCGCGCTGTCGACGCCCAGTTTCTCGGCGATAGGGATTGCCAGATGATCGCCGCTGGCGGTAACAATAATGACTTTATCACCACGCGCCTGGTGCCATTTAATGCGCTCACGTGCGGCTGGAAAGACGCGTGGCATGATATCGCGCTGGATAAAGCGTCTTGCCCAGCCAGCCACCGTCAGGGTTGCCATGCCAGCCAGCGGTGCCAGTGTGGTACGCATATACTCCTCAATCGCGAGTTCACCGGCGTAATAACGCTGCATCAGCCGCTGCTCTTCAGCAAGGAGTGTTTCACACGCGAACCCCTGCGCGACCAGCCAGCGCAACCACAGGCTGGTACTGTCCTCACAAATCAACGTTTCATCCAGGTCGAGCACGGCTAAATCCATCATTCTCTCCTCAGGCTGACTGGCTTTAGCCTGGCAGAATTTTGTGACCGACTTAATGCTTTTGGCTAAATTCAGAATTTTACGCAAATTGACAAGGGGTTATCAGGGCTGTAACGCCATGATTGCCGGTTAGCCTGGATATATATAAGAAACCTTAATTAACTTTACGATTGAACGGTTTTTTTCGCCAGCCCGAACCGTTAGCGTTTGATATGACACTTCCTGCCCGCGGAAAGCTCCGATTTAATAAGGACAATCTGGTTACGCTCATGAAACTGACTCTATGCGCTTCGCTGTTACGGCCTCTGACTGCCACCTCTCTTCTGCTCTTCTTTCCTGTGATTTCACAGGCAGTTGAAGCACCCTCCGCGCCACAGATTGAGGCAAAAGCCTGGATTCTGATGGATTACAACAGTGGCAAAGTGCTGGCTGAATCAAATGCTGACCAGCGGCTTGATCCTGCCAGCCTGACTAAAATGATGACCAGCTATGTTGTAGGGCAGGCGCTGAAATCGGGCAAGATTACCAACGACGATAACGTCACTATTGATCAGGATGCGTGGGCGACCGGTAATCCGAAGCTGCGTGGCTCATCGCTGATGTTTTTAAAGCCAGGCGATCGTATTCCGGTATCGGAACTCAATAAAGGTATTGTGATCCAGTCCGGCAATGATGCCTGCATTGCGCTGGCAGACTATGTTGCCGGCAGTCAGGACGCCTTTATCGGCCTGATGAATAACTATGTTAAAGCGTTTGGTTTGCAGAATACTCACTTTATGACCGTGCATGGCCTGGATGCCGAAGGACAATATAGTACCGCGCGCGATATGGCGCTTATTGGCCAGCGTCTGATTCGCGATGTGCCGGAAGAGTATGCACTTAACAGTGAAAAAGAGTTCACATTTAACAATATCCGGCAGCGTAACCGGAATCGTCTGCTGTGGAGCTCAAATCTCAAGGTTGATGGTATTAAAACCGGGCACACTTCAGGTGCGGGAAATAATCTGGTGGCGTCAGCGGTGGATGGCGACATGCGCCTGATCTCTGTGGTGCTGGGCGCACAAACCGATGCGATCCGCTTTCGCGAAAGTGAAAAGCTGCTGACCTGGGGCTTTCGCTTTTATGAAACGGTGACGCCGGTTAAAGCTGACACGCCATTTGCGCAGCAGCGGGTCTGGTTTGGGGACAAAAATCAGGTCAATCTGGGCGTAGCAAAAGATGCCGCTGTGACGCTGCCTAAAGGACAGATGAAAAATCTCAAGGCCAGCTTTACGCTGAACACGCCGCAGCTGGAGGCTCCTATTCAGAAAAATCAGGTGCTGGGAACCATTAATTTCCAGCTTGATGGCAAAACGATTGAGCAGCGCCCGCTGGTGGCAATGGAAGCGGTGCCAGAGGGGGGAATAGTGAGCCGTATCTGGGATTTCATTATGATGAAATTCAATGGCTGGTTTGGGAAATGGTTTAACTAAGCGGCGCTGCAGACTGGTTCTTAAGGAACGGAAACCATTTAAGACCAAAAGTTAACAGGATTCTCAGTGCTCTGCTAACGCTTTGTTTTTAGAGGAAGCAGGGATATACCGTATGATTACAGTTTTTGTTCTGCTGAAAACCACCGTTTCCTGACTACGGTGAACAGCGAGGAGCGTAAATTAACCCGCTACTGGCTTGTTCTGCCATAACAGTTCGCCGCTAAAGCTTCACGCACCATTTATGTCTGAACGGTGCGTGAAACCGGCGCCATCATGCGCCTTATCAGACCTGTAACCCAGCCTGTTTAGCGGATGTATGCCATTACACTACTCTCTGATCCAGCCTTTTCTGATTGGCATCGCAAACAGCAGCCGATAAATCTGGTGGGCTGCCGCCAGCAGGCGGTTGCCATAGAGCTGCCATGCCATATGTGATGCGAGGCAGCTGAGTAATCCCACCAGAAAACCGCCCAGCATATCCAGCGGCCAGTGAACGCCAAGGTAGACGCGCGACCAGGCAATAGCACTGCCAACCAGCAGCAGTAGTACGCCAGACCAGAGGCGGTGCCAGAAAATAAAAGCCAGAGCAAAAGTAAAGATGGTCGTACCATGATCGCTGGGGTAGGAGTCATCGGCGGCATGCATCAGAAACTGATGCCCCAGCCCCACAGCAAACGGACGCGGATGCGGCAGCAGCTGACCGGTGCACCAGGAGATGCTGAGGGCGTAAATTAGAGCGACACCGGTTTTTAACACCAGCGTGCGCTGCGAGTGAACCTGCTCGCGCGGTCCCCATAGCCAGAGCGCAACAATCAGCAGCGGAACAATGGCAATAAGATCTTTAGCGATGAAAATCGCCAGACTCAGCAGCCAGTGCGGTGAATCTGGTGTGGCATTAATCCATAAAAAAAGCGTGCGGTTAATCGCTTCCATTCCGTTTAGTTATCCTCATCTTATTGGTCACAAATGAAACACTGGCAAACACCAGTAGCTGAACCAGCCAGACCCACCAGCCAGCCCATAAATTGTGTGAAAAAAAGTGCGCGCCACGCATCACCTGGCCGAATCCCATTAGTAACCCCAGCGTGATTCCGAACATCAGCGCCAGTAACGCCCGCCGCGGATGCTCCGGCCACCAGAGAAAAAACAGCGCCATAACCGCAAAGCCGCTGGAAGCATGACCACCGGGGAAACAGCGACCGGGGCCGCTGTTCACAGGTACGTTCCCCAGCAGTGGAAAACTTACTGCTTTGCCACCGAACAGGGCTAAATCCCATGGACAGGAGTGCGCACTGTGCGCTTTAAGTATGCCAATAACCAGCGGCCCCAGCCCAAACAGCAGTGCAACAATCATCTGTCGCGCGTTACGTTTTATCACGCCATGCAGCAGCATTATCACTGCACCTGCAATAATTATCTCTTTGGCAATCCGGTGGTTAAGCATATCCAGCCAGTAGCTGTGCTGCCACGGAAAATGCTGCGTAATAGGATCAAACCAGTACTGGCTGATCGCAATATCCAGCTGCTCGTTGCGTGACCAGTACAGAAATATCATTGCCAGCAGCAGCAGTAGCACCAGGTTCCCAGCGTAGAAGCGTAAGGATAAAGAATAAATAGTCCCGCTCTTAATCCCGCTGCAGGTTGTGGGATTGTTTAGGTTTGATGACATTTGCATGATAAAAAATCGGGTTAAGGGCCAGAGACACAGCGTGGCGCAAATCGCTTAGTACAACCTTAAGTCGTGGCAGGCGGGCATAAAAAAACCCGTTAGTCAGTGACTAACGGGCTCCTCAATTTGGGGATTTCAAAGAAAAGCAGTGGCACTTATTCAGACGCCAGCGGTTAAAAAAAGTTCTGGCCTGAGTAAAAATATTTTACATTGCCAGTATCGGCCAGATAATCACGATCAGAGTGCCTGCCAGTGTCAGTAACACATTGGCAATTGCGTAGGTTCCGGCATAACCCAGCGCCGGAATACTACTGCGTGCGGTATCACTGATAATCTCCATGGCTGGCGCACAGGTGCGGGCACCCATAATCGCGCCAAACAGCAGTGCCCGGTTCATTCGCAGCACATAGGCACCAAACAGATAGCAGATCACTACCGGCACCAGGCTGACCAGCAGACCACTCAGCAGCATCAGCGCGCCCGCACTGCCAAAACCGTGCTGCAGACCACTGCCGGCACTCAGCCCGACACCAGCCATAAATACCATCAGTCCAAACTCTTTAACCATGGTCAGTGCGCCCTGCGGAATATAGCCAAAGGTGGGATGGTTAGCCCGCAGAAAACCCAGCATAATGCCGGCGAAAAGCAAACCAGCCGCGTTGCCAATGCCAAAGCTAAAATTGCTGAACTGAAAGGTGATCATGCCGATCATCAGACCAATAATAAAAAAGGCGCAGAAAGCCAGCAGGTCAGTTACCTGACTGTGTATAGCGATAAATCCGATGCGATCGGCCAGGCTTTTAACCCGGCGCGCCTCGCCACTGACCTGCAGCACATCGCCTTTGTTCAGCATAATACTGTCGTCGATTGGCATCTCAATCTGGCTACGGATCACCCGGTTGAGAAAGCAGCCATGGTCAGTGAGTTTCAGATGACTCAGCCGCTTGTTAACGGCATTATGGTTTTTAACTACGATCTCTTCTGTAACAATGCGCATATCCAGCAAATCGCGATCAAATACCTCTTTGCCATTGCGGAAGCTGGCGTCGAGCCGGGCATGTGCGTCGGGATAGCCTACCAGCGAAATCTCATCACCGAGCTGTAGCATGGCATCACCATCCGGGCTGGCGAGAATACCGTTGCGGCGCAGACGTTCGATATAACAGCCGGTCTGTCGGTGAATGCCGAGTTCCCGCAAATTTTTGCCGTCGCTCCAGGCCACCAGTTCAGGGCCAACGCGATAAGCCCGAATCACCGGTAAAAATACTTTACGCTGACTATCTGCATCCAGCCCGCGCTCGCGGGCGATTTGCTGAGCGCAGGTTGGCAGATCCTGATGCTGCAGGCGTGGCAGGTAACGCGCACCCAATATCAGACTGACCAGGCCCATCAGATAGGTCAGTGCGTAGCCCAGGCTTAAATTATCCTGCATCATACTGAGCTGGCGTGGATCGCTGATACTCTGCCGCAGCGTATCGCCGGCACCCACCAGTACTGGTGTCGAGGTCATTGAGCCTGCCAGCATGCCAGCGGTTAAGCCGATATCCCAGCCAAACAGATTACCCAGTATCAGGGCCACCAGCAGGGCAGTGACCACCATAACGATGGCAAGAAAAAAGTAATTTTTGCCATCGCGGAAAAAGATTGAGAAGAAGTTGGGACCCGCTTCTACCCCTACGCAAAAAATAAACAGCATAAAGCCGAGACTTAATGCATCGGTATTAATTGCAAAGTGCTGCTGACCTAAAATCAGGGATACGACGAGAACACCAATCGAATTACCCAGCTGAACAGAGCCCAGGCGTAATTTACCCAAGCAGAGTCCCAGTGCCAGCACTACAAATAATAACAGTACGTCATTTTTACTTAACAATTCTGCGACGTTAATGTTCACAGTTTTAACTTCTTATTTACGTGTAACGGGTTGATAGGAGGGGTTTTTTTCGCTATCTTAATCAGAACGCAACGCTTTTCATCCAGCTTTGCAGGTGGGTTTGATTAAGAAGCGGCATTATTCTAAACATAATTAATTATCTCAGCCATCAACGTTGCCACTCTTTACGTTTATAGCTGTTTCAATTTATTTCCACGCATGTGCGCCAGGCAATAAAGTTTCATCTGTTTAACGTTAACGTTGAGGATTGTTATGTTGCAGCGTACTTATCGCTGGCCTGCGCCTGTTTTGGGTGTGATGCTTTATATGCTGGTTTTTATCTGGGCTCATCATGTCTGGAGCGTGCCGCCGCAGCAACATGGACAGCCAGAGTTGCTGCTGTTTCTCTTGCCAGGTATGGCTATTGCGCTGATGCGGCCTGTCAGTCCGATTCTCGCTACGCTGTGGTCAGCATTGCCAGCAACCGCACTGGGAATTGGCTGGATTATGTTAACACAGAAGATAAATCACCCCGGTCTGCTGGTTATTGCCTGGAGCCTGAGTGCGCTCTTCTGGGCGGGATGTGGTGCGCTGTTGATCCGTCTGCTGCGTATTATGCTGGCAGCACGCGTGGATTAAAAAACGGGCCTGGTGGCCCGTTTTTTTATGCTTCGATGCCCAGATTTTCTTTGCTCCACGCAGCAAATTCGGTGTAGCCACCAATATGCTGATCGTCGAGGAAAATCTGCGGCACGGTTGATACCGGCTTACCGGCACGTGCTTCCAGATCGGCTTTTGTGATGCCGGTCGCCTGAATATCAACATACTGATAGTTAAAATCGTCGCGCTCATTGGTTAGTCTGGTTGCTAACTCTTTTGCACGTACGCAGTACGGGCAGCTGGAACGACCAAAAATTACTGCAATCATTGCTTTTCTCCTTCCGCAGCTGTGTTGTGCTGAGTCACAGCACAGCATAAACAGTGCCTGACATGATGCCCGCTCAGGGTGCTTAAGAGAAGAAGAAAATAGCTGTTACTCTAATGGACGCATGCTATCTCTGGTCTACTATGCAATCAGTGACAGCGGCATGTGCTGAACAGATAAAAAGTGGGGGACCCGGATGCGTAATCTTGCCCGACTGCCTGTACCCGTTTTAGTGCTGGAAGCCATAGGTGCCTGCGCAATAACCGGTGCACTTTTACTGATCAATAACTGGCTGCCGGCTCCTGCGGCAATCGAGCCAAAATTGCTGGCAACGCTGCTGTTTTTGCTGGGGATTGTACTGATGCTGCCTGCGGCATGGCTGATGATGTGGCGCACAGCAAAAGTGATAGCTCCGCACCTTTTTAACAACACCAATCACAGGAAGTAACCGGAGAGAATTATGACGCCGACAATTGATCTACTATGCAGCCATCGCTCTATTCGTGCTTTTACCCGGCAGGGTATTGACGATGCTCAGCGCAGCGCGATTATTGCTGCAGCTCAGGCGGCCTCGACCTCCAGTTTTCTGCAGTGCTCATCTATTGTGCGCATCACCGATCAGGAAAAACGTACTGCGCTGGCTGAGCTGGCGGGTGGACAGACATGGGTAGCGGAAGCCGCTGAATTTTGGGTATTTTGCGCTGACTTTAACCGACATCTGCAGATCTGCCCTGACGCCCAGCTGGGACGTGCTGAGCAGTTGCTGCTGGGCTGTGTCGATACCGCGCTGATGGCGCAGAATGCAATGATTGCTGCTGAGTCAATGGGGCTGGGTGGCGTGTTTATTGGTGGGATCCGCAACAATATCGCCGAGGTGACTGCACTGCTGGATCTGCCAAAATTTGTGCTGCCACTATTTGGCTTCTGCATCGGCTATCCTGATGCTTCACCTGATGTAAAGCCGCGGATGCCACCTGAAATGCTGGTGCACGAAAACCGCTACCATCAGGTCGATAAAGCTGTGCTGGCTGAGTACGATCAGCAGATCACTGACTATTATCAGCAGCGCGACAGCAACCAGCGCTCTGAAACCTGGAGCCATATGATACAACGCCTGATTATTAAAGAGACGCGTCCGTTTATGCTGGACTATCTGCACAGTCAGGGCTGGGCAACGCGATAAGCCAGAGGCGCACTCAATGAAAATCGCTATTCTCACCCGTGACAGCACGCTTCACTCCTGTCAGCGATTACGCAGTGCGGCAGAAGCGCGCGGGCATCAGGTCGCGATGATCGATCCGCTCTCATGCTATGTCAATATCAATGCAGCGCTGCCAGCAGTGCACTATCAGGGCGAGACCCTCGGTCATTTTGATGCGGTGATCCCGCGGATTGGTAACGCCACAACCTTTTATGGTACGGCAGTACTGCGCCAGTTTGAGCTGCTGGGTAGCTATCCGTTAAATAAATCCGTGGCGATTACCCGCGCGCGTGACAAGTTGCATTCGCTGCAGCTACTGGCTCGTGAAGGGATCGAGATGCCGGTTACCGGCATTGCCTCTTCACCTGATGACACTGACGATTTGATACGTATGGTGGGTGGAGCACCGCTGGTGGTGAAACTGGTTGAGGGTACCCAGGGAATAGGTGTTGTGCTGGCGGAAACGCGACAGGCTGCGGAGAGTGTTATCGACGCTTTTCGCGGCCTGAATGCGCATATTCTGGTGCAGGAATTTATCAAAGAGGCGCAGGGACGCGATATTCGTTGTCTGGTCATTGGCAATCGGGTGGTGGCTGCCATTGAGCGCGCGGCTAAAGAGGGCGATTTTCGCTCAAATCTGCATCGCGGTGGCAAAGCGCAGGCGATAACTATCTCTGATCGGGAACGGGAGATCGCCGTTAAGGCGGCAGCCACGCTGGGGCTGGCAGTGGCGGGGGTGGATATACTGCGCGCCAGCCGGGGCCCGCTGGTCATGGAAGTTAACGCCTCACCGGGTCTGGAAGGCATTGAAGGCTGCACCGGCCTGGATATTGCCTCTCAGATCATTGAGTGGATTGAGCAACATGCGCTCTCTGGTCATCATTCTGAAACCAGCAGCTGAAGGGCGCTTTTTGGTGGTTTTCATGGCATCTGTGCATGTTTTTCCGTAAGCTAGGATGTTTATTTATTCACCCCACAGGAAACAATAATGGATTCACTGGTCGTTCCGGACATCGACATGCTGCGTCGCTGGCTGGATCAACAAACTATCACCTGGTTCGAATGTGATGCCTGCCAGGCGTTGCATCTGCCGCATATGCAGAATTTTGACGGGGTGTTTGACGCAAAAATTGACCTGGTGGATAACGTGATTCTGTTTTCTGCGCTGGCAGAAGTAAAACCCACGGCCCTGATCCCGCTGGTTGGCGACCTTTCACAGATCAACGCCAGTTCGCTGACCATCAAAGCTTTTATCGATATCCAGGATGATAACCTGCCCAAACTGATTGTCTGCCAGTCGCTCAGCGTGGCGGCGGGTATTACATTTGGTCAGTTTGCACACTTTATGAAGCAGAGTGAAGAGGGGGTTTCGATGGTTATTCTGGAAGCTTTCGCCAATCATCTGCTGATGATGAGTGATGATGAAGAGCGCACGTCGACAACAGCCGATCACGCTGTCCTGCATTAATCCCGTCACAGACATGCTAAACCGCCTGCGGGCGGTTTTTTTCGCCTGACCAGCAATGACTCTTTCATCTTTTCTGCGCCGCGCCCTGAACCAGGGCTAAGTTATTAGTTACTTACTCCGCAATATCCTCGCTGCCATCCGGCGTTAGCTTATTTAACGATAAACAATAAACGTTTATTCTGCTTTTTACCCATTGATGCCAGATTTTAGTCGTGCTTTATGCCATAACTGCCAGACCACATAGCAGAAAAATGCATAAAATATCGTAAAAAGGCGTTTTTTACGCTGAGGTATGGTGTGCAGGGATCAGGGGGGCTATGCTTGCGGAGCTGCCCGGAACAGGCAACTGCAGCGTAATACTATACTGTTTTATCACAATGGTCAGGTGGGCTGACATGCATAACTACTCTTCTGCATGTTTTAAGCTTTTTATAAATAATCTGGCTATAGGTTTTTGCTATTTAACGTCTGCTACGGAGTCATTCATTGTATATCTGGCCCGGAGCGGCTGATGTGCCGGATTGGCTTTTCACAGCGTTTATTGACCCGTTCAGGAGAGAGTAACAGATGAACAACCAGAAAAAAAAATGGTTGCCAGGCATGGTTGCTGGTGTGGTAATGGCAACGGCTGTCGCTGCTCAGGCAGAGGATAAAACGCTGCACGTCTATAACTGGTCCGATTATATTGCGGCTGATACCGTACCGGATTTTGAAAAGCAGACCGGTATCAAAGTGGTATATGATGTATTTGATTCCAATGAAGTGCTGGAAGGCAAACTGATGGCAGGCAGCACCGGCTACGATGTTGTGGTGCCATCATCCAGTTTTCTGGCGCGTCAATTGCAGTCCGGCGTCTTTCAGGAGCTGGACAGAAGTAAACTGCCAAACTACAAAAACCTTGATCCCGATCTGATGGCCAAGGTTGCACAGCACGATCCCGGCAATAAATATGCTATCCCCTATCTGTGGGGAACCACCGGCATTGGTTACAACATTGACAAAGTCAAAGCGGCTCTTGGTACAGATGCGCCAGTCAATAGCTGGGATCTGGTGCTGAAACCAGAGAATCTGGAAAAACTAAAAAGCTGTGGCGTTTCATTCCTTGATGCGCCAGAAGAAATTTTTGCCACGGTACTTAACTATCTTGGCAAAGATCCCAATAGCTCAGATACAAAAGATTATACCGGTGCCGCGACCGATCTGCTGCTGAAACTGCGGCCAAATATTCGTTACTTTCACTCATCGCAATATATCAATGACCTGGCGAATGGTAATACCTGCGTAGCAATCGGCTGGTCTGGCGATATTCTGCAGGCAAAAAATCGTGCGGATAAAGCTGGCAACGGCGTGCATATTGGTTACAGCGTTCCAAAAGAGGGCGCACTGGCATTCTTTGACATGATGGCGATCCCGAAAGACGCCAAAAATCCTGATGCAGCGTATCAGTGGCTGAACTACATCATGGATCCCAAAGTGATTGCTAATATCTCTGACAAGATTAACTATGCCAACGGCAATAAAGCCTCCCTGCCACTGATTAATGCCGATATTCGTAATAATCCGGGCATCTTCCCAACCCCTGATGCAATGGCCAAACTCTTTGTGCTTAAAGTCCAGGAACCGAAACTGGATCGTGCACGCACCCGTGCATGGACTAAGGTAAAAAGTGGTAAGTGATTCGTTCTGAACGAAATCCCTGACCGGTAACAACAACAGAGGCGCAGTATGGGCCTCTGTTGTGCCATTTTAGCGGCTGGTTGTGCCGCGCTATCCCGCTAAGTCGCCGGAGAAATGTTAGTGAACGACGTGATTTCCCGCTCTCAGACCAAATCAGCTAAGGCGTTAACGCCTCTGCTTGAGATCCATAATCTGACCAAATCCTTTGATGGTCAGCACGCCGTCGATGATGTCAGTCTGACTATCTATAAAGGTGAAATATTTGCACTGCTGGGCGCATCTGGCTGTGGCAAATCCACGCTGCTGCGTATGCTGGCAGGGTTTGAGATCCCCAGCAGCGGGCAGATTGTGCTGGATGGTCAGGATTTATCACATGTCCCGCCCTATCAGCGTCCGATCAATATGATGTTTCAGTCCTATGCGCTGTTTCCACATATGACCGTTGAGCAGAATATTGCGTTTGGCCTGAAGCAGGACAAGTTAGCAAAAGGTGAAATCAGCAGTCGTGTGGCAGAAATGCTGGCGCTGGTGCATATGGAGGAGTACGCCAGACGTAAGCCGCACCAACTCTCTGGCGGTCAGCGGCAGCGCGTTGCGCTGGCGCGCAGTCTGGCCAAGCGTCCTAAACTGCTGCTGCTGGATGAGCCGATGGGGGCTCTGGATAAAAAGCTGCGTGACCGTATGCAGCATGAGGTTGTGGATATTCTGGAGCGCGTCGGCGCAACCTGCGTAATGGTTACGCACGATCAGGAAGAAGCGATGACCATGGCAGGGCGTATCGCCATTATGAATCGCGGCAAATTTGTCCAGATTGGTGAGCCGGAAGAGATTTATGAGCATCCGACCAGCCGCTATAGCGCGGAATTTATCGGCTCAGTAAATGTGTTTGATGGCCTGCTGCGCGAACGGCGTGAGGATGGCGTGGTGCTCGATTCTCCTGGCCTGAGGCACCCGTTGAAAATCCAGACCGACGTTTCTGTCGTCGATAATGTGCCGGTACACGTTGCGCTGCGCCCGGAAAAAGTGATGTTGTGTGACACCGTACCCGCTGATGGCTGCAACTTTGCAGTCGGCGAAGTGGTACATATTGCCTATCTTGGCGATTTATCGATTTATCATGTACGCCTCCATAGCGGCCAGATGATCAGTGCCCAGCTACAGAATGCCCATCGCTATCGCAAAAGTGCTCCGACCTGGGGAGATGAAGTGCGTCTCTGCTGGGATGCCGATAGTTGTGTGGTGCTGACGGTATAAGGAGAGCACGATGAGTCAGATTTCTCAACGCCGTCAGCCAGTGCTGGCAGGTACGCCGCTGCAGCGCTGGGCGACGCGCATCAAAATGCAGCATGGTCGCAAGCTGGTGATCGCACTGCCCTATCTGTGGCTGATCCTGCTGTTTCTGCTGCCATTTCTTATCGTCCTGAAGATCAGTTTCGCCGATATTGCGCGCGCTATTCCACCCTATACCGATCTGGTGAGTTGGGCGGACGATCAGCTGAATATTGTGCTAAATCTGGGGAATTACTTCACTCTGACTGATGACCCGCTCTATGCTGAGGCCTATCTTACCTCACTCAGGATTGCGGCGATTTCAACGGTGATCTGCCTGCTGATTGCCTATCCGCTTGCCTGGGCCGTGGCACACAGCAAGCCCTCAATGCGCACTATTCTGCTGCTGCTGGTGATCCTGCCCTCATGGACCTCGTTCCTGGTGCGTGTTTACGCCTGGATGGGGCTGCTGAATAACAACGGGATCCTCAATCGCTTTCTGTTGTGGCTGGGTATTATTGATCATCCGCTGGTGATCCTTTACACCAACGTCGCGGTCTATATCGGAATTGTTTACTGCTATCTGCCTTTTATGGTGTTGCCTATCTATACCGCGCTGACGCGCATCGACTATTCGCTGGTGGAAGCGTCGCTGGATCTCGGTGCAAGACCGCTGAAAACCTTTTTCAGCGTTATTGTACCTCTCACAAAAGGCGGCATTATTGCGGGTTCAATGCTGGTGTTTATTCCAGCGGTGGGGGAATACGTTATTCCGGAACTGCTGGGTGGGCCAGACAGCATTATGATTGGTCGCATTCTCTGGCAGGAATTTTTCAACAATCGCGACTGGCCCGTAGCATCGGCGCTGGCGGTAATTATCCTGCTGATCCTGATCCTGCCAATTGTCTGGTTTCACAAGCATCAAAATCGCACTGTGGAGGAGAAAGCATGAGTCAGTTACCGGTGATTCGCTCGCCGTGGCGCACGGCAATTCTGGTGCTCTGCTTTCTGTTTCTTTACGCACCGATGTTGCTGCTGGTGGTCTACTCGTTTAACAGCTCACAGCTGGTCACTGTCTGGGAGCGTTTCTCCTTTCACTGGTATCGCGTGCTGTTTCAGGATCAGGCCATGCTGGATGCGGTCGGACTGAGTCTGAGCATCGCCGCGCTCTCTGCCACCATGGCCGTGGTGCTGGGCACTATGGCGGCAGTGATTATTGTGCGTTTTGGCCGGTTCCGCGGGCACAGCGGATTTGCTTTTATGCTGACGGCACCGCTGGTTATGCCAGATGTGATTACCGGGCTCTCACTGCTGCTGCTGTTTGTGGCGATGGCAAACACGCTGGGCTGGCCTGGCGATCGCGGTATGCTGACTATCTGGCTGGCGCATGTGACCTTCTGTACCGCCTACGTTGCCGTGGTAATCAATGCGCGTTTGCGTGAACTGGATCGCTCTATTGAAGAGGCTGCCATGGATCTCGGTGCCACGCCGCTTAAGGTTTTCTTTGTGATTACCGTGCCGATGATTGCACCCGCAATTGTGACTGGCTGGCTGCTGGCGTTTACGCTGTCGCTGGATGACCTGGTGATCGCCAGCTTTGTGACCGGGCCAGGAGCCACGACGCTGCCGATGGCAATTTTCGCGACCGTACGACGTGGCGTCAATCCTGAGATCAATGCGCTGGCATCGATAATCCTGTTTGTGGTTGGGCTGGTAGGTTTTATCGCCTGGCGCTTTATGGCTCATGAAGAAAAACAGCGCTTACGCGATATTCAGAAAGCAAAACGTGGCTGAAACAGCATAGCTTTGCCACTATATAAGAGAGGCTGACGTTGTCAGCCTTTTCTTATGGAGCCGGGAGATGTCAGAAACGCTGAAAACCTCATATATGTGTTCAACGCCAGTGCCGGTAACCGTCGCCAGCATTGCCATTATTGCTACCCGCTGTCTGAGCGTGCTGATGATGGCAAACGAACTCGGCTATGCTGAAATCGCTAATTTTGTACATCGTAGTGCGCAGGCCTGGGATTCAACGCTGATCTTTATTGCCAGTCAGCTAATCTTTCTGTTTGAACTGCGTTGTGCCTTTATGCTGATGCGTGGCAGCAATAGCGGGCGCTGGGGCTATGTTTTTTGCCAGGTCGTGCTGCTCGCCTATATGCTGATGGCATCTGTGGGCTGGATCTATCCGGAAATTTTCAGTATCCCGGGTGAGAACAATGCGCGCATTATTCATAATACGCTGCAGCAAAAACTGCCGGATATTATCGTGATACTGCTGCTGTTTGTGCCTGCCAGCAGCCGCGCATTTTTTCAGAGCCGGTAAGACAACCGGCCCGTTTTACCGGGCGGTGTTATGCAGTGCGCGCCCTGAGACGCCAGCTGCTGCAATGATGTCAGTAGCTGGCGAAACGCTGTCAGCAGCAGCCGGACATCAGCCAGCTGCATCCTGTTACTCTGTCTGATTAACAGATTACTTCACTGCTTTTAGCGTATGGACAGTGACATTTTCATACCCCTGCGGATCGGTCACTGTTAGCTGAACTTTTACGGTAAAATCGCTCTCCGCAGGTCTGGTCAGCCGGATACGCGTTGAAACTCCCTCAGTATGTGATAACTGAACACGTGTCGCGTGGGTCAGTACTTTCCATTTATAGTTAAATAAACGCGGCGAAATGCCAGCCGGAGAGGTTGATGTTGCACCTCCCAGGGTAGTCCACAGCTGAGAAGAGAGGATGTCAGAGGTAGCGCTGATTTTTGCAACCGGCGCTTTGCCAGGCTGCTCATCAGACTGAATAACATTTTTTATCCAGCCGGCATGATAAGCGACCCGGGTAGTCTGTCCTGCTGACAACCACAAACTGCGTGACACTAAACCTGAGACAATATAATCGCCCCTGTCATTTAAAAACATAACCGGCCCCCCTGAATCGCCTTTGCCAGTTGTACCCTGTGAAACATCATTCGGATTACCCGTACATAAGTTGTTTGCAGGATTGAAATTGGTGTCCGGATAACCTTCCGGCTTGTCCGTGCAGAAATGGTCTTCCAGAATAGCACTCTGCGTTTTCAGTAACGTGACAGAGGTCATTGAGTTGTGGGTTTGACCAAAACCAATGGCGGTTAACGGCGTACCGACCGGAAGTTTGATGTGATCATCAATACCATCAAGTTTTGCAAAAGTGCCTGAGTCAACACTACCGGCCAGTTTAATCAGCGCGATATCATTCTGTCCCCGATGATCATAATCAGGATGGATAACCACTTTTTCAAAGTTCAGGCTCTGTTTATAAACTGTTTTTGGCCAGTATTGCTCTAAGCCAATCAGCGCCTCATATCTGTCCGCCGCCATTTTATCGACGCAGTGAGCTGCGGTAACAAACCATCTTTCGTTGACCAGTGCGCCACCACAGATATGGCTGTTTGGCTGAATCTCTGCCTGATCGTTAGTAATGATGCCGACATAAAACGGGAATTCGCCGGGCGCAGCCGATTCGCCGTTGAAAATTTTCGTATCGATATTGCCCGCCAATGCACCAGAAGCAGAACCAAATAGCGCCAGTGCTACCGCTACACCTGAAAAGTGTCTCTTTTTCATAGGAAATGCATCCTTAAGTGTCTGAATGTAACAAGTTGTGCATAAGCTAGCAGATGTCTGATGCAGAGAGGTCTGTTTAAGCGGGCGAAAATTCAGTAGTGAGATCAGATAATTCTGGTGATTTCAATATGTTAAAAAGGCATCAGGCATCCCTCTATCGCAATATCAGGTCCAGGTGCTGTTTTTCGCAAAACAGTATCCGTTTAGCACCCGGACGGGATCATTCTGACTGAGGTCTTAAAACTCCTGCTCTTCTCCGGCAGCAATGTGGTGATACAATCGATCTCTATTTTCGTTTCAGAGTACAGGTTGTTCCATGCATTGCGCGCTTTATGATGCCGGCCGTTGTCGTTCATGTCAGTGGCTGGAGAAACCCTATCCGCAGCAGTTAAGTGACAAGCAGAGGCAGCTTTCCGAACTGCTGATGGCAATACCGGTTGATGAATGGCGGCAGCCTGTCTCGTCAGCAGAGCAGGGGTTTCGCAACAAAGCCAAGATGGTGGTAAGCGGCAGTGTAGAACGACCTCTGTTTGGTATGATGGGACGCGATAACGAGCCGGTTGATCTCTGCGCCTGCCCGCTCTATCCCGCCAGCTTTGCGCCGGTTTTTGACCTGCTGAAACCCTTTATTGCCCGGGCCGGGCTGACGCCTTACAACGTTGCGCGCAGGCGTGGCGAGCTGAAGTTCCTGCTACTGACAGAGAGCAGTGCAGGAGGCATGATGCTGCGCTTTGTACTGCGCTCAACGGCGAAGCTGACCCAGCTGCGCGCAGCACTGCCCTGGCTGCAGCAGCAGTTACCGCAGCTGCAGGTGATCTCTGCCAATATCCAGCCGGTTCATATGGCGATTCTGGAAGGAGAGGAGGAAATAGCACTTACCTCACAGCAGATGCTGCCAGAGTGCTTCAATCAGATACCGCTTTATATCCGGCCGCAGAGCTTTTTCCAGACCAACCCCGGAGTGGCTGCTGCACTCTACGCCACGGCCAGAGAGTGGGTCGCTGAACTGAATGTAAGCAGCATGTGGGATCTGTTTTGCGGCGTAGGCGGCTTTGGTCTGCACTGTGCCACGCCGCAGATGCAGTTAACTGGTATTGAAATCAGCGCGGAAGCCATAGCCTGTGCAGAGCTGTCGGCGCAACAGCTGGGGCTGAAGCAGGTGCGCTTTGCGGCGCTGGATTCCACCCGCTTTGCGACTTCACGTGCTGAAGTACCGCAACTGGTGCTGGTTAATCCCCCGCGACGCGGCATCGGCAGCGCGCTCTGTCGTTATCTCAGCGAGATGGCGCCAGATTTCATCCTCTACTCCAGCTGCAATCCTGCCACTCTGGCTGACGATATTGCTCAGTTAAGCGACTATGCAGTCCGGCGCGTCCAGCTATTTGATATGTTCCCGCACACTACACACTGTGAGGTGCTCTGTTTGCTGGTGCGCCAGGGATAGCACGCTGAGCGCGCCGCTCACGGCAGCGATTACTCAGGGAACCATTTCTGGTTGATCTGCTGCCAGCTGCCATCTGCTTTCACCGCTGCGAGCGCGCTGTTAAACTCTTTCAGCAGCGCGCTATTCCCTTTGCGTACTGCAATACCGAGCCCGGAGCCAAAGTAGCTGGCATCGGTAACATGCTCACCCACAGTGCCCAGATCGGTGTTGGCTTTCAGCCACTGGCTTACCACCGCACTATCACCAAATACGCCGTTCAGACGCCCGTTTTTTAAATCCAGGATGGCATTCTGATAACTGTCATAGGCCACGGCAACGATCTCAGGATGCTGCTCCGTAAGATACTTCTGATGCGTTGTGCCATTTTCCACGCCGATGCGTTTGCCCTTAAGCTGACTGATATCACTGAATTCGCCTTTATGAGCAATCACTATCGCTGAGTTAGCGTAGTAAGACTGCGTAAAATCGACCTGCTTACTGCGCTCAGCGGTAATATCCATGCCTGAGATAACAGCGTCGTAACGACGAAACTTCAGCGAGGGGATCAGGCTGTCGAATGCGTTATTGGTAAAGGAGCATTCCGCTTTCATCTGCGTGCAGAGCGCTTTTGCCAGGTCAATGTCAAAGCCCACGATCTGATTATTATGATCCAGCGATTCAAAGGGCGGATAGGTGGCAGAGACGGCGAAACGAATCTTTTCTGCTGCATAAACATTCATGGTTACAGCGGCTACTGCTGCTGCAACGATCCATTTTTTCATTAAACAACTCCTGTGAGACATGCCAGAGGTTTTAAGGCTCACACGATGCCAGTTAATGAATTTTTATGCAATATTTTGGTATAAAAATTAGAGCAGGCGTCAGGCCGCTGCAGAGGTACCGCGGCCTGAACGGTGAGATATCAAGCACGCATCAGCTGCGCTGCTCAAACGCCAGCGCGCGTTTCTCAATCAGACGCATCATCAGCGTCAGTGCGCCATTAACGACCAGATAGATCAGACCGGCAGCAGCATAGACCGTGACATCGTAAGTACGACCATAGAGCAGCTGACCATGTCCCATCACTTCCATCAGCGTAATGGTATAAGCCAGCGACGTGCTTTTAAATACCAGCACGACCTCATTAGAGTAGGAAGAGAGCGCGCGCTTAAATGCGTAGGGCAGCAGAATGCGCAGGGTATCTTTACGACTCATTCCCAGTGCGGCACATGATTGCCACTGACCGGCCGGAATAGCGCGTACTGCGCCGTAGAAGAGCTGAGTGGTATAGGCTGCACTATTGAGCGACAGCGCCAGCATGGCACAGAGCCATGGCTGCGACAGCAGATGCCAGAGCCAGGGCACATGTTGAATGGCCGGAAACTGGCCTGGCCCATAGTAGATCAGGAAAATTTGCACCAGCAGCGGTGTACCGGTAAACAGGGTAATGTACCCTTTGACCAGCAGGTTTGCGCCGGAGATTTTCAGCGCCAGCACAATAGTGCAGAGCAGCGACAGCAGCAGAGCTGCGATCAGTGAGACCAGCGTCAGCGTCAGGCTGGTATGCAGGCCTTTGAGTAGTTCGGGCAGATAATCAAGCATATGTCAGGCTCCCCGCTCAAAACGGGTGGTGCGTAATTCAATGCGGCGCAGGATCGCCTGACTGAACAGTGTGATCACCAGATAGATAGCCGCCGCGACCAGATACCAGGTAAAAGGCTCCTGGGTACGCGTGGCGATACTTTTGGTCTGCAGCATCAGATCGTTAACGCTGATTAATGACACCAGTGCCGTATCTTTCAAGAGCACCAGCCACTGGTTGCCCAGGCCTGGCAGCGCATGACGCCACATCTGCGGCATAATCAGGCGTAAAAAGATCGCTGACTTTTTCATGCCCAGTGCCTGACCTGACTCCCACTGGCCAGCTGGCACCGCCCTGAGTGCACCGCGCAGAGTCTGGGAAGCGTAAGCGGAGTAGAGCATCGCCAGGGCAATCACGCCACAGAGAAACGGACTGACGTCAAAGTTTTCAATCTGCAGCTGTACCGGGATTGAAAACAGCCCGAGATTGATGCTGAAACCATCAGAGAGTGTGAGCAGCAGCTGTGACGCGCCAAAATAGATAAACAGCACCACCAGAATTTCCGGCAGGCCGCGGATCAGCGTGACCAGTGCTGTGCCGATCCACGCCAGTGGTTTCCAGCGCAGCGATTCCCAGCCAGCAAAGATCATCGCCAGCGCAAGGCCGGCGATCAGTGCACAAACAGCAAGGCCGACGGTCATCCCGGCGGCACTGGCAAGTGGTATTATTTCATTCATCAGAGATTACTGCTGGAACCATTTGCTATAGATGGTTTTATAGGTGCCGTCCGCTTTAATTTTGTCCAGCGCCGTATTGAATTTGTTCTGCAATTCACTGTTGCCCTGGCGCACTGCGATGCCAAGTCCGGTGCCAAAGTAGGCTTTGTCAGTGACCTTATCACCCAGCGGAGCCAGCGTGCTATTCTGTTTCAGCCACTCATTCACCACGGCGGTGTCACCAAATACGGCATCGATACGGCCATTTTTCAGATCGAGTATGGCGTTCTGATAGCTGTCGTAAGGCACAATGGTGATTTCGCCATGCTTATCCATCAGGAATTTCTGATGAGTAGTGCCGTTCTGTACGCCAACACGCTTGCCTTTCAGTGCTGCGATATCGCTGAACTTATCTTTCTGCGCCACAAAGGTTGCTGAATTATCATAGTAAGGCTTGCTGAACAGTACCTGCTTCTCGCGCTCTGGCGTAATATCCATGCCCGCCATTACCGCGTCAAAGCGGCGGAATTTCAGGCTTGGGATCAGACTGTCAAACGCCTGGTTGGTAAAGGTACAGGTCGCGTCGATCTCTTTACAAAGCGCATTAGCCAGATCGACATCGAAACCGCGGATCTTGTTCTCAGCGTCAACAAACTCAAACGGTGGGTAAGAGGCCTCGGTGGCAAAACGCAGCGTTTGCGCAGCAGTGGCACTCAGGCTGAGCGTAGTGAGCAGGGCAGCAAGTACAACTTTTTTCATTAGAAGCATCCTGACTTAGTGCGAAAGATAGTGTGCAAACGCGTCGGTTTGCGGCTGTGTAAAGCGGCTGGCGTCACCCTGTTCAATGATATGCCCATTTTCCATGTAGACCACGCGGCTGGCCGTTTTACGTGCCACCTCGACCTCGTGAGTCACAATGACCTGGGTAATCTGCGTCTGGGCCAGTTCGCGAATAATGCTGACAATCTGCGCAGTGATCTCTGGATCAAGTGCGGCGGTTGGCTCATCAAAAAGCAGCACCTGCGGCTCCATCATCAGGGCGCGGGCAATAGCGACACGCTGCTGCTGGCCACCAGAGAGATGCAGCGGGAAACGATCCGCATAGGGCGTCAGGCGCAGGCGCTCCAGTAGTTTATCAGCGCGTGCGCGCGCAGCCTCTTTCGACAGACCCAGTACCCGGCAGGGTGCTTCAATCAGATTTTGCATCACCGTAAGGTGCGGCCAGAGATTATATTGCTGAAATACCATACCCACGTTCTGGCGTAGTTCACGAATAGCGTGGTCAGCTGGCGGTTTGCTGAAATCGAACTGATTGCCTGCGATCTGCAGCGTGCCTGAACGCGGCAGCTCCAGCAGGTTAAGGACGCGCAGGAGTGAACTCTTTCCGGCACCGCTAGGGCCGAGCAAAACCAGTGTCTCGCCCTGCGGACACTCGAGATTGATGTCAAACAGCGCCTGATGGGCACCGTAGAAGCAGTTAATAGCGTTTAATTGAATACTCATGCGCGATAAATTAGGGCGAATAGTGCTGCGAATCTTAACGCTCTCAGCATAGTTATGCAAATCAGGTGACTTAAAATTTATTTAACAGCGCATCACCCGGATAATTGCAGCAGAAAATCGCGCAGGCTTGCAGAGCATGGCGTTGATCGCTACCGCGCCTGACATTAACGGTATTAAACAGCGTTACACAGGTGCGGTAAACTAATGTGTGAGCGGGATAACGAAAAAAACCGCTATTTTTTTTGCTCCAGTAACTGACTCAGCGAGCCGCCATTCAGATGTGAATCCGGCGCCATATAGCGAACATCCTGCACCACCCAGCACTGGCCTTCACGAATCATCAATATTTCATCACGCCACTGTTTATCACCGCGCGCCAGCGTCACGCGTAGCGGAATATTACGCGCATCGCGGTCAGGAATCGTTGAGGCGCTATCGACGCTGGCGCTGGCGGGACCCTGTGCCAGACTTGAGAAGAGATCGCCCTGCCGCCATGCGGCAGGCTGAGAGGCCTGGCTGGCTGCCTGCTGCAATGTCTGATAGAGGTGGTCACTCAAGTAGGGACGATATTTTGCCAGCAGAGCAGTGTCAGGTATGCCCTGTGAGGGCTGGCTGATACGCAGATCGTAAAATTGCTGAGCCACGCTGTCTGGTCCTCCCGCTACACAGGGTGCGCTTCGCGGACCATTATCGCTGATAACCGGTTCAACAGTGGTGCAGGCGCTAAGCAGCGTAGCCACAGAAGCCAACAGCGCGAGGTTTCTGATTCTCATCTGGTATTCCTTTTTGGTTTACTGGCAAAGCCTCTTTTTTAGCATAGAGTATAGCCGTGCTTTTTCAGCACTATAGACACTGCCATCGTTGACATAATCAGGAGAGAAAAATGAAGTTTTCAACCACACCTACCCTGGAAGGTCATAGCATCACTGAGTATTGCGGTGTTGTGACCGGCGAAGCGATTTTAGGCGCTAACATTTTTCGCGATTTCTTTGCCGGTATTCGCGATATTGTCGGTGGCCGCTCAGGAGCCTATGAAAAGGAGCTGCGCAAAGCGCGTGAGATTGCGTTCAGTGAACTGGGTGAACAGGCCAGAGCATTGGGAGCCAACGCGGTAGTGGGTATTGATATCGATTATGAAACCGTGGGTAAAGATAGCAGTATGCTGATGGTCAGCGTCTCCGGTACTGCGGTTGTTGTGCGCTGATGCGGCTACTGCTGGTTTTGATGGTGGCGCTGCTAACCAGCGCCTGTCACTCCACGCTGGAATCACGCCACGGCTACTGGGCCGATACCGCTTATCCGGCTCAGGGCGCGCGACCACGAGTCAAAGTTGTGGTGATCCACTATACCGCTGAAGATTTTTCCTCCTCGCTGGCCACCCTGACCGATCAGGAGGTCAGCGCACACTATCTGATTCCGCGTCAGCCACAGCAGAGAGCGGGCAGAGAGATTGTCCTGCAACTGGTGCCGGAGCAGCAGCTGGCGTGGCACGCTGGCTCCAGTTTCTGGCGCGGTGCAACCCGTATCAACGATACCTCTGTAGGGATTGAGATTGTTAACGCGGGTTACCGGCGCACGCTGACCGGATTAACCTGGCAACCCTTTAGCGCTGCGCAGATCCGCGTGCTGGCGGCGCTGGTCAGCGATCTGCAACAGCGCTACGGGATCTCCCCAGAAAATATTGTCGGTCATAGTGATATCGCACCGCAGCGTAAGCAGGATCCTGGTCCGCTTTTTCCCTGGCAGCAGCTCGCATCTCAGGGCATCGGTGCCTGGCCCGATCCTGCGACTGTAGCGCGTTATCGGGCGGCAGAGCCGGGAAGTGCTGCTACTCGCCAGCAGCTGCTGCTGGCAGCACTGCAGCGCTATGGCTATGATGTCGCCACGGCTACCACGCCCCAGATGCAGCGCAGGCTGATTGCAGCATTTCAGATGCACTTCCGGCCGCGTGACTATCGTGGCCTGGCGGATGCAGAGACGCTGGCAATCGCTCAGGCGCTGCTGGCAAAGTATGGTGCCGCACGTTAGCGTTTAATGCGTGGCGTGCAGAAACGCCTGCCACTCATCGACCAGTCGCTGCAGATCGGCGCGGGAGATATCCAGATGGGTCACCAGACGGGTCTGAGCACCCACGCTTATCAGAATATCAGCAGCATGCATCCAGCGCTGTAACGCCTCAATCTGTCCGGGCGGCACCTGCACAAACAGCATATTGGTTTGCTGACTGGATACCGTTACCCCCAGTTTCTGCAGCTGCTCGCCCAGCCAGGCAGCGTTATCGTGATCCTCCTGCAGACGCGCTACGTTATGCTCCAGTGCATAGCGTCCGGCGGCGGCCAGAATGCCTGCCTGACGCATACCACCACCAGTCATTTTTCGCCAGCGCCGCGCCTGCTCAATCATGGCACTGTCGCCACATAGCAGCGATCCCACTGGCGTCCCTAATCCTTTTGACAGGCAGATAGTCAGCGTATCGCAATACCGGGCAATCTCTGCCAGGCTGACCTGCTGCGCCACCGCTGCATTAAAGATGCGCGCGCCATCAATATGCAGTGCCAGTCCACGCTCACGGGTAAAATGCCACGCCTGCTCCAGATAGCTGAGCGGCAATACCTTGCCATGATGGGTATTCTCCAGACTGAGCAGGCGGGTGCGGGCAAAGTGAATATCATCCGGCTTAATTGCTGCAGCGACATCTGCCAGTGGCAACGTGCCGTCAGCAGCAGCGAGAATAGGCTGCGGCTGAATACTGCCCAGTACCGCTGCGCCACCCGCTTCATATTTGTAATTGTGCGCCTGCTGACCGACGATATACTCATCGCCGCGCTGGCAGTGGCATAGCAGCGCGACCAGATTCGCCTGAGTACCGCTGGGAAAAAACAGGGCGGCGGCTTTACCGCTCAGTGCAGCAGCCTCTGCCTCCAGTGCATTGACCGTGGGATCGTCACGGTAGACATCATCACCGGTTGCAGCATTCATCATGGCATCCAGCATGGCGGCGCTGGGGCGGGTTACGGTATCACTGCGCAAATCGATCACGGTTGTCTCCTGAAAGAAAAAAGCGGGCGCATCGCCCGCATACTTAGCTTTCCTGCATCTGCTCTTTTTTACCGCAGCCAGTTGGTTTTTGCCAGCTCAACAATCTCATTGCCGCGTCCGTTAAGAATGGCGCGCAGCATATAGAGACTAAAGCCTTTGGCCTGCTCAGCTTTGATCTGCGGTGGCATCGACAGCTCCTCCTTGGCGGTATGCACATCTATCAGCACCGGGCCATCATACGCAAACGCCTGCTCCAGCGCGCCGTTAAGCTCTGAGGCTTTTTCAACCCGGATGCCTTTGATACCACAGGCAGCGGCAATAGCAGCAAAGTCGGGATTCTCCAGATCGGTGCCGTCGGTGAGATAGCCGCCCGCTTTCATCTCCATGGCGACAAAGCCCAGTACGCTATTGTTAAAAATCACCAGTTTTACCGGCAGTTTCAGCTGCGCAACTGAGATAAAATCCCCCATTAACATACTAAAGCCACCGTCACCGCACAGTGCCACCACCTGACGCTGTTTATCAATCGCCTGCGCCCCCAGCGCCTGCGGCATTGCATTAGCCATCGATCCATGGCTGAAAGAGCCCAGCAGACGTCGTCTGCCATTCATCTGCAGATAGCGCGCTGCCCAGACGGTCGGTGTCCCGACATCGCAGGTAAAGATGGCGTCATCCGCGGCATAGTGACTGATTTGCTGCGCCAGATATTGCGGATGAATTGGCTGGTTGTCGTTGGCGGTTGCCAGATCGTCAAGGCTTTTGCGCGCGTCGGCATAGTGCTCCAGCGCTTTGTCGAGATGGTGACGATCGTCGTGTGCGGCCAGCTGCGGTAGCAGCGCCTGCAGCGTGGCTTTAACATCACCTACCAGCGCCATATCCACATGGCTATGTGCGCCAAGACTGCCCGGGTTGATATCGATCTGAATAATGCGGGCATCAGCGGGATAGAAAGCGCGATAAGGGAATTTGGTGCCGAGCAGCAGCAGGGTATCAGCGTTCATCATTGCATGATAACCCGAAGAGAAACCGATCAGACCCGTCATACCCACATCGTAGGGGTTATCATATTCCAGATGCTCTTTGCCACGCAGAGCATGTACCACCGGCGCTTTCAGGCGTTCAGCCAGCTGTACGACTTCATCATGCGCGTCAGCACAGCCGCTGCCACACATCAGCGTAATATTACTGGCGGCGTTCAGTGCTTCAGACAGGGCGGCAAGCTCGTCAGCCGGAGGCACCACCTGCGGCAGCTGTGGCGGATACCAGCTGTTGCTGGCACTCTCGGGAGCAGATTGCAGAGCCACGTCGCCCGGCAGGACAATTACCGATACGCCGCGGTTAAGAATGGCTTTGCGCATGGCGATGCCCAGCACCTGCGGCAGCTGCTCCGGATTGGAGATCAGCTCACAATAGTGGCTGCATTCACGAAACAGCTCCTGAGGATGAGTTTCCTGAAAATAGCCGCTGCCGATCTCACTGGAGGGAATATGGGCAGCAATCGCCAGCACCGGAACGTTGTTACGATGGCAGTCAAACAGCCCATTAATAAGATGCAAATTACCGGGACCACAGGAGCCGGCGCAGACCGCCAGCTCTCCGCTGACATGCGCTTCTGCGCCAGCGGCAAAGGCAGCCACCTCTTCATGCCGCGTTGGCATCCACTCAATGGTGCCCATGCGATTCAGGCTATCGCTCAGGCCATTAAGTGAGTCGCCGGTTACGCCCCAGATACGTTTAACGCCCGCACTCTCCAGCGTTTTAGCCAGCAGGGCTGCTACAGTTTGCTTCATCACTCGCTCCTTTCTGATGGGGTGCCATCCGTGTCGATGGCAAAAATCTGTCAGTCAGAAAGCGTAGTCGAAGCCAGGCAGAGGCAGCCGTGAAAAAGTGCGCTGCTGGCGGATCAGGCAGAAAAAAGGGCGATAAGTATCGGTGCCAGCAGGCTCATTACAAAGCCATGGACAATGGCTGCCGGAACAATCTCCATTCCGCCGGTGCGCTGCAGAATTGGCAGCGTGAAGTCCATTGAGGTTGCGCCACTTAAGCCCAGCGTCATGCTGCGGTGGCGGGTAATCAGCAGCGGAATCAGCATAATTGTGATTAATTCACGCAGCAGATCGTTAAAGAAAGCGGCGCTGCCAATCACCGGGCCAAATGATTCCGTCATCAGAATACCGGAGAGCGAATACCAGCCGAAGCCACTGGCCAGCGCCAGGCCGGTTTTCAGCGGCAGATCGAGCAGCAGCGCTGCCAGTGCGCCGCCCACCAGCGCGCTGAACAGTGACACCACCGCCACCATCATACCGCGCCGGTTAAGGGTGATTTGCCGTAGCGTCATGCCGCTGCTGCGTAACTGCACGCCAACCAGAAACAGCATCAGGATTAGCGCATACTCACTAACAGTTGTGGCGTGACGTAACGGAGCCCACTGGGTCAAACCAAGCAGAAAACCAGCCAGCACGGAACCGCAAAGCTGGAGGGATTCAAGCGCCATCGCCAGACGCGAAGGCAGCTTCTGCGCCTTGTGCTGATGATGCCAGGGAAAGCGTCGTTCCAGCAGCCAGAACGCCAGCAGCGAGCAGGCAAGAATCGACAGCGTACAGATCAACGCGGTATGAAAAATAGTGAGCAAATTACTGCTAAGGTTATCGAGAAACGCCAGGCTGATACCCATAAAAAACAGAATAATATAGACCAGCGAACTCAGCAGGCGTGCAACGCTACGCAGCAGCACAGGCTGCTGCAGATGCAGCAGATAACCGCCAATCAGCGGTAGCAGAATAATGATAAGACCATACATAGCGAACGTCCGTCCGTGACAAAAGGATGCCAGGCTAATCAAAAAGCCGTGTTCTGTAAATCCCCTGGCGCAGATAATCGCAATCTTGACCAATATGTAACGGCAAACCATGCTCAGGCAACGTCTGCAGGGGATAGTCTGATGATTCTGGATCATATCGATATCAATGGCTTTCGCGGCATTAACCGGCTCTCACTATCGCTTACCGCCACCAACCTTTTACTGGGCGAAAATGCCTGGGGTAAGTCGAGTCTGCTGGATGCGCTGTCGCTGATGCTGAACCCGCTCATTGAACGTGCGGATCTGAGTGAACATGACTTTCACTTTCCGCCCGCTAATCCGGCAGCACGCTGGCGCAAGCTCCAGATCGTGGTACGTTTCCGTGCCAGCGCAGCGCAGGAAGAGATCCCGGCACTGAACGCTTTCTGGCAAAACGATCAGCAGGGCCGCTTTCTGCGCGTTAGCCTGCGGGCGACCCGCAGTGCAGATGGCGTCAACAGCAGCTGGCGATTTATCACCCAGGATAATCAGCTGCTGCCGCTGGAGCAGACAGCCGGAGCGATCGCGTGGTTACGCCAGCATCATCCGGTACTACGCCTGCGCGACGCGCGTTTTGGTCAGCGTCACTGGTCGCAAGAGGGAGGGAATGCCGGACAAGCGCAGATTCAGCAGCAGCTCATCGAGGCGCTGACCGAGCTGAATCGGGCTGCGCCCGGACACGCTCTGAGCAGGGAGGTGCTGCAGCAGGGGGTGCAGACCATGCAACAGCTTATGGCGCACTATTTCCTCGTTCAGCAGCCCGGAGTCAGTACCGCCCGTCTGGCGCCAGAGCTGCGTGACGGCAGTCAGGGCTGGCAGGCACTGGATGCGCTTAACCGGTTGATTGCCGGTACAGAGGCGCAGCATCGGCAGGACCTGCTGCTGCGGCTCTTTTCCCTGCTGGTTGCGACACCGGACAGCATTGTGCTGCCTGCCGGAGCGCAGCCTGTTCTGCTGGTAGAGGATCCCGAAACCCGCCTGCATCCCACTATGCTTTCAGTGACCTGGAACCTGCTCTCACTGCTGCCGCTACAGCGTATTGTGACCACTAATTCTGGTGAACTGGTTTCGCAGACGCCGCTGGAAAGCCTCTGCCGGCTGGTGCGCATGGCCGATCGTGTTGTGGCATGGCGTATTGGCGAACCGGGATTGAGTGCGGAAGATCATCGCCGTATCGGTTTTCATATTCGGGTGAATCGTCCTTCAGCACTGTTTGCCCGTTGCTGGCTGCTGGTGGAAGGCGAGACCGAAGTCTGGATCGTTAACGAGCTGGCGCGACAGCAGGGCGATCGTTTTGCCGCTGAGGGAATCAAAGTGATTGAGTTTGCTCAGGCAGGACTTAAACCGCTGCTGAAATTTGCCCGTCGCATGGGTATCGCCTGGCATGTCCTGACAGATGGCGATGAGGCTGGCAAGCGTTATGCGGCGACCACCCGCAGTCAGCTACTGGCGCATGAGAGTGAAGCCGCACACCTGACGCAATTTCCGGCGGCAGATATTGAACACTTCCTTTATCAGCACGGGTTCAGCACGGTTTACCATCAAATGGCGCATTTGCCGTTAAACAGCTCGCTGACACCACGGCGTATTATCAGTCAGGCAATCAGCCATAGCTCCAAGCCGGAACTGGCTATAGCTGTGGCGATGGCCGCCGCTGAACGTGGCCCGCAGTCAATTCCGCCGCTGTTCAGCTCGCTGTTTGTGCAGCTGAAAGCGCTGGCCCGGCAACGCGCCGGATAGGATAAAAAAAATGCCAGCGTCAGCAGCTGGCATTTCTGGCACGGAATAGTCAGAATAATTGCCGTCGCATAGCTCAGGCGAGTGAGGACGCCTCACAGGGCACAATCAAACTGGCATGATTGCCTTTTGGTCCTTCATGAACATCAAACTGAACGTGCTGACCCGCTTTCAGCGTTCTGTAACCCTCCATCTGAATGGTGGAGTAGTGCGCAAAGATATCGTCGCCACCGCCAACCGGACAGATAAAGCCGAAGCCCTTGGCGTTGTTGAACCATTTAACAGTACCCGTCTCCATGCTTTTACTTCCCTCGCAAGACATTCTGATAAGTAGGTGAGGTCATCGCAGCTGTGAGTCGAGTTTGTCTAAAACTCAACCAGCGTGTGCACGTAGAATGTAGAGAAACGGACCTTATCGTCAAGCAATCGGCCGGGAAGTATGGGCAGAAATTCATCAAAATTTGAGGCAGTTAACGCTATTGAAGATTTTGTGATACAGGTCGCGCATCAACATTTTGCTCCAATAGCAGCGATAGCCAACCCGGCTTGACAGACGTGTTAAACTTCAGGTTAGTGCAGGAACAGATGCATGACCGTAACGCAGAATTCCAACGGAAAATTATGGCAAACACAAACGACTGGCTTAACTTTGAACACCTGGCCGACGACAAAGTACGCGAAGGGTTAAAGCCGCCTTCAATGTATAAAGTCATACTGAACAATGATGATTACACGCCTATGGAATTTGTTATTGACGTTCTGCAAAAGTTCTTTTCTTATGATATTGAACGTGCAACACAATTGATGCTGAAAGTTCACTATCATGGAAAGGCAGTCTGTGGTGTTTTTACCGCAGAAGTAGCTGAAACCAAGGCTGCTCAGGTGAACAACTATGCCAGAGAGAATCAACATCCTTTGCTGTGTACGCTGGAAAAAGCCTGAATCTGTCTCCATATAGGAAACAGGTTGTCAGAGCGATAATTGGGGGAGGTGCCAAATGCTCAATCAAGAACTGGAACTCAGTTTAAACATGGCTTTCGCCAGAGCGCGCGAGCACCGTCACGAGTTTATGACCGTCGAACATCTGTTGCTGGCACTGCTCAGCAACCCGTCGGCCAGAGAGGCACTGGAAGCCTGTACGGTGGATATTGCAGCTCTGCGTCAGGAACTCGAAGCCTTCATCGAACAAACCACGCCGGTGTTGCCTGCCAGCGAAGCAGAGCGTGACACACAACCTACGCTTAGCTTCCAGCGCGTGCTGCAGCGTGCAGTCTTCCACGTCCAGTCATCTGGTCGCAGCGAAGTTACCGGGGCAAATGTTCTGGTCGCCATTTTCAGCGAGCAGGAGTCGCAGGCGGCTTACCTGCTGCGCAAGCATGAAATCAGTCGTCTTGATGTTGTGAACTTTATCTCACACGGCACACGTAAAGATGAGCCGGGTCAGCAGCAGAACAGTGCAGATAATCCGGTTAACGAAGAGCAGGCAGGCGGGGAGGAGCGTATGGAAAACTTCACCACCAATCTTAATCAGCTTGCTCGCGTTGGCGGAATTGATCCGCTGATTGGTCGCGATAAAGAGCTGGAGCGCGCTGTTCAGGTATTGTGCCGCCGGCGCAAAAATAATCCACTGCTGGTGGGTGAATCTGGCGTGGGTAAAACCGCGATAGCGGAAGGGCTTGCCTGGCGAATTGTCCAGGGCGATGTGCCGGAAGTGATGAAAGAGTGCACTATTTACTCGCTCGATATTGGGTCATTGCTGGCGGGTACTAAGTACCGTGGCGATTTTGAGAAGCGATTTAAAGCGCTGCTGAAACAGCTTGAGCAGGATAACAACAGTATCCTGTTTATTGATGAAATCCACACCATTATTGGTGCGGGTGCAGCATCGGGCGGGCAGGTAGATGCTGCCAATTTGATTAAACCTCTGCTCTCCAGCGGTAAAATTCGTGTAATGGGCTCAACGACCTATCAGGAATTCAGCAATATCTTTGAGAAGGATCGTGCTCTGGCGCGTCGCTTCCAGAAAATTGATATCACTGAACCGTCGGTTGAGGAAACCGTACAGATTCTCAACGGCCTGAAACCGAAATATGAGGCGCATCACGATGTGCGCTATACCGCGAAAGCGGTACGTGCAGCTGTCGAGCTGGCGGTAAAATATATCAACGATCGTCATCTGCCTGATAAGGCGATAGACGTTATTGATGAAGCGGGTGCACGGGCACGACTGGTGCCGGTAAGCAAGCGTAAGAAAACCGTTAACGTTTCTGATATTGAATCTGTGGTCGCGCGTATTGCCCGTATTCCGGAGCAGAGTGTGTCAGCAACCGACCGCGATACGCTGAAAAACCTGGGTGATCGGCTGAAAATGCTGGTGTTTGGTCAGGACAATGCGATTGAGGCGCTGACTGAGGCGATTAAAATGAGCCGCGCCGGTCTGGGTCAGGATCGCAAGCCTGTGGGGTCATTCCTGTTCGCCGGTCCAACCGGGGTAGGGAAAACTGAAGTGACCGTACAGCTGGCTAAAGCGCTGGGTATTGAACTGCTGCGTTTCGATATGTCGGAGTATATGGAGCGGCACACCGTCAGTCGTCTGATTGGTGCACCTCCCGGCTATGTTGGTTTTGACCAGGGCGGACTGCTGACGGATGCGGTGATTAAACATCCGCATGCTGTGGTTCTGCTGGATGAAATCGAGAAAGCGCATCCGGACGTCTTTAACCTGCTGCTGCAGGTTATGGATAACGGTATGCTGACTGACAATAACGGACGCAAAGCCGATTTTCGCAATGTAGTGCTGGTGATGACGACCAACGCCGGCGTGCGCGAAACTGAGCGCAAGTCGATTGGCCTGATTCAGCAGGACAACAGTACGGATGCAATGGAAGAGATCAAAAAGATCTTTACGCCGGAGTTCCGTAACCGTCTCGACAACATCATCTGGTTCAGCCATCTCTCAACTGAGGTGATCCATCAGGTGGTGGACAAATTTATTGTCGAACTGCAGGCTCAGCTGGATCCGAAAGGCGTTTCGCTGGAGGTCAGCGACGACGCCCGCAACTGGCTGGCAGAAAAAGGCTATGATAAAGCGATGGGCGCGCGTCCAATGGCGCGTACGGTACAGGAAAATCTGAAAAAGCCGCTGGCAAACGAGCTGCTGTTTGGCTCGCTGGTAGATGGCGGTTCAGTCTCGGTTGCGCTGGATAAAGAGAATAACCAGCTGACCTATCACTTCCTGAGTGCGCAAAAGCGTAAAGCGGAAGGTACTGTCCATTAAGTGTGTTGCAGATATGAAAAGGCCGGATAGTTATCCGGCCTTTTTTTGGGCTGAGCAGGCGGACTTGAGCCGCCCGAAGCGTATGTAGTAACTTAGCGACTACGGAAGACAATGCGGCCTTTGCTCAGGTCGTACGGGGTCAACTCAACAGTGACTTTGTCGCCCGTCAGGATGCGAATATAGTTTTTACGCATTTTACCGGAGATATGAGCGGTAACCACGTGCCCGTTTTCAAGCTCTACGCGGAACATGGTGTTAGGTAACGTATCCAGTACGGTACCTTGCATTTCAATATTGTCTTCTTTGGCCATCGAATCCTCTGGGTGAACTACCAAACTATTGAACCGGCACGATAATGCCGAATTCCATGATTTATGTAAAGAAACGTTGACTTTTTTTGCCAACGCTTCGCCGTGCGACGCGGTATTGCGCGTGCAGTACGGATAAATTCGGGTGTTGTTGACGTCTGCGGGGGATTAGCGGGCTAAAAAGCTGCAACAACTACCACTTTCAGTGTAGTTGGAACAGCCCAGGGAAGAGTGTGAGATCCCCAGCCTGGCAATTCCGGCTCGCCACGGCGAAGCGCGGACGACATACCAAACTCGCTTATTGTATCACTTTTGTCGGGATTTGTGTGCAAAACATCTGCGGAGAGCGTTAAAAAAGGGTTTGGGTCTGCCAGCATCCCGCCGCAACAGGTTGCCACGCCAGCTTTTGCAGCTGCTGCAGATAGTCGGCGCGCGGGATCTCTCTGGCACCCAGTGAGGCAGTATGAGGGTTCAGTACCTGGCAATCGATCAGGTGACCCTGATGCGCCAGAAAATGTTGCACAAACACCCACAGCGCTGTCTTTGAGGCGTTCTCCTGACGACTAAACATCGATTCGCCGCAAAAAATTCTGCCCAGCGCCAGTCCATACATGCCACCTGCCAGATTATTTTCAGCCCAGACCTCAATAGAGTGCGCATGACCAAGTTCATACAGGCGCAGCCAGGCGCGTTTTACCTCATAGGTGATCCAGGTACCTTCCGGGCGATCTGTTGCGCACCCCTCTACTACCTGCGCAAAAGCGTGATTCATCGTCACGCGATAGGGGGAATGCCGGTGAAAGCGCGCCATGCTGCGGCTGAGATGAAACGTTTCTGGCGTTAATATGGCGCGTGGGTCGGGTGACCACCAGAGAATTGGATCACCGGGTGAAAACCAGGGGAAAATGCCGTGCTGGTAGGCATTAAGCAGCCGGGCGGGCGATAAATCGCCGCCCATAGCCAGCAACCCGTTGGGTTCGCGCAGCGCCATTTCAGCAGGTGGAAAGTGCAGTGAATCACGTGAAAGTTGAACCAGTCTCATGGTATCAGGCTACTTAAAAGCGTCATGCTCAGACTATAACGCAAAGCGCTGCCGGAAACGCCAGTAGCGTCCCGCTTTTGAGATTAATTCGTCATGTGAGCCAGATTCCACAATAGCGCCCTGATCCAGCACGCAGATGCGATCCATCTTTTCCAGACCCTGCAGGCGATGAGTCACCATTATCAACGTTTTTCCCTGACTGACCTGCAGCAGCAGCGTCAGGATCTGCTGTTCGGTAGCGGCATCCAGTCCCTCGGTTGGCTCATCCAGTAGCCAGAGATCGCCATTGTGTAGCAGAGCGCGGGCGATAGCCAGACGGCGCAGTTCGCCACCAGAGAGCGGTCTGCCACCTTCTCCCATCCAGCTATCAAGCCCCTCAGACTGCTCAAGCAGAGATGCCAGTCCTGCCTGAGCAAGTGCTGCGGAAAGCTCTGCGTCACTGGCGTCAGGCCGTGCCAGTAACAGATTGTCTCGCAGTGTCTGGCTGAACAGATGTACGCGCTGAGTGATTACGCTGATACGCTGACGCAACGTCGCTTCATCCCACTGCTGTAGTGCAACCTTATTAAGAGTGATAGCACCAGACTGCGCTTCACGACTGCGTGTAATCAGCGCCAGCAGACTTGATTTACCACATCCGGTGGGTCCCAGCAGCGCAATGCGCTCACCGGGTTGCAGCTCCAGCGTTAAATTTTGCAGTACCGGCTCGGGGCGTTGCGGATAGCTGAACGTCACACAATTCAGACTCAGGGCGATATCGGGGATGGAATGCAGTTGCTGCGTCGGAAAGCGGATTGCCGGCGGCTGGCTGATAATTTCCTGCACCCGTTCTGCAGCACTGCTGACCTGTGCCAGTGGCAGAAACGCACTGGCAACCGGCGCCAGCGCCTCAAATGCTGCAAGGCCACAGAATAGAAACAGGGCGACAAGCGCACCGGGCGAACTATTGTCACCTATACCGGCAGCTGATACCCAGAGCAGCAGTGTTACAGTAAAGCCGGTGATCAGCAGCAGCAGACTTTGTGCCAGCGCCTGTAGCTGATGCTGTTGCTGCTGTGCCCGCTGCCACTGCTGTTCCTGGTTATCCAGTTGCCTGCGCCAGCTTGCAGCAACACCATAAACCTGCAACTCAGCCAGTGCTAAAAGCCAGCCGGTCAGCTGCAGACGCCAGCCCGCCTGACAGTGGGCGATACGCTCTCCCGCTGCCTGACCAAAGTAGCAGAACAGAGAGGGCAGCAGCAGCAGTGTCAGCAGCATAATAGCGCCCAGCAGCAGTGCCAGCTGCAGATCGATCAGCGCCAGTCCGCTGGTGACGATAATAATCACTACGGCTGCCCCCACCAGCGGCGATATTACCCGCAAATAGAGATGATCCAGTGTATCAACATCGCTGACAAACCGGTTCAGCAGTTCGCCCTGACGAAAGCGGGCGAGCTGCTCTGGCGCCAGTGCCATCAGGCGGCTGAAAGTAAAGACCCGCAGATGTTGCAAGACGCGGAACGTTGCATCGTGACTCACCAGTCGCTCAAAGTAACGCGCTGCGGTACGTATAATTGCCGCTGCGCGCACGCCTGCTGCGGGCAGCAGATAGTTGAAGGTGTAAAGTCCTGCAATCCCGGCCAGCGATGAGGCAGCCAGAAACCAGCCGGACAGCGTCAGTAAACTTATACTGGCGAGCAGGGTAGCAATAGCCAGTATCATTCCCAGCCCGGCACGCCAGGGATGCTGGCGGAACAGCCGCAAAAAAGGGATCAGAGATTGCATAGGTCACTCTCCTGATAACGCAGGTGCACCATCTGCTGCAGAGCACCGGGCTGATTAATCAACTGCTGCCAGCTCCCCTGTTGCACCAGCAGACCATTTTGCATCACCCAAATCTCATCCCAGTGCGCCAGATCGTGCAGCTGGTGGGTAATCATCAGGGTAGTTTGCTCTCGCGCTGCCTGATTCAGCGCCTGCATCACATGTTGTTCACTACGGCTATCCAGTCCGGAGCCGGGTTCATCCAGCAGCAGCAGGCGGGCAGGTTTTAGCAGGGCGCGCGCCACGGCAATTCGTTGTGCCTGACCCACAGAGAGTCCGATGCCCTCATCGCCCAGCGGCGTCTCCAGCCCCAGCGGCAAATCTGACAGAAAAGCGGTCACGCCAGCCTGCTGTAACACCTTCTGCAGCCGGGACTCATCGATATGCTGACCCTGCATCAGATTTTCACGCAGCGTTAAGGCGGGCAGCCGGGGATTCTGGCCTACCCACGCCAGCTGCTGATGCCAGCTCTCACGACTTACAGCGCGCAACTCTTTACCATTAATCTGCAGCGAGCCCTGGTAATGCATAAAACCGAGTAGCGTGTTCATTAGCACGGTTTTACCCGCACCGCTCTGACCTACCAGTGCGACCCGGCTGTTTGCTGCCAGTGTAAAATTCAGAGGTTGTGTCAGTGGCGTACCATCCGGGCTCACGACCACAAGATTCTTTGCAGTCAGCGTCAGCGGCTCGCTGTTATGCCAGTCTGGTGCCATGTTCTGCGGCGAAGCATCGGGCGTAGTGTGCAGAAAACGTTCCAGCGCATCAGCGCCGCCGACAGCCTGCGCTTTGGCATGATAAAAGGTGCCCAGATCGCGCAGCGGTTGAAAAAACTCCGGCGCCAGAATCAGTGCCAGAAAGCCGGCAAACAGGGTAACGCCGGTGTGATAGTGGCCGAAATCAAACTCGCCCAGATAGGAGAAGCCAAAGTAGACGGCAACGACAGCAATCGCCAGTGAAGCAAAAAACTCCAGCACTGCCGATGAGAGAAATGCCAGGCGCAGCACCTCCATAGTTCGCCGGCGAAACGTATCAGTGCTGACAGCAACTGCTTTTTCACCGGCGGCGGCACGATAAAACAGACGTAGCGTCTCACGTCCGCGCAGGCGATCATAAAAATCGCCGCTTAGCCGTGAAAGCGCGAGAAAATTGCGCCGGTTGGCATCGGCCGCGCCCATACCGGTTAGCGCCATAAATAGCGGGATCAGCGGAGCCGCTACCAGCAGAATCAAGCCTGCGGCCCAGTTTACCGGAAAGATTGCGATCAAAATCGCGCAGGGGATAGCAACAGCCAGCGTCATTTGCGGCAGATAGCGTGCGTAATACTCCTGCATCTGTTCAATTTGCTCTGACAACAGCGTTGACCAGCTGCCTGCAGGCTTGCCCTGGATCCAGGCAGGGCCCAGCGCGTCAAGGCGATCCAGCACCTGCTGACGCAGTGCGCGCCGGATAGCAACTGCAGCGCGAAACCCTGCCATTTCGCGGCAATAGTTGAGGCCGGCCCGCACGACAAAGCAGAGCAGTAATAGCAGAAAATCAGCTATCAGCGTGGCACGTGGCTGCTGTGAAACAATAAGATCCTGTAGCAGTGACGCCATCAGCCAGGCCTGAGCAATAACGGTAATCGCTGCAGCAAAGCCGCAGAGAGATGCGATGCGCAACCCGGTTGCGCCATATTGACGTTGCTGACGCAGCCAGCGGAGTAGCAGGTGTTGCCGTGATTTATTCATGCGAAACTGTTATCACCCGAGGCAAAGAGAAAACCGGACAAAAAAACAGGTTATTGCGGTCAGCAGAACTTTAACATGCTGTATATAAAAAAGGCGACCTGAATAGGCCGCCCGGGTGCAACTAAGATCAGCTTACTAACAATTTATCGATCGTTTTTAACCAAACCATCCAGATAACGCTCAGCATCCAGCGCTGCCATACAGCCGGTGCCTGCTGAGGTAATTGCCTGACGATAGATATGATCCATAACGTCGCCAGCCGCAAACACACCAGGAATGGAGGTTTGCGTCGCATTACCGTGCAGGCCAGACTGCACTTTGATATAGCCATTCTCCAGCGCAAGCTGGCCCTCAAAAATTGCGGTATTCGGGCTATGACCAATGGCCACAAACAGGCCTGCGACGTCAAGCGACTCTGCCGGTTCGCCGTTGGTCGAATGAAGCGTAACGCCAGTCACGCCCATTTGATCGCCGGTGACCTCTTCCAGTGTGCGATGCGTATGCAGCACGATGTTGCCGTTGCTGACTTTTTCCATCAGGCGATCGATCAGGATTTTTTCTGCACGAAATGTGTCGCGCCGATGGATCAGGTGCACTTCTGAGGCAATATTCGCCAGGTAGAGCGCTTCCTCAACGGCGGTGTTGCCGCCGCCAATTACAGCAACTTTCTGATTACGGTAGAAAAAGCCATCGCAGGTTGCGCAGGCAGAGACACCTCTGCCTTTAAACGCCTCTTCTGAGGGCAGCCCCAGATAGCGGGCAGATGCGCCGGTGGCAATGATCAGAGCATCCGCCGTATATTCGCCGCTGTCGCCGGTAAGACGGAAAGGGCGATTCTGCAGATCCACGGTGTGGATATGGTCAAAGATAATCTCAGTGTTGAATTTTTCGGCGTGCTCATGCATGCGCTCCATCAGCGATGGCCCGGTAAGGTCGTGCGGATCGCCTGGCCAGTTTTCAACTTCAGTGGTCGTTGTAAGCTGACCGCCTTTCTCCAGACCCGTGACCAGAACCGGATTCAGGTTAGCGCGTGCCGCATAAACTGCAGCGGTATAACCGGCCGGGCCTGAACCCAGAATAAGCAGTTTGCTATGTTTGACCGTACTCATGCATTCCTCGGTATGTTTCTGACAACAGTGGTTTTGATTGTAGGGAAATCAGGGCTGCAAAAAAAGCTCTGCGCTGTTTTGTTAGCGATTGCTGTAAGCGGCGTAGACGATGAATCGACTTTTTTCCTGCGCAATAAGTAAAAACAGGGCATTTAGCAGCAAATTTCTGGCGAACTGCTTTAAAAATATCATTTAAAAACAGGGCTCCAGCACGCTGTCTGGTATCTTGTACTGAATTTAGATGTTTTACTTTGACAATCGCCTGCACTTTTGCGAAAACATTGGGAGAAGCAGAGAGAATTTAGCGATTCAAAACAGAAATTAGTTGCTGTTTTGCATATTTACGCCAAATAAGCTCAGCCTGGCATTGGTAATGACGCATGGTGTGGACAGACAGCATGCGTCATACGGATGGTTGCTTTACCGCACAGGCTCACGGTCTTCAATTCAGTAAGGCCCTGAACATAGATGCTTTTCAGGGTGTGGCAGGCATAGGGAAGGAATTAAGAGAGACAATAATAATGGTAGATAATAAAAAGCGCCCCGGAAAAGATCTGGATCGTATCGACAGAAATATCCTGAACGAACTGCAAAAAGATGGCCGTATCTCTAACGTTGAACTTTCTAAACGAGTAGGCCTTTCACCCACGCCGTGTCTGGAGCGTGTACGACGCCTGGAACGTCAGGGTTTTATTCTGGGCTACACCGCTCAGCTGAATCCTCACTATCTTGACGCATCGCTGCTGGTATTTGTTGAGATTACTCTGAATCGCGGTGCGCCAGATGTGTTTGAACAATTTAACGCCGCAGTGCAAAAACTTGAGGAAACTCAAGAGTGTCACCTCGTTTCCGGTGATTTTGACTATCTGCTGAAAACCCGCGTGCCTGATATGTCTGCCTATCGTAAACTACTGGGCGAAACCTTGCTGCGCCTGCCAGGCGTAAACGACACCCGTACTTATGTCGTGATGGAAGAGGTTAAACAGAGTAACCGGCTGGTCATCAAAACCCGCTAATGCAGGGAAGGTGCAAAGCGTGCAGGATTTAGGTACACTCCTGTGAATTCATACAGGACCAGCGTCGGGCCCTTTCGACGCTGTTGCCTTCTTATTTTACAGGCACCTGGAGAGTTCTCTTGAGCCAGGAATACACAGAAGATAAAGATGTTTCGTTGCAACCGCTGAGCAGTGGACGTCGTCTGCTGGAGGCGCTGCTCATCCTTGTAGCCTTGTTCGCCATCTACCTGATGGTGTCACTGGTTAGCTTTAACCCCTCAGATCCCAGCTGGTCGCAGACCGCCTGGCATGAACCGATTCACAACCTCGGCGGCAGTATAGGCGCATGGCTGGCTGATACCCTGCTGTTTATTTTTGGGGTCATGGCCTATGCCATTCCACCCGTTATTCTTGGCCTCTGCTGGATCACCTTTCGTCAGCGCGATCGTCAGGACTATATCGACTATTTTGCGGTAGGACTGCGTCTGATTGGCGTGCTGGCGCTGGTGGTAACCACCTGTGGCCTGGCGGCGCTCAATGTGGATGATATCTGGTACTTTGCTTCAGGCGGCGTGATTGGCAGCCTGGTGAGCAATGCAATGGCGCCCTGGTTTAATGGCGCAACAGGTACGCTGACGCTGCTCTGTATCTGGGCTGCGGGTATCACGCTCTATACAGGCTGGTCGTGGCTGGCTATTGCTGAGAAGATTGGCAGTGTGGTGATGGGAGTGCTGACATTTGCCAGCAACCGCTCCCGCCATGATGAGCGCTGGCACGAAGATGAGTATGACGATGAGGCTGATGAAGAGTCGGTTACATCGCGCGCTGTACCGGCCCAGCACGCTGATGAGCAGGATGTATTGCTAAGTGCGCCGCGCAGAGCAGAGGCGCCGGTAACAGCGTTACAAACTCATGACGAAAGCCTGGACGATCCGCTGCTGGCGAAAGCCAGTGATGCTACTGCCGCTGCGCTCTCAGTCGTTAACGAAGTGGCACAGCAGGCACCTCCAGTGCCGGACGCAGCCACGGCGTCTGCAGTTGCCGCTGCACCAGTTGCGCCTTATTCTGCGGCGCAACAGATGCAACAGCCACAATCGCAACCGGCGCAGCAATTACAGCAGCCACAATCGCAACCGGCACCACAGGCCGCGGCAACTGCGGCGGCAGAACCAGAGCCACCACGTTATCACTTTGAACTGCCAGATGAACCCGCGGTGCGCGCCTCAGCGCCAGATGATGAGGGGCCGCGTATGGGCGACTGGCAAAATGCCGATCGTCTGCCCGCCGCGAGTGCTGCCATGACAGCAGCTACTGCCGGAGCTGCGGGCATGGCATCTGCGACCACGCGCAGCAGTGAAACGCTTTCACCGCTGTTTGATATCGTACCTGAGCGCGATCACAATCCACAGGTTAAGCAGGGGATAGGCCCGGAGCTGCCGCGTCCGAATAAGGTCAAACTGCCAACCCGTCGCGAGCTCGCCTCTTACGGTATTAAACTGCCATCACAGCGTATGGCAGAAGAGAAAGCGCGCGAAGAGGCCGAACAGCAGCAGGAACTGAACAGTGTTCAGCCGCCGCATGACGATGACAACGCGGCTGCACTGCAGGAAGCCGAGCTGCGGAATGCGTTTCAGTCTCAGCAGCAGCGACGCTACGGGGAAAGCTGGCAAGCGCAATCTGAAGAGGATCAGGATGCATTGCATCAGGCGCAGCTGGCAAACCAGTTTGCTGCTCAGCAGCAGCAGCGCTATAGCGCACCGCAGCAGGAAATATCGCCGGTTGCGCAGCCGGATCACTCAGCCATCTTTGATTTTTCTCCGATGAAAGATCTGGTTGATGACACACCGGGTGAGCCACTATTTACTATTGCTGCCGCACCGGAGCAGGAAACAGCCTGGCAGCAGCCTGTAACCGCAGAGCCACAGGTCGCTGCAACCCAGACCAGCAATACAGGCTGGCAGCAGCCTGTAACCGCAGAGCCAAAGATCGCTGCAACCCAGACCAGCAATACAGGCTGGCAGCAGCCTGTAACCGCAGAGCCACAGGTCGCCGCAACCCAGACCAGCAATACAGGCTGGCAGCAGTCTGTAACCGCAGAGCCACAGGTCGCTGCAACCCAGACCAGCAATACAGGCTGGCAGCAGCCTGCAACCGCAGAGCCACAGGTCGCTGCAACCCAGACCAGCAATACAGGCTGGCAGCAGCCTGCGACACCAGTCGAGCCGGTTTCTCCGCCTGTGCCGGATCAGTACGCTTCAGCACCGGAGCCTGTTGCACCTGTGCAGGATAGCCTGTTCCATCCATTCCTGGTTCGTCATGAACGGCCGCTGGAAAAACCTTCAACGCCACTACCGGTTCTGGAGCTGCTGACGGCACCACCGGAAGCAGAAGAGCCGGTGGATATGTTTGCACTGGAACAGACGGCGCGTCTGGTAGAGGCTCGTCTGGCTGATTATCGGGTAAAAGCGGAAGTAGTGGGAATTTCTCCTGGTCCGGTGATCACTCGCTTTGAGCTCGATCTGGCGCCTGGTGTGAAAGCAGCCAGGATCTCAAATCTCTCACGTGATCTTGCACGTTCACTCTCAGCAGTGGCAGTTCGCGTGGTTGAGGTAATTCCGGGCAAGCCTTATGTTGGTCTGGAGCTGCCGAACAAACATCGCCAGACGGTCTACCTGCGTGAGGTGCTGGATTGCGATAAATTCCGCGATAATCCTTCACCGTTATCGGTGGTACTGGGAAAAGATATATCTGGTCAGCCAGTGGTGGCCGATCTGGCAAAAATGCCGCATCTGCTGGTTGCGGGTACGACAGGCTCTGGTAAATCGGTTGGTGTCAACACCATGATTATCAGCATGCTGTATAAAGCCACGCCGGAAGAAGTGCGCTTTATTATGATCGACCCGAAAATGCTTGAACTCTCTGTCTATGAGGGTATTCCGCATCTGCTGACTGAAGTCGTTACTGATATGAAAGATGCCGCCAACGCGCTGCGCTGGAGCGTGGTGGAGATGGAGCGTCGCTATAAGCTGATGTCAGCATTGGGTGTGCGTAACCTGGCGGGTTATAACGAAAAAATCGAGCAGGCGGCAGCGATGGGTCGTCCGATTCCGGATCCGTTCTGGAAACCGGGTGACAGCATGGACACCACACCGCCGGTTCTGGAAAAGCTGCCCTATATCGTGGTACTGGTCGATGAGTTTGCTGACCTGATGATGGCCGTGGGTAAAAAGGTCGAGGAACTGATTGCCCGCCTGGCGCAGAAAGCGCGCGCGGCGGGTATTCACCTGGTGCTGGCGACCCAGCGTCCTTCGGTTGACGTTATCACCGGGCTTATCAAAGCCAACATCCCGACCCGTATTGCCTTTACGGTATCGAGCAAAATTGACTCCCGCACCATTCTGGATCAGGGCGGAGCGGAATCGCTACTGGGCATGGGTGATATGCTCTATATGCCGCCAAACTCCTCTATGCCGGTACGTGTGCATGGGGCCTTTGTGCGCGATCAGGAAGTACACGCGGTTGTTCAGGACTGGAAAGCGCGTGGACGTCCGCAATATATTGATAGCATCACCGCCGGTGAAGAGAGCGAGGGTGGCGCAGGCGGCATTGAAGGTGATGAAGAGCTGGATCCGCTGTTTGATCAGGCTGTTGCCTTTGTTGTTGAGAAGCGTCGGGCCTCAATCTCCGGTGTGCAACGCCAGTTCCGTATAGGCTATAACCGTGCTGCACGTATCATCGAACAGATGGAAGCGCAGAATATCGTTTCTGAGCCTGGTCATAATGGCAACCGTGAGGTGCTCTCCCCACCGCCCCATGAAATGTAGCAGTGACAGCACTTAACCTTATGGGCCAGTTAATAACTGGCCCATTGTTTATCTGATGTTCTGACCCCATATCTCTGGAAACTTTAGGCTTTTTCTCCTGTCGAAAAGAGAACCGGGCAACTACGTTTAATAGCAGTGAATATCAGGAACAGTAAATAAGGAATCGAATCAGATGAAATTACGCGTTATTGCCTGTGGCCTGCTGGCCGGTGTTATTTCTGCCTCTGCGCTGGCGGATGCGTCCAGCGATCTGCAGCAGCGCCTGAACAAAGTAAGTAGTTTTCACGCCAGTTTTAGCCAGAAGGTTACTGATGGCAGTGGAGCTAATGTACAGGATGGTGAAGGTGAGCTGTGGGTCAAGCGTCCCAGCCTGTTTAACTGGCATATGACAGCGCCAGATGAGAGCGTAATTGTCTCTGATGGCAAAAACCTCTGGTTCTATAATCCGTTTGTTGAACAGGTAAGTGTCAGCCTGCTGAAAAACGCCACCAGTAACACTCCGTTTATGCTGATTGCACGCAACCAGCCTGGCGACTGGCAGCAGTACAATATCAAGCAGCAGGGTGATAACTTTGAACTGACGCCGAAAAACAGCGATGGTAATCTTAAGCAGTTCACTATCAATGTCTCTTCGTCAGGCACTATTAACCAGTTCAGCGCCGTTGAGCAGGATGGCCAGCGCAGCAGTTATCAGCTGAAAAGTCAGAAAAATGGTGCGATCAGTCCGGATAAATTTACCTTTACGCCACCGAAAGGGGTAACGGTAGACGACCAGCGTCAGTGAGGTTGAGTTGAGTAATCTCTCTCTGGATTTTGCCCCGTCAAATGAGTTTAAACCGCTGGCCGCTAAAATGCGGCCAGCAACACTGCAGCAATATATTGGTCAGCAACATCTGCTGGCTCCCGGCAAGCCGCTGCCACGCGCTATTGAAGCCGGGCATCTGCACTCCATGATCCTTTGGGGGCCACCGGGAACCGGCAAAACCACGCTGGCTGAGATTATCGCTCACTATGGCAATGCTGATGTAGAGCGTATCTCAGCGGTTACCTCAGGCGTGAAAGATATTCGTGAAGCGATAGAGCGGGCCAGACAGAACCGGCAGGCCGGGCGTCGCACCATTCTGTTTGTCGATGAGGTGCATCGCTTCAATAAAAGCCAGCAGGATGCGTTTTTGCCTCACATTGAAGATGGCACGATTACATTTATAGGTGCAACCACTGAAAACCCGTCGTTTGAACTCAATTCAGCGCTGCTGTCACGGGCACGCGTCTATCTGCTGAAATCACTCACCACAGAGGATATCGAACAGGTGCTGACGCAGGCGATGCAGGACAAAACCCGTGGTTATGGCGCAGGCGATATTGTGCTACCGGATGCGACGCGACGAATGATTGCTGAACTGGTCAATGGCGATGCCCGGCGTGCGCTTAATACGCTGGAGATGATGGCTGATATGGCAGAGGCGAATGCGCAGGGAGAACGGGAACTGACGCCCCAGCTGCTAAGCGAAGTTGCCGGCGAACGCGCGGCGCGCTTTGATAATCAGGGCGATCGCTTTTATGACCTGATCTCCGCGCTACATAAGTCAGTGCGTGGCTCAGCACCTGATGCGGCCCTCTACTGGTATGCCCGCATTATTACCGCAGGGGGTGATCCTCTCTATGTTGCGCGACGTCTGCTTGCTATCGCCTCTGAGGATGTCGGAAATGCCGATCCACGTGCCATGCAGGTGGCTGTTTCCGCCTGGGACTGCTTCACACGGGTTGGACCGGCAGAAGGGGAGCGTGCTATTGCCCAGGCGATCGTTTATCTGGCGTGCGCACCGAAAAGCAATGCGGTCTATACCGCTTTTAAAGCCGCAATGCGCGACGCGCGCGACGCCCCCGATTACGATGTGCCGGAACATCTGCGTAATGCACCGACCAGACTGATGAAAGAGATGGGGCTGGGTAAAACGTATCGTTATGCGCATGATGAACCCAACGCCTATGCCGCAGGTGAAGTATTTTTCCCGCCTGAGATGCGCGATGTTCGCTACTATCATCCGACTTCACGCGGACTGGAGGCGAAGATTGCTGAAAAACTCGCCTGGCTGGCAGAACAGGATCAAAATAGCCCGATAAAACGCTACCGCTGATAAACGCGTTACGGTAAGGTTAGCAAGGAATTCATTGCATTCCAGTGGGATGCAGCCCCTCATTTTCAATTAACCTTTATTACACAGGATAAGCATGCTCGATCCCAATCTGCTGCGTAACGAGCCAGACGCAGTCGCAGAAAAACTGGCACGCCGGGGATTTAAACTGGATGTGGATACGCTGCGCTCCTTAGAAGAGCGTCGTAAAGTACTGCAGGTAGAAACGGAAAATCTGCAGGCTGAGCGTAATGCCCGATCCAAATCCATCGGTCAGGCCAAAGCACGTGGGGAAGATATCGAGCCGCTGCGTCAGGAAGTTAACACGCTGGGCGAACGTCTGGATGCAGCTAAAGCTGAGCTGGATGTCCTGCAGAATGAGATCCGCGACTTTGCACTGGCGCTGCCAAATCTGCCTGCTGATGAAGTTCCTTCAGGCAAAGATGACAGTGAAAACCAGGAGATCAGTCGCTGGGGTGAGCCGCGCCAGTTCGATTTTCCGGTAAAAGATCATGTTGAACTGGGTGAAGCTGTTAAAGGCCTGGATTTTGCTGCGGCGGTTAAACTCACAGGTTCGCGTTTCATTATCATGCAGGGTCAGATTGCGCGTCTGCATCGTGCGCTGAGCCAGTTTATGATTGATCTGCACTCTCAGCAGCATGGTTATCTGGAAACTTACGTTCCCTATCTGGTTAACCAGGATACGCTTTACGGCACCGGCCAGCTGCCAAAATTTGGTGAGGATCTCTTCCATACCAAACCGCTGGGCGAAGAAGCAGGCAGCAGTAACTATGCGTTGATCCCGACAGCTGAAGTCCCGCTGACTAATCTGGTACGCGACGAAATCGTCGAAGAAGAGAGTCTGCCAGTTAAGCTCACGGCACATACGCCATGCTTCCGCTCTGAGGCGGGATCCTATGGTCGTGATACACGCGGACTGATTCGTATGCACCAGTTTGACAAAGTGGAAATGGTGCAGATTGTTGCGCCGGAAACCTCAATGGATGCGCTGGAAGAGTTAACCGGTCACGCTGAGAAAGTGCTGCAGCTGCTTAACCTGCCTTATCGTAAAATGCTGCTCTGCACCGGCGATATGGGCTTTGGTGCAGCAAAAACTTACGATCTCGAAGTGTGGCTGCCTGCGCAGGATACTTACCGAGAAATCTCTTCCTGCTCAAATATGTGGGATTTTCAGGCTCGCCGGATGCAGGCGCGCTGCCGCAGTAAAAACGACAAAAAGCCACGTCTGCTGCATACACTGAATGGCTCTGGCCTGGCGGTAGGCCGTACACTGGTTGCCGTGCTGGAAAACTACCAGCAGGCTGATGGCCGTATTGCCGTGCCGGAAGTTTTGCGTCCCTATATGGGCGGGCTGGAATTTATCGGCTGACCGCAAACTAAACAGAAACCCGGCGCTGGCCGGGTTTTTTTTTCTGCATCAGCGCTATCGCGTACAAAGGCAATCAGCCACAGGCCCGCTCTTTAGCTGGCTGTTTCCGGAAGCAGATTTTCACTTCTAACAGCGCTTTTGACCAGGCTACTGATGGTGACGGACAGGGAAAAAAATTTGCAGCGAATAATGAATTTATCACAAATAAACGTTATCGAGCAAAAGGAGGGGTTAAGCGCTAAAAATCTGTAAATTCATAATGATAGATTTTTCATCCTCTCTGCACATCCGGTTCCTAACCAACTGAAGATAAAAAAAATAAATTGTACTGCAGCAAATTGTGCGGTGCTGTTTTTTTGCTCGTTGACTTTAGATTTTCTGATGGCAAACTGCGCGCAATTCTCGCTGATTCCATTGGTTTTATTCCTATGCTTACCTGGTCGCGCCCCGTCCTGCTGCTGCTTTGCGGCTTATTGCTGATGACGGTTTCTATTGCTGTGCTTAATACGCTGGTGCCGCTCTGGCTGACGCATGAACAGCTTTCAACCTGGCAGGTAGGGATGGCGAGCTCAGCCTATTACACCGGAAATCTGGCGGGCACACTGCTGGCGGGCTGGCTGATCAATCGTTACGGCTTTAATCGCTGTTTCTATCTTGCCAGCGTTCTGTTTGCGCTGGCTACTATGGGCATGATATTAACCTCAGGCTTCTCCAGCTGGACGCTACTGCGCTTTATCGCTGGCGTAGGCTGTGCATTGATCTGGGTAGTGGTAGAAAGCGCGCTGCTCTGCAGTGGTACGGTACGTAATCGTGGGCAGCTGCTGGCAGCCTATATGATTGTCTACTATCTCGGTACAGTGGCAGGGCAGCTGCTGGTCAGCAGCGTTTCAACCGGGCTGCTGCATGTGATCCCGTGGGTAACTGCGCTTATTGTCTGTGCCATGCTGCCGGTGGTGTTTGTGCAGGTTACAACTGTTGCTGAATCTGAAGAGGCATCGACCTCACGTATCTGGAGTATGCTGCGCCGGCGTAGTTCACGTCTGGGCATCAACGGCTGCATTATTTCCGGGATTGTGCTGGGCTCGCTCTACGGGCTGATGCCGCTTTATCTCTCGCATCGCGGTATGAGCGATGCATCAGTCGGATACTGGATGGCGTTGCTGGTGAGTTCCGGCATTATCGGGCAGTGGCCGATTGGTCGTCTGGCTGACCGCTTTGGCCGTCTGATGGTACTGCGCGTGCAGGTTTTTGTTGTGATCCTCGGGGCTATGGCAATGCTGGGTGATACGGCAATGGCTCCGTCACTGTTTGTACTCGGTCTGGCGGGCTTCACGCTCTATCCGGTGGCAATGTCATGGGCGTGCGAAACCGTAGCGCATCATGAGCTGGTGGCGATGAATCAGGCGCTGCTGTTCAGCTACACCATCGGCAGCCTGGCAGGCCCGGCAATGACGTCAATGCTGATGCAAAACTACTCCGACAGATCGCTGTTTATTATGATTGCTGCGGTGGCTCTGGTCTATCTGGTGATGCTGCTGCGCAAAGCCGATCATCATGCCACACCCGTGGCACATGCATAAATATCAGAGGGAGCCAGTGGCTCCCTCTTTGGTTTATGCTTAATAGATCACAGTATGGCCATATCCCGCCAGAATCGTTTTTATCCTCTCCATGGTCTCTTTAGCGGGCGGTTTAACGCTCTCCAGCTGGTAAGCTTCACCAAGCGTACTCCACTTATGTTTACCCAGTTCATGATAGGGCAGCAGTTCGATTTTTTCGACGTTCTGCATATCAGCGGTAAAGGCACCGAGCCGGTGTGCAGAATCATCATCATCTGTATAGCCAGGAACAACGACGTAGCGGATCCAGGTACGTTTATTCTTCTTTTGCAGATAACGCGCAAAATCGAGCGTACGATGGTTAGAGACACCGGCAAGGATCTCATGTATCTCGTTGTTAACCTGTTTCAGATCGAGCATCACTAAATCCGTAACCGCCAGCAGCTCATCAATGACCGGGTCGTAGCGCCGCACAAAGCCGTTGGTATCCAGACAGGTGTCTATTCCCTCCTGCTTACAGGCACGAAACCAGTCGCGAACAAATTCTGCCTGCAGGATAGCCTCACCTCCTGAAGCCGTTACGCCGCCGCCTGAGGCATTCATAAAGTGGCGATAAGTTACGACTTCGCGCATCAGCTCATCTACGGTAACTGTTTTACCACTATGTGTATCCCAGGTATCACGGTTATGGCAGTAGAGGCATCGCATCAGGCAGCCCTGAAAAAAGGTGATAAAACGGATGCCAGGGCCATCAACGGTTCCGCAGGATTCAAAGGAGTGGATACGACCAGTAGCAGACATAGCGATGATTCTCCGGTTAGCCTGTTCGCAGGCAGCACAATCTCTGTTGTGCTCAGCGGGCAGCAGTCAGTTTTGCCCGATGACCTGCGTAGTCATCGGGCAAAACTGACTGTAACAGCAGGGCTCCCTGCCGGAGCCTGCTGCACAGCCAGTGGATCAGAGTGCGGCGGTGAACGTACGGGTAATAACATCCTGCTGCTGTTCGCGGGTCAGCGAGTTGAAACGCACAGCATAGCCCGATACGCGAATTGTCAGCTGCGGATAGTTTTCCGGATGTTCCATGGCATCAAGTAGCATGTCACGATTCATCACGTTAACGTTCAGATGCTGACCACCCTCAAGGTCTGCTTCGTGATGGAAATAGCCATCCATCAGGCCAGCCAGGTTGGCTTTGCGCACATCATCATCTTTGCCCAGTGCATTTGGCACAATCGAGAACGTATAGGAGATACCATCTTTCGCATACGCAAACGGCAGTTTTGCTACTGAGGTCAGTGAAGCGACCGCACCTTTCTGATCGCGTCCGTGCATTGGGTTGGCACCCGGGCCAAAAGGTGCACCGGCACGGCGACCATCCGGCGTGTTGCCGGTTTTTTTGCCATACACTACATTAGAGGTAATGGTCAGCACAGACTGTGTTGGAACCGCATTGCGGTAGGTTTGCAGTTGCTGAATTTTTTTCATAAACCGCTCAACCAGATCGCAGGCCAGATCGTCCACGCGCGGGTCGTTGTTGCCAAATTGTGGATAGTCACCCTCAATCTCAAAATCGATAGCCAGTCCATCTGCATCACGAACGGGTGTGACTTTGGCATACTTAATCGCGGAGAGTGAGTCTGCCGCTACAGACAATCCGGCAATACCGCACGCCATCGTGCGATAGACATCGCGGTCATGTAATGCCATCAGCGCTGCTTCATAGCTATATTTATCATGCATATAGTGGATGATATTCAGCGCGGTGACATACTGCTTCGCCAGCCAGTCCATAAAGTGATCCATCCGCGCCATCACGGTGTCAAAGTCGAGCACGTCATCCATGATTGGCGCTTCCTGAGGCCCGACCTGCATTTTCAGCTTTTCATCCACGCCACCATTGATCGCATAGAGCAGTGTCTTAGCCAGGTTGGCGCGTGCGCCAAAGAACTGCATCTGTTTGCCAACAATCATCGGGCTGACGCAACAGGCAATAGCATAGTCGTCGTTATTAAAGTCTGGACGCATCAGATCATCGTTCTCATACTGCAGAGATGAGGTATCGATGGAGACTTTAGCCGCATATTTTTTGAAATTAAGCGGCAGCTTTTCAGACCAGAGAATAGTCATATTGGGCTCAGGAGACGGGCCCATGGTATAGAGTGTATTCAGAAAGCGGAACGTGTTTTTGGTTACCAGCGTACGGCCATCAACGCCCATTCCCGCCAGCGATTCAGTGGCCCAGATGGGATCGCCTGAGAAGAGTTCATCATATTCCGGTGTACGCAGGAAGCGCACCATACGCAGTTTCATTACCAGATGGTCAATCAGCTCCTGCGCCTGCTCTTCGTTTAGCCGGCCCGCCTGCAGATCGCGTTCAATGTAGATATCCAGGAAGGTAGAGACGCGTCCAAAGGACATTGCCGCACCATTCTGAGATTTCACCGCTGCCAGATAACCAAAGTAGGTCCACTGTACCGCCTGCTGTGCTGTAGTTGCTGGCAGAGAGATATCGCAGCCATATTTTGCCGCCATTTCTTTAATCTGACCCAGTGCGCGATGCTGCTCGGCAATCTCTTCGCGCAGACGGATGATCGCCTCCAGATCGACGCCATTTTCCATATCCTGCTGCAGCGAGCTGAATTGCGCTACTTTATCCTGCATCAGAAAATCGATGCCATAGAGCGCGACGCGACGATAGTCGCCAATAATACGTCCACGACCATAAGCATCAGGCAGGCCGGTCAGCACTCCCGATTTACGGCAGCGTAAAATATCTGGTGTGTAGACATCAAATACGCCCTGATTATGGGTTTTACGAAAGTCGGTGAAGATTTTTTTCAGTGACGGATCCAGCTCACGACCATAGACTTTGCAGGAGCCTTCCACCATCTTAATACCGCCGAACGGAATAATGGCGCGTTTCAGTGGCGCTTCGGTCTGCAGGCCAACAATGGTTTCCAGCGATTTATCGATATAACCCGCATCATGTGAGGTGATGGTTGACGCTAAACTGGTATCAAAATCAACGGGCGCATGCGTGCGGTTTTCAATTTTGATCCCCTCCAGCACGCTATTCCAGAGCGCGGTGGTTGCGGATGTCGCGCCAGCGAGAAACGACTCGTCTCCTTCATAGGGTGTATAGTTTTTCTGGATAAAATCGCGCACGTCAACGCCAGTTTGCCATTCACCTGCACGAAATCCTTCCCAGGCCGCAGCCATTTTCTCATTCAGATCGGACATAATTTACCTGCCTTAATTTAGGGAACTCGTTTGCCGGGCGCGCTGCTGCGCATCCGGACGAAATTACGCTGCGGACGTTGTGCCACGCAGATAGATAACCCAGTAGGTCAAGCCCACCAGCAGACCGCCGCCAATAATGTTGCCCAGCGTTACCGGTATCAGATTGTTGAAAATAAAATCGCTGGCGGTAAGCGCCGGAAACTGCGCAGCAGTTGCACCAGTAAGCTGCCAGAAATCAGGCGTGGCGAAATCACGAATAAAAATCGCCATTGGGATAAGAAACATATTGGCAATGCTGTGCTCAAAACCACTGGCAACAAACATCGCGACGGGCAAAATCATGGCAAACATTTTGTCCAGCAAGCTGCGACCTGAGTAGCTCATCCATACCGCCAGGCAGACCAGCAGATTGGCCAGCGTGCCGAGTGCAACAGCCTGTATAAAGGTGTGATGCATTTTATGATCGGCTGTCTGCAGCAGATTCAGACCCCATGCACCATTGGCGACCATATGCTCACCTGCCAGCCAGATCAATGTGACAAAAAAGAGCGCGCCGCACAGGTTACCGACATAGACGGTTAACCAGTGCCGGGCGAGTTGCAGCCAGCTAATGCGACCACTGGCTTTAGCGACCACAATCAACACGGTTGAGGTAAAGAGATCGGCTCCGCACACGACAACCAGCATCAGACCGAGCGAAAAACAGATACCGCCAATCAGTTTGGCGACTCCCCAGGGGAGTACGCTGCTGCCGGTGGTGGCAGTGATATAGAACACAAAGGCGATAGAGATAAAAACGCCAGCCGTGATAGCAAGAAAGAAGGTGGAGAGAGGTCGTTTTGTGGCTTTATAGACGCCCGCTTCTTCAGCAACTTTGGCCATGGCGGCAGGGAGCAACGCATTAAAAGGATTATCAGCTTTCACTTCACGCTCTCCGTAACAGGTCTGAGGAGATCCTAACAAAGGGGATCCGCATAGGAATTGATTTAGATCATGTTTAGTCAGCATGGGTGGCTATTTTATGAGCCAAATAAATCTAACTTATTGTATTTAATTTAATAAAAATATTTTAATAAATATAAATTTAGTTTAATGGTAAGGCGCTGAAGCTGAATTTAGGCTCGCTATTTGCGCCTGAAAAGGATTTGCTACTGGTCAGCGGGTCAGCGGGTCAGCGGGTCAGCGGGTCAGCGGGTCAGCGGGTCAGCGGGTCAGCGGGTCAGCGGGTCAGCGGGTCAGCGGGTCAG
>CAJYKU010000019.1 GCA_913775175.1 uncultured Pantoea sp.
CCTTTAAAGACCGGATTGCCTGCGGCCCAGGCGTCTTTCCCCACGGTGACCATATCGTCGCGCGTAATTTTCTTTTGATCGATGGCGCGGTCAACGACATAGCCCGTCATTAACTTGGTCAGGCTGGCCGGATTGCGGCGTTCGTCGGGATTGCCCGCCGTAAGCACCTGCCCCGTGGTGGCATCCATTAGCACCCATGATGCGGCATCGATCGCCGGTGGCGTCACGGGAAACGGCATATCGTCGGCCTGTGCCAGCGAAGCCCAAAAAACAGTTACGGTAATTAACAGACGCCTTTTCAACACTTCATCCTTAGTTGCGCAAATAAAACAGACGGGAACAGCCGGACGTTTTACGGCAAAAGCCTTAAGAAGGTTTAATTAAATTGAAAAAAAATATGAACTGCGGGGTGCCAGCACGCAGCGTTGGTCAGCACGGTTGTGCTGGCGAGCGCAGAAGACTATCCTGAACGTTGATTTTTTTGCAGACAGGACAGCGACGTGCCCGCCTCTGAATTCACTTTCTTATTCCATGATTACGAAACCTTCGGCACCAGTCCGTCACGGGATCGTCCGGCGCAGTTTGCCGGGTTACGTACCGACAGCAACTTTGATCCGGTTGGCGAGCCAGAGGTGTTTTACTGCCGTCCGCCGGACGACTATTTGCCCCAGCCTGAAGCGGTGATGATTACCGGTATTACGCCGCAAGTTGCCGCCTCGCGGGGCGTCAGCGAGGCCGAGTTTGCCGCCCGCATTCATGCCCTGTTCACCGCCGAACAAACCTGCGTGGTGGGCTATAACAACGTGCGCTTCGACGATGAAGTGACACGCAATATTTTCTACCGCAACTTCTACGATCCCTACGGCTGGAGCTGGCAAAACGGTAATTCGCGCTGGGATTTACTGGACGTGATGCGTGCCTGCTATGCGCTGCGGCCCGAAGGCATCAACTGGCCCGAAAATGAAGACGGCTTTCCCAGCTTCCGGCTGGAGCACCTGACCAAAGCCAACGGCGTCGCCCATGAAAACGCCCACGATGCGATGTCGGATGTCTATGCCACGCTCGCCATGGCGAAACTGGTGAAAGAAAAGCAGCCAAAGCTGTTCGAGTTTTTGTTTACGCATCGCAACAAAAACAAACTCATGACCCTGATCGATATCCCGCAGATGAAGCCGCTGGTGCACGTTTCCGGGATGTTCGGTGCCGCACGCGGCAATACCAGTTGGGTGGTGCCGCTTGCCTGGCATCCGGACAACCGCAACGCGTTAATCGTGGTCGACCTGGCCGGCGATATGACGCCGCTATTAACACTGGATGCCGACAGCCTGCGCGAACGTCTGTATACGCGTAAAAGCGAGTTGGGCGATCAATCAGCCATCCCCGTTAAGCTGGTGCATATCAATAAGTGCCCGGTGCTGGCGCCAGCGAATACCCTGCGACCTGAAGATGCCGGGCGGTTGGGCATCGATCGCCAGTCTTGTCTGGATAATCTGGCGACGCTGCGTCAGCATCCTGAAATACGTGAAAAGCTGGTGGCGATATTTGCCGATGCGGAACCCTTTACACCGTCAGATGATGTGGATACCCAGCTCTACGATGGCTTCTTTAGCGATGCCGATCGGGCGGGCATGAACATTATTCGCCAGACGGCGCCGGCTAACCTGCCCGCGCTGGATCTGACGTTTGACAGTCCGCGCGTGGCGAAGCTGCTGTTTCGTTATCGGGCGCGGAACTTCCCCGGCACCCTGGACGATGCTGAACAACAGCGCTGGCTGCAGCACCGGCGTGAGGTACTGAATCCGGATAAAGTGCAGTCGTTTCTGATGGAGCTGGAGTCGCTGGCCAGCCTGCATGAAAGCGATCAGGAAAAGCTGGCCCAGTTAAAAGCGCTGTATCTGTATGCGCAGGAACTGGTGTCCTGACGCTCAGACTGGCCGGGAAACGCGAATCGCCTTTCCCGGCCAACACATCAAATCACAAACCACAGCGCCCAGGTGAGAATAAAACCGCTCAGCCCCATCAGCGTCGTCAACACCGTCCAGGTTTTTAAGCCGTCCGCCACGGACAGCCCCAGATAGCGCGTTACCACCCAGAAGCCCGCATCGTTGACATGAGATAAACCCAGACCACCGAAGCAAACCGCCAGCGTGACCAGCACCAGGTGCATATCATCAATGCCGGTCACGGCCTGCGTCAGTAGGCCGCTGGTGGTCAAAATCGCGACGGTGGCCGAACCCTGTGAGGCGCGCAGGGCCAGCGAGAGAATAAATGCGGCGGGGATTAACGGCAAATGCAGCGTTTCCAAGGCCAGCGCCAGCGCTTTACCGACGCCGGACTCCACCAGCACCTTACCAAATGCACCGCCCGCACCGGCCACCAGAATCACGCTCGCCGATCCGGGAATGGCCCGCCCGGTCAGATCTTCCAGCTTATCTTTGCTCCAGCCGCGACGCAGGCCCAGCAGCCAGGCGGCCAGTCCCAACGCAATCAGCAGCGCGATCGGTGGTGTGCCAATGACGGTCATCACCTTGCGAACCAGGCTGTCTTCAGCCAGCAGCGAGTGAGACAGCGTACCTAATACAATCAGCACAATCGGCACCACGATCAAACCGCTGATGGTCAGCGCACCCGGCGGTGCAGGTTCATTTTTCTTCTGCACGCCTTCCGGCTTCGCCATCTGCAGCTGCTCCAGCACCTCGACCGAAAGATGATACTGACGACGGTTCATCACCTTAGCGACGTAATAGCCTAAAATGCCGACTGGCACCGAGACCAGAATCCCCAGCATCATCAGCCAGCCCATATCGGTGTGCAAAATGGCCGCAGCGGCCGCGGCACCCGGATGGGTGGGTAGCGCCACGTGTACCGTTAGCATCACACCGGCCATTGGCAGGCCAAACTTCAGGGGAGAAACCCGCGCCACTTTGGTAAAGCCGTAGATCAGCGGGATAACAATGATAAACCCCACTTCAAAAAACACCGGGATGCCCAGAATAAAAGCGGCCATGGTCAGTGCAGCAACGGTGCGTTTCAGGCCGAGGGTTTTGCTGAAGCGCTGCGCCAGCGACTCGGCGCCGCCCGAGGCTTCGATGATCGCCCCGAGCATGGCTCCCAGCACGATAATGATGGTGATGTGCCCCAGCAGTCCACCCATACCGCTGATGATGGTTTCCATGATTTTTTCAGCCGGAATACCGGTGGCGATTGCTACCAGCAGGCTGACAATCAACAGGGCGACAAAGGGATGGACTTTGGCTTTAATGACCAGCAACAGCAAAATCACAATGCTGGCGGTCGCAATAGCTAACAGCAACGCAGTCGTCATAGTAAACCTCTGGAATAGTTATCTTTTTTAGCGTTTTTTGGCTACAGCTTTACCTGGTGCTGGTCTGTTTTAAAGACGACCAGAACTGCACCGCTGCCGCAGCACCGGTGTGATTTTTTTAAACCTTAACTCAGCGGTGTTTCGCCCAGGGCGCCAGCCAGCTCAGCCCTTCCACGGTGTCCCCACGCGGGAAATATTCGCAGCCGATCCAGCCCGCGTAACCCACCTCATCAAGCAGGCTGAACAGCCAGGGATAGTTGATCTCACCCTCGTCAGGTTCATGACGACTGGGCACGGCGGCGATTTGCACATGCTGATAACGCCCGGCGTAATGGCGAATGAGGTGGCTGAGATTGCCGTCCACGATCTGGGCATGGAACAGATCCAGTTGGGTAAAGACGTTGGGACGATCGATGAGCTCAACCATCTCCAGCGTCTGATACTGGCTGGCATAGAGATAATGGGGTTTGGTGGTGGGATTTAACGCTTCGATTAACAACCTGATGTTGTGTGGGGCGAAGCGTTCTGCCGCGTAGCGCATATTACTGATGAACGTCTCGACATAGCGCTGGCGATCTGCGCCTGGCGGCACGGTGGCGGCCATGATATGCACCTGCGGGCAATTCAGCGCCCGTGCATAGTCCAGTGCCCTGTCGATATCGGCTCTTGCCTCCGCTTCCCGGCCGGGAATGGCTGAAACGCCCCATTCGCCTGCGGCCACGTTGCCCGGTGCGGTGTTAAACAGCACCAGTTTAAGCCCGTTGTCATCCAGCAGCGTTTTCAGTTGCTCAGCCGGATAGTCGTAAGGAAACAGAAATTCAACCGCGTCAAAGCCCGCCTGTGCAGCGGCGGCAAAGCGCTGCAGAAAGGGCACCTCATTGAACTGGGTAGATAAGTTAGCTGCAAACGTTGGCATTATCGGCTCCTGAGTTCGGCAACTTCGTGGGCGGTGAGATAACGAATGGCGCGATCGCCCAGGGTAAACATCAGGCGTGCGGTTTCTTCCAGCTCTTCAGTATTGTCTGCGGCTTCCTGCAGGGATTTGCCCACCACAACCGGACCATGATTCGCCAGCAGAAAGGCACGGTAGCGCGGTGCCAACTGGGCCAGATCCTCCGCCAGTCGCGCGTCGCCGGGTTTATAGTAGGGCACCACCGGCACGTCCCCCACCCGCATCACCACATAGGGCGTGAACGGGCGGATGCAGTTCTGGCTGTCCAGATTTTGCAGGCATGAGAGCGCGGTCAGGTAGTGACTGTGCAGGTGAACCACTGCCCGGCAGTCGGGATTATTCAGGTAGAGCGCCCGGTGAAAGGCGATCTCTTTTGAAGGTTTATCCCCGGCAATCCACTCCCCCTCTAACGTCACTGTAGACAGGCGCTGGGCAGCCAGTTCGCCCAGGCAGGAGCCGGTGGGCGTCGCCAGCAGAGTGCCATCATCCAGCAGTAGCGACAGATTACCGGCCGAACCGGTGGCATAACCGCGCTGGAAGAACGAGGCGCCCAGCCTGACCATCTCTTCACGGGCCTGTTGTTCAGTCATGGGAAAACTCCGTTTGTGCGCGGCGGAAAAACTGTTCATCACCAAAATTGCCTGACTTCAGCGCGAGTGACAACGGCTGCCCGATATCTCTGACCCAGGGCACGCCGGGCGAAATCACCGGACCAATATGGAAGGCGGTCACGCCCAGGCTTTGAGCGACCACGCCAGAGGTTTCGCCGCCTGCGACGATAAAGCGCTGCCAGCCACGGGACTTCAGCGTGCGAGCTATCTGGGCAAACAGCTGCTCCACCGCCTCACTGCTGCGCTGTGCGCCATAGTGCTGTTGAATCGACTGCAGCTGCTGCGCATCCGCGGTGGCATAGAGCATGGGCGCGAGGGGCTCATCAGCATGCTCTGCGACCCAGTCGCATAACGCCTCGGCGTACTTTTCGTCGCTGAGGCAGCGCGACACGCTGATCTCCTGGACGGATGCCTGCTGGCGATAGGCATTGACCTGGCGGTTGGTCATTTGCGAGCAGGAACCCGAGAGCACTACCGCCCGTTGGCCTTGTGGGTAACCTGCGCGCTGCGCTTGCGGGTCATCGCGGTGGGTCGTTGACCACTGGCGCGCCAGGCCAATCGCCAGCCCGGAGCCGCCCGTGACCAACCGCATCGAGGTGAGTGCTTCGCCCTGGTTCAGCAGATGTTGCTCAGTGAGCGTATCAAGCACCGCGTAATTCACCCCCTGGGCACGCAGCTGCTCAAGTTGCCGTGATATCGCGTCTGCGCCCTGCTCTACCGTGGCCGCAGAGATGAGCCCGGCTTTTCCCGTGCTCTGGCTCTCCATCAGCCGTAGCAGGTTACTGTCGGTCATTGGCGTGACCGGATGATGGCGCATGCCGGAATCCGACAGCAGCTGTTCACCCACAAACAGATAACCCTGATAAACGGTGCGTCCGTTCACCGGCAATGCCGGGCAGATCACCGTCAGCGTCTCATCCAGCGCGGCCATGAGCGCATCCGTCACCGGACCGATATTGCCCGCGGAGGTACTGTCGAACGTGGAGCAGTATTTAAAATAAAAGCGCTCACAGCCTTGCGCCTGCAGCCAGCGCAGCGCGTCAAGCGACTGGCTGACGGCCTGCGCGGGCGGGCAGGATCGCGATTTCAGGCTGACCACAATAGCCTGTGCATCCGGAACAGCGGCCTGTTTCGGGATGCCGTTAAACTGCAGGGTAGAAAGCCCGTTCTGCACCAGAAAGCTGGCAATGTCGGTTGCGCCGGTAAAATCGTCGGCAATGACCCCTAACCGCATCAGATTTCCCCCTCGCGTTGAGGCAGCGTAATGCCGCTGAAGATTTTAATGACCGCACTGTCATCCTCACGGCCATAACCGGCATTGCTGGCCTCGGTGAACATATTCAGTGCGGTGGAGGCCAGCGGCAGCGGGAAATGCAGGGCTTTCGCCGTCTCGGCGACCAGGTTGAGATCTTTGACAAAGATATCTACCGCGGATGTCGGTCGGTAGTCGCCATCGACGACATGCCGCATACGGTTTTCGAACATCCACGAGTTGCCGGCCGCATTGGTCACCACCTCATACATCGTCTCCAGCGGGATCCCGGCGCGGGCGGCCAGCGCCATGGCTTCGGCCCCGACGGCAATGTGCACGCCAGCCAGCAGCTGATGAATGATCTTAACCGTCGATCCCTGACCGATTTCCGTGCCGACGCGATAAACCTTCGCGGCCACTGCATCCAGTACCGGTTGCAGGGCAGCAAACGCCTCGTCGCTGCCGGACGCCATCACGGTCATCTCGCCGCTGGCGGCTTTGGCCGCCCCGCCGGACACCGGTGCATCCAGCATCAGGAGGTGATAGTCCGCCAGTTTTGCGGCGATCTGCTGTGCATCCTGCGCAGACAAGGTGGAGGAGACCATCACCGCCGTGCCCGGCTTCAGCCTGGCGGCCAGCCCCTGCTCGCCAAACAAGATTTGGTTAACCTGTTTGGCATTTACCACGAGCAGCAGCACAGCATCAAGTTGGCTGGCAAAGGCATGCGCAGACGTCTGGGCATCGCGCCCGCCCGCCTGGCGCAGCGCATCCAGCGCCTGCGGATTCAGATCCACGCCCCAGGTTGACAGCCCGGCACGAATGCAGGACTGCGCGGCGCCCATTCCCATTGAGCCTAAGCCGATGACACAAATATGTGAAGCTGGCATTGCTGGCCTCCATTGTTAATTTAAGTGAATTTTTGATTTCTGTTGTTAATACTGCCAATAAACGACGCGCAAAAACGTGTTCTTATTCACATAAATTAACTCACAGAGGACACTGCAAAACATTTCTTCACATCATTCACCGCTTGCTACTTCCCTACTCAGACGGTTAATGCGCAGTTTTTCCCGCAAAATGGGACCAAAATTTTCATGTTTCTTCACATGACGATGCTCTACAATGTGAAAAAATGATAAAACGAGGTGGTTATGATTCCGGTCGAGCGTCATCAACAGATTCTGGCTCTGGTGGCAGAGCGCGGCGTAATGAGCATTAACGAGCTTACGGAGCGTTTTGGCGTGTCACATATGACCATTCGCCGGGATGTGCAAAAGCTGGAAGAACAGGGCGCGGTCCTCTCAGTGTCGGGCGGTGTTCGTTCCGCCAACCGGCTGGCGAGCGAGCCCTCGCACCTGACCAAAACGGCCCTGTTCAATGAAGAAAAAAAAGCCATTGGCCAGTTAGCCGCTCAGCTTATTCCGCCTGACAGCTGCATCTATCTGGATGCCGGCACCACCACGCTGGCGCTGGCGCGGGAAATTGCTGATCGGGAGGACCTGCTGGTCGTCACTAATGATTTTATGGTGACCAATCTGCTGATGGAGGCGAGTCGCTGTCGGGTGATTCACACCGGCGGTACGGTATGCCGGGATAACCGCTCCTGCATTGGCGATGCGGCGGCACGCCACCTGCGTCAACTGGCGATAGATATCGCCTTTGTGTCCACCTCAAGCTGGGGGCTGCGCGGATTGTTTACGCCGGATGAAGACAAGGTGGCGGTTAAACAGGCCGTTTGCGAGGTCAGCAGCAAACGCATCCTGCTCAGCGACAGCTCTAAGTACGATAAAATCGCGACGTGGCTGGCCTTACCGTTGGAGAAGTTTGATGTGATCGTAACGGATGATCAATTGAATGCCGCAGGACGAAACGCGTTACAGGCAGGAAGTTGGGAACTGATGATGGCCGGAAAAAGCGGATAAGAACAGCCCTGCTCTGTCCCGTTATTGGGCACAGAGCAGGACCGGGGGGATTACACTTCTTCGCTAAACTGGGGAACCGGATTGCGGAAACTGCGGGTCACAAAAGCCAGATAGAGAATACCAATGGCGGCCCAGATTAGGCCCAGAACCATCGAGCTCTGCTCCAGGTTAACCCACAGCGCACCAACGGTCAGCGCGCCCAGCATCGGCAGAACCAGATACTGGAAGTGATCTTTCAGGGTTTTGTTACGTTTTTCACGTACCCAGTACTGCGCAATCACCGACAGGTTAACGAAGGTAAACGCCACCAGCGCACCGAAGTTAATCAGCGCAGTCGCAGTAACCAGATCGAAGTTAATGGCCATCAGCGCGACGGCACCGACCAGAATCACGTTCAGTGACGGCGTGCGCCATTTCGGATGGATATAGCCGAAGAAACGCTCCGGGAATACGCCATCACGGCCCATTACGTACATCAGACGCGATACGCCCGCGTGCGCCGCCATGCCGGAAGCCAGTACGGTGACCACGGAGAAGATCAGGATACCGACCTGCAACGCTTTGCCCGCGACGTAGAGCATGATCTCCGGCTGTGAGGAGTCCGGCTCTTTAAAGCGCGAGATGTCCGGGAAGTACAGCTGCAGGAAGTAAGAGGCCACGATAAACATCAGGCCACCAATCAGCGCGGTCAGGAAAATCGCACGCGGAATGGTACGTTCTGCATCTTTCGTTTCTTCCGACAGCGAACTGATGCCGTCAAAACCCAGGAATGAGAAACACAGGATGGTCGCTCCCGTAATCATCGGCACCACGTGGGCGTTCTCCGACCAGAACGGTTTGCTGCTTACCACTGTTCCTGCACCTTCACCGTGCGCCACACCGTAGATGACCATGGCAGTAATCCCGATCATCACCACAACCTGCAGGATCACGATCACGCTGTTGAAGTTGGCGACGGTTTTGATTCCCTTAAGGTTGGAGAGCGTCATAAAGCCCACCAGCAGCACCACGAAAATCCACGAGGGGATACCTGGCACCAGGGTTTCAAAATAGTTTTTTGCCAGCAGGATGTTGATCATCGGCATAAACAGGTAGTCCAGCAGCGATGACCAGCCCACCATAAAACCGACGTGCGGACTGATTGCCTTTTGAGCGTAGGTATAAGCGGAGCCCGCAGATGGGAAGCGGCGTACCAGCTTACCGTAACTCACGGCAGTGAACAGAATCGCAATCAGGGCGAAAGCATAGGCGGTGGCAACGTGACCATCGGTCAGGCCCGATACAATACCAAAGGTATCGAACAGGGTCATAGGCTGCATGTAGGCTAAGCCCATCATGACGACCGGAAGTAAAGTCAGCGTTTTTTTGAGTTGAGCACGTTGTGGTGCAGCAGAGGTATTAAGCGACATGCTTCAGTCCTCCTTGCGCAGCAACCTGACTGGGTTGATTCACAAGGATACTGCGCATTAAGCGACAGGGAGTATGGTTTGCGGCAGCAGCGGCGCCGTAGTCATCACGAAAACGTGTACCAGCCTGCGCTGGCAGTGTGTTAAACAACCCCATCTTTACATCCTCTATCTCACGCGGGTGCGTGTTTTCAGTGTTTATCTATCCGGGTACGCGCCCGGCCTCGTTTGTGTCAGTGAAAATTCACTCTGTTGTAACATGCAAAAAAATAACCGACGCGGTGAGCGTCGGTTATGTTCTGAATTTGCAGGAGGCGTATTTTGCCCCAACCCAACGCATTATTTCAAGACGTTGTCGCAGAGAATGCAAAAAATTAATCAGGCATTCTTTAACATCCAGTCGATTTCTGTGGCAGTGATTAATCTTTCAAACTGCATTAGCTCATAATTTTTACAGCTAAACCACACTTTGGCAAATTTCTCACCCAGTAATTTTTGTAAAGGATAGCTGCTTTCAAACCCGGCAAGGGCATCACTTTGACGGATGGGTAACGCTAACCCTTCCGCCTCGTGACCGTTGCCTTTAACCGGCTGCGGCAAAGGCAGTTGCGTATCCAGCCCGTGCAACATGCCGGCTAAAATCGCGGACATCACCAGATAGGGGTTAGCATCCGCTCCCGCCACTCGATACTCGATTCGGCGGCTTTCAATATCCCCGCAAGGAATGCGCAACGCCACCGTGCGGTTGTTATGCCCCCACGAGGCCTGCAACGGCACGTACGCCTCTGGGACAAAACGGCGGAAGGCATTGACGTTAGGGGCCAGCAACGCCATGGAGGCCGGCATTAAATCGATCATACCGGCCAGGGTGCGCTTCAGCAGCGGAGAGTCGCTGCCGTCGTCGCAGGCAAAGGCGTTGTGATCGGCCGCGTCCAGCATACTGATGTGTACGTGCATCCCACTGCCCGCATAGTCTTCATAGGGCTTGGCCATAAAGGTGGCGGTCATGCCGTGATTCTCAGCCACCTGCCGGATAAGGCGCTTAAGCTGGATGGCATGATCGCAGGCGCTCAGGACATCCCGTGTGTGATGCAGGTTAATTTCAAACTGCCCCGGTGACGCCTCCGCCAGCGCGCCGTCGGCAGGAATACCCTGTAGACGAGCCAGGGTATCGATATCCCGTAAGACTTCAGAGAAGTGATCAAGATTGTCCAGAGAATAGACCTGGCTCTGCATATTGCGCTCTTCGCTGCCCGGTGCGCAGGGCGGCTGAATAAAACCTTCCGCGTCGCGCTTTTTATCGACCAGATAGAACTCCAGCTCTACCGCTACCACCGGAAACAGTCCACGGTTACGCAGCTGTTGCCACAGCCGGTTCAGGACATTTCGGGGTTCAACGTCAAAGGGAGTGCCATCTTGGTTGCACATGGTTAGCAGCAGTTGTGCAATGTGTTGCGGATCGGCGGCGGAGGGAACAAGCGTGCCGGGCACAGGAAGGCAAAGGTTATCGGGCTCACCGAGGGATTGTCCCAGTCCGGCCTCTTCAACGGTATTGCCAAGAATATCCATGGCAAAGACTGAGGCGGGAAAGTAGCAGCCCTTTTCCAGCTTAGCCAGCGCGGAGACAGGAATGCGCTTGCCGCGAAAAACACCATTTAAATCATTGAGTAAAATATCAACGTACTGAGTTTCTGGGTGGCGCTCCAGCCAGTTTTTAACCTCGTGCTGGAACGCGCTGGTTCGTCTCTCTTCACTGTGCAACGTGAAGTCTTCTACTTCTACCAGGTTAGTCATGATTTCATCCGCCTTTAACCACAAAATGGGAGTGCGTAATGCTCAAAAAAACCGCCACATCTCTAACATAGCGCTAACACAAAAAGTGTGCAAATGTAACAAATCTGTTTGAAGATCCGGCAGTGGGTTGCTAGATTGACAAAATATTGCACACTTAACCATCAGATATGCCCTTTTCGTCAAATATTTCGAACAGCTGTTGAGGGGGAAAGATGGGCATTATTTTTGACAAGCCGTTGATCGGCGTAGTGATGTGTCAGACGCATCATCACGGGCATCCGGTTCAGTCAGTGCACAATAAATATCTTGATGCCGTCGTGACCGCCGGTGGCGTGCCGCTTGCGCTGCCTCATCAGCTTATGGCTGCTCCTCATCTATCAGAAAACGCTATGGCTGCGCTGGACGGCATTTTACTGACCGGCAGCCCCAGCAACCTTGAACCCTGGCTGTATGGTGAAGCAGGCGAAGAACCCAACGCGGATGCCGGACGGGACCGGCTGGCCTTTAACCTGATTACTCACGCCGTGGGTAAGCAACTCCCGCTCTTTGGCATCTGCCGCGGCATGCAGGAGCTGGTAGTCGCCAACGGCGGCGCACTTTACCGTCATCTTAACCAGCATCCACAGTTTCAGCGCCATCACGACGATGACGCGGCCCCGCTGTCGCAACAGTATGCCCCTGCTCATGATGTGAATATTGAACCCGGAGGGCTACTGGCTGCACTGCTCGGCCCGGCGCCGTTAACCGTGAATTCCGTTCATCATCAGGGGATACGCGAAACCGGGCCACAGCTGCGCATTGAAGCCCGCGCGCCAGATGGCCTGATTGAGGCGGTCAGCCTCACACGGCATCCTTTTGCGTTGGCAGTACAGTGGCATCCCGAGTGGCAGTTGAAACCTGCAACGCCGGCCTTTGCGCTGTTTAACGGCTTTATCCAGGCCGCGCGACATTATCAACGGAAAAAGCAGCAATGAATGATGCGAATCAGGCGCCCGGACGTCGGCTGTCGCAAATTCGCCAGGCGATGGGATTATCTCAACGGCGCGTCGCTGAACTGGCTGGCCTGACGCACAGTGCCATCAGCACCATCGAGCAGGACAAGGTCAGCCCGGCGGTCAGCACGCTGCAAAAACTGTTGAAAGTTTATGGTCTGTCGCTGTCGGAATTTTTCTCCGAACCTCACAGCCAGGATGCGCCCAACGTGGTTGTCCGGCCCGAGGATCTGCTGGAGATCGGCAGCCAGGGCGTCTCGCTTAAACTGGTTGATAACGGCATGAAAACGCGTGCGTTAGGCATGCTGCTGGAAACCTATCAACCCGGTGCCAGCACGGGCGAAAAATTACGTCATGCCGGCGAAGAGACCGGCACGCTGCTGGAGGGCCAGATTGTACTGGAAGTTAACGGTCAGCAATTTCATCTCAGGGCCGGAGAAAGTTATGTGATCGACACAGGCTTGCCGCACAGCTTTACGAATCATGCCGATGTGCCCTGCCGCATCGTCAGTGCCCATACGCCCGCCAATTTTTGACTGGGGCCGTCTGCCAAGGAGCTAAATATGAATTATGTGGAAAATTACTATACCGCAACAATGAATCCACATGCGCCCTGGCCAGTATTACAGGAAAGCATTCAGTGTGACGTCTGCATTATCGGCGCGGGCTTTACCGGCCTGTCAGCCGGTTTGTTTTTAACCGAGGCGGGCTATGATGTGGTATTGCTTGAAGCCGCGCGGGTCGGTTTTGGTGCCAGCGGTCGCAACGGCGGACAGGCCGTGAACTCCTACAGCCGGGACGTGGATGTGATTGAACAGCGTTATGGCAAAGACACCGCGAAAATGCTGGGCAGCATGATGTTTGAAGGCGGGGATATCATCCGCGATCGTATCGATCGTTATGCGATCGCCTGCGACTACCGCCCGGGTGGCATTTTTGCCGCCTTTAATTCTCGTCAGATGGCGCATCTGGCTAAACAAAAAGCGGCCTGGGCGCGCTATGGCAACAATGAGCTGGAACTGCTGGACGAACGGGGCATTCGGCGGGAAGTCGCGACAGAACGCTATGTCGGCGGACTACTCGACAAACGTGGTGCGCATCTGCATCCACTGAATCTGGCGCTGGGCGAAGCCGACGCGATTCGTCGTCACGGCGGACGCATTTATGAGCATTCTGCTGCGTTAAGCGTTGACTATGGTGCGCCAAACCGGGTGAAAACAGCACAAGGTGAAGTGCGCGCCACTTTTCTGATCTTCGCGGGTAACGCCTATTTACCTTCGGAGCTGGAACCACGCCTGAGCCGGAAAAGCATGCCGTGCGGCTCGCAGATTATCGCGACCGAGCCGCTGTCGCGCGATCGGGCGCTTGCGCTGTTACCCAATAACTATTCGGTCGAGGACTGTAACTATCTGCTGGATTATTTCCGCCTGACCGCAGACAACCGCCTGCTATACGGCGGCGGGGTCGTTTATGGCGCGCGGGAACCCGGCGACGTGGAGAAAATGATCCGTCCCAAGATGCTGCGCACCTTTCCGCAGTTGCATAACGTAAAAATTGATTTCGCCTGGAGCGGCAATTTTTTGCTGACGCTGTCGCGCATGCCGCAGTTTGGTCGGCTGGAAAACAACGTGTATTTTATGCAGGGCGACAGCGGTCACGGCGTCACCTGTACTCACCTTTCCGGCAAGCTTATCAGCGAAGTGCTGCGCGGCGATGCGGAGCGCTTCGACGCCTTTGCGAAGCTTCCACATCTGCCCTTCCCTGGCGGACGGCGGTTTAAAGTGCCTCTGACGGCGATGGGCGCCGCCTGGTATGCGCTGCGCGACCGGCTCGGCGTATGAATACCGGGTTGCGCATGCAGGGCAGCGCCAGCGTTATTCCAGCGGCATTTTTTGGGGATCGTCGTAGCGGTACTCAAAACCCAGCTCATGACAGATACGCGAACCGTCTATCAGCTTACCGCTGTCGTCACTCGCCTCTGCGGCGAAAGTCGGCGGCGTCATGCCGAGCTGGCGTGACACGCGGGGATAAAAGTGCGCGCGGGACGGATGTTTCAGAGAGCACAGGTTAAAGGTCCGGCCGCCCCTGGGCGTTTGCAGCAGCAGCATGATCGCTTCCACCACATCATCAAGGTGAACCAGATTGACCCCGTGGGAACCGTTGGGTAGCGCCTGCTTACCGGCCAAAAAACGTCCCGGATGACGCCTGGGCCCCACCAGCCCCGCCAGACGCAGAACATCCACGCTGGTACCGGGCAGATCGTGCAGCCAGTTTTCCAGATCCACCAGCGTTTTGCCCGCTGTGGTTTCCGGCTGCAGCAGGCTTTTTTCCGTTTTGATCCCCGAACTGCCGCCGTAGACGGAGGTTGAGCTGGTGAAAATAATGCGCGGTACGCTATGGGCCAACGCCGTATCTACTACGTTTTGTACCGCCTGGACGTAGGCGTCCCCGCCCTCTGCCGTGCGGCTGGCGGGTAAGGTGACGACCAGGGCGTCAACGTCGAACAGCACATCCAGATCTTCAGCATCGCAGATAAGGTCGGGCGTCAGTTCCAGTTGAAACGCGTCTAACCCGCAGCGACGGGCCGCCTCAACGCCATCCGGCGTGGTTTTGCTGCCTGTCACCTGCCAGCCTCGGGCGCTCAACGCCATGGCTAACGGCATGCCCAGCCAACCCAGTCCTACTATTGCGACCTTTTTCATGTTGTCTCCTGCTGCAGACTCAAAGATTCTTTCATCTTAAGCTCCCCCTGAGTTGCAAACCAGTTCAAAGTGTTTCGGCGCTTTGCGAATATCAACATTAAAAAAGAGTTGCCAATTTCAACTATCTTCGTTAGGTTAATTCCACACAAATGAATAATATTTCATTAACCGAGAATTTTATGACACGCGTTCAGTTCAACCATCATCACCACCATCACCCTGACTAGTCTTTCAGGCGATGTGTGCTGGGAGACGTTCAGGATCTTCCAGTGGTGCGAGCGCAAAGAGAGCCCCCGGAAGATCGTCTTCCGGGGGCTTTTTTTATGGACAAACGCAAACGCAGCACGTTCAGACAGGATTAAATAAGAGGACAGGAACCATGTTAGATAACACCCGTTTACGCATAGCTATGCAGAAATCTGGCCGTTTGAGTGATGAATCACGCGAACTGCTGGCACGCTGTGGTATCAAAATCAACCTTCAGCAGCAGCGTCTGATTGCGTTTGCGGAGAACATGCCTATCGATATTCTGCGGGTTCGCGATGACGATATTCCAGGCCTGGTAATGGATGGCGTGGTCGACCTCGGCATTGTGGGTGAAAACGTGCTGGAAGAAGAGCTGCTGACCCGCCGTGCCCAGGGCGAAGACCCGCGCTATTTTACCCTGCGTCGCCTGGACTTTGGTGGCTGCCGTCTGTCGCTGGCGATGCCGGTTGACGCTGAATATAGCGGCCCGCAGTGCCTCGACAACGCCCGTATCGCTACCTCCTATCCGCACCTGCTGAAAAAATATCTTGATAAACAGGGTATCGCGTTTAAATCATGCCTGCTGAACGGCTCAGTAGAAGTTGCGCCACGTGCTGGTCTGGCAGATGCCATCTGCGATCTGGTGTCGACCGGTGCCACGCTGGAAGCGAACGGCCTGCGTGAAGTTGAGGTTATCTACCGCTCAAAAGCCGTGCTGATCCAGCGCGATGGCGAGCTGCCTGCTGCCAAACAGGAGCTGGTGGATAAAATGATGACGCGTATCCAGGGCGTAATCAAAGCGCGTGAATCCAAATACATCATGCTGCACGCGCCAAGTGAGCGTCTGGAAGAGGTGATTGCCCTGTTGCCTGGCGCTGAGCGCCCTACGGTCTTACCGCTGGCGGGGGAAGTGAGCCGCGTGGCAATGCACATGGTCAGCAGTGAAACGCTGTTCTGGGAAACCATGGAAAAACTGAAAGCGCTGGGTGCCAGCTCTATCCTGGTGCTGCCAATTGAAAAAATGCTGGAGTAACCAATGAGTACGCTTCTGACCCCAATCAACTGGCAGCAGTGTGATGCAGAACAGCAGCAGGCACTGCTGCTGCGCCCGGCAATCGCGGCCTCTGCCACTATCAGCGCCACAGTCCGTAATATACTGGATGAGGTTAAGTCACGTGGCGATACCGCCCTGCGAGAATATAGTGCGCAGTTCGATAAAGCGGAGATTGCTGACTTACGCGTCCCGGCCACAGAAATAGCGGCTGCCAGCGCACGCCTGAGCGATGATCTTAAACAGGCGATGGCCGTTGCGGTAGGCAATATTGAAACATTTCACAATGCGCAGCTGCCTGCCGCAGTGGATGTAGAGACGCAACCCGGCGTGCGCTGCCAGCAGGTTACGCGTCCGGTGCAGTCGGTGGGCCTCTATATTCCAGGCGGCTCTGCCCCGCTCTTCTCTACGGTACTGATGCTGGCAACGCCAGCGCGCATTGCAGGCTGTAGCCGCGTAATACTCTGCTCGCCGCCACCAGTCGCCGATGAGATCCTCTATGCCGCACAGCTGTGCGGCGTTCAGGAGGTCTATCAGGTAGGGGGAGCGCAGGCGATTGCTGCCATGGCGCTGGGTACTGAAACCGTGCCTGCGGTGGATAAAATTTTTGGCCCGGGCAACGCCTGGGTTACCGAAGCAAAGCGCCAGGTCAGCCAGCGGCTTGATGGTGCGGCAATTGATATGCCAGCCGGCCCGTCAGAGGTGCTGGTCATTGCTGATGAGGGAGCCACCCCGGCCTTTGTTGCCTCAGATTTACTCTCTCAGGCAGAGCATGGCCCCGATTCGCAGGTGATCCTGCTGACGCCTTCCCAGGCGCTGGCGGAGCAGGTTGCGCAGGCAGTAGAAACACAACTGGCAGCACTGCCGCGTGCGGCAACCGCACGTCAGGCACTGGCAAGCAGCCGACTGATTGTGGCGCAGGATCTGGCGCAGTGTGTGGCTATCTCTAACCAGTATGGCCCGGAGCACCTGATTATTCAGACACGTCAGCCGCGCGATCTGGTGGATGCGATTACCAGTGCAGGCTCAGTATTTCTGGGGGACTGGTCGCCAGAGTCTGCTGGTGACTACGCCTCCGGCACCAACCATGTGCTGCCAACCTATGGCTACACTGCCACCTGCTCCAGTCTGGGTCTGGCTGACTTTCAGAAGCGCATGACAATTCAGGAACTGACGCCACAGGGATTGATGAATCTGGCGAGTACGATTGAAACGCTGGCTGCTGCTGAGCAGCTTGAGGCCCACAAAAATGCCGTTACGCTGCGCGTCGCCGCCCTGAAGGAGCAAGCATGAGCACCGATATTGAAGCCCTGGCGCGTGCCAACGTGCGCGCGCTGACGCCCTATATGTCAGCGCGCCGTCTCGGCGGCAATGGCGATGTCTGGCTGAATGCCAATGAGTATCCGCTGCCGGTACCCTTTACGCTGTCGCAGCAGACCCTGAACCGCTATCCGGAGTGCCAGCCCGGAGAAGTTATTGAGCGCTATGCCGCTTACGCCGGAGTGATGCCAGAGCAGGTCCTGGTCAGCCGTGGTGCCGATGAGGGCATTGAGCTGCTGATGCGCGCATTCTGCGAACCGGGCAAAGACGCCATTCTGTTCTGTCCGCCCACCTATGGTATGTATAGCGTCAGCGCTGAAACCATTGGCATTGAGTATCGCACCGTTGCGGCGCTGCCGGACTGGCAGCTTAATCTGCCTGCTATTGCGGAGCAGCTTGATGGCGTCAAAGTGGTCTATATGTGTAGTCCGAATAATCCTACCGGTAATCTGATTAAGCAGGAGGATATTCGTACGCTGCTGGCAATGACCGCAGGTAAAGCGCTGGTGGTGGCGGATGAGGCGTATATTGAGTTCTGTCCGCAAGCAACGCTGGCGGGCTGGCTGCAGGAGTTCCCGCACCTGGTGATCCTGCGCACGCTCTCCAAAGCGTTTGCGCTGGCAGGTCTGCGCTGCGGCTTTACACTGGCTAACAAGCCGGTTATCGACCTGCTGATGAAAGTGATTGCGCCCTATCCGCTGGCAACGCCGGTGGCGGATGTTGCAGCACAGGCGCTGAGCGATGATGGCATTGCACTGATGCGTCAGCATGTGGCTGAGCTGAATGACAATCGCGCCTGGCTGATGGCGCAGTTGCCGCAACTGGCGGTAACTGAGCAGGTCTTTCCAAGCGAAACCAACTATATCCTGGTACGCTTTACCCATTCAGCAACCATCTTTAAATCGTTGTGGGATCAGGGCATTATTCTGCGTGACCAGAATAAAAATCCTGGTCTTGCGGGATGCCTGCGCATCTCAATTGGCACCCGAACCGAATGCGAGCGTTTAATCGCCGCACTGCAAGCCCTTTGCGTGGAGTAAGCATGAGCCAGAAGATCCTTTTTATTGACCGTGACGGCACGCTGATTGCCGAGCCGCCGTCCGATTTTCAGGTAGATCGCCTGGATAAACTGGCCCTGGAAAAAGATGTGATCCCTGCACTGCTGGCGCTGCAGGCTGCTGGCTATCAGCTGGTGATGGTCACCAACCAGGATGGGCTGGGTACCGCGCGCTTCCCGCAGGCGGATTTCGATGCCCCACACAACCTGATGATGCAGATTTTCTCATCCCAGGGCATTCAATTCAGCGACGTGCTGATCTGTCCGCATATGCCGGATGAAGGATGCAGCTGTCGTAAACCTCAGACCAGACTGGTTGAGGCATTCCTGGCCGAAGGGACGCTGGATAAAACCCGTAGCTATGTGATTGGCGATCGCCTCACCGATCTGCAGCTGGCTGAAAACATGGGTATTCAGGGCCTGCGTTATGGTGCTGAAGGAGAGAACTGGGCGGAAATCCAGGCGCGTCTGACCCGACGTGACCGTCACGCTCTGGTAAACCGTCACACCAAAGAGACACAGATTCAGGTTGAGGTCTGGCTGGATCGCGAAGGCGACAGCAAAATCAACACCGGCGTTGGTTTCTTCGATCATATGCTGGATCAGATTGCGGTACATGGCGGTTTCCGCATGAATATTGATGTCAAAGGCGATCTCTATATCGATGATCACCATACCGTAGAAGATACCGGTCTGGCGCTGGGCGAAGCACTACTGAGAGCACTGGGCGACAAGCGCGGCATTGGTCGTTTCGGATTTGTACTGCCGATGGATGAGTGCCTGGCGCGCTGCGCGCTGGATATCTCCGGCCGCCCTCACCTGGAATATAAAGCGGAATTCAGCTATCAGCGCGTGGGCGACCTCAGCACTGAAATGGTTGAGCACTTTTTCCGCTCACTCTCCTACGCCATGATGAGCACGCTGCACCTGAAAACCAAAGGCCGTAACGATCATCATCGCGTTGAGAGTCTGTTTAAAGCCTTTGGCCGCACACTGCGTCAGGCAATTCGCGTTGAGGGTAATACGCTGCCGAGCTCAAAAGGAGTGCTGTGATGAACGTGGTGATCCTTGATACCGGCTGCGCCAATCTCTCTTCGGTAAAATGGGCTATTGAACGGCTTGGCTACTCGCCTGAGGTCAGCCGTGATGCAGATGTCGTGCTGCGCGCCGATAAATTGCTGCTGCCTGGCGTGGGTACTGCACAGGCAGCGATGAACCAGCTGCAGGCGCGTGAACTAATTGAGCTGATTAAAGCCTGTACTCAGCCAGTGCTGGGTATTTGTCTCGGGATGCAGCTGCTGGGGCGTGGCAGCGATGAGAATGGTGGCGTCAGCACGCTGGGGATTGTGGATGAGCCTGTCGCGCTGATGGATACCCAGGGCCTGCCGCTGCCGCATATGGGCTGGAACCAGATTACCTCCAGAGCGGGACATCATCTGTTCCGCGACATTCCTGACGGCAGCTATTTCTATTTTGTTCACAGCTACGCAATGCCCGTTAACGCCGCCACTATCGCCCAGTGCGACTATGGTCTGCCCTTTACCGCCGCGCTGCAGAAAGATAATTTCTTTGGCGTGCAGTTTCACCCTGAGCGTTCCGGCAAAGCGGGTGCACAGCTGCTGAAAAACTTCCTGGAGATGTAATGATTATCCCTGCGTTGGATTTAATTGATGGCAAGGTGGTGCGTCTGCACCAGGGCGATTATGGTCAGCAGCGCGACTATGGCAGCGATCCACTGCCGCGCCTGCAGGATTATGAGCGCCAGGGTGCCAGCGTGCTGCACCTGGTGGATTTAACCGGTGCTAAGGATCCGGCTCAGCGCCAGATCCCACTGCTGACCAGCCTGCTACGGGGCGTCTCTGTACCGGTTCAGGTTGGCGGCGGTATCCGTCAGCGTGATGATGTGGCGGCCTTGCTGGAGGCGGGTGCAGCGCGCGTGGTAGTTGGCTCCACCGCCGTAAAGCAACCTGAAGAGGTTAAACGCTGGTTTGCCGAGTTTGGCGCTGATGCCATTGTACTGGCTCTGGATGTTCGTATTGATGCCGCCAACCGCAAAGATGTTGCTATCAGCGGCTGGCAGGAAGCGGCAGGCGTAACCCTGGAAGAGGTAATCAGCTGGTATCAGCCAGCTGGACTGAAGCATGTACTCTGCACCGATATCTCCCGTGACGGTACGCTGAGCGGCTCCAATGTATCGCTCTATCAGGAACTCTCCGCGGCGTTTCCGGCGATTGCATTTCAATCCTCTGGCGGAATTGGTTCACTGGCAGATATCGCTGCGCTGCGCGGCAGCGGAGCTCAGGGCGTAATAGTCGGTCGCGCCCTGCTGGAAGATAATTTTACGGTAGCGGAGGCGATAACATGCTGGCAAAACGGATAATTCCCTGTCTCGATGTGCGCGACGGACAGGTCGTCAAAGGGGTGCAGTTCCGCAATCACGAAATTATCGGTGATATTGTGCCGCTGGCGCAGCGTTATGCGCAGGAAGGCGCAGATGAGCTGGTATTTTACGATATCACCGCCTCCTCTGACGGACGTGTAGTTGATAAGAGCTGGGTTTCACGCGTGGCAGAAGTGATTGATATTCCGTTCTGCGTGGCGGGTGGTATTAAAAGCGAAGAGGATGCGGCGCGCATTTTGCAGTTTGGCGCGGATAAGATCTCCGTTAACTCGCCGGCACTGGCCGATCCCTCACTGATTACCCGCCTCGCCGATCGCTTTGGCGTACAGTGTATTGTGGTCGGGATTGATACCTGGTTTGATGAAGCCAGTGGCAAATATCAGGTTAATCAGTATACCGGCGATGAAGCGCGTACCCGCGTTACGCAGTGGGAAACGCTGGAGTGGGTACAGGAAGTTCAAAAGCTGGGCGCCGGTGAAATCGTGCTGAATATGATGAATCAGGATGGCGTGCGTAACGGCTATGACCTGGTGCAGCTGCGGAAGGTGCGCGAGGTGTGTAACGTTCCCTTAATCGCTTCCGGTGGTGCAGGTACCATGCCGCATTTTCTGGAGGCATTCCAGCAGGCCAATGTGGATGGAGCACTGGCAGCCTCAGTATTTCATAAACAGATTATTAATATCATTGAGCTGAAAAACTTTTTGATCGACAACGGTGTGGAGATTCGCGCGTGTTAACAGCAGAGCAACTGGCCCGACTGGATTGGGCTAAAACCGCAGGCATGATGCCTGTTATCGTCCAGCATGCTGTTTCCGGCGAAGTGCTGATGCATGGATATATGAATGAAGCCGCACTGCATAAAACGCTGGCTGACGGCAATGTTACCTTTTTCTCCCGCACGAAAAACCGGCTCTGGACTAAAGGCGAAACCTCCGGCCACTTTCTGCAGGTAGCCAGCATCACTCCGGATTGTGATAACGATACGCTGCTGGTGCTGGCGCATCCTGTCGGGCCTACCTGTCATCTGGGCACCAGCAGCTGTTTCTCGCCTGCTGCGCCGGACTGGACCTTTCTCTATCAGCTGGAACAGCTGCTGGCATCGCGTAAAAGCGCTGACCCGGCCAGCTCTTATACGGCAAAACTCTATGCCAGCGGAACCAAGCGTATCGCCCAGAAAGTGGGGGAAGAAGGCGTCGAAACCGCGCTGGCCGCTACGGTAAACGATCGTGATGAGCTGACCAATGAAGCCTCAGATCTGCTCTATCATTTGCTGGTACTGCTACAGGATCAGCAGCTGGATCTCAGCACCATCATTAATAATCTGCGCGCGCGCCATCAGTAAACACTGCGCAGGATGCTGCCCGGACAGGATGTTTCAGGTCTGTGCAGCATCCCGCATGTGCCGGATTCTGCTCTCAGGCGTAGTGGTGAAACGCTCTGCCTGTCAGTCAGCCCCGCCGGGTTTTCTTAATAGCCAAACCTGTGGAAAGCAATATGACCACCAGAGAAAAACTTATCAGATTGCTGGATCAGCAGCAGGCCCGTTATCGTCTGCTGCAGCATACTGCCGCCGGTAAATGCGAAGCAGTTGCGGCAATTCGCGGTACAGAAACCGGGCAAGGCGCAAAGGCGCTGGTGTGTCATGTAAAAGGGAATGGTATTAAGCAGTATGTGCTGGCGGTGCTGCCAGCCGATCAACAGGCAGATCTCAGCAAAGTGGCAGCAGCAGCTGGCGGTCAACGGGCGTCGCTGGCCTCGCCTGCGGAAGTCGCTGCGCTGACCGGTTGCGTATCTGGCGCTATTCCACCCTTTAGTTTTCATGCGGATTTACAGCTGATAGTTGATCCATTGCTGTTTGAACGCTACAGCGAAATCGCTTTTAACGCCGGCACGCTGGATTGTTCCATCATGCTGCAGTGCGCAGACTATCAGCGACTGCATGGTGGTAACGTAATGAAAATAATCCTCTAATTGCCTTGCCCGTCGCTGAGCGATACTCTTTCTGACTCAACATCACAGCAGAAGAAGAGTACATTATGGGACGATCTCGTTTAACCACTCGCCTGCGTCAAACGCTGGCACTCTCTGTACTGGCAGGTTGCGCGTTTGGCGCTCAGGCTAAAATTGATCAGGTGCGTTTCGCGGTTGATCCCACCTACCCTCCTTTTGAATCCAAAACACCACAGGGCCAGCTAACCGGGTTTGATATTGACCTTGGTAACGCCCTGTGTGCACAAATGCAGGCGAAATGTATCTGGGTGGAGAGTCAGTTTGATGGCATGATCCCGGCGCTTAAAGCGCGTAAATTCGATGCAATCCTCTCTGATATGGGCATAACGGAAGAGCGTCTCAGGCAAATTGACTTCACTGAACCGATGTATGACACCCATGTTCAGCTTATGGCACGCAAAGGTTCCGGCCTGTTACCAACCGCAGAGTCGCTGAAAGGCAAAACGGTAGGCGTTGAACAGGGCACCATTCAGGAGCGCTATGCAAGAGCCAAATGGCAGCCTTATGGCGTAAACGTGGTGCCTTATGGCGATCAGGCACAGGTTGAAAGCGACCTTGTCTCTGGCCGGCTCGACGCTGTCTTTACTGATGCCGCTCAGGCGGCGATTGGTTTTCTGCAGCATCCACAGGGCAACGATTTCGCGCTGGCTGGCCCGGTTGTGCAGGATCCACTTATCGGCCCGGGCACCGCAATCGGCTTGCGTAAGGGAGATACGGAGCTGAAAAATGCGCTTAACAGCGCCTTTGAGGAGCTGAAAAAAAACGGCACCTTTGACCATATTCAGAAGCGCTATTTCGCGACCGATATTTCTGTTAAGCAGTAAAAATCTGGCGGCACATTTACCGCCTTTTTTTTCGCAGAACTATACTTCGGTTCATCGATTTTATCAGGCAGGCACGACTCTGCTGCCCGCAAATACAGGACACCGATCGCGTTATGCAACAACAACATCATCCGCTACTGAGCGCCACGCTGGGAACTCAGCGTGAAATAGTCAGCTTTCATTTTGGCACGGACTCGCACAAGCGTGTCTATATTCAGGCTGCGCTGCATGGCGATGAGCTGCCCGGAATGGCTGTGGCCTGGTATCTGAAGCAGAAACTTCTGGCGCTGGAGTGTGCGGGTAAGCTCAGGGCGAAGATCACGCTGGTGCCGGTCGCCAACCCTCTGGCGCTGGGCCAGCACTGGCATGGCACACACCTCGGACGTTTCCATACGCTCTCCGGACAGGACTTTAACCGGCGCTTCCCGGCTCTGGGTGAGAAACTGGCTGCTGAACTGGCTGGATCTCTGACACAGAGCGAATATGAAAATAAGCGGCTGATTCGCAACGCCATTGATCGCTACTATCGCGACCAGATAGCGAATAGTGAGCTGGAGTCACAGCGCTTTACGCTGATGCGCATGGCGAGTCAGGCTGATCTGATGATCGACCTGCATTGCGACTGGGATGCATTGCCCCATCTCTATACCACACCGCACGCCTGGCCTGATATTGAGCCTCTGGCACGCTGGCTGGGCAGTGAGGTACAGCTGCTGGCGCAGATTTCCGGCGGTGAACCCTTCGATGAAGCATGCTGTGAACCCTGGCTCACCCTGGCAAAACATTTTGGTGCAGATTTTCCGATGCCACGCGGCCTGCTCCCGGTCACGCTTGAGCTGCGCGGTGTCGCCGACGTCTCACCAGAGCAGGCAGAAAAAGATGCAGATGCGATTATTAATGCGCTGACAGAGAGTGGCTATATCAGTGGCGAGGCAGGCGCTGCTCCGGCGCTGTTACGCTCTGCCATGCCGCTGTCAGGCTGCGAATATATTCACGCTCCCTACTCCGGGCTATTACTGAATCGCCGGCAGCTGGGAGAGTATATCGGGCCTGGTGAAGTTGTGGCCGAAGTGGTTGACCCTATTACCGATCATATTACGCCACTGGTGGCTGAATTCGGCGGCATACTTTATGCCCGGAATCTGACTAAATTTGTGACGGCAGGCATGTTGACGGTTCGGCTGGCGGGAGAGAGTGCGGGACGCAGCGGTGAGCTGCTGGTGATGTGATAAAAAAACCGGCCTGCAGGCGCAGGCCGGTTTTTATGATATCAGAGGTAACGCTTCTTACGCGATCGTAAAGCATTGCGACTCAGCACAATGACTATACCAATGAATCCGCCCAGAATAGCTGAAAACAGAATGATTAAGCCCTTTTTAGGACTGTCACGTTTCAGAGGCAAATCTGGCTCGGCAATATAGCGGTATGACTGCAGGTTTTCCACCTCCACTTTAAGGTGCGTCAGAGCCAGCAATGCGCGCTGTGCTTCATAATAAGCACCGGTATATTCAAGCGGCCTTGACGTTTCATTCTCCACCATAGCATTGAGTGCATCGCTGCCTAACAGATAGAGCGTATCATCAGATAAAAATTCAGCCTGATTAACCTGTAACTTATTCACCGTTGACGCTTCAGCAATCTTTAAAGCCTGCTTAATCACATCCAGACGATGCGCTTTTTTATCAATCGCTACCTGCTTTAAGGTGTCCATTGTGTTGGTTAATTCACGCGTTTTAACACTCAGGTTACGTTTAATATCAACGCCATAATCTTCAACAACGTCATCGTTGACCTGCTGAATATATTTTTTCAGCTGCTCTCGTGCTGCTGCAGCACTTTCGGAGGTAAACGCGATACTGACTGCATCGCTACCATTACCAACCGGAGAGATTGTCAGTTTAAGTGGTTGTTCTATATTGTTAAGAGCATTAGATAGTGCACTCATCGATGCAGTAAAGCGACCAAAAAGCTGGCCCTGCAGACTGGTTATTGAGGGTTTATCCTGTGGGCTATCAGCATACACCACTGCCAGTGCTGCGTTATAGTTTGCTACCTGCCCGGCAGCAGGTAGAGTCACGGTGGCTTTTGAGGTCCACTTCTCTTTCACCACAGAAAGATAGGTAAATCCCAGCGCTATAGTAATAACTGCAGCAATAATAATGGTTAATTTACCCTGCCAGAGCTGCGCAATAAGATCAAAAAGATCTATATCTTCCTCTTTGCGAGAGGTGTTCATTAACAGAGCATCATTATGCTTTGTTTTGTTATCTTCATTCATAAATTAATAACTCAGCGCAAAACATCACGAAAATAGAATGCAAAAAGAAAACCTCCCATAAACGGGAGGTTTTCGCTTAAATTAATCCAGCCATTCGGTGTGGAACACACCCTCTTTGTCGATACGCTTGTATGTGTGCGCACCAAAGTAGTCACGCTGCGCCTGAATCAGATTAGCAGGCAGCACTTCTGAACGATAACTATCATAGTAAGCGATAGCCGCAGAGAAGGTTGGCGTCGGGATACCATTTTGCACCGCATAAGCTACAACATCGCGTAGCGCCTGCTGATACTGGTCGGCAATATCTTTAAAATAAGGTGCCAGCAGCAGATTAGCAATGTTGGCGTCATCGGCATAAGCATCAGTGATTTTCTGCAGAAACTGAGCGCGGATAATGCAGCCAGCACGGAAGATTTTAGCAATCTCACCATACTGCAGATCCCAGCTGTACTGTTCAGATGCCGCGCGCAGCTGTGAAAAGCCCTGCGCGTAGGAGACGATTTTACCGAGATAAAGCGCACGACGCACTTTCTCAATAAATTCAGCTTTATCACCACTTACGGTCTGCGCCTGCGGGCCGCTAAGCACTTTAGAGGCGGCAACACGCTGTGTCTTCAGAGAAGAGAGGTAGCGTGCAAACACGGATTCAGTGATCAGCGACAGCGGTTCACCCAGATCCAGCGAGCTCTGACTGGTCCACTTACCGGTACCCTTGTTAGCGGCTTCGTCGAGAATTACGTCGACCAGGTAATGGCCTTCTTCATCTTTCTTGGTGAAGATATCTTTAGTGATATCGATCAGATAGCTGCTCAGCTCACCATTGTTCCAGTCGGTAAAGGTTTCTGCCAGCTCTTCATTATTCAGGCCAAGTGCACCTTTTAGCAGCGCATAGGCTTCAGCGATCAGCTGCATATCACCATATTCAATGCCGTTGTGCACCATTTTTACATAGTGACCAGCACCGTTTGGACCGATATAGGCAACGCAGGCATCGCCGTCTTCAGCACGGGCAGCAATTTTATCGAGAATAGGTGCAACCAGCTCATACGCTTCTTTTTGTCCGCCAGGCATGATTGAAGGCCCTTTAAGCGCACCTTCTTCACCGCCAGACACACCGGTACCAATAAAGTTGAAGCCCTGCTCAGACAGCTCCTTATTACGACGGATGGTATCTTTATAGAAGGTGTTACCACCATCAATCAGGATATCCCCTTTGTCCAGATGCGGGATCAGTGATGCGATGGTCTTATCAGTAGCTTCACCCGCCTGCACCATCAGCAGAATGCGACGTGGTTTTTCCAGTGAGTCAACAAACTCCTCCACGCTATAAAACGGCGCCAGTTTTTTCCCCGGGTTCTCAGCCATCACCTCATCGGTTTTCTCACGCGAGCGGTTGAAGATAGAAACCGTATAACCGCGGCTCTCGATGTTCAGTGCCAAATTGCGGCCCATTACCGCCATACCCACAACGCCGATTTGTTGCTTGGACATTGCTTACTCCTGTCAAATTAATGGTTTGTTATAGAAACCTAATATCTTTAGCATAAATAGCTATTGAGTTAAACAATACAGTGTTTCAAGATGCATTTTTGATCATGTATTCAACTGTTTCGTCCCAGTTGAGTCCATATGATGATGAAGGGTCATCTACACTGCAAAAAATATCTTTACCGCTCATCATATCATTTATAATTTCAGACAAAGCATATGGATTATGTGGGTCTATAAATTTAGCTGAAGAATAGCTTCCTAATGTTTCATGCGCATACGGTAGCTCAGAGAGGATTATAGGCTTACCCAAAGCTTTCGCTTCCGAAATTGGTAGCCCCCATGACTCTAGTAAAGAAGGAAATATTAACACATCGCAATTTGCATAATATTCTTGAACTATATCAAAACTAAGCCTACCTAAAAATATGATATTCTCAGGACAAGGATTTTTCTTAATTAAATAGTTTGCATATGCATTATCGTTTTCATTGAAGGTTAAATATAGTTTTATTTTATCAGATTTCTCAGGGAATTTTTTACAGAAAATCTCAAAAGCATCAAATAAAAGCTCAAAGTTTTTGAAAGTTCTTGGCAGAGCAGGGTAAAAAAAAGATAAAACTTCTTTGTTTTTGAAAGAAACGATTCCTTTATTTTGATCTACGCTACCCATTTCTTGTACAGGTTTAGAAACCAAATAGCTGGATGCGCCCAATTCGTTTTTCAAATACTCCCCAAACCATTTTTGTTGAGCAATGACTGACTTTGCTTTCTTAATGTTTATCTTGTAAAGATATTTATATAAATAACAAAACGCAAAGAATTTTTTATCAAATTTTAAATCTTTCAGTCTTGCTTTGTAAACAGGAGAAGCATTGTGGCAATAAACATATAAATTATCTGTGATCACATTAGGCGTTATATCATGTATAGAAAGCCAAATATCGGGAGAGATATCTTTACTTAATTTATTACATAAGTAGTATTCAAAATAAATCCTTTTTATCCAGCTTTTTTTAATTAGAGGGTATTCAAGAAAAGTTACGCTGTCTAATTTTAGATCATCAAATAACTCTTTTTTATGCACAAGTGCATATATAGTTAATTTTTCTTTAGAAAAATTATTTAATGCGGTCAATGCATCCCTGTATATTTTTAAAGTACCGCCTTCTACAAGATTAACTCCCGATACAACTATCTTCATGGTAAGCTTCCGTTATATTTCCTGCTCATGAAATAGCCATAGCATGAACAAAAGAACATGATTACATAAGGGTTGATATATCCAGCACCTCTGACAAAGAGCGGAACTAAAAAAGAAATCATAAAGCAATAGAATAAAACATTATGGGCAGAAATTTTTGTTTTTCTCTTAAAATTAGCAACTGAATAAAGAGTAAACAAAACATAAAGTACGCAGATAATAAATCCAATAGCACCAAATTCAGAAATAAACTTAGAGGAAATAAAAGACCCATCAAACAAATTCAACTGGCCCGCATCAAACAGCTGTAGTTTTTTCTGACTGTCGCCTATTATACCGTTCATTCCCATTTGTTGAAAACCGATACCAATACCGTTGCTATCGATTAAATTCAAAAACGCTCTTTCAACACCTGAAACATAAACCAGTACAGATAAGTTAGTTGAATTCACGAAATTTAATCTATCCGTAAAATAGGAGAAGTCATACAAGTTCCCATATATATATATAACCATAGAGACACATAGAGCAGGTAATAAAATATATGTTATCTTGATTCTTTTAACAAGAACGGTAGTTAATATTATACCGACCATCAAAGTTAAGTTTTGAACCAGCAAAGAAATAAAAAACGCTAAAAATATTACACCTATCGTTTTAAAATCTCTGCTATAGTGTAAATAAAACGCAAAGAACGGTATGTATATAAGCGCAAATGCAGAAGGTTCAGAGAAAAGAATCATATTCTTATCTGGATTAAGCCCAAGTCTTACCATAATTGCAGCAAACAAACCACAACCAGTAAGAAGAAAGTACATCGTTGAAACACTCTGAATAATCGTCTCTTCACTGAAACTGAGAATTTTTTTCGATAACATCAAAGAAAATAGAAACAAAAGAGAAATACTAAAAACTGAAAATATTATTTTCTCATCAAGATATCCAACATTATAAAAAAAGAACCCAGAAAGAATGTTGGAAAAAATAAATAGTATAAACAAAAACATAAGCAGCAGAATGTTTTTATCGATAGCTTTGTTTATAACCAGAGGTAGCGCCAGTATGATAGCTAATATAACAGATAAAGAAAAGTTACCTACTCCAAGAGTGTAATAAATGTAGTCAGGAAAGACATTCACTAACAACAGTATAATAAAAAAAGTAAAGTTATTTTTATTTATTCGCTTTAATAAATTCATCCATTTTTCCAATTACATTTTTGGCCCAAGCGTCCCAATTCAATACACTAAAATATCTTTCTTTAGCACGATTTGAAATTTCAATAAATTTCTCCTCGTCTCTTAATATACTGTTTAAAGCTTCTGCAAATCTTTCGGGGTTTTGGTAGTCGTCAATCAGCTTCCCTGTCACATCATCTATAACTATAGAAGGTATACCACCTGTTTTTGATGCAATAACAGGCATGCCATAAGCAGCAGCTTCACAAAATACCATACCGTAACATTCAGCTACCGTTGGAAGAAGAAGTACATCGCAGCTTTTTATTAATGATATAAGTTGTTCTCTTTCAGCAATGTTGTCTTTATCTAACTTTCCAATGACATTTACCCAGTCAGGAATATCGAGAGAGTCAGGATTACAACCGCAGATTATTAAGTTAGCATCAATCAAATAACGCTTTCTTAAAATTGACACTGAAGCAAGTGCAACATCCCCTCCTTTTCGTTTCCAGTCGACGCCCAAAAAAAGTATAATAGGCTTTTTATTTTTTATTTTAGTATTTGTCATAATATCACCATCAATGTTGGGCCCCCAGTTGATAGTGATAACTTTATTGTTTAATTTATAATTTTTGACGGCAAAGTTGCTTGCCCAGCTTGATGGAAATGAAACAAGTGATGAATTATTTAATGCCAAAGCCTCAATTTTATCACCCTGCGCGTGCGAATAGGCTGATAGTGATTTAAAATTTTCGTAATAATCTTTAATCTGACCATACGTTGTGTCAGAAAGATAAAATATCGGCACACTTGTTTTCAGGTAAGCAATTTGGGTCGAGCCTGCAGGTGCAATTATAAAATCTACATCGCTGACCTGTTTTAGTTTATATCTAAATATAATTGCATATTCAAGCGCTAATACTTTGGAATACGAATAGTCATAGTTAATATTTACAAGCTTAAGTAATAATTTAACGGCTTTTAAAAAAAATAAAGTGCGACTTTTTACTGGCCCCAGTGTAACTACCTCTACATTTTGTTTTTTTAGTGCATTGAGCATGTAGAGTGGCGTTCCCGACCAACTTTTAGCTGAGTTGGGATCGTAAGAACTTAGAAAAACAACTTTCATCATCAATTTCTCATAGTTAGCATTTAACACAGTAGCGTAAAATACTTTTCACGTGCCAGTAAAAATGTTTAGAGAATATTTTCCTGTTAGCATGTTTTGCAAGATGAATTGCTTTAATTTCAGGATAGTAAACTAGATTTACACCCATTTTTTTACTTCTATAGCAAATATCAATATCCTCACAATACATAAAATATTTTTTGTCAAAACCGCTAAGATTTTTATAATGCTCTGACTTAAAAGCCAAAAAGGATCCAGCAGCCCAGTCGACGAAAATCTTGTCTTTTATTAAACTTTTATTAATGATTGTTTTATTTTTTAAACCTAAGAATGACTTGAAGAAATCCTGTAGCTTTGGGAAATGTCTGACACAGTTATCGTGAGATGTTTTTTCACTATCTTTAAAAAGATTGATTGTTGCAAAAATCTCATCGTTTGCTTTCATTTTTTTGCAAAGGTCAATTATCTCTTTATTTGTGATAATGATATCCGGATTTATTGTTATAAAATAGTCTTCATCCTTCATTCCAAGATGGTTTGTACAATAATTAAAAACTATATTATTGTTTTCGCCAAAACCTCGGTAGTATTCGCTGTCTATTACAAATATATTGCCATTCTCATCTAATAAACTTAAATCATCTTCTTTGTTGTTTTTTATGATAACTTTTATTTCATCATTGCCATTGCAAATGTTTAATAAATTGTTTTTGATAATCATATCAATATGCCCATGAGACACTATTGATATAAATATTTTCTCACTCATAAAAAATCCTCTATTTTTTGTTGCTTACCAAAAATTATTTTTAAGCAAGTTTTCATCTTATTATATTCTTTCCTTCTTGCCCGGTTGAATGCAACAATAAATAGAGAAAGCCAAACTGTAATTAAATGAAACTTAAAAAACTTTCGGGTTACTATAAGGCGGTTGCGAACTGAACAATAATCAGCAATGTTACTTTTTCCACCTCCAGTACTTGCCCCTTCTTTATGATAAACAATACTGCTTGAGCAAACACCAAGTTTGAATCCCCTTTGCTTAGCTCGCTCGCAAATATCAATTTCTTCATAGTACAAAAAGTATTCTTCAGACATTAAACCAACATCTTTGAGACATCTTTTTGTGAACATCATTGAAGCACCAACTATGTAATCTATTTTATCTGCAACATCGTTGTCATTGTATATTTTACTTGAACTTTCCATATGCCCGTAGCTTTTTGTAGTACATAACCATTTGTTATGAATTCCACCCAAGCTTTGCTGCAATTCCCGATTATCAAAATCCACTAACCTTGATCCACAGATGCCAATCTGTACATCACTTGTAAATTTATCAATCATATTCCCTATTGCATCAGGATGAATCTCAGTATCATTATTCAAAATCCATACATACTCTAAGTCTGAATTATGCAAGGCAAACTTAACACCTACATTGTTTCCCCCTGCATAGCCTGAGTTGATATTGTTCTTAATTAAGAAAATGCTTTTTCCTGGATAGCTACTATCTACATTTGCAGAGAGTGTGTCAGGAGAAAGAGATATAAACGCATCACACAATGTTGGTAAAGCAGTTTCTAGCTTTTCTACAGACTCTGCTTTTGAGTTATTATCCACAACAATAACTTTAAACTTTTCGTACTTGGCTTTTAAAATACTTTTTACGCAATTGATAGTATCTTCAGCGTTATTCCAGTTTAGCACAACAATATAAAGCACACTCAATTCCTTATAGCTAAGATTTTTTTATTGCATCTATAGCTCATGACTTCCAACAGAATATAGTCCGCAATAATTCTAAATAACCAGGCAAAAGCAACACCAATTAGTCCATATTTGATTGACACCAAATATAGCACACCTATGTAGGGCAAAAACTCAAAACAATGGATTATAGCAGTGTATTTTGCCTTTCCCATTGCCTGTATATTTGCGAATGGTATTTGAGAAAAGCTGTTTATCAAAAAACCAATGACCATTATGCGTAAAATTTCAGACGGCTGTTCACCATATGCACTTCCCATCCAAAAAGATAATATTTCCTTAGAAAAAATAAATATTGTCATAGTTACCGGAAAGCAAACTAATGCCATCAATGTATAAGCCTTTTTTTGATGTGCTGATAGCTCGTCGGATGTATTAATTTTACTTAGCTTGGGAAATAAAGCTTTACCGAGGGAACCAGGTATTATTAACAGTCTATTAATCAACTCATTGGGAACAGTATAAAACGAGGTTTTTGCAGCTCCCATTACATGTGCAATAAAAAATCTATCCATGTTTATTAAAACAGGAGATATTACATTGCTAACTGTAACCCATCCGCCAAAGTGAAAAAGTTGCTTTAATTCGTTTTTAGATAAATATGCGAACGAAAAATATATTCTGTTTCTAACATAGATATAGCTCAAAAAAAGGCAAAAAACTCTGGATAAAGCAACAGCAATGATTGCAGAATAAAGCGTGCTTTCAAAATATACAAATATGACTGGGAGCCCAGCTATAATAGAGTTACCAATGCTTTTTTGTATATTTAACTTAGCAAATTCTTCACTACCTTCTAATTCAGCAAGAAAAATTTGTGTAACTAAAAATGCGGGAACAATAAAAGATAATACTTGTATTGATCTTACAACATCAAAAAAGTGCCCTGGAGTAATTTTGAGTAATGCTGCCAGATTCTCTCTGAAAAAGAATAGAATGCCGCCCCCAAACATTCCGAGAATAAAAACAGCAATTGTGGCACTGGTTACAACTTTGCTTATTTCTGTTTTCTCGCCTTTTTTAATGGCAACTCCTCTTACAACTGCTCTGGTTAAACCTGCATCGAATATACTTGCATAACCGATTATAACCATTGCTAGTGTATATATACCGAATAGTTCGACACCTAATTTCCTGGCAAGATACCCAAATGCAGGTAGCGCTATTAATGTTGGAACTATATATCCACCTATATTCCAAGCGCTATTTTTAATTAACGACATAATTAAATTTTAAGCCTTGAGAATAGTCCACCAACTTGGTCTTTTTTAGAAACTATTACATCCTGCGTTAAAGGCCAGTTAATTGCCAGATCGCTATCACTCCATAATATTGATCTCTCATGACTAGGATAATAGTAATCAGTCGTCTTATAAACAAACTCTGCGGTCTCTGACAATACGTAGAAACCGTGCGCAAATCCCTCTGGTATCCACAGTTGACGTTTATTGTCTGCCGAAAGATTAACTCCGACCCATTGACCAAAAGTTGCAGATTTCTGGCGTATATCCACTGCTACGTCAAACACTTCACCAGCGACGCAACGCACTAATTTACCCTGAGCATAGGGTGCTAACTGATAATGCAATCCACGCAGTACTCCATGTGTAGATTTGGAGTGGTTGTCTTGAACAAACTCTACTTTGCGCCCCACTGCCTCTTCAAAAATTTTTTGATTAAAACTTTCATAAAAGAAACCGCGCTCGTCGCCGAATACTTTAGGTTCAAAAATCAATACATCTGGAATAGCGGTCTTAATCACATTCATCTTAGTGGTCCTTGATCATCTTTAGCAGGTATTGGCCATAGTTATTTTTCGCTAAGGGTTGTGCTAATTCACGTACTTTCTCGGCATCAATAAATCCTTTGCGGTAGGCAATTTCTTCCGGACAAGCAACTTTTAATCCCTGACGTTCTTCAATGGTGGCAATAAAGTTGCTGGCTTCAATCATGCTTTGATGCGTGCCGGTATCCAGCCAGGCAAAACCACGCCCCATCATTGCCACGGATAAACGCCCCTGCTCAAGATAGATACGGTTAATATCTGTTATCTCCAGCTCGCCACGCGGTGATGGTTTAAGATTTTTTGCCATTTCTACAACATCGTTATCATAGAAATAGAGGCCAGTTACGGCGTAATTACTTTTAGGTTGTGCGGGCTTTTCTTCCAGACTGATAGCCGTGCCATCCTTGTTAAACTCTGCTACGCCATAGCGCTCAGGATCATTAACGTGGTAGGCAAATACGGTTGCGCCGTTCTCTTTATCAAGCGCTGTTTCCATAAGCTTTGGCAGGTCATGACCATAAAAAATATTATCGCCCAGGACCAGAGCACAACTATCCTTGCCAATAAACTCTTCGCCAATAATGAACGCCTGCGCCAGGCCATCCGGGCTTTCCTGCACTTTGTACTGCAGATTTAGTCCCCACTGGCTGCCATCACCAAGTAGTTGTTCAAAGCGTGGAGTATCCTGAGGTGTACTGATAATCAAAATGTCACGGATCCCTGCCAGCATTAGCGTGGTCAACGGATAATAGATCATTGGCTTATCATAAATTGGCAATAGCTGTTTACTTACTGCCATAGTTACCGGATAAAGACGAGTTCCAGACCCGCCTGCCAGAATTATCCCTTTGCGTTTACTCATTAGGTACTCTCTATCTGAAAATTTTTAAAATTAAAATGTTATACAAATAGCTCAGCCAGCATCCGTTCAACGCCCTTCTCCCAGGCGGGAAGCGTTAACGCAAAGCATTGCTGAAATTTAGTATTATCAAGGCGGGAGTTAAATGGTCGCTTTGCAGGCGTTGGATACGCACTGGCAGGAATAGCATTCATGCTCTCAAGTTTGAGCTCAATGCCCGCTGCGCGCGCTTTTTCAAACACTAGTGCAGCGTATTCATACCAGTTAGTCACGCCACTCGCGACTAAGTGGTAAATTCCGGACAGCTCAGGCTGCGAAAGTGTACGAACCATCGCATGGGCTGTGCAGTCAGCCAGCAGTTCAGCCCCCGTTGGGGCACCAAACTGATCGTTGATAACTGACAGCTGCTGGCGCGTCTGAGCCAGCGTCAGCATGGTTTTTGCAAAATTATTGCCTTTTGCTGCATAGACCCAGCTGGTACGAAATATCAGGTGATTAGGGCAATATTGCTGGATCGCCTGTTCGCCTTTAAGCTTGCTGGCGCCATAGACATTGAGCGGATCGGGAATGTCTGTTTCCTGCCAGGCTTTCTCACCCTGCCCGGAAAAAACATAGTCCGTCGAATAGTGCACCAGAAGTGAATCTGCAGCCGCAGCCGCTTTTGCTATGACCTCAACGCTGGTTGCATTCAGCAAATACGCATGGTCTGTATCTGCTTCGGCTTTATCCACCGCGGTGTAAGCTGCTGCGTTAACGATTACAGCAGGTTTAATGCGACGGATCGTGTCTGCGATCCCTTCCAGATTACTTAAATCGCCACAATAGCGTGTTGAGTGACGATCAAGACTAATCAAATTTCCCAGCGGAGATAATGCACGCTGTAACTCCCAGCCAACCTGACCAGATTTACCCAGTAGCAGGATGTCCATCAGTTACGCTCTCCGTAGTTCTGTTCGATCCAGGTTTTGTAAGCACCGCTTTTTACGTTTGCTACCCATTCTGCATTTTCAAGGTACCAGTGAACTGTTTTGCGGATACCACTCTCAAATGTCTCTTGCGGTTTCCAGCCAAGTTCACGGGCGATTTTTCCGGCATCAATCGCGTAGCGACGATCGTGTCCAGGACGATCGGTAACATAGGTAATTTGCTGACGATAAGAGTTCTCTTTAGGCGCAATTTCATCCAGCAGGTCACAGATGGTATGCACAACATCAATATTCTTTTTCTCGTTATGACCACCGATGTTGTAAGTTTCGCCTGGCTTGCCTGATTTCACGACGGTGTATAACGCCCGTGCATGATCTTCCACATAGAGCCAGTCCCGGATCTGATCGCCTTTGCCATATACCGGCAGAGGTTTGCCCTCAAGCGCGTTTAAGATAACCAGGGGGATCAATTTTTCCGGGAAGTGATAAGGCCCGTAATTGTTGGAACAGTTGGTGATGATAACCGGTAAACCATAGGTACGACGCCATGCCCGCACCAGATGGTCGCTCGACGCCTTGGATGCAGAGTAAGGGCTGCTTGGCGCATAAGGCGTCTCTTCGGTAAATAGTGGTAGCGTTGTGCCCGCAGCAACCTCATCGGGATGCGGCAGATCGCCGTAGACTTCATCTGTTGAAATATGATGAAAACGGAAATGCTGCTGCTTTTCAGCATCCAGCGCGCTCCAGTATTTACGTGCCACTTCAAGCAGAACACTGGTGCCGGTGACGTTGGTCTCAATAAAAGCAGCTGGCCCGGTAATGGAGCGATCAACGTGGCTTTCTGCCGCCAGATGCATAACAGCATCTGGCTGATGCTGAGCGAATATGCGCTCCATGGCTTCACTATCGCAGATATCGGCATGCTCAAACTGATAGCGATCGCTGCTATCAATCTCAGTCAGTGACTCCAGATTGCCGGCATAGGTAAGTTTATCAACATTGATTACGCTGTCTGAAGAGTCTTTGATGATATGTCTAACAACAGCTGAGCCGATAAAACCCGCGCCGCCAGTAACCAGAATTTTCACGTTATGTACCTGATAAGTATTGTTGATTAATAAGGCTTATTTCGATGCCACTACTTAACTGCCAATTTAAAATTTAGGAATGCTGTTTTCTGCGTCATTCAGCAGGCCATGAGGTGATGCCTGCTTATGGCCGGTACTTAATACTGGCTGGCGATAGCTTAGCTTGCGCATCACCAGATTAAAGGAGGCAAACGCGCCAGCGTAAGCGACAAGCTGCCACAGGCCCGCAACCCTGTTGATCTCAAGCAAAATACCGCATGCCGCCATCAGCGAAGCAACGGTAACAATCACCGCCAGCGTCGCGCGCCCGCTCAATCCGGCGCGTTGCAGCAGGTGGTGCAGATGCTCCCGATCGGGCTTGAACGGACTATTGCCCTGCCGTACGCGTGAAATCATTACGCGCACCATATCCATCAGCGGTACCGCGATAAACCAGAGGGCAGTTACCGGCTGCATCACACTATCAATGCCCTGTGTGGCCAGTACCAGCAGCCATATTACGGTGAAGCCGATAAGCGTACTGCCTGCATCTCCCATAAAGACTTTAAACTTGCGTCCCCATGGAATACCAAGATTAAGCAGAATATAGGGCAGACAGGCAGTAACCAGAGAAGTACACCACATCGCCAGCTCATCCCGGCCACCAAGCGAGAACATCACCGCCAGCGCCCCAAATGTGACGCAGGAGAGTGCGCCCAGCAGACCATCTATTCCATCAACCATATTAAAAGCATTGATCGCGCCGATAACAGCAAATAGCGTGATGGCATATCCCAATCCACCCAGGATCAGCGGTGCGCCAAACAGCAAGTCACCCAGCGAATAGAGATAGTAGCCATTCCACATCATGACGCATGCCATTAGCGCCTGCAGTAACATCCGGGGTAAGAAAGGCAGGTCGAAGCGATCATCAAGCACACCCACCAGCAGCAGCAGTGAGGCGCAGAAGATATAAACAGAGAAGTCAGGCAGCCATGCTGGCTGCAGAAAATAGATAATCCATAGCGAGAGATAGACTGACACCCCTCCGACTAATGGAATGTGCCCGCTATGATGCTTACGCACATTGGGCTTATCGACCAGACCCACTTTGCGAGCTGCCTTGCGCGCAATGAAAAGTAACGCTAATGCACTGAGAAACACATAGACGATCTCTAGCATAGATGCACCACTAAGAAGTTGACATAAATTACCCACGCTACCGCCCCTGGCTATCGTTACCAGTCTCGTTAACATGTTGACAGCCAGCACGGTAAACTTAACTGGCATAAATGCGTTATGGTGTCAGGTGCTTTTCCATAATGATTACCCGACGCAATCGAATAAAAATCTTTACGATTCTCTTATTATCTTGTGACTGAAACAAGCCATAAGGTAGCTCTTTTTGATAATTTGGCAACGTTTGCTCAGATAAAAAGCTTTCGATGATTGTTTATTGTTCAACTGATTTTGTCAGGATTATTATAAGCAGCAAAAAAGCGTGGATTTTTTCACTACAATCAAACAATTAAAATAAAAACAATCTGAATATTTTCATGTGGTGATCATTACAATCCTGCATCTTACTATGAGACAGAGACAATTTTATTCAAATAAAAAACCCACTGTTTTATGAGTAGCGGAATGCCATCATAATACAGTGGGTTGCAGACAGGTTAGCGTAGTAATGTTACCTGAAACCGTCTGGATTTTTTGATTGCCAGTTCCATGTATCGCGCATCATTGCATCAATGCCGCGCGTGACACGCCAGTCAAGTTCACTGTTTGCCAGCGTGGCATCAGCCCAAAACGCAGGTAAATCACCATCGCGTCGTGGCTTAAATTCAAATGGAATCTGTTTACCTGAAGCAGCTTCAAAAGCTTTGATCATTTCCAGTACAGAGAAGCCAGTGCCGCCGCCCAGATTGTAAGCTTTATAACCCTGAACTTTTTTCAGATGGTCCAGCGCTTTCAGATGCCCCTCTGCCAGATCCACGACATGAATGTAGTCACGTTGTGCGGTGCCATCTGGCGTCGCATAGTCGTTACCAAATACGCCAAGCTTATCAAGACGTCCAATTGCCACCTGCGCAATATAGGGCAGCAGATTGTTTGGAATACCGGTCGGGTCTTCACCAATCTCACCTGACTCATGAGCGCCAACCGGGTTAAAGTAGCGCAACGCAATAGCTTTAAAATCAGGTTCAGCTTTGGCAAAGTCGCGTATAACCCATTCAATCATGAGCTTTGACGTGCCATATGGGCTGGTCGTGCCGCCAATTGGCGTGGTTTCGACATAGGGAACCGGCGCGTCAGCACCATAAACTGTTGCAGAGGAACTAAAGATAAAGTCCCAGACACCAGCAGCACGCATCTCTTCCAGCAGAACCACAGTGCCAGCCACATTGTTTTCGTAGTATTCCAGCGGCTTGCGCGTTGATTCTCCCACTGCTTTTAACGCAGCAAAGTGGATCACCGCAGAAATAGCGTTGCTGGCGCACAGATCGCGCAGGCACGCACGGTCGCGGATGTCCCCTTCGATAAACACCGCTTTTTTCCCTGCCAGCTTTTCAACACGGTTGATCGCTTCACGCGAGGCGTTACAGAGGTTATCCAGTACGACAACGTCGTCACCACGCTCCAGCAGCGCCAGTACCGTATGGGAGCCAATATATCCTGCCCCGCCTGTGACCAAAATAGCCATGTCTACTCCTTGAAAACCGCGCTGACCGCACGGTATGAGAACGCTTATTTTGCGAGAATTTTGTGAATCGCCTCGCGGAAGTCACGACCCTGAGTATTATTACGCAGGCCATAAGAGACAAACGCCTGCATATAACCCAGCTTACGACCACAGTCAAAGCTGGTGCCTGTCAGCAACTGCGCATCAACCGGTTTGGTTTTGCTGAGTGAGGCAATCGCATCAGTGAGCTGAATGCGGCCCCATGCGCCTGGCTCAGTTTTTTCCAGCTCAGCCCAGATATCCGCAGAAAGTACATAGCGGCCGACAGCGGTGAGATCAGAATTTAACTCAGCGGGATGCTCTGGTTTCTCAACGAAACTGGTAATTGTACTGATATCGCCTGGATTATCGACAGGCTGTTCCGTTGTCAGCACGCCATACTCAGAGAGATCTTCATCTGGCATATGCTTTGCCAGTACCTGGCTACGACCCGTCTCTTCAAATCGTGCCACCATTGCGGCCAGGTTGTAACGCAGGTGATCTGCAGTAGAGTCGTCCAGCAGGACGTCTGGCAGTACCACAACAAACGGGTTATCTCCAATCATTGGACGTGCGCAAAGTACTGAGTGGCCCAGACCCAGCGGATCTGCCTGACGCACGTTCATAATGGTTACACCAGGAGGACAGATTGACTGAACTTCGCTCAGCAGCTGACGTTTCACACGAGCTTCAAGCAGTGCTTCCAGCTCATAGGTAGTATCGAAGTGGTTTTCCACCGCATTTTTGGAAGCATGGGTGACCAGCACAATTTCCTTGATGCCTGCAGCCACACACTCGTCAACGATATACTGGATCATTGGTTTGTCGACGATTGGCAGCATCTCTTTTGGAATGGCTTTAGTCGCAGGGAGCATATGCATACCGAGGCCCGCAACCGGGATTACTGCTTTAAGCTTGGTCATAAGTATTCCATTTTATGAAGTGAAGATATGTATCGATTATGCAGGATTGGCTGTCCGGGCAAGTATAATCTTTATCTGAAAAGCCGACACTAACTCTCTGTCATAACATCAAAAATCATCTAATTCGCATACTTAGTGCAGCCAATTTTTCGGGCAATTTCAAATGGTAAAGCGATATAAAACCGTGACACAGTTAACATATTAACCTGCACACTCTCTGCACTATTTTCAGATTAATGAGCGTTAAGATCAGTAGCCACTAATAACCGTTTATACCTGCTCTTTTTCTGCCCGACAGAGAGCCTGCAGATAAAAAAAGGGTGTCCGGCGACACCCTTTTCATCCAGCCCTGCAAACTTTTACGCAGCGTTCAGATTTATATCATAGTCTCAGAACCAGCCAGTAAACCACTCGGGCATCACAAACAGCTTAAAGTGGTTAATTAGCAGCATTACACCGACAAACACCGCAGAGACTGAGACCCACTGACGTGCATAAGGCAGAAAATGAATGCCAATAACCGGTTTGATAAAAAACGGATGTGCAAACGCAGAGATCAATACCTGTGAAATAGAGAGCGTCAGCGCCACATAAAGTACGTTTGGCCAGATAAACGTCGTGGCCAGTACCCCAAGCACCACAATGCTCGCAACAATATTCCAGTAAAACTCAATGTTAGTCCGCCCGTTTGCCTGTGAAATTGCACCGGTCAGTCCGCCCATTGGCCGCAGCATCCCAAACAGCAACATAAGCGGTATCAGATGGTATACCTGCTCATGTGATGCACCATAAAGTACACGCACTATCACTGGTGAGAAAATACCTATCGCCAGATACATTGCGCTGCTGAATAACATAATGACAAAGGTGCCTTTGAGGAACAGCGCTTTGAGCTGCGCCGCATCATGCTGTTTCTCTGCAAAACGCGGTAGCGCCAGCCGATTGATCACGGGTGACACCAGTTTCAGCGGTTGCAGAATCAGCTCTTTAGCCAAAGAGTAGATCCCAAGCATCTCAGCACCCATCACTTTACCCACAATCAGCGCGTCAGCCTGAGTTCGCAACTGATTGATAGTCTGCGAACCCAGCTGATAGATGCCATAACGCATAGCGCTGACAAAGGTTTTGCCATCAAATTCGCGGGTAGGACGCCAGGATTTTTCACCAAAGTAGATCATGCAGAGAATGCGGGTAAAGGCGTTAATAAACAGCCCGAGGATCACCGCTGCTACCGCAAGCGAGGTCAGATAGAGCATGGCCACAGTGCAGAGAAAAGCAAACAGCTTGGTGCCCATCTCAATCTTTGCCAGCGCTACCATGCGTTTGGTTTTCACATAGTGCGCCTGATATTGAGAAAGATGTCCCAGCACCAGAAAGTTAAGGCTGGTAAGCATTATCAGCCCGGTGAGCTCTGGCAGATGATAAAACCACGCCACAGGCCAGGCGATAGCCAGCATAATTAACCCGGTACACAAGCTGAGCGAGACGTTAACCCAGTAGATGGTGCTCTGTTCGCGTCGGGTTATATTCTGCCGGTGAACAATATAGCTGCTCATGCCCATATCCTGCAGCACTGTTGCCACCGCCAGAATGGCGTTGATAATCGCCAGCAATCCCAGCTCATGCGTCTCCAGCTTGCGCGCCAGCACTGCCAGTTGCAGCACCTGTAACAGTGCGGCAAAGCAGGTGCTGCCAAACAGCCATAGCGCCTGTTTTTTTAAACCACTCACACCATCTGCTCCAGGATTTTCTCCAGCTCCGCATAGGCGATATGCTGGTTAAACTCTGTTTCCACTCTCTGCCGTGCAGCCGCAATCACGGGTGCCACATCGACATCGCCACGCGAGAGGCGCAGCAGCGTGTCAGCAAGCTCATCAGCATCATTTTCCGTCACCAGCCAGCCGCTGACATTGTTCTCTATCAGCTCAGGAATGCCGCTGTGATAAGTCGATACCACCGGCAGGCCAACCGCCATCGCTTCCATCAGCGCCACCGGAATACCCTCCATATCGCCATCATCAGCCGTTTTAGAGGGCAACAGGAAAATATCAGCCTCATTCAGTGCCTGGCGGATCTCATCCTGCGGTTTGAAGCCCGGCATATTCACAACGTCTTTCAGGCCTGCATTCGCGATGTGCTCGCGCATCATCCCCTCCTGCTCACCATTACCGATAATCGTGAATTCAAACTGCCCCCCTTTATCCCGCAGGATCTCACTGGCTTTTACCGCTATATCCAGCCCCTTTTTTTCGGTAAGACGGGCCACGGACACAATTCGTAGCGGTTGATGAAACGCCTCTCGCGGCTGAAAATTAAATTTCTCCGGCTCAATCCCCATGCGCGTAACATGCAGCTTCTCTGGCGGACATCCCATCTCGATCAGCTTGTTTTTCCATAAGTGACTGATTGGCAGCACCAGCTCACTCTGTTTAAACAGATTCACGTAGTCGAGTTTGTGCTCGGCCAGAATATGATGACGGGAAATATCAGCACCGTGAAAGACGGTTGCCTGCTTTCCTTTTAACATACCCAGCTCGCGCAACTTGTTTGCCAGCGCGCCGGCATAGCCGAAGTGCACCAGAAAGACATCGGCAGTGAAGCTACGGGTACTATTTGCGACAATCGCTGGTAACAGCAGCTTTTTCGCCTGTGCCCCATAGCGCCCGACATTAAGCGACTTAATCAGCGCCGGTTTAGCAATTTTCGGCAGCATCAGCCCGATACGCTGAGTCAGCTTATCAAGATTAGAGACTTTCTCTTCCGGCAGCAGATAGTGCGTTTTAGCCGCCAGGTTGTAGTCATCAAATGCGGCGTGACGGTTAATCATATCCCCCGGAAAGACGGAGATAATTTCCACATCATGGCCAGCATCGATGAAATGGGTTACCTGATTGAGCACAAACGTCTCAGAGGCAACCGGAAAACGCATGGTGAAAAAGGTAAGCTTCATCACTTACTCCAGCACATTGAGAAGTTCTTCGGTGATGCGGTTGCCTGTTTCACGCTCCTGCGCGACCGCGTTATCTACTTTCAGTTTCACATTGTCATAGTCATATAACACTGTCCGCACTTTATCGATTAACGAGCCATCCATCAGGCTTTGTACATCGCTGGCCATCTGCGGCAGACCCAGCTGTTTCATTACGCCCAGCGATTTGTGTTCATAGTTGATAGCAACGGCCGGCGTACCAAAATTCATGGAGATAATGGCAGAGTGCAGGCGCGTACCGATCGTCAGATAACAGTCACTTAACAAGACGCCAAGTTCCAGATCGTTAAATTCATCCATAATCACATGGTAGTGCTCGGGCTGATCCACATAGTCACGTAGCGTCAGCGCTACCATGCGATCATCTTTCGCATAGCTATCAATGCCGGTACAGGTAGAGAACGCGACGACCTGGTAGCCCTCTGCAATCATCGCGTTAATAACGCGACCAAATGCTGCTTCATACTCTTTCTGCGTGATACCCAGACGTTTATCAAATGGAGCCAGCTCACGCACAGTGATTGCAATGGTTTTACGACTGCGGATAACACGCTGCCAGTGCAGCAGATTATGCCCCGGATTCTCCACGCTGCGCGCCTTAACCAGGAAAGCGGTGTCTACGCCCATTTTGACCCGGCGCGTTGTAACACCATCCTGCTTAAGGCGGTCAAGACTGACTTCTTCACGTAATACCAGGCTATCGGTACGTTCAAAAACAAAATTAGCCAGTGCATTAACCCGTGGATTTTCAAAAGGTCCGACCGAATGGCCGATCATATGGAGTGGTTTTTTGGCCATCAGTGCACAGAGTGCATGGTCAAACTGGGTTACGCCATAGAGATCAACAAAAAACGAGCCGCCTACCTGGATAACCGCATCATATTTCTCCAGGCTCTTTGTAAACGCCGCCAGATGCGGCGGGACAGAAAACGATTTATAGAGACCGCCTTTACCCAGATGCGCCATCATAATATCGGGCATCAGGCGATTAGCGACTTTACGCTTCAGACTGCCTGCCAATCCTTTGGGCGCTTTACTGTTATGTAAAAACAGCGAGTCCTGCTGAATATCCTGCTGCAGGAGATAACCAGAACTGGTCGGGTAACGACTGATTACGTCAATATCCAGATCGTTACGCGCCGCCTGCAGAGAATCGATCAGACCACGCAAAATCGCGCCATCACCGCGGTTCCCACAAGTGTGGTTACCCACCAATAAAATCTTCATACCAACTCCAGATAAGTATTTGTAATTCTTACAAGCCGCCGCATCTCTCCTGCGCAGCAAAGTGAACTCTGTTTAAAAGAACTGCAATGGGACAACGCCCGAAAATAACGACCAATTGTTGCTACTACATCTGAAACAGGCTGGAGCATCCCATCTGAGGCGCCCCGTCCTGGTAAAAAATGATTTATTTCAGCGCAAAATAGGGCAGCGCCACCTGCTCTCCGTTAATAACCACAGAGACAAAGCCTTTTGGCTGCCGCGTATCAACCTGCTCCGGCTTCAGCTCTCGCGAAGCAAACAGCAGATCCCCCTGCTCGTTGCCGCCGATACCCGCTTTGCCGTTGTGCAGACTAAAACGCTGAGGAGCCAGTTGGCTGCCATTATCTGGTGCGCCTTCAACCATAGTGGCATCAACGCGCGCGCAGCGACCGGTCATAAAGCGATCTTTTGCCGTGCTTTTAATCAGCACTACAGCCGCTGGCGTCCAGCCTGCCAGTTTTACCCAGACTCTGGTGTCGGTGTCAGATCGCGCCACCAGCCGCACCTCCTGCACGGGTGAACTGCCCTCAGCTGACCAGCTCGCCTCCGCTTTTTGCGTTTTACGCTGCAGATGAATCACCGCACGACCGCCGGTTTGCTGACCGCCCATTACATCATTCAGTGATGCCTTATCAGTGCCGGTACTGAACTGAGATTGCCCGAACAGCTCAATCTCCCAGCTGTCTCCCACATCAGGCGAGTAGAAGTTACCCAGTTCAAACCAGGTTGCCTGATGGGTGTTATTACTCAGCCGGAAACGCGAGGTGATGTAGTTATATTTCAGGCTGCCATCCACAGCGACGCCATAAGACTCAACGCGCGTTGAGCCCATCTCCCAGATACTGAGCCAGCGTTCGCCCTGCAGCGAATTGTCAATCCAGCTGCCCGACTGCAGATTGGTCTGCCGCATATTGAGGCGCGAGTTACGGGCATTAAGCGGGTTTTTACAATCTTCCAGGCTGAGTGCATCAATGATCCACTGCCCGTTGGAGATATCCCCGGGATGTTCGCTGTGTTCAATCCAGCCGTTGTGAATAATCGACTGGCTGCAGCGTGGCAAATTCAGCACCATGCCACCACTACAGTGCTGGGCATTAAAGTTGGAGAGTTCAATCGCCGTGCTGTGATCCCAGGCCCCTGCTTTCTGCCCGGACCAGCCTGCTTTGATCACATCACCGGTACAGGTATCGGCGTACCACTGATCAATTTTGCAGTCGAGCGTATCAAGCAGGCTGATTGAGGTGCCGCCCACACGATTAAAGCGCAGGCAGGCGCCGCGGAAAAACTGACCGCCAGGACAGGTGTTGCGAAATAGTCCCTGCCTGTTTGGACGTTTATCATTCTGGCCATTGAAGTTGAGGTTTGAGATCTCTGTCCAGCGTGCATTAACCTGAAACAGAAAGTCGGAGCGGCCATCAGAGACCAGCGTTGTTGCCGGAAAATAGCCAAAGTTGACCATAGCCCCGGAGATGCGGAAGAAGCGCTGCTCTTTAGCACCGAAATCGCAGCCGGTAACAAAAAATGTTCCTGCCGGAAACTGTACGCATATCGGCTGATGGTTATCCAGCGACCATTGATACATCGCTTTGATCGCCGGCGCAGCATCCGTTTTACCATCGGCAATCGCACCAAAATCAAACAGCGTCAGGCGGTTGAAATCTTCCACCACGCGCCGCCAGAAGAAGCCCTTACCGCTAAAGATCACACCGCTATCATCACCGGCGTCGCCATAGGCACCCACAAACTCGCCGCCGCCGACCTCCAGCCCTTCATGCCAGCTTTTAAGCTTGATTTTGGCACCTGCGAACAGAGGGCGGGTCTGGCGCAACTCCTCCACTGAAGGAATTTCACCAATCAGCTGATAACCGTTGGGCTGTGACAGGCGCTGGCTGAAATTATTCTGATCAGGACGTGAAGCATCACTGATAGAAAACAGCCTGTGCCCCTGATCATCTTCAACCACCATTGAGTGCGCCGGATTTGCAATCAGCACCGCTTTATCATGAATAAACTGGGCAAAATTGCCCTGATTCAGCGCGATTGGCTGGCTCACCTGCGAAACATTACCCCTGGCATCACGCAGATAAACCGGAATCTGATTGCCTGATTGCGAGGCATCACTGCCCGCTTTACCAATCCAGAGTTTGCCGTGAAAGTTCTGCCAGAATTGCGGTGGCATGGTGTAGACATTTTCTGGCGTCAGAATTGGCACGTTACCCTGCGGTACGCTGGCAGGATCGACAGCTTTCAGTGCTGGCTGGCCATTTTTCGCTGCAGAACTGGAAAAGGCGCTGACTGAGAGCGCGGCAACAATCGAGGAGGCAGCAGCCTGCAACACGTCTCTTCTTTTCATGATGTTATCCCGTGGTCAAAGTGAGTCTATCCCGGCAGGCATGGAAAAGGGGCGGCGCTTATACCAGCGCCAGCCAGCTCTGTTTGATCTGATTGCCGTCAAACTTCAGCGCAGTTTCTTTGGTTTTGTCACTCATGGCATGGAACAGGCGGTCATCCGCCGCGAGCTGCTCCATATGCGCCAGAAAAGCAGCTTTGTCATTCATGGGTACCAGAAAACCATCTTCGTTATGATTGATGATCTCCTGTGGTCCGGTCGGGCAGTCATAGGCAATAACGGGCAGTGACCAGGATTTCGCTTCCAGCAGCACCAGCGGCAGCCCCTCATAGCGTGAGGTCATCAGCGCCATATCACTGTCGCGATAGTAGTCGTTGATATTGCTGACTTTGCCGACAAAGTTCACGCTATGGGTAATGCCCAGCGCGGCCGCCTGATCGTGCAGTTGCTGACGAAGCTCGCCATCACCCGCGATCGCCAGGGTCCAGTCAGGATGTTTTTTGCTGAATTCCGCCCAGATATCCAGCAGCAGATCGAACCCCTTCTGATTGTCCAGCCGCCCTACTGCCAGCGCCTGACGATGTCGCTGCCGACGTTCAAAGCCTTTGTAAACCACCGGATTCGGGATCTGCTGGCTGCGGATATGCCAGCGGCTGAATACCTGCTGATCTTTATCCGTCAGTACAATAACCCGGTCGTAGTAGCGCAGCAGTAGCCATTTCAGCATTTTGATAGGCTTGCTAAAGGAGTTGATAGCGATATGCTCGCAGGCGTAAGCCTTAAACGTTTTTTTCTTCAGCGCCATCAGGTTCCAGAACGCAAACATCACGCTCAGACGCCCCATGCTGATAAGAAAAACGCTGTCAAAGCCGGCTTCATGAATGCGCGCAACGGCGCTTTTGATAGGATTGCTGTGGCCTTCGAAACTCACAATCTCGCTGACCCGCTCAAAAGGATAAAATGTGTTGCCGTGGCCTTCCAGAGAGTAGATGGTGACAGCGTGCTCTTCACCAAGACACTCTGACATAAAGTTACAGATGTTCTCAGTGCCGGCATAAGAGTAGGCATCTTTGATCACCAAAACGACTTTTTTCATTTAACGCTTTTCACCTCAACAATACTGAACATAACATCCGGGCTGGCAACATAACTGCGTGCATATATGCAGATTTCAGCGATGCTTCAGGGCGAAAAGTACGCCATTAACCATATACCAGGTGTAATAGTAATAAATTTTTAACGGATTGTTTTTATAGATAATTCTTAATAATTCAAGGTGCCATTTCGCTGCTTTATTTTTATTGCGCGATAGCGAATCGCCCAGCTCGTAATAGTTCACCACTGTTTTCCGGATAACCCGCGCCTGCTGGTAATGGGAAAAAAGCTCATACAGAAACAGAAAATCTTCGTGTCCTTTGCGCTGGAAAAAGATGCCCCGGGACGGGCGGCGAAAACAGACTGACGAGAAGCAGACGCGATACTGCTTTTTCACAAAGTTTTCCCGCTGCAGATAGGGTTTGCTCCAGGTGATATCGTGACTGGCGTTTTGCGTTTTATAGTGATAGTGCGTGATAACAAAGTTGTCGCCAGCAGCCATCGCCGCGGCCTGCTCAGCCAGTTTTTCGGGATGCCACTCATCATCACTATCAAGAAACGCAATGATCTCTTCTGTGGCGGCGCGCAGTCCAACATTACGGGTTTCCGCTGCCCCCTGATTAACGTCATTGCTGAGAATGGTAATGCGCGCATCTTTACAGTGCTCACGCACATACGCCAGCGAATCATCGGTGGATTTGTCATTGACCAGGTAGAGATGCCAGTCGCTGTAGGTCTGATTGATAATTGACTCAACCGCACGCATTACGGTTTTACGCGCGTTATACATCGGCATCACAATACCGATGGTGCCAGCATGATTTGTCATATTAATTGCCCGGAGTGTCAGAAGCCGAAAAAGTGCCCCCGCGCGGGGAGCAGATAAATGTGCGTCAACGTCAGGAAAGCGCGCTGTTTCCGCCAAACCGTGACTTCACTTTATCCATCAGGCGATTAAGGAAGTAGGCACGGTTATCACGGTTGGTCAGAAAGAAATAGCGGGCAAAGCTCAGGCTCGCCTGCAGCGACTTTCCATCCATCTTGTAGCGCAGCGGCAGTTTGAATGCTTTGTAGGTATGGATGTCGCGTGTAGTGAGGTGCGGCTTCATGCTATCAAGCCAGAAATAGGAGTATTTCACCGACTCACCCTTGTGTCTGGATCCAAAGTGAGTCACCAGATGGTAGGTGGCCAGCGGTTTATCAATCATGACAAACTCATAGCCAGCGCGATCGGCACGAATGCAGAAATCGTAGTCCTGATGGCGGATAAAGCGCGTGTCAAACTTAATCTTTAACGCATCTGTCCGCTTTAGCACAATGGTGCTGGTCTGGATAAAGCCATAACAGCCAAAGAGATATTCAGCCACGGTCTCATTTTTGCCGGGTGCCTGCATCGGCATCACTTTCAGGAAGTGTCCATCCTGATGAATGTTAACCTGACTGAAGATCACATAGCGTGACTTACCCGCTGCTTCCAGACGGGTAATGGTATGGTAAACATCCTGCAGCTTATCGCAATGCCACTCATCATCAGCATCAAGAAAGCTGATAAAATCCCCTTCAGCAAGCTCAATACCTCTGTTACGCGCGCCGGCACCATTGAGTTTGGTCTGAGAAAGCTCCAGCTTAATCGTTAATTCCTGATAGCGTTCGTCCCGTACCACCTCGGCCAGTTCTGCGGCATCTGCGGATTTATCATCCACAATGATGACTTCAAAATTGCGATAACTTTGTGCTTTAACGCAGTCAAGCGTGGTGGTGATAGATTGCGACGCGTTATACGCCGGAATGACGATTGAGAAGCGAATATCCTGCATTGCCAGCACCTCTTAAACAGCTGTTCCAGATGCAACGGTAGCGCAAGCAGCATAGATAAAGAAATCGGCTTTATTCCTAAAAATCATACCGTTATTACTCTTTATTAACCAGAAGCCGCATACCATTACGGAAATATAAAAGATTGTGCTGTGTGTTTCTGCGGGTGCAAAAGGCACCTGAAAAAATCCTGACCGCCTCTGCTATTCAGTGAACAGATGCTGCGGCTTTCACCATAAAAATGGGGCGGTTAAGCCGCCCCATTATGGTCTTAATTAGCTTTTTGCTTCTTTGCCATATTCATAGTTGTAATAGTCATAACCATAACCGTAAGCGTTTGACGCTTTACGTACTACGGCGTTGAGGATCACACCTTTGATTTCAATACCGTTCTGAGCAAAACGCTTGTAGCTTACATCCAGCTCTTTAGCGGTATTGGTTTCGAAACGCGCGACCATCAGCGAAGTACCAGCCTGCTTGCCGATAATAGAGGCATCGGTCACCGCCAGAATAGGTGGTGTATCGATCAGCACCAGGTCGTAATTCTGGTTAGCCCATTCCAGCAGCTCGCCCATACGACGATGCATCAGCAGCTCAGATGGGTTCGGTGGTACCTGGCCGCGTGGCAGAAAATCAAAACCATATACGCCCTTCTGAATCATTGCCGGAGAGAACTCGCTTTTACCGGAAAGCACATTAGAGAGTCCCTGCCGGTTATCCGCACCCAGCAGCTCATGGGTATAGCCGCGACGCATATCGCCATCAATAAGCAGCACGCGCTGACCCGCTTTTGCCACCAGCGTTGCCAGGTTGGCGCAGACAAAGGTTTTACCGATGCCCGGACTGGCGCCGGTAATCATCAGAACGTTATTTTTGGCTTCCATCATAGCGAAGTGCAGGCTGGTACGCAGACTACGAAGCGCTTCGATAGAGAGGTCAGTGGGATTACCCAGCGCCAGCAGCGTATTGTGTGGATCGCTTTTTTCTTTATGACCACGACGTGCCAGAGCTTCGGTATCTTTCTTACGCTGCCATTCAGAGAGTGGCACGCTGGCATACACATTCATTCCCAGCTCTTCCAGCTGTTCAGGATTATCGATGCCGTGATGGAACAGCGCTTTCAGCAGTACCAGGCCGACTGAGAGTATCAGCCCCAGAATCAGACCCGCGGCGATAATCAGCAACTTCTTCGGAGCAACCGGATTGCCGGCTGTTTCTGCGCCATCAATGATACGCACATCTCCGACAGTACTCGCCTTACTGATCCCCAGCTCCTGCTGACGATTCAGCAGCTGCATGTAGATCTCCTGACCAGCCTGCACGTCACGCGTCAGACGCAGGATCTCCTGTTGCGTTTGTGGCATACCAGAGATCTTTTTGTTCAGCTGAGCCTGCTCGGCTTCCAGTGTTTTACGTTTTTCCAGCAGCGCACGGTAAGTAGGGTGATCTTTAGTAAACAGCTGCGACACTTCTGCTTCACGGAAGGTCAGCTCATTCAGCTGACTCTGAACACTCACAGATGAATCCAGAGCTGACTTCGCCTCCAGCGACATATCCACGGATTCATTCTGACGACGGAATGTGTTCAGCTTATCTTCTGCTTCATCCAGTTTGGCACGCACCTGCGGCAGCTGATTGCGCAGGAACTGCAGGCTTTTTTCTGCCTGTTCAGATTTGCGCTCAACGTTTTGCAGCAGATAATTATTGACGATCTGGTTCAGAACCCGGCTCGCCTGCTCTGGATCTTCATCACGATACTCCAGGCCCAGCACACCCGTGGTTTTCCCTTTATCAGCGACAGTCAGCGCGCCCAGCACCGTTTTAATCGCCTGCAGATCGGTCAACTTAGTTACGCTAAAGCTGGTGCCCTCATCCGCCTGAATGCCGCTGACCAGCATGGTAACTTCACCATGCTGTTCCAGCTGGCCTACGCGACCTTTAAACAGCTCATCACCATTACTGCTGACGGTATAGGTGTCTGCGCCTGTTACTTCCAGCTCAACAGTACGCTTATCGATAGTACGTGGGATCTCCAGACGCGAAATTGCAATCTGTGCCGGTTTGTTGCCCATCAGACGCGACAGACCTTTACCAAACACCGGGAAATAGTGCTGCTGAACAACCGTATCCAGGCCAAGATCGTTCACGGTTTTGCCAATCACCATACGCGATTCAATGATCTGAATCTCTGTATCAGATGCTGGCATAGCAGGCAGCACATCGGTGAGATCGTTCAGCACTGACGCCGTATTCTTCTGCTCAACCTGAACCATGGCATCGGCACTGTAGATTGGTGTTGCAAACAGTGTGTAGAGTGTTGCTACCAGCATAAAAAAAGCGGTAACAGCAACAATGATCCAGCGATGATCGATCAGCTGGCCCACAAGATGCGCCAGATCCCATCCATTCGAATCTTCTTTTGGCGCGGTCATGACCTTGTTTTTTATATTCATGGATAATCTCAACTATCGGCTTAATACGTTGACCCATTTCTGGGTTGCGTTTTCCAGTAACCCATATACAGCGTCAAATGCCTCACGGCTCTTTCTGTATGGGTCCGCAATTTCCTGTTGATTAAGCCAGTGTCCCAGTAACATCGTTTTGCCACGTGCTGCGGGATCGATGCGGTTGACCTGCTCAATATGGCGTTTTTCCATTACCAGGATCAGATCAAAGTCACGACACATCTCTGCCGTTAACTGCTGCGCCTGGTGTCCATCCAGAGAAAGGCCATGTTCAGCGGCAACCTCAGCTGCCGTTTTATCGGCTGGATACCCTTCCAGGGCACCCAGACCAGCTGAGGCGATACGCGTTAGTGGCAGTGCGCGCTTTAGCAGCCGCTCACCTGTTGGTGAGCGGCAGATATTGCCTACGCAAACCACAAGCACTGACTTAATCATGGTAAAACCTTAGTTTGACCAGTTGCGGAAGCGCAGCGCTGCGGAGCTTGCATCATCGATACCTACGATGGTTGGCAGCAGCCCGGAAATAACGCGGTTCCAGCGGGTAATCGGTGTAGCGGTCACATAGACGATGTCATAAGGTTCCAGCTGGAACTCGGTGCCCATCACCATTGACGCTGCATCTTTGGTATTTAACTGATAGATGTTGGCGATTTTGGTGCGGTTTGCGCCGCGAATCGGACGGATAACAAAGACGCCGGTCGCATCCGAGGTGGTTTGATCCATACCCTGTGCGTTACCCAGCGCTTCCGCCAGCGTCATGCCGCTGCGATCCATCTTCAGCGTTGACTGCTGACGAACTTCGCCCATCACAAAGACTTTCAGATCGTCATTGCGTGGTACATAAAGAATATCGCCCGGATAGAGCAGATGGTTCTGGCTTAAATCACCGTTCTGCATCAGCGCCTGCAGTGAAATGCGCTGTTCACGGCCATTATGCGTCAGCACGACGTTGCGCCAGTCAGCATCGGCTGCCAGACCGCCCGCCGCGTTGACGGCATCCAGCACGGTAAGCGGCACGTTGGTGATCGGCTGCTGACCCGAGGTCGTAACTGATCCGGTAACATAGGCTTTCTGCGACCGGAAAGCGGCCACATTGACATCCACCTGCGGGCTTTCAATATACTGCGCCAGACGACGCGCAATTTCCGCCCGAATCTCAGTTACGTTGCGACCGGCAACCCGGACTTTACCGATGTAGGGATAGAAAATTGTGCCGTCAGCCTGAACCCAGTTACCGGTGTCGCTGGCACTGCGATACTGACCCGCTGGTGTTGTCAGCTCCGGGTGATCCCAGACAGTTACCATCAGCACGTCACCCACACCAACGCGATACTGATAGCTCTGAATTTCGTTCTGCAGCTGCGGGTTAGCCTGTGCAACCAGTGGCTTAGGACGCATCTGTTCCACCAGACGAGGCGTCATCGGGAAGACGTTTACATATTTATCGATGTCAAAGTTGCTGTCCTTCTGCTCAATGACATTTTTTCCACTGGTAGTAAGGTGTGAACCTGGTTCAATGGTACACCCGGAGAGAAAAGTTGCGGATACCAGCAAAGGTATCAATTTAGTTTTCATTATCATCTGGTTCTTCGCTATCAGTTAATGATTGATAGAGGCGAAAACGCCGCTGTGTAAGCGTCTTACAAAAATTTAATTAACGGGTTAAACACTGAAACTGTGGGTCATTATCATTGCTCCCTTGGTTTTTATGTTGTCACCGTGCCCCCGGACGACATCAATTAAAACGAGCAGGCTGAACTGGAAAAGTCGTTTTAATTCGGCTCGATAATGGCAGTATTCTGATAACAAGACTCCCAGCACCGGCAGTTATTCAGCGAGCGAGGCGGTTGCCTCTCCCGCTTTCGCTATCTATCAATATGCGCCGTCGCGCTTAAGCACTACGCCGACGGTCTTAAACAGAATCGCAATGTCATTCCACAGCGACCAGTTTTTGACATACCACGAGTCAAAGTAGACGCGTGTTTCGTAGTCAACGTCGTTGCGACCGCTGACCTGCCACAATCCCGTCATGCCTGGCTTCGCCATCAGGTAGTAATCGACATCCCCGGCATAACGGCAAAGTTCATCTTCAATGACCGGACGCGGGCCAACAAGACTCATATCGCCACGCACCACGTTCCATAGCTGTGGCAACTCATCCAGACTGGTTTTACGGATAAAGTGGCCTACTTTCGTAATACGTGGATCGTTTTTGAGTTTGAAATCTTTATCCCACTCCGCACGGGCCACCGGATCGGTACGCAGTACCTCTTCCAGCACCTCTTTAGAGTTGATTACCATTGAGCGGAATTTCAGGCATTTAAATTTACGACCGTTCATTCCAACGCGCTCATGACCATAGATAGGCGGCCCACCGTCACGCCCAACCAGAAAACCCAGTACCAGCAGCGCAGGCGACAGTGCGATAATAATGCCGAGTGCACCGACGATATCAAACGCGCGTTTAAGGCAGCGTGATGTGCGTTTAGCCAGATTATTATTCACTCGCAAAATCATCACTTCATGGCTAAAAATATACGCCATATCGGTACCGTATAACGGCACGCCACGCAATGTAGGGATAACCGATACGGAGCGGCAGTTGTGCATCGCCAGCTTTTTCAGCCAGAGATCGCGGTGCTGACTCTGCTCGGACTCAACGGCAACAATAAACTGCGTTTCACTATTGGTTAACTGCCAGAGTTCTGCTTCATTGTGCAGTACCGGAATGTTAGTAATGCTGGCCTGCGGTGAGCTGCCATCCACATCAAAAAATGCAATAACGTCAAAGCCCATCACCTCTTCGCTCTGCAGTGCCTGCCAGGCTTCCTGAGCGTTATGGCCGCTGCCGATAATAATGGTCTGTTTTTTCCACATGCCAAAATGGTTAAGTACATGTTTGGAAATAGCACGTGCTACCGGAATCAGAGTCAGTGCCAGAATCCAGGTAAGGATCCAGACAAAACGCGACATCTGCCACTGCGATAATGCAGAAATTGACAGGTCAATAACTGAAAAAATAAGCACAGTACGAAATATTTCTTTCAGCTCAAACCAGAATGGCTTGCGATAGGTATAATGACGCAGGCGGATCCAGAACCAGCCTGTACAGATAATTGACAGGCAAAGATGAGCAGCAATCTTTAAGTTGAGATCGTGAGCCGAGATATCAGCCAAGGGCGAGTCGGTTAACGAATTAATCAGGGCGAGTGCAATAAACAACGCCGCGTTAAAACAAATTAAATCCGAGCATGCCAGCAAAATTTTGGTCAGAAGACTTTTATATGTGAATTCGTTATCGCGCATATTTAACTCTTTTATTTTATTTCCCTAATCCCTAACGCTACAGGCCTGTGTAATAAATGAGCGATACTCAGCCGAAGCCTGTTGAGCAAACTGCGGCGAACTCCCCGGTATTTAGGTCAATTCTCTATTGATTAATGATAGAAAATTGTGATAAATACCAACGGATTAGTCTGTTCTCCATTGCCGCCATTACAGACAAAATATTCAGGAGCAATCCTCTCAGGCACGCTACCGCCCCTGGCTGTCGCTGCCAATGTCGCATTTACCCGCTGATTACTCTTTATTGCGATATCCAGGATAACTCCTGGTTAAAATTGCCTGGTTCGAAATCCACAAGGCTAATTGCACCACAGCGCACAATTAACCAGATGGGCACAGACATTTACTTACACGTTGCTATACTAGTTATTACTGGCTTGTTTACAAGTAGGCCTCGTCTCCGCTGTGCTATTTTAGGAAAAAGACTACCAGTCATTAGTAATGACGCCGCGTCTGCCGTGCATTCAGCCTCCTAAATTCAGAATAAGCCTGATATACGGCAGAAATATTATACAGGATAAAAATCACCACTCTCTGGTATAAATTCATGATAAAACTCACCAGTCAGCGGTATACATTACTGACAAAATATCGTGATTGCGTTGCGATCTTTATCCATTCAATTTGCTTATTTTACCGGCGTTGCTTTGGGATTATTCCTGGTAAGCCTGCTCGCTCCGCTGCCAGCGGGCGTTGCTGCGCTTTGTGACCTTTCAGTCAGTTTACTATCATCAGATTTAACTCATTTTCAGACATTATGGTGACAAGAGTATGTGGGAGTGGATCATGGATCCGGCACTCTGGGCGGGATTAGTCACGCTAATCATTCTGGAGCTGGTGCTGGGCATCGATAACCTGGTATTTATCGCCATTTTGGTTGAAAAATTGCCGCCCGTGCTGCGCGATCGGGCGCGAATTATTGGTCTGATGCTGGCGCTGCTTTGCCGTCTGGCGCTGCTGGCTTCACTCTCGTGGCTGGTTACGCTTACGCAGCCGCTGCTGACGCTCTGGCAACATAACTTCAGCGCCCGCGACCTGTTGCTGCTACTGGGTGGTATCTTTCTGCTTTATAAAGCAACAACTGAACTGAATGAACGACTTGAAGGCAGTGATGCCGGAGAGGGTCAAAATAAAAACGGTGCTAAATTCTGGCCGGTTGTTGCGCAGATAGTGGTACTGGATGCGATTTTCTCGCTCGATGCGGTTATTACGGCTGTGGGTATGGTTAACGATCTGCCCGTTATGATGGCTGCCGTGACTATTGCCATACTGTTAATGCTGCTGGCCAGCAAACCATTGACTCGCTTTGTTAACTCTCACCCCACTATTGTTATTCTCTGTCTGAGCTTTCTGCTGATGATTGGCTTTAGCCTGGTTGCCGAAGGTTTTGGATTTGTTATTCCTAAAGGCTATCTCTACGCCGCTATCGGTTTCTCTATTGTGATTGAAATATTGAACCAGCTGGCGAGCTTTAATCGTCGCCGTTTTCTCTCTGCTGGCCGGCCGCTGCGTCAGCGTACAGCCGAGGCTGTGTTACGTATTTTACGTGGGGAAGCACAGCGGGCAGAGCTCGATACCGATACCGCGTCACTGCTCAGCCACAGCGACGAGGGGTCATTGTTTAATCGCCAGGAGCGGCTGATGATTGCCCGCGTGCTGGGTCTGGCGCAGCGGCAGATCAACACCATTATGACCTCACGCCATGATGTTGAACATATTGATTTAAGTGAGTCACCAGCGGCAATTATGGCCAGACTCGACCGTAACCAGCATACCCGTATTCTGGTGACGGAGAATGGCCGGGATCCGCTTGGGGTAGTGCATGTTATCGATCTGCTGCATCAGTCTCTGCACAGTAACTCACTCGATCTGCGCGCGTTGCTGCGCCAGCCGCTGGTGTTTCCTGAGCGGCTCACACTGCTACAGGCACTGGAGCAGTTCCGCAATGCCCGTACTCACTTTGCCTTTATTGTGGATGAGTTTGGTTCTGTTGAAGGAGTAGTAACGCTCAGCGATGTTATGGAAACCATCGCCGGTAACCTGCCTAATGAGGGCGAAGAGCTGGATGCGCGTTACGATATTCAGGCCGTGCCCGAGGGAGGCTGGATTGCCAACGGTCACATGCCACTGGATGACCTGGCGCTGTGGGTAAGGCTGCCGGTGGATGATAAGCGCGACTACCACACACTGGCAGGTCTGCTAATGGATAGCCTGCAGCATATTCCTGAAGAGGGCGAGGAGCTGCAGGTTGGTAACTATCTGCTGCGTACGCTTCAGGTAGAGAATCATCGGGTACAAAAAGTGGCGATTATCCCGAACGATCCTCAGCAAGCGCAGTAAAGCACAATAGTGAGCCGGGCAGCATTATCTGCCCGGAGTGCACATCTTATTGAGTGGCAGCTGGTTTTTGGCGATCCAGCCACTGATTGAGGCGCGTTTTGGCTTCGCTCTGTAGCTGCTGGCGCACAACTTCATCTATTGGCAGCGAATATTGCAGATTATCCCATCCGCCATAGATCCGCAGTGGAATGGTCTGCTGATTCAATACCTTTGCCAGTCGTTCGTCGCCTTTCCAGCCGCGCAGCATCATATCTATAGTAACATCAAGCTGCTGCCGGACCAGATCAACGCTGCCATGAGTCTGGATTGCCAGATGACTACTGCCGCCCTGCAGGCCAGGCAGCGTGACTTTGCCCTGACGCAGGCTGATACCACCATTAAGCTGCTGAATTCCCTGCTCATCAGGTTGATCGTTGCTTATCCGATCGCTGGTGCGCGCTACAGCGCGACGCACCATCTGCTGCAGGTTGAGTTGAGTCAGTTGCAGATTTTCTGCTTCGATCTCTGCACTGCCCTGCCAGTTCTGTTTCGCTTCCTCAACGCTAAGTCCTGCTCCACTCAGCTGCCCCTGCAATGAGAGAGTTCCCTGCAGTGCCGCAGGAAGTGCCAGCGCGTTTAGCAGCGGCGCAATAGCGACATTTTCCAGCTCAGGCTTAAAGGCGACCTGAGTCACTGGCTGACGAATATCGATCTGACCCGGCAGCGAGAAATGTCCTTCACCCAGTTTGCCCTGCAGTCGGCTAATCCGCATCAAGCCCTGTTTATTGCTGGCTTCGAGCTGCAGATTACTGAAATTAAGCCCGTTCCACTCTCCCTGGTCGGCTTTGAGTGCCAGCTGCAGATCGAGCGTGTTGAGCGGTGAGTCGCTGTTTTCATGTAACCGGGGCTGCGCAATTACCGGTGGCTGCACAACTGCCGCCTGAGCGTTACCCTTGCTGCTGACAGGGACGCTATCCATGATATTGTCAATATTGAGTGACGTGGCGTGCAGTGACATTCGCAGCTGTTGCGGCATCGCCAGGCGCCCTTCGGCACTGCCCTGCAGCGTGCTGTCATTAGCCACAAGCTGCATATTCGCCAGCGAAAACTGCTGGTTATCGGCGTTCCACTCGGCCTGGCCGCGCAATGAGCCTTTAATTCCCTGTAGCGGCAAATTCGCACCATCCAGCGTATAGCTCAGCTGCTCCAGCTCGCCGTTGATCTGATGCGGATAGCTGGAGATATCCATCCGCCCCTGAAGAGAGAGACTGAGGTTACGCTGGTTGCGTGAAAGCCGCGTACTGAGCTCAATATGATTCTGTTTACGGCTGTTCTGATCCAGGCTCAGATTCAGCTCGCGGAAGTTATATTCATCGCTACCAGGTTGCTGCCAGATAAGCAGGCTATCTGCAATGCGCAGTTTTGCAATCGCCAGACTCCAGTTCTGCGAAGCAGGCAGCACCGGTTCATCATCGCCAGGACCAATCGGTGCATCACCAGGTTTCTGCGCAGCACTATCCGGTGTGGCTCGGATAATGGCATTTTTTAGCATGACCTGGCGGACGCTAAGCTGATGTGAGAGCAGCGGCCAGAGATCGACATCCAGCCGCATATTATCTGCAGTAACCAGCGGCTGGCTGGCACCAGGGGCAGTGAGGCTCATTCGCCCGGAGAGGATACTGAGCTGGGGCCAGACGTGCCAGCGCAGATCGCTGCCCACCTCCAGCCGATAACCACTGCGCTGTTCAACCTGTTTTACCATATAGGTACGGAAGTCATTGGGATTGACCAGCAGCACCAGGGTGGCCATGCCTGCCAGCAAAACCACTAACAGGATAGCCAGCGTGGTTATTAATCTTCTCATTGCATCCTCAATGTTATGACCTGCAAGCAGCCGGGGCTGAACACGCAAGGGTACAGCGATTAATCTTTATCGATACGACTGGCGTCGGCACCCTGCTGACCACGATATTTTGCATCTTCCCGACGGTTATAAGGACGTGCAGCCGGGCCTGAGAGTGGTTCAAAACTGAGTGCGCCAATCAGCATACCGGGACGCAACGCCAGCGGCAGTTTACCAGAGTTAAAGAACTCCAGTACAATACGTCCCTGCCAGCCCGGGTCAATACGGTGTGCAGTTACGTGAACCATTAACCCTAGTCGTGCCAGTGAAGAACGTCCATCCAGCCAGCCAACCAGATCGTCCGGGATGGTAACTGACTCAAGCGTAACGGCCAGCGCCAGCTCGCCCGGATGCAGGAAAAAGGCTTCTCCCTCAGGCAGCACAATCTCATCGCTCATAACGCGATCCAGGGCTGCACTCACTGCCTGCTTGGGTCCGCTGAGATCGATATAAGCAGCAGTGTGACCACTAAAGGTCCGAAACTGATTGCCCAGCCGGACATCCACCGTGGCACCGTTGATCCGTTCTACCGGGGGACGTGGCTCAATGGCCAGCTTACCGCTGTCGAGCCAGGCTTCAATGTCGCGATCGCATAGTCTCATCGCATTAACTCCATTAATTTAGTGTAGCGAAAGGCTGCCGATGAGCTGGCAGCCATGCCGCGTAATGCCCGGACGGACGCAGCGTATTAAAGATACTGATTAATTTTCGCTTTGAGAATATCGATGGCGATGCGGTTTTTTCCGCCACGCGGCACGATAATGTCAGCATATTGTTTGGACGGCTCAATAAACTGCAGGAACATCGGGCGTACTGTTTTCTGATACTGATTCATTACTGAATCCATCGAGCGGCCGCGTTCATTGACATCACGCTTCATACGACGCATCAGGCAGATATCCAGCGGCGTGTCGACGAAGATTGAGAAATTCATCTCCTGACGCAGACGCGCATCAGTCAGCAACAGGATCCCTTCAAGAATAATCACCTTTTTTGGTTTCAGGTGAATACTCTCGCTGGTGCGGGTATGTTCTACATAGCTATAAACCGGCAGATCAATCCCCTGCCCTGCCTTGATTGCACGCAGATGCTGCAGGAGCAGATCGTGATCCATCGCGCTCGGGTGGTCGTAGTTGGTTTTTACCCTCTCTTCCATGGTGAGGTGGCTTTGATCTTTATAGTAGGCATCTTCGGGGATCACACCGATATGCTCGTCACCGACCTGGTCACGGATTTCACGAAAGAGCGTGCTGGCGATAAGGCTTTTTCCGGATGCAGATGCACCTGCGATACCAACGATCACGCACTGATGGGACTTGTCAGTCATACTTTTTTAAGACCTGATAACTGGGAGCACGCCTCTGCCGGAGCAGCAACGGGCCAAACGAGAGGATTTGGTGGCGGCAATTATAGGTATTTCGCGGGTTTGATGCCAGAGCAAATGCGGCGCGACCACTTTTCAGACAATCCCCTTTTGGCAGCCAGTCGCTGAGCCGATAAACTAACGGGCTGCCCGTGCTATAGTTGCGCGGGTTGCCCGATAGCCCTGCAAGGAAATTTATGAGCTGGAGAACATTGACCTACTTTGGCGACAGTATGCTGCTGATCCCCACTGCAGTAATTATTGCACTGGTACTGCCGTGGAAAAGTGATAACCAGCGCACTGTCTGGTACTGGTTGCTGGCATTTGGTCTTGCTGGCCTGCTGGTGAGCCTGTCCAAAATTATGTTTCTCGGCTTTGGCATTGGCAGCGCGCGGTTTAATTTTACCGGTTTCAGTGGTCATAGTGCGATGTCCGCTACGCTATGGCCAGTGATGATGTGGCTGATCTCTGGCCGCTGGACCACCCGCTGGCGCGCACTGACCATAAGCATCGGATATGCCATTCCGCTGCTGGTGGGTTTCTCACGTCTGGTGATCCATGCCCATTCAGTGAGTGAAGTACTGGCGGGTCTGCTACTTGGCTTTACGCTGAGTAGTGCTTTTCTGCTCAGTCAGCGTCGTACCGTCCTGAAAGGGTTCAGTGCACTTCAGGTTGGCGTGGCATTTCTGGTTCCGCTGCTGCTGATGGGGCATGGTCGTGTTGCCACGACTCAGCAGTTTCTGGAACGTTTTTCCGCCAAGCTGGCCGGGCTGGAGAAACCCTATAAGCGGGCCGATCTGTTTCGTTAACTTCCCCACAATTAAGGCCATTTCAGCGTAAAGCTTCTGTGAAAATGTGCTAGCATACAAACAGATACTGACTGGCGCATTTTCTGCAGAGATGAATGCGCGTTGCTGGACTCGTGCATGATTGTTGAGATAGTAACCGCGCAGGATAAGCCGCCAGGCTGCTGGCTTACTGCCACCGGGCTGGGCATCCTGGCGTTTCTGCTCACACTCTTCTGCCTGGAACTGATTGTTGTCAGCGAACGTATCTCGCCGCTATGGTATCCGACAGCACTCATGACCGGCGTGATATTCCGCGCGTCGTTCAGACATCTGCCGCTGCTGCTGGCTGCATGTATTATTGGCACCGCACTGGCGAATCTGCTGGTGATTGGCCCTGCTCTGGGCAATCTCAAGTTTGTTATCCTCAACCTGCTTCAGGCGCTACTGGCGGGCATTATGCTGCGTCTGTGGCTTAATCGTCAGGCGCCTCTCGATACCCTGCCTGACTGGGTACGCTTTGCGCTGAGCGCCGCACTGCTGGCGCCTCTGCTGGGCGGCCTTATCACGCTCTGGATGCTGGATGTGGATCGGCAGGCGCTGCTGCCCTTTTTTTCCACCTGGGTGGTGTCGGAAGTCATTGGCGTGCTGGCTCTGGCACCAGTGGTATTGCTGTGGCCCAATAAGCCAGTACGCGAACTGATCACCCCAGGACGGCAGCTGGAGACGCTGCTGACGCTGCTGGTTACCCTGTTCGCCAGCTACCTCTCGTTACGTTTTTTGCCATGGCCCTTTACCTTTATTGTGGTCATTCTGTTCTGGTGCGCAGTACGACTGCCAAAGTTTGAAGCCTTTCTGCTGTTTTTTATTAATGCCAGCTTTATTTCTCTGCTGCTGGCGCTGGGCTGGGTCAATCCGTTGCCGGTAAGCCCAACGCTGGGGCCGGTTTCAACCTGGCTGCCCTTTTTACTGGTACTGCTGCCCAGCCATGTAATGTCACTGGTTATGGATGCGTTTCGGCGTGAGAAAAGCCATATCACTGAAAGCGAAACGCGTTTTCGCAACGCTATGGAGTATTCCGCCATTGGCATGGCGCTGGTGGGAACTAATGGCAAGTGGCAGCAGGTTAATCAGTCGCTCTGTCGCACGCTGGGCTACCACGCCAGTGAACTGACACAGATGACTTTTCAGGAACTTACCCACCCGGACGATCTGCACAGCGACTTAGCCCAGCTGGAACGGTTGCTGGCAGGCACGATTATGTCCTACACCTTTGAGAAGCGCTATTTTCGCAAAGATGGCGAGATCGTCTGGGTAAGTTTAACTGTCTCACTGGTGCGTGATGCCGCACAGCAGCCGCTCTACTTTATCGCTCAGATTGTGGATATCTCAGAGCTACGTCAGAGCGAGCAGACCAACCGTCAGCTGATGGAGCGTATTACGCTGGCTAACGAAGCGGGTGGCATTGGTGTCTGGGAATGGAATCTGAAAACCGGACAGATGGTATGGGACAAGCGTATGTATGAGCTTTTCGCACTGGATCCAGAGCAAATACCGACCTATGAGCTCTGGCTACATCTGGTAGATCCGGTTGAGCGCGAAAATCTGACGCTGACCATCCGGCAGGCGATTGAGCGCCGTTCGGCGTTTCATCTGGAATATCGCCTGCGCCAGCCCCAGGGTGTGCGGTTTATCCGGTCTCAAGCCAACCGTATTCTGAGTCAGGATGGTCAAATCGAACGTATGCTGGGTATCTGTCAGGATATCACCTCTCTGCGAACACTGAACGAAGCGCTGTTTGAAGAAAAAGAGCGCATGGCGATTACGTTGAGTTCCATCGGGGAAGCGGTCATCAGCACCGACGAGGAGATGTGCGTGACCTTTATGAACCCGGTGGCAGAGAGTATGAGCGGCTGGCCGCAGCAGCAGGCAGCCGGTATGCCACTCAGCGAGCTGCTGAATATCACCCGCGGTATCAATGGGCCGCGTGTGGAAAATCTGCTGCTATGCACGTTGCCCGGCGAAAAGGTCTCTCCGTCACTGGATGAAGGGCTGGTTCTGCATACGCTGGCTGGCGCACAGATTGAAATTCACTGCAGTATTACGCCGCTGAAAACCCTGGCTGGCAACAGCATTGGCGCGGTGATTGTTATCCAGGATGTCAGCGAATCGCGACAGATGCTGAAACGGCTGAGCTATAGTGCCTCTCACGATATGCTGACCCACCTGCCTAACCGACAGAGCTTTGAGGAGCAGCTCAAGCGGCTGGTTAATGACGCGGCGGTAGCGGAAAATCCGCATGTGCTGGTGTTTATCGATCTCGATAAATTTAAAGCGGTCAACGACACTGCGGGACACGCGGCCGGCGACGCCCTGCTGCGTGAGCTGGCAGCGCTGATGCAACAGCAGATACGCAGCAGCGATATGCTGGCACGGCTGGGAGGCGACGAATTTGGGATTTTGCTGCCGCACTGTGAAGTCGATCAGGTACGCGATCTGGTACAGAACATTGTCAGCGCAGTAAAAGAGTACACCTTTCACTGGAAATCTCAGGCTTATCAGGTAGGCGCCAGCGCCGGGATCACGCAGATCGACGCACGTAACTGTCTGCTGAACGTCGTGATGTCGCAGGCAGATGTGGCCTGCTATAGCGCGAAACATGCCGGACGTGGTCAGTATCACGTCTATCAGGACGTGCAGATGTAAAGCGCGATACCGGATATTGCCACTCTGCCCCGGCTGCGCTAAAGTCGCCCCCTTTTTTCCGGCAGGGGGATAATATGTTTATCGGTTTTGACTACGGCACGGCTAACTGTGCTATCGCGGTAAGTGATAAGGGTACGCCGCGTATGCTGACGCTGGAGAACAATCAGCCACTGCTTCCCTCAATGATTTGTGCACCAACGCGTGAAGCGATCAGCGAATGGCTGCATCGCCATCATCAGGTACCCACGCCAGACCATGAGAGCAGTGCTTTACTGCAGCGGGCGATGCGCTATAACCGCGAAGAGGATATTGAGATTACCCCCGGCAGCGTGCAGTTCGGACTGACCGCCCTGCAGCAGTATATGCTGGAGCCAGAAGATGTCTGGTTTGTAAAATCACCCAAATCATTTTTGGGCGCGTCAGGACTTAAACCGCAGCAGATAGCGTTTTTTGAAGATCTGGTCTGCGCGATGATGCTGCATATTCGTCAGCAAGGTGAAGCGCAGCTTGAGCAGGCAATCGATCAGGCGGTTATTGGTCGTCCGGTTAACTTTCAGGGGCTGGGCGGTGATGATGCCAATCAGCAGGCGCAGGGTATTTTGCTGCGTGCGGCACAGCGTGCCGGTTTCCGTGATGTTGAGTTTCAGTTTGAACCCGTTGCAGCAGGTCTCGATTTTGAAGCCACCCTGCAAAAAGAGACGCGGGTACTGGTGGTAGATATTGGCGGCGGAACCACTGACTGCTCAATGCTGCTGATGGGTCCAGAATGGCGGCAAAAAGCTGACCGTCATGCCAGCCTGTTGGGGCATAGCGGCTGCCGCGTTGGCGGAAACGATCTTGATATTATGCTGGCATTTAAAACACTGATGCCGCTGCTTGGCCTGGGCGGGAATACCCGCAAAGGTATGGCACTGCCTGCCCTGCCATGGTGGAACGCAGTCGCTATCAATGATGTTCCGGCTCAGAGCGAGTTTTACTCCCCCGCCTGCGGCAAACTGCTTCAGGATCTGGTACGAGACGCAGAGGAGGCCGATCGCGTGGCGCATCTGCTTAAAGTATGGCAGCAGAAGCTGAGCCATCGTGTGGTACGGGCAGCTGAGGAGAGTAAAATTGCACTCTCGGCGCACCCTGAAACCAGCACCTCACTGGAATTTATCGCCCGCTCGTTACAGGCAACCCTCTCTGCAACCCAGCTGGAAGAGGCAATCAGCCAGCCGCTGGAGCGAATGCTGGAGCAGGTGCAACTGGCACTTCGCACCAGTACAACTAAACCCGATGTTATCTATCTCACAGGCGGCAGTGCGCGTTCACCGATATTGCGCACCGCACTGCAGCAGGCGCTGCCAGGCACGCCTATTGCCGGTGGCGACGACTTTGGTTCCGTTACCGCAGGCCTGGCGCGCTGGGCAGAAGTGATGTTTAGCTAGCGGCCCGGATATCGATGCGCAGCTTCCCCTCCTGCCGGTGAGAGGATGCAGAAACAGTTTTTATCGACCGACATGCTCATCAGATGCTATCCCGCTGCTGCCAGGCAGCGGATAGGGTAATTTTTATCGGGCATGGTGCCAGTCGCGCGTTTGCAATGTGTTACCGCAGAGGGTCACGCCTGCTCAGGGTTGACTGGCGCGCGCCAGCTCCTCAATCTCCTGTTTGCTCAGCTCCAGTCCGATCGCCTTAACCAGCTCATCAAGCTGCGCCAGCGATGTTGCACTGACGATGGGTGCAGTAATGCTGGGGCGTGCAATCTGCCATGCCAGCGCGACCTGAGTAGCAGATGCATCATGTGACGCGGCTACATCCTCCAGCGCCTCAATAATGCGCTGGCCGCGCGGATTCAGATATTTCTCTACTATCGCCTGTCCACGCTGGCTTTTGCTGGCATCCTCTGGCTTTTTATATTTACCGCTAAGAAATCCGCTTGCCAGCGAGTAGTAGTTAATAACGCCAAGACCGTTGCTGACCGCCACCTGCTCCAGCCCATTTTCATACGCTTCGCGATCGTAGAGATTATATTCTGGCTGTACTGTTTCATAACGTGCCAGTCCCTCGCTTTCGCTGATATCCAGCGCTTCCTGTAAGCGTGCAGCAGAGTAGTTTGAGGCACCAATCGCCCGTACTTTTCCCTCTTTGATCAGCGAATCAAAGGCTTTCAGTGTATCCACCAGTGGTGTCTGCTCATCATCACGATGCGCCTGATAGAGATCGATAACATCAGTCTGCAACCGGCGCAGCGAATCTTCGACTGCCTGCCGGATATAGGCGGGTTTTAGTCCGGTTTTTTCCGACGACAGTTCCATACCGACTTTAGTGGCCAGCACAACGCGATCGCGCTTGCCGCTCTGTTTCAGCCACTTACCAATAATGGTTTCTGACTCACCGCCCTGATTACCCGGTGCCCAGCGCGAATAGACATCAGCAGTATCAATAAAAAACAGCCCTTTTTCGACCAGCGCATCCAGCAGCGAAAATGAGGTTTTTTCATCTACCGTCCAGCCAAAAACGTTACCACCAAACGTCAGACGTGGAACAAAGATACCGCTGTCGCCAAGCTGGCGGGTTGCAGATGGGTTCATGGAGCTCTCCTTAGTTAAACGAAACGTAACTGTTTACAGCTTAGCAAAGGAAAAGGTCACGCCAGGGTCTATTCATGCCAGAATAGTGGCAGCACAGAGGGTGGCTCTTTACGCCGCGCTGAGAATATATTCTTATTTCCTTCAATTTTCGTCTGTCGCAGGCGGCTACAATTATTTTGTTTGTACTGCTGTTTTTCAGGGCAGGCATATCAGGAAGATGACACGGCTGGAGAGCACACTAAGCAATGAAAAGTCGAACTAAAACAGGTCTGTTAATCGTGATTGCGCTGGCTGTAGTAGCAGGCGGATATTATGCATGGCAACATCGCCCGGCGCCCGCTGATGCTCCGCAGGCGAAAGGTCAGCGTGGTGGTGCCGGCCGGCCACTGGCTCCGGTACAGGCATCCAGCGCGCAACTGCAAAGCGTGCCCTACTACTTAAATGGACTGGGAACCGTTACGGCTGCCAACACGGTCACCGTTCGCAGCCGGGTCGATGGTCAGCTTATGGCGCTGCACTTTACCGAAGGTCAGCAGGTCGCCGCAGGTGCGCTGCTGGCGGAGATCGATCCACGTCCCTATCAGGTTGCGCTGACTCAGGCTCAGGGACAGCTGGCAAAAGACCAGGCAACGCTGGCGAATGCCCGCCGCGATCTCAGCCGCTATGAAAAACTGGCGAAAACCTCGCTGGTGTCGCAGCAGGATCTGGACACGCAGCGTGCCCTGGTCAGCGAAACGCTGGGCACCATCAAAGCTGATGAGGGCAATGTCGCCAGCGCGCAGCTCAATCTGACCTATAGCCGCATTACCGCCCCGATTGCCGGTCGCGTGGGATTACGTAAAACCGACATCGGTAATTACATTACTTCCGGTGACACCGATGGCCTGGTGGTTATCACCCAGACTCATCCGATTGATGTCATCTTTAGCGTGCCGGAAAACAGCATCAGTCAGATCCTCAAAGCACAAAAAAGCGGACAGCCGCTGGTAGTTGAAGCCTGGGATCGCAGTAACAGCACGCTGCTGACTCAGGGCACACTGCTGAGCCTGGATAACCAGATTGATACCACTACCGGCACCATCAAGCTCAAAGCCCGCTTTGGCAATGAGGATGACACCCTGTTTCCGAATCAGTTTGTGAACGCCCGGCTGAAAGTCGATACCCTGCAGGATGCCATTACGATTCCCACGGCTGCGCTGCAGATGAGCAATGAAGGGCATTTTGTCTGGGTGGTTAACAGCGATAATAAAGTCAGCAAAAAGCGCGTTACCGCCGGATTGCAGGATAGCCAGAAAGTGGTTATTACTGCGGGTCTGGAAGCGGGTGAGCGGGTGATTACCGATGGTATTGATCGGCTGACGGACGGTGCCACAGTCGACGTCGTTGCACCACAGAGTACCGCAGCACAGAACACGCGTGCTGCCGAGCCATCGCGTGGAGAGCGTCAATAATGCAGGCGCTTCCCCCTGAGGCCAGCGGCGGGCCATCACGCCAGTTTATTTTGCGTCCGGTGGCGACCACGCTACTGATGATTGCCATTCTGCTGGCAGGCATTCTGGGCTACCGTTTTTTGCCGGTCTCAGCGTTGCCAGAAGTGGATTACCCCACTATTCAGGTAGTGACGCTCTATCCAGGTGCCAGCCCGGATGTGGTCACCTCCGCCATTACTGCTCCGCTTGAGCGGCAGTTTGGTCAGATGTCCGGACTAAAGCAGATGGCGTCACAAAGCTCGGGGGGTGCTTCAGTTATCACCCTGCAATTTCAGCTGTCGCTGGCGCTGGATATCGCTGAGCAGGAGGTGCAGGCAGCGATCAACTCCGCAACCAATCTGCTGCCCGGCGACCTGCCCAATCCCCCCGCCTATAGCAAGGTTAATCCGGCCGATCCGCCCATAATGACGCTGGCCGTAACGACCACCAGCCTGCCGCTTACGCAGGTACAGGATATGGTCGAGACGCGCGTTGCCCAGAAAATTGCGCAGGTTTCCGGCGTGGGTCTGGTGACGCTCTCGGGGGGACAGCGTCCGGCAGTTCGGGTCAAAATGAATACTCAGGCGCTGGCCGCGCTGGGTCTGAGCAGTGAGGATGTGCGCACCGCGATCGGCAACGCTAACGTCAACTCAGCCAAAGGAAGCCTGGATGGCACGACCCGCTCTGTCACGCTCTCAGCCAACGATCAGATGACATCAGTAGAAGATTATCGCCGCCTGATCGTTAGTTATAAAAATGGTGCCGCAGTAAGGCTGGGTGATGTTGCCACCATTGAGCAGGGTGCAGAAAATAGCTGGCTGGGTGCCTGGGCCAACCGGCAGCAGGCGATCGTGTTAAATGTACAGCGTCAGCCTGGCGCAAATATCATCGATACTGCCGACAACATTCGCGCGATGTTGCCTGCGCTGACCGCAACGCTACCTAAATCAGTAGAGATGAAGCTGCTGACCGATCGCACCACCAACATTCGCGCCTCCGTTTCTGATACGCAGCATGAGCTAATGCTGGCGATGGCACTGGTGGTGATGATTATCTATCTGTTTCTGCGCAATGTGCCGGCAACGATCATCCCTGCCGTGGCAGTTCCACTGTCGCTGGTGGGCACCTTTGCCGCAATGTACTTTCTTGGCTTCTCCATTAACAATCTGACACTGATGGCGTTAACCATTGCCACCGGCTTTGTGGTGGATGATGCAATTGTGGTAATCGAAAATATTTCGCGCTATATCGAAAAAGGCGAGAAACCGCTGACCGCTGCGCTGAAAGGTGCAGGTGAAATCGGCTTTACGATTATCTCCCTGACCTTCTCACTGATTGCCGTACTTATTCCGCTGCTGTTTATGGGTGACGTAATTGGCCGACTATTCCGCGAATTTGCCGTAACGCTGGCAGTAGCAATCCTGATCTCGGCAGTGGTATCGCTGACGCTGACACCGATGATGTGCGCGCGGATGCTGAGCGCAGAATCGCTGCGTAAACAGAATCGTTTCTCGCGTGCGAGTGAAGCACTATTTGAGCGGATAATTGCGGGTTATGGACGCTGGCTGACGCGTGTACTGTGCCACCCGTGGCTGACGCTTAGCGTCGCACTCGGTACGCTGCTACTGACGATTATACTCTGGATAGTTATTCCAAAAGGTTTCTTTCCGCAGCAGGATAACGGCATTATTCAGGGCACGCTACAGGCACCGCAGTCCGTCTCTTACAGCAATATGGCAGAGCGTACCCGTGATGTGGCTTCTGTGATTATGAAAGATCCGGCGGTGGAGAGCCTGACCTCGTTTGTTGGCGTAGATGGCACCAATGCAGCGCTTAACAGCGCGCGCCTGCAGATCAACCTCAAACCACTCAGCGAGCGCGACGATCGTATTCCACAGGTACAGTCCCGCTTGCAGCAGGCGGTGGCGCAGGTGCCGGGTGTCTCACTCTGGTTACAGCCGGTGCAGGATCTCACCATTGAGACGCAGAGCAGCCGCACACCTTATCAGTTTACGCTGCAATCGGGCTCTCTGGATGCACTCAGCACCTGGGTGCCCGCGCTGCTGAAGCAGCTCGCGACAGCTCCCCAACTGCGCAGTGTCAGTAGTGACTGGCAGGATCAGGGGTTGGAAGCCTATGTGCGTGTGGATCGCGACAGCGCCAGCAGACTGGGTATCACCATGGCTGATGTTGATAATGCGCTCTATAACGCTTTCGGTCAGCGCCTTATCTCAACTATCTACACTCAGTCGAACCAGTATCGCGTCGTGCTGGAGCAGAGCAATGAAAACACGCCCGGGCTGGCAAGCCTGGAGGCTATCCGCCTGACCAGCAGCGATGGCGGCAGCGTGCCGCTCACGGCGATTGCGCGTATTGAGGAGCGTCATGCGGCGCTGAGTATCAACCACCTGGATCAGTTCCCCTCTGCGACATTCTCCTTTGACGTTGCACAGGGCTATTCACTGGAACAGGCACTACAGGCGATCACTGCGGCAGAAAAAACGCTTGGTATGCCCGCCGATATTGTGACCCAGTTCCAGGGCAGTACACTGGCGTTTGAAGCGGCGCTGAGCAGCACCGTGTGGCTGATCGTGGCGGCGGTAGTGGCCATGTATATCGTGCTTGGCGTGCTGTATGAGAGCTTTATTCACCCGATTACTATTCTCTCTACTCTACCTACCGCTGGTGTCGGCGCACTGCTGGCACTCATGCTGAGCGGCAATGAGCTCGATATTATCGCGATTATCGGCATTATCCTGCTGATTGGTATTGTGAAAAAAAATGCCATCATGATGATCGACTTCGCGCTGGCCGCAGAGCGTGAACAGGGTATGGCGCCGCGTGATGCCATCTATCAGGCCTGCCTGCTACGTTTCCGTCCAATTCTGATGACCACGCTGGCAGCGCTGCTGGGTGCGCTGCCGCTGATGCTCAGTACCGGCACTGGCGCTGAACTGCGCCATCCACTGGGGATTGCGATGGTAGGCGGTCTTATTCTGAGCCAGATCCTGACACTGTTTACCACGCCAGTGATCTATCTGCTGTTTGATCGTCTGGCACACGCTACCCGTCGCCGCTTTAGCCGTTCGGAGGCGCAGTCGTGAAGTTTTTTGCGCTCTTTATCCATCGGCCGGTCGCCACTATTCTGCTGACGCTGGCGATCACTCTGGCGGGGCTGCTGGGCTTTCGTCTGCTGCCGGTTGCGCCATTACCGCAGCTGGATTTCCCGGTGATTATGGTCTCCGCCTCACTGCCAGGTGCCTCGCCCGAAACCATGGCCTCTTCGGTAGCCACCCCGCTGGAGCGCTCACTGGGACGTATTGCCGGGGTCAGCGAAATGACCTCTACCAACTCGCTTGGCAGCACGCGCATTATTCTGGTGTTTGATTTTGATCGCGATATTAACGGTGCGGCGCGCGATGTGCAGGCAGCTATCAATGCGGCACAGAGCCTGCTGCCCTCGGGAATGCCGAGCCGTCCCTCCTATCGTAAGGCCAACCCCTCTGATGCGCCGATTATGATTCTGACGGTGACTTCTGACGACTACAATCCTGGTCAGCTCTACGACTACGCCTCCACGCAGCTGGCACAGAAGCTGTCGCAGATTGAAGGCGTAGGTGACGTGACGGTCGGAGGTAGTTCACTGCCGGCGGTGCGCGTCGATCTCAATCCGCAGGCGCTGTTTAACCAGGGCGTCTCGCTGGATGCAGTACGCAGCGCCATCAGCAATGCCAACCAGCGCCGGCCACAGGGTGCAATTGACGATCGCCAGCAGCGCTGGCAGTTGCGCACCAATGATGAACTGCAGAGCGCCAGCGACTATCAGCCGCTGGTGGTGCACTATAACCAGGGCGCAGCGGTACGACTGAGCGACGTCGCCAGCGTGCAGGATTCGGTTCAGGATGTGCGTAATGCGGGGATGACCAATGGTAAACCCGCAGTACTGCTGGTGATCCGTAAATCACCGGACGCCAACATAATCGATACCGTGGATCGCATTCGTGCGGCGCTGCCAGAGCTGCACGATTTTATTCCGGCAGCGATCGATCTGCAGATCGCCCAGGATCGCTCCCCCACTATCCGCGCCTCGCTGCACGAGGTCGAGCAGTCGCTGGTGATTGCTGTTGTACTGGTGATATTGGTGGTGTTTCTGTTTCTGCGCGATGCACGCGCTACGCTGATCCCGGCAGCGGCGGTGCCGGTTTCACTGATTGGCACCTTTGCTGCCATGTATCTCTGCGGTTTCAGTCTTAACAATCTCTCGCTGATGGCGCTGACGATTGCCACCGGCTTTGTGGTGGATGATGCCATAGTGGTTCTGGAGAATATTGCCCGCCATATAGAATCGGGTATGAAGCCTCTGCAGGCGGCATTAACCGGCGTACGCGAAGTAGGTTTTACGGTGTTGTCGATGAGCCTGTCGCTGATTGCCGTGTTTCTGCCGCTGCTGATGATTGGCGGCATTATCGGACGCTTTTTTTCAGAGTTTGCCATTACGCTGTCGGTCGCGATCCTGATCTCGCTGTTTATCTCCGTCACTCTGACACCGATGATGTGCGCTTATCTGCTGCGCCCACAGCCCGCAGAGCCAGCCGCACCCGGGCTCTTTAGCCGCCTGTTACTACGCGTACAGCATCACTATGCCACCTCACTGCGCTGGGTACTGCAACACGCTATCTGGGTCCTGCTGCTGCTGACAGGTACGGTGGTGATGACTGTCTGGCTGTTTATCTCTATCCCCAAGACCTTTATGCCGGAACAGGATACCGGTCGTCTGAGCGGCTTTCTTTCTGCTGATCAGAGCATCTCGTTTCAGGCGATGCGCGGCAAGCTGGAAGATTTTATGAATATTATCAAGGCCGATCCCGCAGTCGATAATGTCACCGGCTTTACCGGCGGGATGGGCACTAATAGTGGGCTGATGTTTGTGGCGCTGAAACCGCTCTCGGAGCGCAGTGAGAGTGCTCAGGAGGTTATTGCCCGCTTGCGTACCAAACTGGCGAAAGAGCCAGGCGCCAATCTCTATCTGAATGCTGTGCAGGATATTCGTGTCGGAGGCCGGGAGTCGAATGCCAGCTACCAGTACAGTCTGCTGTCCGACAATCTGGCAGATCTGCGCGAGTGGGAGCCAAAAATTCGTAAGGCTTTTGCTGCACTGCCGCAGCTCACTGATGTTAACTCCGACCAGCAGGATAAAGGCAGTGAGATGGCGATTACCTACGATCGCGAAAGCATGGCGCGACTGGGTATTGATGTCTCAGCAGCCAACGATCTGCTTAACAACGCCTTTGGACAGCGTCAGATCTCAACAATTTATCAGCCGCTGAACCAGTATAAAGTGGTGATGGAGGTTGATCCGCGCTATACCCAGGATATCAGCGCGCTTGACCAGATGTTTGTTGTAAATAGTGATGGTAAAGCGATTCCACTCAGCGGCTTTGCCCGCTGGCAGCCTGCTAATGCGCCGCTCTCGGTGAACCATGAAGGGCTCTCCGCTGCTACCACTATCTCTTTTAACCTGCCTGAAGGGGTCTCACTCTCACAGGCGTCAGCGGCAATTGATCGGACCATGACGGCACTGGGTGTGCCCGCCAGCGTGCGCGGCAGTTTTGCGGGTACTGCACAGGTGTTTCAGCAGTCGCAGTCCAGCCAGCTATGGCTGATGCTGGCTGCTATTGCCGCAGTCTACATTGTGCTGGGTATTCTGTATGAGAGCTATGTGCACCCGCTGACCATTCTCTCTACCCTGCCGTCGGCGGGAACCGGCGCACTGCTGGCGCTTAAGCTGTTTGATACACCCTTTAGTCTGATTGCACTGATTGGCATACTGCTTCTGATAGGGATCGTGAAAAAGAACGCCATTATGATGGTGGACTTTGCGCTGGAGGCCGAGCGCACCCAGCAGCTCAGTCCGCGAGAGGCAATTTTTCAGGCGTGTCAGTTACGCTTCCGCCCGATTCTGATGACCACGCTGGCCGCTCTGTTTGGCGCATTGCCGCTGGTACTCACCAGTGGAGATGGTGCTGAACTGCGTCAGCCGCTGGGGATTACTATTGCTGGCGGTCTGGTGGTGAGCCAGCTTCTGACGCTCTATACCACGCCAGTGGTCTATCTGATGATGGATAAACTGCGCCGCCGTAAAGCAGTTTCGCAGCAGCCAGCCACGCAGCCTTGACAGCGCCCCTGCCTATCCCGGCAGGGGCAATTGCGACCCAACGCAGCGAGGAAGATAAGATGAACAAACCGGCTACCACAGTGCGCTGGCAGCTATGGATTGTAGCCTTTGGCTTCTTTATGCAGACGCTGGATACCACTATTGTCAATACGGCTTTACCCGCTATGGCACGGGATCTGGGTGTCAGCCCGCTGCATATGCACGCTGTGATTGTCTCTTACGTACTGACTGTTGCGGTGATGCTGCCGCTAAGCGGCTGGCTGGCGGATCGCATTGGCGTACGTAATATCTTTTTTGCGGCCATTGTGCTGTTTAGCGCCGGCTCGCTATTTTGCGCGCTCTCCGCCACGCTGAATCAACTGGTGCTGGCACGTGTGGTGCAGGGTATCGGTGGCGCCATGATGGTGCCGGTCGGGCGGCTGACGGTAATGAAAATTGTACCGCGCGAGCAATATATGGCTGCCATGACATTTGTCACCCTGCCGGGACAGATTGGCCCACTGCTGGGGCCGGCGCTGGGCGGCGTTCTGGTAGAGTATGCCAGCTGGCACTGGATCTTTTTGATTAATATTCCGGTAGGTATGATTGGTGCAATCGCGACCCTGATGCTAATGCCAAACTACACCATGCTGACACGGCGTTTTGACTTTGCTGGCTTTCTCCTGCTGGCGGCAGGTATGGCTGCACTGACGCTGGCGCTGGATGGTGGCCGCAGCGGCGCGCTGCTATCAGGCATGCTGCTCCTGGCTGGCGTGCTGTCACTGCTGTTCTATCTGATCCATGCGCGGCGTAACGATCGCGCCTTGTTTAGCCTGCGGCTGTTTAGCCATCATCTCTACTCAATCGGACTGCTGGGCAGCTTTATCGGGCGGATTGGCAGCGGTATGCTGCCCTTTATGACACCACTGTTTTTACAGGTGGGGCTGGGCTTTACCCCCTTTCATGCCGGGCTGATGATGATCCCGATGGTGCTGGGCAATATGGGCATAAAACGTGTGGTGGTACGCATTGTCAACCTGGCGGGCTATCGTCGCGTGCTCACTGGCAGCACGCTGGCACTGGCGCTGGTTGTGGCGCTGTTTGCTGCTATTGCGCTACAGGGCTGGATCTGGCTGCTGCCGGTGGTACTGCTGCTGCTTGGCATGGTCAACGCTATCCGCTTTTCCGCCATGAATACGCTGACGCTGAAAGATTTGCCAGACGATCTCGCCTCCAGTGGCAACAGCCTGCTGTCGATGATTATGCAGCTCTCTATGAGCATCGGCGTCACCGTGGCTGGTCTGCTGCTGGGCGCATTTGGCCAGCAGGCAGTTGCAGGGAGTGCTGTGGCTCAACAGGCATTTGCCTGGACCTGGCTGTGCATGGTGGTCATTATTGCCCTGCCCGCGCTGATATTCTGGCACGTGCCGCCAGATCTCAGTAAAAATACCGACATCAGACGCAGGAGAAAAATGTGATTACGCGCCTGAGGCCCGGCATCGGGGCCAAACTCTTTATGGCTATTTTTGGCACCTGTATGCTGGTGATTATTACAATGCACTGGGGGGTGCGGCTCAGTTTTGAGCATGGTTTTGTTGATTACATTAAAAAAGGCAATGAGCAGCGGCTGACGCTGCTAAGCGATGCGCTGGCAGATCAGTATGAGCAGCATGGCAGCTGGGATTTTCTGCGTCGTAACGATCGGCTGATTTTTACTATCCTGCGCTCGCTGGAGCAGAATCCAGGTAGCAATAATCAGCTGCCGCCGCACGGCTGGCGCACCCAGTTCTGGATCCTTGACCAGCAATATAACGTGTTATCGGGACCGCGCGCACCTGTTCCGCCTCGCGGCACGCGGCATAATATCACTATCAGCAATGGCAAAATTGTTGGCTGGGTTATCGCTTCTCCGGCCGAGAATCTGACGCGCAGTACGGATATTAATTTTGATCGTCAGCAGCGGCAGACCAACTGGATGATCGTTACGCTCTCCACGCTGCTGGCGGCACTGGTAACCTGGCTTCTGGCGCGCGGACTGCTGGCTCCTGTTAAGCGGCTGGTCGAGGGGACGCATGAGCTGGCAGCGGGAAAATTTTCCACCCGGGTAGAGGTGGACAGCGGTGATGAGATTGGTCAGCTGGCGCGCGACTTCAACCAGCTGGCACAGTCGCTGGAGAAAAATGAGAGTAATCGTCGCGCATTTATGGCGGATATTTCGCATGAGCTGCGCACCCCGCTGGCGATACTGCGTGGTGAATTAGAGGCGATACAGGATGGCGTGCGTCATGTTACACCCGAGGCGATAAGTTCGCTGCAGAGTGAAGTCGTGGTGCTGACCAAGCTGGTAGATGACCTGCATCAGCTTTCGCTTTCAGATGCGGGTGCACTTGCCTATCGTAAACAGCCACTGGATCTGGTCAACCTGCTTGAAGTCGTGGCTGGCAGCTTCGCTGAACGTTATCGCACCCATCAGCTGCAGCTGCAACTGCAACTTCCGGCTCAGGCCAGCAGCTTTGGCGATCCCGATCGGCTAATGCAGCTGTTTACCAACCTGCTGGAAAATAGCCTGCGCTATACCGATGCCGGGGGAGAGGTAGAGGTCAGTATGGCGCTTAGCCACGATCAGTGGCAGCTCAGAATTGATGATAGCGCTCCCGGTGTAGCAGCCGGGCAACGGGCACAGCTTTTTGAGCGCTTTTTTCGCGCCGAAAATTCCCGTAATCGTGCCAGCGGCGGCTCCGGACTGGGGCTGGCGATCTGCAAAAACATTGTTGAGGCGCATGGTGGCACCATATCTGCAGAGCACTCTGATTTAGGTGGCGTGCAAATCAGGCTAAACTTGCCCTATGTTCCCCAGTAGAAAGCCGGTATGAGCACGGAAAACAGCGATCCACTAATTCTTATTGTTGAAGATGAACCTAAACTGGCGCAGCTGATGATCGATTATCTGCAGGCGTCAAACTATCGCACGCACCATATCGCCAGCGGTGATGATGTGCTGCCCTGGCTGGAGCATACGACTCCGGCCCTGATGCTGCTCGATTTAATGCTGCCAGGCCGTGATGGCATGACGTTGTGTCGCGAGATACGCCGCCATTCCGAGCTGCCAATAATAATGGTTACCGCCCGTACTGAAGAGATTGATCGCTTGCTGGGACTGGAGATTGGGGCAGATGACTATATCTGCAAACCCTTTAGTCCGCGTGAAGTGGTGGCGCGGGTAAAAACCATCCTGCGGCGCGTACGATACTCACCACAGGAGGCGCAACACGCCTCGCTGCTACAGATTGATGAGAGCCGTTTTCAGGCCAGCTGGCGTAGTGCCGCGCTGGAGCTTACGCCAGCGGAGTTTCGGCTGTTAAAAACGCTGTCGCTGGAGCCGGGCAAGGTCTTTTCCCGCGAGCAGCTGCTGAATCAGCTCTACGATGACTATCGTGTCGTCACTGACCGCACCATCGACAGCCATATCAAAAACCTGCGGCGAAAACTGGAAGCGCTGGATGCCGATCAGCCGTTTATCCGTGCGGTGTATGGCATTGGTTATCGCTGGGAAGCGGATGTGTGCCATCTGATCTAGCGGGAAAGGTTGATCCTGATCAATTAACTTCATACACGCCCTGCCTACAATCACCCACCTGCTTTTTGCCGGGCCGCTTCATGCGGCCTCTGCACCAGCCATCCACGATGGCTGACTGACCTGATATCAGTGAGTTTTCCCATGTTTAAACCTGAACTTCTTTCGCCAGCGGGTACGCTGAAAAATATGCGTTACGCCTTTGCCTATGGTGCCGATGCCGTCTATGCCGGTCAGCCGCGCTACAGCCTGCGGGTACGCAACAATGAATTCACCCATGATAATCTGGCGCTGGGTATCAGTGAGGCGCATCAGCTCGGTAAAAAGTTTTATGTGGTAGTGAATATTGCGCCACATAACGCCAAGCTGAAAACGTTTATTCGTGACCTCGCACCAGTGGTGGCAATGCAGCCAGACGCGCTTATCATGTCCGATCCTGGTCTGATTATGCTGGTACGTGACGCCTTTCCTGCGATGCCGATTCATCTCTCGGTGCAGGCCAATGCGGTTAACTGGGCCACAGTAAAGTTCTGGCAGCAGATGGGGTTAACACGTGTGATTTTGTCGCGTGAACTGTCACTGGAGGAGATTGCGGAGATCCGTCAGCAGGTGCCAGAGATGGAGCTGGAGATTTTTGTGCATGGTGCGCTCTGTATGGCTTATTCCGGTCGCTGCCTGCTATCTGGCTATCTTAATAAACGCGATCCAAACCAGGGAACCTGTACCAACGCCTGTCGCTGGAAATATAGCGTCACCGAAGGCCAGCAGGATGATACAGGGAATATAACCGGGATCCATCAGCCGGTTCAGTCGCCGACACCCACGCTCGGCAGTGGCGCCCCTACCGATCGGCTGTTTCTGCTGGAAGAGAAAATGAAACCCGGTGAAGTAATGAGTGCATTCGAAGATGAGCACGGCACCTACATTATGAACTCTAAAGATTTACGGGCGGTGGCGCATGTCGGGCAGCTGAGTCAGATGGGCATCCATTCACTGAAGATTGAGGGCCGGACAAAATCCCACTACTACTGCGCGCGTACTGCTCAGGTTTACCGACGCGCAATTGACGATGCTGTAGCCGGCAAACCCTTTGATACCACGCTGCTGACAACGCTGGAGGGACTTGCACATCGTGGCTATACCGAAGGTTTTTTGCGCCGTCATACACACGACAGCTACCAGAACTACGAGCAGGGATCCTCGCTCTCTGACCGCCAGCAATTTGTCGGCGAGTTTACCGGCGAGCGGCGCGACGGCTGGGCGCAGGTTGCGGTGAAAAACCGGTTTATGCTCGGTGATATGCTGGAGATTATGACGCCGCAGGGCAACCTGAACTGTCGGCTCGACGCACTGCAAAACAGTCGTGGTGAGGCGATAACAGTCGCCCCGGGTGATGGCCATCGCGTCTGGGTCCCGCTGCCAGAGCATACAGAGCTTGCTTTTGCGCTGCTGCTGCGCCACGTAAGCGACGAGCAGAGCCGCGGCGATCCACAGGAAAAAACCGCACAAAATGAAAAAAAACGGTGAAGTTAGAACAGGATCACAGACGTTTACTACACTGATCTTTAGAATCGCCCCTGCTGCTAACGAGTAACAATATTCAGCATGCAGGTTCAGGAACCACCTCATTTACCCGCCCGGCTCCCCCGCGCGGGTTTTCTTTTTCAGCTCCCGCCGATAAAGTTTCCACCGCAGCTATGCTATAACCACACACCTGTCTTATGTTTCAAGGAACTGAAGATGCATACTACACCGCTCACGCTACTGATCCTGAACGGGAAAGGCGCTGGCAATGAAGATCTGCGTAACGCGGTTAACACGCTGCGCGATGAAGGTTTTAATCTGGCGGTCCGTGTCACCTGGGAAAAGGGTGATGGCGAACGCTATGTGCAGGAAGCGGTCGATCTGCAGGCAGAGACGGTCATTGCCGGCGGTGGTGATGGCACTATCAATGAAGTTGCGACGGCGCTGGCAGCTCTGCCCCACTCTTCACGTCCGATTCTGGGATTCCTGCCGCTTGGCACCGCTAATGACTTCGCCACCAGTGCAGGTATTCCACAGGAGATGGAGCCAGCGCTGCGTCTCGCTTTATGCGGAAAAGCCACGGCTATCGATCTGGCACGGGTTAACGGCAACCGCTACTTTATCAATATGGCCACCGGCGGTTTTGGGACGCGCATCACCACGGAAACGCCCGAGAAACTTAAATCCGCGCTGGGCGGCGTCTCCTATTTTCTGCATGGATTAATGCGGGTTGATGCGTTAAAACCTGACAGCTGCGAAATCAGCGGGCCGGACTTTGACTGGCAGGGTGACGCGCTGGTGATCGGCATTGGTAATGGTCAGCAGGCGGGTGGCGGACAGCGTCTCTGCCCCGATGCGCTAATCAACGATGGCAAGCTTAATCTCAGCATTGTCACAGCCCAGGAGCTGCTGCCTACGCTGCTGCATTCGCTGACGCGTGATGATAACAACCCGAATATTGTCTCTGCCCGGCTTGATTCGCTGACTATCCGCTCACCCCATGAGATGACATTTAATCTTGATGGTGAACCGTTAAGCGGTAGTGAGTTTACTATTGATATATTGCCTGGCGCACTGCGTTGCCGCCTGCCGCCACAGTGTGCACTGCTGGCCTGATTAGCGTCAGGCAGAGCCGCGTAAATGCGGCTCTGCCTGCGCGGCTACACCTTTATCCAGCGTCTTTCCTCTGCAGAGAGCGCCACCGCCTCCAGTACTTTTTGTACCTGTAATCCTTCCGCAAAATCTGGCCACAGACGGTCGCCAGCGGCGATGCCGTTTATCAGGTCACGAATTTCCACGGTTTTTTGATCGTTAAAGCCGAAGCCATGGCCAGCAGAGACACAAAAACTGGCGTAATCAGGATGCGCCGGGCCGATAAGCAGCGTTTTAAATCCCTGCCTGCCCGCCGGTTCATCATGCAGATAGAGCTCCAGCTCTGCCATGCGCTCCTGAGTGTAGCGCAGTGTACCTTTAGTACCACTGATCACATAGCTCAGCCCCATCTTACTGCCACAGGCGATACGCGAGGTTTCAATGACGCCATGCGCTCCGCTCTTAAAACGCAGAAGCGCACTGGCCTGATCCTCATTTTCCACTGGCAGCAAACGTTCTGGCGCTTTTGGATCAGGGCGCTGTGTAATCACTGTCAGCATATCGCCGCTCACCTCATCAATATCGCCCACCAGATAGTGCGCCATATTAACGATATGCGCTGCCAGATCGCCGAGTGCACCGAGTCCCGCCAGCGCTTTCTGACAGTGCCAGTCCAGCGGCGTCTGCGGGCTGGCCAGATAATCTTCATTGTGTGTGCCATAAAAGTGCACCACCTCGCCAATCTCACCCCGTGCGATAATCTCCCGCGCCAGCTGACTGGCGGGATTTTTCATATAGTTAAATCCCACCAGCGTTTTGACTCCTGCCCGCTGCGCAGCCTCTGCCATTTCTGCTGCATCGGCAACAGAGAGCGACAACGGTTTTTCTGAATAGACATGCTTGCCGTGGTGAATCGCTGCCAGTGCTATCTCTTTATGTAGAAAATTTGGCGCACAGATATCAACCACGTCGATCTGCGGATCGCTGACCAGTTCGCGCCAGTCGCCAGTGGAACGGGCAAAGCCAAATGTTGCCGCCTGTTTTGCGGCCAGCGCCGGGTTAACCTCAGCCAGCATCTCCCGGACAACCTCACCTTTTAAGGCAAACACGACCGGCGCCTGTGCATAAGCAATTGCATGACAACGTCCGATATAACCACTGCCAATCATACCGATTCTGACTCTGTTCATTCTGTACCTGAGGAGTAGTGGAAGGTGATATTTCGGAATATATGTTTCGTTTTATCGCCCGGCAACGGCAAAATGAAACATCTGTGATCATCAGAGTGAAGTACGCCGCAGAAACAACATTTAGCCGTGCTGTTTTGCATTGGTTTATTGATCGCACTCACACTTAACGGCGCAGTGCTGCTTTATTCAGCAGTCAGAAAAAATAATGCAAAAGGGCTTTGACACGGAACCGCGTGCCCGATATTATGCGCCCCGTTCCAGACAATTCCTCTGTAGTTCAGTCGGTAGAACGGCGGACTGTTAATCCGTATGTCACTGGTTCGAGTCCAGTCAGAGGAGCCAAATTAAAGAAAGCAGACGTTGAAAAACGTCTGCTTTCTGCTTTCTGCTTTCTGCTTTCTGCTTTCTGCTTTCTGCTTTCTGCTTTCTGCTTTCTGCTTTCTGCTTTCTGCTTTCTGCTTTCTGCTTTCCGGGCTTTATCGGGGTTATGCTTTTTATCAACAGCTGGTAACAGTAATGCTGACCCGCATCTCAACCTTGTATCTTTCGATTTCGCTACGCTTTCACTTCGTCACACCAGCCAGCTGCGCTTAACAGGCGGCGTTATCCGCCTGATATGTAGCGCGTGACACCTGACGCTATGCCAAAACAGAATAGCGGCTTACCACCAGCGATGAAAATGGTGCACCGGCCCTATGCCCTGCCCCACTTCCAGCGTATCGGCCTGAAGCAGCGCCTGCTGCAGCCACGCTTTAGCCGCTTCTACCGTAGTAGCCCAGTCCAGAGAGACTGGTCGCAGCGCTGCCAGCGCCGCTGATAGCGAACAGCCAGTACCATGGGTATGGCGCGTATTGACGCGCGGTGCTGTAAACCGGTTATGTCCGCTGCGGGTTAACAGCCAGTCAGGACTCTCAGCATGATGCAGATGCCCCCCCTTCATCAGCACTGCCTCACATCCCAAATCGAGCAGCGCCTCGCCCTGCTGTAACATGGTGCGCTCATCCTCTGCGACTTTTACGCCCAGCAGTGCGGCGGCTTCAGGCAGATTCGGAGTAATCAGTGATACCTGCGGCAGCAGTTGCTCACGCAGCGCGGCTACCGCATCAGCAGTCAGTAACGCATCACCACTTTTAGCGATCATCACCGTATCCAGCACCACAAATGGCAATGGAACAGCGGCGAGCTTCTGCGCAACCACAGCAACAATATCGCTATCTGCCAGCATGCCGATTTTTGCCGTATCGATACGTACGTCACTCAGCACTGAATCGAGCTGGGCAGCGACAAAGTCTGGTGTAATTCGATAGACCGACTGTACCCCGCGGGTATTTTGTGCGACCAGCGCCGTGATAACACTGGTGCCATAAGCGCCAAGCGCGGAAAACGCTTTGAGATCGGCCTGAATACCTGCGCCACCGCTGGGATCGGTGCCGGCAATGGTTAACGCATTAATACGGGGCAAGGCGGCGGTGAAGGGAACAGAGTGTGTCATAGCGCTCCTGTGCGGCGTACAGGAAGGCGAATGCGCAGACGCATCTGACTTCCCTACGCTGGCATTATCCAGATCAGGTAATACGGGTATTTCTCAGCCTTCACAAAGAAGGGCACCCCGAGTCATATGGCACGTAAAGCCATTTCCAGAGCATATCCGTGCCAGCAAAGGATGTAAACGATATAAAACCTGATCTGAACCACTATGGCGTCAGATAGTCAGCTGCAGCGCCGCTTTTGTTGATGTATCGCAAGCCGCGATAAACCGATCGGGTGCCTAATCTGCTGCCGGACGACTACTGCCGGATACCTCTATGATCTATCTTCTGCGTCATCTGCTTCCTCATGCTCACCGCTGGCATCAGATTGAGATCAGCCGCAACGATGTAATCACGCCAGCCGGACGGCGCTGTTACGCAACCTATGTTATAGCGCACTGTCGCGGCTGCGGAATGCAGCTGCATAAAATATATTATCGCGATATCAGCGATGCCGAAGCATGCCGCTGGCTCGGATAGCCAGCACTAATATAGTCCCGGAACAGATATGTTGCTGGCACGACTGGTCAGCGCGAATAAGCCATGCAAAAGAGATGTCGTTGCGACTGATTAGCGACAAAAAAAGCCCCGCAACAGCGTGCGGGGCGATAGCCGGGCAGTGTGAGTTACTGCGCGGGTTTAGTGCGAATCAGATAATCAAAGGCGCTCAGAGAGGCTTTGGCGCCCTCACCGCTGGCAATGATAATCTGCTTGTATGGCACAGTAGTGCAGTCGCCAGCGGCGAATACACCTTTCAGGCTGGTTTCACATTTGGCATCGATAATGACTTCGCCCATCCGGTTGCGCTCCACCGCTCCTTCCAGGAAGCCGGTATTTGGCAGCAGACCGATCTGCACAAAGATACCGCTCAATGCCAGCTCGTGCGTGTTCTGCGTGGTGCGATCCAGATAAGTCAGACCCGTAACTTTACTGCCGTCACCTTTGACTTCAGTGGTCTGCGCGTTGAGGATCACATCCACGTTTTTCAGACTGCGCAGCTTGTCCTGTAAGACTTTATCGGCGCGCATTTCACCCGCAAACTCCAGCAGTGTTACGTGCTCAACCAGTCCTGCCAGATCGATCGCGGCTTCCACGCCAGAGTTACCACCCCCGATAACTGCCGTACGTTTGCCTTTAAACAGCGGGCCGTCACAGTGCGGGCAGTAGGTTACCCCTTTGGTACGATACTGTTCCTCACCCGGCACACCCATGTTGCGCCAGCGTGCACCCGTCGCAATGATGATACTGCGTGATTTCAGCACAGCACCTGAGGCGGTTTCAATGGCGTGCAGCCCACCCTCTTTCACCGCCGGGATCAGCTTAATTGCGCTCTGCGTATCGATGACATCCACGGCGTAATCATCAACATGCGCGCGCAGTGAACCAGCCAGTTTTGCACCTTCTGTTTTCGGTACGGAGATATAGTTCTCGATATCCACTGTATCGAGAACCTGACCACCAAAGCGCTCGCCCATCAGCCCGGTGCGAATACCTTTACGCGCTGAATAGATAGCCGCAGCCGCGCCTGCCGGACCACTGCCCACAATCAGTACATCATAAGCGTCACGCTTGTTCAGTTCATCTGCCGCACGCTTGTCAGCATTGGTGTCAACCTTGTTAACAATCTCCGCCAGGCTCATGCGGCCCTGACCAAACTCTTTACCATTCAGATAAACCGCCGGCACACCCATAACGTTGCGTTCGGTGATCTCATTCTGGAACACACCGCCATCAATCGCTGTATGGCTGATACGCGGGTTAAGCACGGCCATCAGGTTCAGCGCCTGCACCACGTCCGGGCAGTTGTGGCAGGAGAGCGAGTAGTAGGTTTCAAAGTGCAGATCGGTATCCAGTGCCGCCACCTGATCCAGCAAACTTTGTGCCTCTTTTGAGGGGTGTCCACCGGTTTGCAGCAGTGCCAGCACCAGTGACGTAAATTCGTGCCCCATCGGCGAGCCAGCAAAGCGTGGGCCGCTCTGGCTGTCCGGGTTAGCGATCAGAAATGAGGGTTTACGAACCGGTCGATCGTTCTCTTCACGGAAGCTGACTTTGTCTGAAAGTGACGCAATATCCGCTAACAGCGTACGAATCTCTGCGGACTTAGCACCCTCATCCAGAGTGGCAATCAACTCAACCGGTTTCGTTAGTTTCTCAAGGTAAGCCCTGAGCTGGGTTTTTAAATTGGTGTCGAGCATAGTGAGTTCCTGTGAAGAAAATCGGGTGCCGTAGCACCCGATAAAAAAGAGACCGAATAGTGCGGTAACTTAGATTTTACCAACCAGGTCCAGTGATGGAGCCAGAGTCGCTTCACCCTCTTTCCATTTAGCCGGGCAGACTTCACCTGGGTGAGAAGCGACATACTGAGCTGCTTTAACTTTACGCAGCAGGTCAGATGCGTCGCGGCCGATACCTTCAGCGGTGATTTCGATTGCCTGGATCACGCCTTCCGGGTCAACGATAAACGTACCACGGTCAGCCAGGCCTTCTGCTTCACGCATGATTTCAAAGTTACGGGTCAGGGCACCAGTCGGGTCGCCGATCATTGCGTACTGGATCTTAGCGATGGTGTCAGAAGAACCGTGCCAGGCTTTGTGGGTAAAGTGCGTGTCAGTAGAAACAGAGTAGATATCTACACCCAGTTTCTGGAACTCTTCGTAGTGGTCTGCAACGTCGCCCAGCTCAGTCGGGCATACGAAGGTGAAATCAGCCGGGTAGAAGAAGAAAACACTCCATTTACCTTCAACGTCTTTCTCGGTTACGTCGATGAATTCGCCGTTTTTGAACGCTGCGTTTTTGAACGGTTTAATTTTAGTATTAATGATTGACATAGTGACCTCCGTTAAAAGATGTGATGCAGGCTACAGTTTTTTCGGGCCAGGTGCTAATACGCAGTCGTTATCAATCAGATAAACAAAAGCTATCAACGCGCAAAAACCCGATCCATTGCGGCATGCTGCGGCATTTTACACGGAAACAGCTCAGTGATGACAGGCTTTCTCTGTGCGCACTGCAACGACTTTTTTACCCGCAGGACCGTGACGGTTTACACCCTGCGCTATGCTGTGCAGATAAATATCTGCGTCAATATGGAGTCCGCCTGTGAACATTCGCCCTTTTCAGGAAGCCGATCGCCCTTTTCTGCGTACACTGTTTCTTGCCGCGCGCCGCCACAACTGGACATGGCTGAACGGGGATAGCTGGCAACTGGAGGATTTTGATGCAGTAGTACTGGGTGAAACGGTGCTGGTCGCTGTCGTTGAGGGGCAGCGTGCTGGTTTTGCCGCTATCCTGGAGAACGATAACTTTCTGCACAGCCTCTATGTTGATCCTGCGCGGCAGGGTCAGGGGGTTGGCAGCGCTCTGCTGCTGCAGGTGGAGGCACGATTTACCTCAACCGGCTCACTCAAGTGTCTGGCTGAGAATAGTGCGGCGCTGGCCTTTTATCAGCGTCGCGGATGGCAGCGGATCGCCACCGGTAACGGCGCGCAGGGAAGCTATATTCTGATGCATTTCCCGCTAGCAAAGCGTGCCAGCGGGATAACCTGAATTCAGACCGCCCGAAACGCGATATCGCCCGGTATCACTTCACCCTGCCAGTAGAGCTGAGCAGCAACACGTCCCGCCAGCTGGCGATAAAGCGCAGTAAACTCACTCTCAGGTCGGCGAATTACCGTGGGTTCACCATCATCCAGATCTTCACGCAGCTGGATATGCAGCGGCAGCTGCGCCAGCAGACGTGTGTGATACTCCTGCACCAGTCTCTCTGCACCGCCGGTGCCGAAGATCGGCTCGTGATGACCGCACTCACTGCAGATATGAATGCTCATGTTCTCGACGACGCCCAGCACCGGCACCGAGACTTTTTCAAACATCACGATGCCTTTGCGGGCATCGAGTAGCGCGATATCCTGCGGCGTGGTGACCACAAGCGCGCCGGTTACCGGCACGTTTTGCGCCAGCGTAAGCTGAATATCCCCGGTTCCCGGCGGCATGTCGAGCACCAGATAGTCGAGATCGGGCCACAGAGTCTCATTAAGCAACTGCATCAGCGCCTTGCTGGCCATTGGGCCACGCCACACCATGGCGTTGTCATCGGTAACCAGGTAACCGATAGAGTTAGTGGCAAGACCATGTGCCATAATCGGGGCCATATGGGTGCCATCGGGCGAAGTGGGTCGCTCAGTTTCCGTGCCAAGCATATTCGGAACAGAGGGGCCATAGATATCGGCGTCCAGCACTCCCACGCGCGCGCCTTCAGCAGCCAGCGCCAGCGCCATATTCACTGCCGTGCTTGACTTACCCACGCCGCCTTTGCCGGAACTGACCGCGATAATGTTCTTTACGCCGTTTACACCTGGCTGATTTTTTACCCGTTTCAGGGTGGCGATGTCATGTCGTAGTCGCCAGTCGATAGCACTCGTCTGGGTACGGCGCAGCAGCTCTGCGCTCATCTGCGCTTTTAGCTCTTCAAATGCGCTATTCCAGACAAAAGGCATCGTCAGCTCTATATGCAGCCTGCCATCCAGCAGTGCGACGTGGCGCAGCGCTTTAAGAGTGATTAAATTCTGCTGCAGCGTTGGATGTTCAAACTCACTCAATACGCCGCTGACCGCGGCGCGTAGCGCTTCGGGTGAATGATAATCCCGGGATTGTGTGCTCATCCCCTCTCCTTGTTTTATCGTGACGCCAGAATGTAGCGGTATGCTGTCAATCATATCAGACCGACACTGAAAATAGCGCGACGCGCCTCCTGTGTTTACGCCGGAGAGTGCTTCGGTTAACATCTAACCCCGATTTTTCATTAACGGAAAGCTACGCAAACTATGACTCAAGTCGCAAAAAAATTACTGGTAACGTGCGCCCTGCCGTATGCAAACGGCTCTATCCATCTTGGCCATATGCTGGAACATATCCAGGCTGATGTATGGGTTCGTTACCAGCGAATGCGTGGCAACCAGGTTCACTTTATCTGTGCAGATGATGCCCACGGCACGCCGATTATGCTTAAAGCTCAGCAGCTGGGCGTTGCGCCAGAGCAGATGATTGCAGAGATGAAACAGGAGCATGAGTCTGATTTCGCCGGCTTTAACATCAGCTATGACAACTATCACTCAACTCATGCTGATGAGAATCGCCAGCTGGCTGAATTAATCTACACGCGCCTGAACGAAAATGGCTTTATTAAAAAACGCACTATTTCTCAGCTTTACGATCCGGAAAAAGGCATGTTTCTGCCCGATCGTTTCGTCAAGGGCACCTGCCCGAATTGTAAAGCAGCCGATCAATATGGCGATAACTGCGAAGTCTGCAGCGCAACCTATAGCCCGACTGAACTGATTGAGCCAAAGTCAGTGGTTTCAGGCGCTACGCCGGAACTGCGCGACTCAGAACATTTCTTCTTCGATCTGCCGGCATTCAGCGAGATGCTAAAGGCGTGGACCCGTTCGGGTGCGCTACAGGAGCAGGTAGCGAACAAAATGCAGGAGTGGTTTGATTCTGGCCTGCAGCAGTGGGATATCTCGCGTGATGCGCCTTACTTTGGTTTTGAGATCCCGGATGCACCAGGTAAATACTTCTATGTCTGGCTGGATGCGCCTATCGGCTATATGGGCTCGTTTAAAAACCTGTGCGACAAACGCGGCGATATCGACTTCAGTGAGTTCTGGCAGAAAGATTCTGCTACCGAGCTCTACCACTTTATTGGCAAAGATATTGTCTATTTCCACAGCCTGTTCTGGCCAGCAATGCTGGAGGGTAGCGGCTTCCGCAAACCCACCAACCTGTTTGTACATGGCTATGTCACAGTGAATGGCGCGAAGATGTCAAAATCGCGCGGTACCTTTATTAAAGCCAGTACCTGGCTGCAGCATCTGGATGCCGACAGCCTGCGTTACTACTACGCGGCCAAGCTCTCTTCACGTATCGACGATATCGACCTCAACCTGGAAGATTTCGTGCAGCGCGTGAACGCTGATATCGTTAATAAAGTCGTCAACCTGGCATCGCGCAATGCGGGCTTTATCACCAAACGTTTCAACGGTGAACTGGCAGGTGAGCTGGCCGATCCGGCGCTGTGGCAAACTTTTGTTGACGCCTCAGAGAAGATTGGTGACGCCTGGGCAAGCCGTGAATATAACCGTGCGATTCGTGAGATCATGACGCTGGCCGATCTGGCTAACCGCTACGTTGACGAGCAGGCACCCTGGGTTGTTGCTAAAGAGGAAGGTCGTGATGCCGATCTGCAGGCGATCTGCTCAATGGGCATCAACCTGTTCCGCATCCTGATGACCTGGTTAAAACCGGTGCTGCCATCACTAAGCGCCCGCGCTGAGGCCTTTTTACAGAGCGAACTGAGCTGGGATGGCATTGCACAGCCGCTGCTGAACCACCGTGTTGCACCGTTTAAGGCACTCTATAGCCGTATCGAGATGACAAAAGTTGCAGCACTGATTGAAGCATCGAAAGAGGATGCAGCGGCAGCCAGCCAGCCAGCGGTTAGCGGCCCACTGGCCGATGCGCCAATTGGTGAGACCATTACCATTGATGATTTCGCCAAAGTGGATATGCGTGTCGCGCTGATTGAGCAGGCTGAACTGGTTGAGGGCTCTGACAAATTGCTGCGTCTGCAGCTGGACCTGGGTGGCGAGAAGCGGCAGATCTTCTCAGGTATTCGCGCAGCCTATCCCGATCCCGCAGTACTGGTGGGCAGAATGACGATTATCGTAGCCAATCTGGCACCGCGCAAAATGCGCTTTGGCGTGTCGGAAGGTATGGTGCTTTCTGCCGGACCTGGTGGTAAAGACCTGTTTGTGCTTTCCGCTGACAGCGGCGCACAGCCTGGTATGCCTGTTAAATAATCCAGGCAGCGTGACTGACCACACTCCCCCACCACATCAGGTGGGGGAGATCACAGGGTTGCAAGCGTGCAGTACATTTTACGCATCGCCGGTTGCCCTGCTCTCACTGCGCTGGTGAGCATGTAAAGCTGCTTCTTCACCATAGCAAACACACTTGTTGTACTACCTGATGCGCCGCTCCATTACTCCGGATTAAATGTATGTTGTAACCAAAATTGCGGAGCCACACTGCGCTTTGCTGGGTGATCGCTAGCACGCTAAGCGTGTAATGCGTATGATAAAGCACTGAAATCAAGCAGCGGGGATGCCTTATATGTTAAAAGCTTGCTGGCGCTATCTGCGTGCCTTTCTGATTCTCTATGCCGCACTCTACGCCGGTATTGCCCTTGCTGCCCTGCTTCCCTTCACTATTCCCGGCAGCATTATCGGTATGTTGCTGCTGTTTCTGCTACTGGCGCTGCAAATCTTACCGGTTGAGTGGGTAAAACCTGGTTGTCATCTGCTGATTCGCTATATGGCACTGCTGTTCGTGCCGATAAGCGTTGGTGTTATCACCTATACCGATGTGCTGACCGCGCAGTTCGGTCCGATTGTGGTGTCATGTCTGACCAGTACGCTGATGGTATTAGTTGTGGTAGGCCTGAGTGCCGAGCAACTGCAACGCCCGAAAAAGGAGCAGCCGCATGAGTGACGCCTGGTGGTCGCTGCCGCTGACACTGGCGGCCTATTTTATCGCCCGCCAGCTGGCGGCACGGCTGAAAATTTCCCTGATTAATCCGTTGCTGGTAGCCATGGCGATCATTATCCCGCTGCTGCTACTGACACACACCCCTTACACCCGCTATTTTGCCGGCAGCGCCCTGCTGAATCAGCTTCTGCAACCTGCGGTGGTCGCACTGGCACTGCCGCTCTATGAGCAGTTGCATCAGATTCGCGCACGCTGGAAAACCATTATCAGCGTCTGCTTTATTGGCAGCATTACTGCGATGGTGTCTGGTACGGCAATGGCGTTATGGCTCGGTGCCACGCCGGAGATTGCAGCGACTATTCTGCCGAAGTCAGTCACCACACCGATTGCCATGGCGGTTTCAGCATCGCTGCACGGTATTCCTGCCATCAGCGCAATCTGCGTCCTGATTGCCGGTGTCTTTGGTGCGGTACTGGGTCATATGCTGCTGAATTTACTTCGTGTACGCCAGAAGGCCTCCCGGGGTCTGGCAATCGGTAACGCTTCACACGCGCTGGGCACGGCACGCGCCGCTGAGCTCGACTATCAGGAAGGCGCGTTCAGCTCGCTGGCGCTGGTGATCTGCGGCATTATTACTTCACTGCTGGCACCACTGCTCTTTCCACTGTTGCTGAAGTGGTTTGGCTGAAAATTTGCGAGAGATCTCGCAAAGTTGAAACGACTGAACTGGCTTACATTGTCATAGCGACACGGATCACATATAAATCAGCAGGCGGCGCATCGCCGCTGATGAATCTATGAGGTCTGAAACCATGCATGCACGATTCTCCGCTGCTTTTTCCGGGTTGCCCGCCACGCTGCAGAACGCACTGAAACCGTTGCTGGATGCGCCTGATTTTTATGGTGTGTTGCGTCCGGAACAACTGACTCAGCTGCAGCAGGCAACCGGACTGGAGGAGGATGCACTGGCGCTGGCGCTGCTTCCGCTTGCAGCCAGCTGTGCCGTTGCAACACTCTCCCGCTTTAACGTTGGTGCCATCGCACGCGGCGTCAGCGGACACTGGTACTTCGGTGCCAATATGGAGTTTCGTGCAACCACTATGCAGCAGACCATTCATGCAGAGCAGAGCGCAATTACTCACGCCTGGCTGCGCGGTGAGAAAGCTCTGGACACCATTACCGTTAATTACACTCCCTGCGGTCACTGTCGTCAGTTTATGAATGAGCTGAACAGCGCTGCATCTGTTCGCATCAGTCTGCCGGAGCGCGCTGTGAGGACGCTGGCACACTATCTGCCAGACGCGTTTGGCCCGGCCGATCTGAACATCAGCGAGCGACTGATGACACCGGTTCATCACGGTTTTATGCTGAAAGGCAGCACGCTGGAGCAGGCAGCAATTGAGGCAGCCAGCCAGAGCCACGCACCCTATAGTGCCAGCTATAGCGGTGTTGCCTTAATGAGTTGCAGTGGCGCTATCTATAGCGGACGTTATGCAGAGAACGCGGCATTCAACCCCAGCCTGCCACCGCTACAGGCAGCGCTGATTTTAATGAACATGCATCATGAACCGCTGGAGAACATCCAGCGTGCCGTGCTGGCAGAATCTGCTGAGGGAATGCTAAGTCAGGCAGCAGCAACGCGCGCCACGCTAAACGCACTCGGCTGCAACGACCTGCTGATTACTTTAGTTTCAAAAACATCAGTTCAGTGATCATTTCATCGCTTTTGTGACCTGCTGTTAACAAAAGCTGTACATCTGCCGGAAATTTCATAGGATCGGCGCCAGACCTTTATAACATTAAAATCTGGCGCAGCCTCTCCAGAGCCAACGTCAGCAAACATAGCAACCGGAGCAAATACGGCATGGAACTCGATTACGAAAGTAAACGTCCACTCTACATCCCTTATGCAGGCCCGATTCTGCTGGAATTTCCGCTGCTGAACAAAGGCAGCGCGTTCTCACTGGAAGAGCGTAACGAATTTAATCTTAATGGTCTGCTGCCTGACACGGTAGAAACCATTGAAGAGCAGGCAGAGCGCGCCTGGCGCCAGTTCCAGGACTTTAACAACAATAACGACAAGCACGTCTATCTGCGCAATATCCAGGACACCAATGAAACCCTGTTTTATCGTCTGCTGGATAATCATCTCGAAGAGATGATGCCTATCATCTATACCCCAACCGTGGGCGCAGCCTGTGAGCATTTCTCTGAGATCTATCGTCGTGCACGTGGCGTGTTTATCTCTTACAACAATCGCGATCGCATTGAGGATATGTTGCAGAACGCGACCAAACAGAACGTAAAAGTTATCGTAGTGACAGATGGCGAACGTATTCTGGGCCTGGGCGACCTTGGCATTGGCGGTATGGGGATTCCAATTGGTAAGCTTTCGCTCTATACCGCCTGTGGTGGTATCAGCCCGGCTTACACACTGCCGGTAGTGCTGGATGTTGGTACAAATAATCAGCAGCTGCTTAACGATCCGCTCTATATGGGTTCACGCCATCCGCGCATCACCGGGGAAGAGTATGAATCCTTTGTTGATGAGTTTATTCAGGCAGTGAAGCGCCGCTGGCCGAATGTGCTGCTGCAGTTTGAAGACTTTGCCCAGAAAAATGCTATGCCGCTGCTGCAGCGCTATCGCGATGAGATCTGCTGTTTCAACGATGATATTCAGGGTACAGCAGCCGTTACGGTGGGAACATTGATTGCCGCCAGCCGTGCGGCTGGCAGCCGCCTGTGTGAACAAAAAGTCGTCTTCCTCGGCGCTGGTTCAGCCGGTTGCGGTATTGCTGAGCAGATCATTGCACAAATGAAATCGGAAGGGCTGAGTGATGAGGAAGCGCGTGCCCGGGTAATGATGGTTGACCGCTTTGGCCTGCTAACCGATAAACTGGCAAACCTGCTCGATTTTCAGAGCAAGCTGGTACAGAAAAGCGATAATCTTAAAGAGTGGGATCTCAGCAACGATACCATCTCACTGATGGATGTTGTGCGTAACGCACAGCCTGATATTCTGATTGGTGTATCAGGTCAGCCGGGACTCTTTACTGAAGAGATTATCCGCGAGATGCATAAACACTGTAAACGTCCGATTGTAATGCCGCTCTCAAATCCAACCTCACGTGTGGAAGCGACGCCAGCCGATATTATCTCATGGACTGATGGCGCAGCTCTGGTTGCAACCGGCAGTCCATTTGCGCCAGTGACCTGGAAAGGCAAAACCTATCCAATTGCCCAGTGCAACAACTCCTATATCTTCCCGGGTATTGGACTTGGTGTTATTGCCGCCGGAGCTACGCGTGTCACAGATTCCATGCTGATAACTGCCAGCCGGGCACTGGCTGACTGCTCGCCGCTGGTCAACGATGGCGAAGGCCCGGTGCTGCCGGAAATCAAAGATATTCAGGGCGTCTCCAAAGTGATCGCGATGGAAGTGGGCAAAGCCGCCCAGCTGGCAGGTGTGGCAGTGGTCACCCCGGAAGATGTGTTATCCAAAGCGGTTAATAACAACTTCTGGCTGCCGCAATATCGTCACTATCGCCGTACCTCTATCTGATAAGCGCAGAGCCGGGCAATTACGTTCCGGCTCTGCCTAAAAATACATCAGCCAGCCGGGGTTTGCTTGCGTAGCTGCCCCGCCTCAAGTAGCCTTTAAACATTCGATTTTTTGCCTGTTGAGTGGCCACGCGCATGCTTAAACGCATTTTCTTTGGTCTGATTATCATCATCTTATTGATGATGGCGACCGCGCTTGGCCTGGATCGCTGGATTAGCTGGAAAACGGCTCCCTTTATCTATGAAGATGTGACCACACTGCCGCATCGTCAGGTTGGCGTGGTGCTGGGCACCGCCAAATATTATCGCGCTGGCGTTATCAACCAATACTATCTCTATCGTATGCAGGGGGCGCTTAACGCCTATAACAGCGGCCGGGTGAACTATTTGCTGCTGAGCGGCGATAATGCGCAGCAGAACTACAATGAGCCCATGACCATGCGTCGCGATCTGATCAAAGCAGGCGTCGATCCGGCAGATATCGTGCTGGATTACGCTGGCTTCCGCACGCTTGATTCGATAGTGCGTACGCGCAAAGTGTTCGATACCAACGATTTTATTATTATCACCCAGCGCTTCCACTGTGAACGTGCGCTCTATATTGCGCTGCACCTTGGTATTCAGGCCCAGTGCTATGCTGTCCCCTCACCTAAAAATATGTTGTCAGTGCGGGCGCGGGAAGTGGGGGCCCGATTGGGTGCGATGGCCGATCTCTATCTGATGAAGCGAGAGCCGCGCTTTTTAGGCCCGCTGGTACCGATTCCTGCGGTACAGGATGTGCCGGAAGATGCCCAGAGTTATCCGGCAGTTACGCCTGAGCAGCTGCTGGGACTGGAAGAGAAATTGCAGAAATCTGAGTAGCGGTTCAGCGGTTCAGCGGTTCAGCGGTTCAGCGGTTCAGTTTAGCCTGAACCAGTAATAACTCTTTAGCCGCGACTATAAAAATCATCTGTATAGCGCTCGGTTCCCTGAACGGCTAACTTAACGCGTTGAGAGAGAACAATCACTGTTAAGAGCGCTGACGCTCCACAAATAGTCAGATAAAGCCAGCACCTGCTGCTGAATATTATCCGGGAGGCAATGTTTAAACAGCCATAAAAAAAGGCCGCATAATTGCGGCCTCTGTTGGGTAATAACTTACTTCTTGCGCGAATATTTCAGTGAGTCCAGCGCCACGGCGAAGATGATAATGCCGCCTTTGATAATGTACTGCCAGTAAGGGTTAACCCCGATATAGGTCAGGCCATAGTTGATGACGGTAAAGATAATCACACCGGTCACCACACCAGCAACGGTGCCGACGCCCCCGGCGAACGAGACGCCACCCACGACACAGGCAGCGATTGCATCCAGCTCATACATAAAGCCGAGGTTGTTAGTGGCACTGCCGATACGTCCCGCTTCCAGCAAGCCGCCAAAGGCGTAAAACACACCCGACAGCGCATAGACCAGAATCAGGTTAAAAGGAACGTTAACGCCAGATACTTTTGCTGCTTCAGGATTACCACCAATGGCAAAAATGTTTTTGCCAAAGCGCGTTTTATTCCACAGGATCCAGACAAACACGATAGCGATAATGGCGTAGAAAGTAATAAAGGAGAGTTTAAAATCACCAAAGCGCAGAAAACCCTGAGTGAACGTTGAGAAGCCCGCATCAAACCCGGCAATCGGTGATGCACCAACAAAGTCATAATAGAGTGAGTTGATACCATAGACGATAATCATGGTACCCAGCGTGGTGATAAAGGGTGTCACTTTCAGATAGGCGATAATGACACCATTAACCAGACCAATCACACCACCAATAATGCACACCACCAGAATGACCAGCGGAATAGGCATGGTTTCCAGGTGCGGGAAAACCTTATTGGCGTTATCCATTGACTGCAACAGCGTAGCGGCAACCACCGCCGCCAGCCCGACCTGCCGCCCGGCAGAGAGGTCAGTACCCTGGGTAACAATCAGCCCGGCCACACCCAGCGCAATAATAATACGCACTGAGGATTGCGTCAGGATATTACTTAAGTTCATTAAACTTAGAAAAGTGGGATCCTGAAAAATAATAATAGCCAGCAGAACAAACAGGACAACATATATGCCGCCCTCTTTTAACCAGGTCAGCGCATTCTTTTTAGTAGTCGCTTTCATTTTAAAGCCCTTGCTTCATTAAAGGTGTAATGACGCTAAACGCAGGATTTCATTCTGCGAGGTCGTTTTTGTATCGACAATTCCAGCTACCTGACCGTTACTCATAACCAGAATACGATCGGTAATCCCCAGCAGCTCTGGCATTTCAGAGGAAATAATAATGATGCCTTTCTCTTTTTTTGCCAGCTCTGAAATCAGCTGATAGATTTCAAACTTAGCTCCTACATCAATTCCGCGCGTAGGTTCATCAAGCATTAATATTTCCGGCTGCGTCAGCAACCAGCGTCCGATAATAACTTTTTGCTGGTTACCGCCTGAAAGCGAGCCAATCTGCGTATGGTGCCCGGGAGTTTTTACCCGCATTGAATCGATAACCCATTGGGTATCGCTTTTCATGCGCTTATTATCAAGCAGGCCGATACTGGATTTATATTTTTTAATATTCGAGATAAGCGAGTTAAAGCCAATATCAAGATAAGCGTAGATCCCGGTAGAGCGACGCTCTTCCGTAACGAGGGCAAAACCGTGGTTGATCGCCTCATTTGCGCTATGGTTATTAATCGCTTTGCCATGCAGCTTAATGGTGCCGCCTGATTTCTCGCGGATACCAAACAGCGTCTCCACAATATCGGTACGCTTTGCGCCCACCAGTCCGGCAATGCCGAGAATCTCGCCTTTATGCAGATCAAAAGAGACATCGCGAATTGAGGGCTGACGCAGTGACGTCAGGTTACGCACCTCAAGGATCACCTCACCCGGAACGTTGGTTTTGTCCGGGAAGCGCTGGTTAAGTGAACGGCCGACCATCATCGCGATGATCTTATCCATATCCAGCCCCTGCAGCGACTGCGTGGCAATCCACTGCCCATCACGCAGAATAGTGATTTCATCACATAACTGGAAAATCTCTTCCATTTTATGCGAAATATAGACAATGCCGCAGCCGCGATCTTTCAGCTTACGGATAATAGTAAACAGATGGTTGACTTCTTTTTCCGTTAACGACGAAGTAGGCTCATCCATGATCACGATTTTAGCGTCATACGAAAACGCTTTCGCAATTTCAATCATCTGCATCTGGGATACAGAGAGATTAGCGACTTTATCCCGCGGATCAATATCAATATCTAATTCGTCAAAGATCGCTTTGGTATCGCGATACATTTTATCCTGATCAACAAATGGCCCTTTGCGCGGATAGCGCCCAAGCCACATGTTATCCATCACGCTGCGTTGCAGCACGAGGTTTAATTCCTGATGCACCATTGAGACGCCATTTTCCAGCGCTTCTTTAGAGCTTTTATAATCAATCTCCTGACCCTGAAAAAGAACACTCCCCGTGTCTTTTTTATAGATGCCAAACAGACATTTTAACAGAGTTGATTTACCGGCGCCGTTTTCACCCATTAAGGCATGGACGGAGTGCGGCCGCACTTTTAAATTCACATTATCTAAGGCTTTCACCCCTGGAAATGATTTCGAGACATTCGTCATCTCCAGCAGATATTCACGCTGTGTGGTCGGATTCTCACTGGCCATAATTTACCTGGCTAAAAAAAGCGTATGCAGATGTAATAAGGCGCGACAAATAGCCGCGCCCGGAATGGATTACTTCGTGAACTGAGAGAGATTCTCTTTATCAACTGCAACGTAAGGTACACGAACAACCTTGTCCTGCATTTTAAAGCTGGTGCCGGCAGTAGGCTCTTTGCCATTTGCCAGGTTATTAGCGATATCCAGTGTGGCTTTCGCCTGGTTTTCTGCATCGTTCAGTACAGTACCGGCCATCGCGCCCGATTTCACCAGCGCCAGTGCCTCTGGTAATGCATCGACACCAAACACCGGAATGCTGGCTTTATTGTGAGCTTTCAGTGCTTCAACAGCCCCCATCGCCATCGCATCATTATTGGCAATAATCACTTCAATCTTATTGGCATTCGGACCTGAGAGCCATGCATCAACTTTATCTTTAGCCTGAGCGGTATCCCACATCGCGGTATCCATTGCCAGCTGCTGTGTCTTGATGCCATCTTTGTTCAGCGTATCAATAACATATTTTGTACGCGCTTCAGCGTCCGGGTGACCTGGTTCACCTTTCAGCAGTACAAACTGAATCTCTCCATCTTTGTTGAGATCCCAGGCTGGTGTTGCTTTCCAGTGTTTTTCAATCAGCTCACCCTGTTTGATACCCGATTCCTTCGAGTCGGTGCCAACATAGTAGGCTTTATCATAGCTGGCCAGCACTTTGGCATTTGGCTCTTTATTGAAGAATACAACAGGCACATCGTTAGCTTTAGCTTTGTCGATTACCACTGCCGCTGCTGCTGGATCTACAAGGTTTATCGCCAGCGCTTTCACTCCCTTAGCCATCAGCACGTCAATCTGATCGTTCTGCTTGGACTGGTCGTTCTGCGAGTCATTCATCAGCAGCTGAATACCGCCCAGCGATTTCGCCTCTTTCTCAATATCCTTGCGCACCATCGACATAAAGTTGTCATCATATTTGTAAATGGTCACGCCAATGCGGTTATCGGCGGCGTGCGCGGTTGCGCCAAACATCATGCTGGCAACCAGTGCTGTGAGCGTGAAAACCTTCTTATTCATGGTATCTCCGGTTTTAATTATGCAGGGTATTTCATTGCGTCACGGCCTGCTGGCAGCAAACGCAGTCGGTTGAAACGCTATCTTTCCGGAGCGGGTGCTGACTGCCCACTCTCGCTATCCTGACTTCCCTGTACGTAACCGCTTCCTGAAAAGTGTGGTAAACCATTTCCATCAGCTGCTGAAACCGGGCCGGAGAGACGCTGGCCGGCGTTACATGATGTTTCAGTCCAGTAATACGCTGCCATCATAGAGAGCAGCATGTTAATTAACTGTGAATGTAATCACAGATTGGAAACGGTTACATGGCGCTATCGCCTGGATTAGTGATCGGCTCCACAATTTGCCGCTGAGCCACTGAGTGACGCCGCACGAGCGTTGGCATAAAACAGTGAGAGGCGTGTGGATCCAGTTCGCCTGCCGCGCCTTTAAGCGCAAGTTCAGTTGCAAGTTTCGCCATAGAAACAATGGGATAGCGAACTGTCGTTAGCTGAGGATCGGTGTAACGCGAGACGGGAATATCATCAAAACCAATAACTGAAAAATGCTGTGGAACCTGAATACCGTTGTCTTTGAGAGCGGTCAGCGCACCCGCTGCCATGCCATCGTTATACGAGAATACGGCGGTGAGATGCAGATTGCGCCCCAGCAGCTCAACCATTGCTGCTTCACCCCCCTGCATATCTGGATCGCCCTGTGCAATCCACGCTTCAGGCGGCTGGAGCCCCTGCTCTGCCAGCGCCTGCAGCCAGCCATCACGGCGCTGTGTGACATCATCAATCGGATGGCTGGAACTCAGATAACCGATGCGCTGGTGCCCCTGCTGCATCAGCATTCGGGTAGCGACCTGAGCACCGGTAACATTATCAAGGCAGACGCAGCGATGCTCATAACCTTTAATAACACGATTAATCAGCACCATGCCTGGCACCTGATCCATAAATTGCATCAGCTCCGCGTCTGAAAGCGTTTTCGCATGTACCACCAGCGCATTACAGCGCTGACGAATCAGCACTTCAATGGCGTGCCGCTCTTTATCTTCCTGATGCCAGGAGTTGCTGATAAGCACATGTTTACGCACCCGCTGCGCCACGGTATCGACCGCTTTAACCAGCGCGCCAAAAAAGGGATCTGACACATCCATAACCACGACACCGATCGTGTCACTCACCTGGGTGGCAAGTGCCTGCGCGTTCGCGTTAGGACGATAACCCAGCGACTCGGCTGCATGTAGCACAGCATCACGGGTATCAGGGGTGACTGCACTGCTGTTATTGAGCACGCGCGACACAGTGGCTACAGAGACACCGGCCAGCCGGGCAACATCACGAATCGTTATCATGCAGCTGTTCCACAAAGCTGAAAAGGCGCGAGAGCCGCGCAATGGCGCCATTTTGTCAGGACGCCAGCGTACGCTACGTGAAACAGCTCACATCAATGAAAACGGTTACATGAATTTATCCGGTCTTTGTGATGCAGGTCATTATCTGAGGGTAGATGAACGGCTGCTGCCCGAGCACGCACGCTGTGTCAGCCAGCGCCACAGCCACTCAACGGGCCCCTGTCTGAAGTAGCGCAGCCAGAGTACAGAAAAGAGAATATTGACCAGCCAGATAACCGGCACAAACGCCAGCAGCTGTAGCCGATCAAAATGCAGAAACAGATTAAAGCGGTAAAAGAGTGTGGTACAGATCAGCGTCTGTAACAGATAGTTGCTCAGCGCCATACGTCCCACGCACTGAATCAGGTCGCAGCAGCGCGTCGCTGCCAGAGCAGGCCAGAACCCCAGACAGAGCGCCGCATACCCCAGACTGATAAACGGGCTGGAGAGATCGCGCGGCAGCTGCAGATAGAAACCGCTCCAGCGCCATGCCCAGTGCAGCTGCCACTGAGCCGCGATACCCGGCAGCGCAATAAGCCAGCCTGTTGTGAGCAGCAGCAGCGCCATACGGCGGTAGTGCTGCTGGCTGAACTCTCCGGTCAGCCAGCCATTGCGCAGCAGGGCTGCGCCCATCAGCATCAGCCCCGCCAGTTGCCAGCCATATTGCGAGGCCATTGCCATCAGCCCGGAGGAGAGCAGATCAAGACGGTTCTGGATCGCTTCCCACCCACCCACCAGCTTCCAGTAACTCTCATACTCCAGCACTGCCGCCTCTGGCTGCCAGCCGCTGCCGCCCCGATCGCCGGACATAGCACCAAAGATCAGCAGCACGGCACACCCCACGCCATAGAGTAGTACGCCAGTCTTAAACAGCGCCCGGTTGGATGGCACGTCACGCAGCAGCCGCCAGATAATCAGGCCAATCAGACCGTAATCGAGCAGGATATCCCCTTCCCAGAAGAAGATACTGTGTATAAAGCCAATTAATACCAGCAGCGTCAGTCGGGTTGCGATCCAGCGACTGCCACGTGGAATTTGTAGCGCCAGTCCGGCACCAAACAGCAGAGCGAAGAGCGTCAGAAATTTCAGCTGTGCCAGACCATCAAGTATCGCCCAGGTCCAGGCATCATGCAGTGCAACATCACCCCGCCAGGCAGGATTCAGATACGCTGCTGAAGGCAGTGCAAAGCCGGTGATATTCAGCAGTAAAATGCCCAGAATTGCGCAGCCGCGGATAAAATCCAGCACCTGAAAGCGTTGCATGGCTGACCTCAGTCATAAAGAAAAGGCGGCATATGAGCCGCCTGAAGATATCAGATATGACGCACCGCGCGCAGAAACTCCTGCCGCGTGTTCTGACTGGATTTAAACAATCCGCCCAGTGAGGTTGTCGTGGTAGCACTGGTGGCATCTTTCACGCCACGCGCTTTGACGCAGTAGTGTACAGCATCAATGGATACTGCCACATTGTTGGTGCCAAGCAGTGTCTGTAGCGCAACCAGCACCTGCTGAGTCAGTCGCTCCTGCACCTGCGGGCGCTGGGCAAAAAACTGAACGATACGGTTGATTTTCGACAGACCAATCACTTTATCTTTGGGAATGTACGCCACCGTGGCCTTGCCATCAATAATCACAAAGTGATGTTCGCAGGTGCTGGTCAGCGTGATATCACGCACCGTCACCATCTCATCCACGTTCATCTTATTTTCGATAACGGTGATTTTGGGGAAATTGGCGTAGTCGAGGCCAGAGAAAATTTCATCCACATACATTTTGGCAATGCGGTGTGGTGTCTCCATCAGGCTGTCATCTTCAAGATCCAGATTCAGCAGCTGCATGATCTGAGTCATATGATCGGCAATTTCACGCTTGCGCGTTTCATCATCCATTTCGCGCACCGGAGCGCGTAATGGGGTTTCCAGACCGCGCGCCAGCAGCGCTTCATGAACCAGGGCGGCTTCCTGACTTAAGGTGCTCATCGTTCTCATTCTCCGGCAGGTGATGCGCCCGCGAGTCACTGCTCACGGGGGAAATTCTTTGCGCGTATTGTGAAACACAATGCGGGCTTAATCCAGCGATCAATCAGTTTGAAAATCAGTCACCTCTGCGCCACTGCATCAGCAGGCGTTGATAAAGGGTGATTACTGCCGCAATCTCTGCACTTATCTGCAGCACACCTGGCTAAACTTGCCAGAGAAACAGCGTGGTACTTGCCAGCGGGTTAGCGTGCGCTTAAAATCACGAAATGTGAATAAGGTTAACTGTTTTGTTTACGGGATGAGAATATGGATCTGGTGCAGCTGCGTATGTTTTGTTCTGTTGCCGAAACCGGCTCGCTGGCGCGTGCTGCCGAAGAGCTGCATCGCGTTCCGTCAAATCTCACTACACGTCTGCGCCAGCTGGAAGAAGAAATTGGCACGGATCTTTTTATACGTGAGAAGCAGCGTATTCGCCTGTCGCCGATGGGACATAATTTTCTCAGCTACGCCCAGCGTATTCTGGCGTTAAGCGATGAGGCGCTGAATATTGCACGCGCCGGTGAACCCGGCGGCAATTTTGCGTTTGGTTCCATGGAGAGCACCGCCGCTACCCGTCTGCCAGGGCTGCTGGCAGCTTATCATCAGCGCTATCCGGCGGTCTCTCTGTCACTGGTCACCGGCACCTCTGGCGATATCATCGATAAAGTACGCGCAGGTACGCTGGCTGCTGCCCTGGTCGATGGGCCTGCGCCGTATGACGATATCAACGGCTGTATCGCGTTTAGTGAAGAGATGGTGTTGATCTCCAGCCCTGACCATGCGCCAATTCTTAGCGCGCGTGATACCCAGCACGATACGCTGTTTGCTTTTGGCACCAGCTGCTCTTATCGCACCAGGCTTGAAACCTGGTATCGCGATAGTCAGAGCGCACCACGTAATGTTATGGAAATCCAGTCCTATCACGCCATGGTTGCCTGCGTCGCGGGCGGCGGCGGCGTAGCGATGCTCCCTGCTTCGGTGCTGGCACAGATGCCGGCACGTGCGCGTATTCAGGCGCATCAGCTTCCCCCCGCTTACCGTGATACTGCCACCTGGCTGATGTGGCGGCGCGACGCCTTTACGCCAAACGTGGAAGCGCTCAAGTACCTGATTATCGATATGTTTGACGATCGCCCGCTGAACGACGGGCTGCTGCACCCGCTGCCAGACGCTGAACAGCAGGTGCTGAAATAAATCACGACTACCGGGTCCACTGACCCGCATCTACAGGAAGAGGGATTGCATGAACATGATCAAAACCCGTGCCGCCGTTGCCTGGGCACCAGGCGAGCCGCTGAAAATCGAAGAAGTGGATCTGATGCCGCCACAGAAAGGCGAAGTGCTGGTACGTATTGTTGCCACCGGCGTCTGTCACACTGACGCCTATACCCTTTCCGGGAAAGATCCGGAAGGCGTGTTTCCGGCAATTTTAGGTCATGAAGGCGGCGGGATCGTTGAAGCCGTTGGCGAAGGTGTCACCAGCGTCGCTCCTGGCGATCATGTTATTCCGCTCTATACGCCTGAGTGTGGCAAATGTAAGTTTTGTCTCTCGGGTAAAACTAACCTCTGCCAGGCGATCCGCACTACTCAGGGCAAAGGCCTGATGCCGGATGGCACCACTCGCTTTTTCAAAGATGGACAGCCAATCTTCCACTATATGGGCACCTCGACCTTTTCTGAGTACACCGTAGTGCCAGAGATTTCACTGGCGAAAATCAGCAAAGAGGCGCCGCTGGAAGAGGTCTGCTTACTGGGCTGCGGCGTCACCACCGGAATGGGTGCTGTGATGAATACTGCTAAAGTCAAAGCGGGCGACACCGTGGCGATCTTTGGCCTCGGCGGTATCGGTCTCTCGGCAATTATTGGTGCTCAGATGGCGAAAGCGGGCCGGATTATCGCGATTGATATCAACACCAGCAAGTTTGATTTAGCACGTAAGCTGGGCGCGACCGATCTGATCAATCCAAACGACTACGATAAACCTATTCAGGAGGTCATTGTTGAGCTGACTGACGGCGGCGTCGATTTCTCGTTTGAATGTATTGGCAACGTAAACGTAATGCGTTCGGCGCTGGAGTGCTGCCATAAAGGCTGGGGAGAGTCAGTGATTATCGGTGTGGCAGGCGCTGGCGAAGAGATCGCTACCCGCCCCTTCCAGCTGGTTACCGGACGCGTCTGGCGCGGCTCCGCCTTTGGTGGTGTAAAGGGGCGCAGCCAGCTGCCGGGGATTGTACAGGATTATCTGGATGGCAAGTTCGCGCTGAATGACTTTATCACCCACACCATGGCACTGGATGAGATCAATGACGCCTTTGATCTGATGCACGAAGGTAAATCGATTCGCTCAGTCGTGCATTTTAACAAATAACCGGAGGCGCTATGGCATCCATGCTGGAACTGCTGGAAGAACACCGCATCTTTGGCGGCTGGCAACAACGCTGGCGGCATCAGTCAGCGCTGCTGAACTGCCCGATGACATTTAGCATTTTTTTGCCACCGCCAAAAGATGATATGCCGCCGCCGGCAGTCTGGTTTCTGGCCGGGCTCACCTGTAATGATGAAAACTTTACTAACAAAGCGGGCGCACAGCGAGTAGCAGCCGAACTGGGTCTGGTACTGATTATGCCCGATACCAGCCCGCGGGGTGGTTCCGTGCCAGATGATGAGGGATATGATCTTGGCCAGGGTGCCGGTTTTTATCTCAATGCAACGCAGCAGCCCTGGGCAACGCACTATCGTATGTTTGATTATCTGAGTGAGGAGCTGCCTGCGCTGCTGGCAGATAACTTTAACCTTAGCGATCGGCAGTCGATTATGGGTCACTCTATGGGCGGACATGGTGCGCTGGTTATGGCACTGCGACTCGGTGGTCGTTTTGCCTCGGCATCTGCTTTTGCCCCTATCGTCAATCCGGCTGAGGTTCCCTGGGGTGAGAAAGCGTTCAGCGCCTATCTGGGCGACGATCGTCAGGCGTGGCGTGAGTGGGACAGCTGCCTGCTGATGCAGCAGGCGGAACAGCGTCTGCCGCTGCTGATTGATCAGGGAGACAGCGATCAGTTTCTCGCCGACCAGCTGCGTCCTGAACGCCTTGCAGCAGTAGCCCATGAGCAGGATTTCCCGCTGGAGCTGCGTATCCAGCCAGGATATGACCACAGCTACTTCTTTATTGCCAGTTTTGTGGAAGATCACCTGCGCTTCCACGCGAAGCATCTGCTGGCATAAGATGATTACTCCTGCCCTTTCACCGGCGAAAGGGCAGCATCGCTGCCTGCGGCATCGCTACATTAGCGGTTCACCCACCAGCCCATCAATCATGACCTGCGGCATCCCCTGTGAGCAGTGCTCAATCCGGCCGCGTACGCCATACACCTGTGCCAGCGTCTGAGGGGTGATGACCTCAGCAGGTATCCCATCTGCCAGCCGTTTGCCCTGCCTGAGCATCAGTGCATAATCAGCGTGACGCAATGCAATATTGATATCGTGAACCACCACGACCGTGACCATGTTACGCAGCCGGGTTTCCCGTCGCACCAGATCCATGACATGAAACTGATAATTAAGATCCAGCGCACTCAGCGGCTCATCCAGTAACAGCAGCTCCGGGCGACGGATCAGTGACTGCGCCAGCCCTACCAGCTGTTTCTGTCCGCCAGAGAGCTGATCAAGATAGCGCATCGCCAGATGCGCAATACCGAGCTGCTCCAGCAGCGCCATAATCTCCGCTTCACTCTCTGCACTGTGCAGGCCGCCAGAGGCACGTTGCGCCACAATAATCGATTCCAGCACATGAAGATGTACGCCAGCTGGTAAAGTCTGAGGCAGATAGACCACGCGCTGAGCCCGTCTGGCAAACGGCTGCGCCATCAGATCCTGCCCGTTAAGCCAGAGCGCACCCTCGCCTTTTCCCAGTCCGGCCAGCGCACGCAGCAGCGTGGATTTGCCACAGCCATTAGGCCCCAGCAGCACGGTGATCTTACCGCGTGGTAGTGCTTCAACATCGAGGTTATCAATCACCTGGTGTTTCGGATAGCCCGCGCTAAAGCGCTGAATCTGTAAACCGGCTGTCATTACACACTCCCCCGATGACGCAGAATGATACTCAGGAAAAACGGCACCCCGACCAGAGAGGTCACAATGCCCACCGGAATGATAACGCCCGGGATAAGGTTTTTGGAGGCTACGGATGCCAGCGACAACACCAGCGCGCCTGTCAGTGCACTGGCTGGCAGATAGTAGCGATGATCTTCACCAAACATCATACGCGCGATATGCGGCGCGACCAGGCCAATAAAGCCAATCGGGCCAACAAAGGCGACCGCCAGCGCAGAAAGAATACTGATACGCAGCAGCGTGGCCAGACGCAGGCGTCGGACATCAATACCAAAACTAATGGCACGATCTTCACCGAGGCGCAATGCAGTGAGCTTCCAGCTGCTCAGCAGCGAGAATGGCACCAGCAGCGCAAAGGCAGCGCTGAGCACGCCCAGTTTCTCCCATGAGGCGCGCGCCAGACTACCCATGGTCCAGAACACCAGCCCCTGCAGCGTATCCTCACTGGCAATAAACTGCATCATGGAGACCAGCGCATTAAAGGTAAAGACCAGTGCAATGCCAAACAGCACGACGCCTGAGGTTGAGACCTTGCTCCAGCGGGTAATCGCATCCAGCATCAGCGCCGCTAACAGCGCAAACACAAAGGCGTTAGCGGAGATAAACCACTGATCCGACAGACCGGGAAACCCGATACCGAGGATAATTGCCAGAGCCGCGCCAAATGCCGCCGCCGAAGAGACACCTAACGTAAAAGGACTCGCCAGCGGGTTGTTCAGAATGGTTTGCATCTCTGCGCCCGCCAGTCCCAGCGCCAGCCCCACTACGACCGCCATCAATGCATAAGGCAGACGTATATCCCAGACAATAACACGGGTGCCGGCATCCATGGTTTCGGGATGCAGCAGGGTCTGCCAGAGCGTTTCCAGCGTGAGTCCGGCGGGACCAAGGGTAAAATCGAGAATGACCGAAGCAAGGATGGCAATGATTAGTATGCCAGTCATCAGCAGTCGCTGACGTAGTACCTGACGATAGCGTGTCAGGGTGTCAGCTTCAGAGGGGCGTTCCGCTATCAGCACGGAATCCGTCGTACGCATGTGTCTACCTGTATAGCCGTAATCATAACGGCTGACACAATAGAGCAGGTGATAATAATTATCAATTTTATCTCTGTAACAAAGCTCAATCTGTTCAGGCTTTGCACATATCAGGTCACACGCTGCGTCGCGACGACTATTTTCGCTCGCGACGCGCCTGATCATCCGTTCAGCAAATCACTGCTTAAAGCGCGGAAATTCCATCTCACTATATTTTACTACCCGTCCGCCACGCACCAGGCGGTAACCCAGCCAGATCAGCAGGAACAGCGGAATGCCAATATAGGTCGCAGCCACACCATACCAGTCGATGCGGTCGGCAAGAAACGCCTGATAGTTTTGCCCCAGCGTAATAATCAGGCAGAGTACAAAGGCAAAGATCGGGCCCAGTGGGAAGAAACCGGAACGATATGGCAGATCGGCCAGATTATGTCCCTGCGCGACATAGCCGCGGCGGAAACGGTAGTGACTGATAGCGATACCCAGCCAGGCGATAAACCCGGTCATCCCTGATGTATTCAGCAGCCAGAGATAAACTTCCTGATTGCCAAACTTTGAGGTCAGAAAGCAGAGTCCTGCCACTACGGTGGTGGCAATCAGCGCATTGCGCGGTACGCCGCCTTTAGAGAGTCTGGCAAACATGCGCGGCGCTTTTCCTTCACACGCAAGGTTAAACAGCATCCGGGTTGAGGCATACATACCGGAGTTACCGGCAGAGAGAACCGCAGTCAGGATCACTGCGTTCATCACTGCGGCGGCTGAAAGCAGGCCCGCATTGCGGAACACCAGCGTAAACGGACTCACACTGATATCTGTCACATCATTGTGCAGCAGCTGCGGATCGGTATAAGGCAGGATCAGACTGATAATCAGAATAGCGAAGACGTAGAACAGTAGAATGCGCCAGAAAACCTGACGTACTGCGCGTGGAATATTTTTTGCCGGATCTTCCGATTCACCCGCAGCAATACCAATCAGCTCCGTTCCCTGGAATGAGAAGCCGACGATCATCGCCACGCCAATCATGGCAGAAAAGCCGCCGGCAAACGGTGCATCGCCGATGGTCCAGTTATGCCAGCCCGCGTTTTCCGCGCCGCGCATAATACCGACAATCATCAGTACGCCAACCACGATAAAAACAATCACGGTGGCAACTTTAATCAGCGAGAACCAGTACTCTGCTTCGCCAAAGCCTTTTACCGAGATAAAGTTGATTAGGAACATCAGACCCAGAAAGGTCGCACTCCAGATCCAGCCCGGTGTGTCAGGGAACCAGTAGTTCATCACCAGCTGTGACGCGACCAGATCAACTGCAATGGTTACCGCCCAGTTGTACCAGTAGTTCCAGCCCAGCGCGAAGCCAAACCCCTCTTCTACATACTTTGCCCCATAGGTGGCAAAGGAGCCGGAAACCGGCATAAAGGCTGCCAGTTCACCCAGGCTGGTCATCAGAAAATAGACCATCAGGCCAATAAGGGCGTAGGAGAGCAGTGCCCCGCCGGGGCCAGCCTGGGAAATAGTCGCACCCGATGCGACAAACAGACCAGTACCGATGGAACCGCCAATGGCGATCATAGTGAGATGGCGCGCTTTTAATTCACGGCGCAGCCCAGTTTGTTGTATTGTTTTTGAGTCATTATGCATGTGTAAACGCTATGCTGGATAAAAATAAGGCGCGATTGTAGCAGCTAACCCTGAGCTGTATAGCATTCACGTCGGGTTATTAGTTACCTTCATGATCGCCGGACAATTATTAGCGCAGGCGGGCGTTAGTAGCTACTCACAACAGTAGGAGAGAAAGCGCTGTAACGCATTAGAGAGATGTTTCTGCCGATGATGGATGCGATACAGCGTGCGTGTCAGACGCGGCAGTGGCAGCGCTACCTCAACCAGCGTGCCAGCGTCCAGCAGGTCAGCAATGACACGCCGCGACAAACAGCTAATACCCATGCCATGACGCACCGCGTGCTTGATCGCCTCGGAGTTACCCAGTTCCAGGCTTAAATGAAACTGTGGCAGGTGCGACAACAACTGATAATCAACAATTTCACGCGTGCCGGAGCCCCGCTCACGCAGGATCCACGGCGCTGCGGCCAGCGTGCTTAGTGTGACTGGCTGTTGCAGCAGAGCAGAATCGGGCGCCGCAAATACCACCAGCTCATCTTCCAGCCACGGCTCGCTGACGATCTCCGGCTCATGGCAGACGCCCTCTATCAGTCCGATATCAACGCGAAAATCAGCTACTGCCTGAATCGCATCCTGGCTATTGCCTACGCTCAGCTCCAGCGGCAGTGTGGGAAAGTCGCGCCGGTAAGCCGCAATCATGCCTGGCAGCAGATAGTTGCCAATAGTACTGCTGGCAAACAGCCGAATCGCCCCGCTATCCTCGCGGAATAACTGCTCAATCTCTCCCGCCTGCTCCAGCAACCCTATGGCCCGTGGATAGAGTAACCGGCCATGCTCATTCAGCACCAGTCGCTTGCCGACGCGATCAAATAAGCGTACGCCGAGCTGATTTTCCAGATCGGCCAGTGCAGCACTGACCGCCGACTGCGACAGTGAGAGCACCTGAGAGGCCTGCGTGGTGGAACTGCTTTTCAGCACCTCAGTAAAAACTTCAATCTGCCGCAGTGTAATATGCATTCCCTCTCCCTACGCCGTGTAGTGCTGTATCAGCCAGATAATGACACCCAGCCAGATCAGCAGTACCAGGCAAAATCCGGCACGACTGACAATTTTTACCCCACGTGCACGCTGTACATCGGCACGCTCAGCGCTGCTGATACGCACTTCACGCGGAAGCAGACGCAACAAAATAATGACGCCAAGCGGTACAATAATCATATCGTCGAGCAGACCAATCACCGGAATAAAGTCGGGAATAAGATCAATCGGACTCAGCGCATAAGCGACCAGGCCAAAGGCCAGCAGCCTGAACCACCAGGCCGTGCGGGGATCGCGGCAGGCGAACCACAGCGTCAGCACATCACGCTTAATAAGCTGTGCCCAGCGGCGCAGACGCACAAACATAGTTGCTCTCCTTATCACTTATTCCGGTTAATTATAAATATATTATCAATTTCACTTTTATACCAGAGAAGCGCACGCTACAGCCTTATCCCGGAGGTAGCGATGACTGAATTTAGCATGATAAAACCGGTTCGTTCATATTATCAGGTCGTGCCTGGTCTGATAGTTACGGCTCTGCTGGCCGCCGCAGCCGCCTGGCTGACCAGACTCCCCTGGCTGGCGCATATCGGACTGGGCGCACTGACGCTGGCGATTATCAGCGGCATAGTGATCGGTAATACACTCTATCCGCGGCTGGCGACATATTGTGACAGCGGCGTACTGCTGGCTAAACAGCGCCTGCTTCGCATTGGCATTATTTTATTTGGTTTCCGCATTACTCTGCAGCAGATTGCGGGCGTAGGCCTGCGCGGCGTGGTTATTGATGCGATTATCGTAGGTTCGACCTTTCTCTTTGCCTGCCTGGTGGGTATCCGGCTGCTGAAAATAGATCGGCAGACCGTCTGGCTGATTGGTGCTGGCAGCAGTATCTGCGGGGCCGCTGCGGTGCTGGCAACCGAGCCCGTGGTTCGGGCTGAATCTTCCAGGGTTGCGGTGGCTGTAGCGACTGTGGTGCTGTTTGGTACCGCAGGCATCCTGCTCTATCCGGTAATATTTTCGCTTCTGCCGGGCGTAAGTGCAGCGCAATTTGGCATATTTACCGGCTCGACGCTGCATGAGGTCGCACAGGTGGTTGCAGCCGGACATGCTATCGGGCCAGAAGCAGAGAGTATGGCGGTAATTACCAAGATGCTGCGGGTGATGATGCTGGCACCCTTTCTGCTGCTGCTGGGCAGCTGGCTGAAACAGCAGCGTGGTGCGCACAGCCAGAACGCCTCGCGCAGCTTTCCGTGGTTTGCACTGCTGTTTATTCTGGTCGCGCTGTTTAACTCACTGCAGCTGCTGCCAGCAACCGTGGTCAGCCAGTTAAATCAGCTGGCTGATCTGCTGCTGGCAATGGCGATGGCAGCACTGGGATTAACCACGCGACTGTCAGCGCTGAAGCAGGCGGGATCGCGCCCCCTGCTGCTGGGATTACTGATGTTCTGCTGGCTGATAGCGGGCGGTGGTGCCCTGAATTTTATCGTGCAACATTTCATGGTATAGCGGCTTCCGCTATGATGTGCGCCGTACTTAACGCCCATACAGGAGAGCGGCATGAAATATATCGGTGCACACGTCAGCGCATCAGGCGGTGTAGACCAGGCAGTAATCCGTGCCCATGAACTGGAAGCCACCGCTTTTGCACTGTTTACAAAAAATCAGCGTCAGTGGAAAGCCGCTCCGCTCTCAGCCCAGGTTATCGATGCATTTAAAACCGCCTGTGAAAAATATCACTACTCTTCCGCACAGATCCTGCCACATGATAGCTTTCTGATTAATCTTGGTCATCCGGTGGCCGATGCGCTGGAGAAGTCCCGTGCAGCTTTTCTGGATGAGATGCAGCGTGCCGATCAGCTTGGCCTGACGCTGCTGAACTTTCACCCCGGCAGCCATCTGCAACAGATTGACGAAGAGGCGTGCCTGAAACGCATCGCTGAATCCATTAATATTACGCTGGATAAAACCCGTAATGTGGTAGCAGTTATAGAGAACACCGCAGGCCAGGGCAGCAATCTTGGCTATCGCTTTGAGCATCTCGCCACCATCATTGAGCATGTTGAAGATAAATCGCGTGTTGGCGTCTGTCTCGATACCTGCCATACGTTTGCCGGCGGCTACGACCTGCGTACGGAAGATGACTGCATTGCAACCTTTGCTGAGTTCGGGCGCGTGGTCGGCTTTAACTATTTGCGCGGTATGCATCTGAACGATGCCAAAAGCACGCTCGGCAGCCGCGTGGATCGTCACCACAGCCTGGGAGAAGGCAATATCGGTAACACCGTGTTTAGCTGGCTGATGAAGGATGAACGCTTTGACAATATTCCCCTGATCCTCGAAACCATTAATCCCGATATCTGGAAGGATGAGATTGCCTGGCTGAAAGCGCAACAGCAGCCCTGAACCGGAACGCAGTGTGCAGAGGCAGGCACTGAACTAAGAGGTTTACTGTCGGATCTTCTGCGTTAGCGCAAGACGATTTCTGCTAAAGCAGCTAATACAGCAATAAAAAAGGGAGCCGCGGCTCCCTTTTTATTTCACCCGGATAATCAGGCGGCTTTCGCCAGCTCCTCTTCCGGACGTTTCAGCACCGCGTATCCCAGACCGGCAACCGCAGTACCGATAATGATCGCCAGCAGATAGCCCAGTACCGGAGTAATGGCGCCGGGGATCAGCAGTACAAACAGACCGCCATGAGGTGCCATAAGCTTCGCGCCAATTGCCATAGATATGGCACCTGTCACCGCTCCGCCCACGATGCAGCATGGCAGAACGCGCATTGGATCGCGGGCAGCAAACGGGATTGCGCCCTCAGAGATAAAGCAAAGCCCCAGAACCAGCGCTGCTTTACCCCCTTCCTGCTGACCTTTATTAAACTTACGACGCGCCACAATTGTCGCCAGACCCATGGCCAAGGGTGGAACCATACCCGCTGCCATAATCGCCGCCATTGGCGCATAGGTCTGCGAACTCAGCAGGCCAACACCAAATGCGTAAGCAACCTTGTTTACCGGTCCACCCATATCAGTACACATCATACCGCCAAGGATTGCGCCCAGCAGCACGGCGTTCGCTGTACCCATATTTGCCAGCCAGCTGGTCAGGCCGGTCATGATACCGGCCACCGGTTTGCCTACCACATAAATCATCAGCAGGCCGGTGATCAGACTGGCAACCAGCGGAATAATCAGGATCGGTTTTAACGCTTCCATACTCTGCGGCAACCTGACTTTACTGCTCAGCATTTTGGCAGCATAGCCAGCAATAAAGCCGGCGATAATGCCGCCAAGGAAACCGGCATTAATACTGGTTGCGATCATACCGCCAATCAGACCCGGCGTCAGACCCGGACGGTCGGCAATCGAGAAGGCGATAAAACCTGCCAGTACCGGTACCATCAGTGCAAAAGCGCTGCCGCCACCAATCTGCATCAGTGCCGCTGCCAGCGTGCCAGGTTCTTTAAACGCGGTGATACCAAACGCAAACGAGAGCGCAATACTTAATCCACCCGCTACCACCATCGGCAGCATGTAGGATACGCCGGTCAGCAGGTGACGATAGGCACCCGCTTTCTCTTTGCTGTCGCTCTGCGTAGCCGCACCTGACTGTCCTGAAGGCTGGAACGTTTTCGCCTCGTTCTGTGCTTTATCAAGTTCCTGAGCGGTTTTTTTCAGCGCCAGACTGGTTGAGGTACGGTACATCGGCTTACCGGCAAACTTTGCCAGATCCACATCGATATCTGCCGCCACAATCACCAGATCAGCCGCCGCTACCTCTTCTGGCGTAATAGGATTACCCGCCCCGACGGAACCACGGGTTTCAACTTTTACCCACCAGCCGCGTTTTTTCGCTTCGGATTCAATAGCTTCAGCAGCCATAAAGGTGTGAGCAACGCCGGTTGGACAGGCGGTAACCGCAACGATACGTTTCTGTGCACTCGCAGAGGCGGGTGCAGCCGCAGGAGTAGCTACCGCTGGCTGCCAGCGCTGCGCGCCAGCTTTTGCCTGTGCCAGTGCGGCTTCAGGATCGCGCAGCGCCTGCTGCACATCAATCCGGGCCACAGATTTGCCCGCCAGTGCCGCATCTTCCGGCAGCTGCTGGCCAGCAATCAGTACCAGCTCCGCCTCAGCGGCACTGTTTACCAGCTCCAGGCCTGCCGATGCCGCCGCGCTACGCAGGCGCTCAATAGCCAGATGTCCTGATGCCAGTCCCAGTGAAGAATCTTTTATCAGCAGCGTTTTCATTATCATCGCTCTCCTGCTGTTAGTTAACGGGTTGTAAGTCGACACGCGCCATCATCGCGGCCAACTGAGTACGGTCGGTTACGCCAACATTGCTCTGGCTGACGGCCATCGCCGCCACCGCTGTCGCAAGACGCAGTGTATGCTCGCTGGATTCGCGCATCAGCAGACCATAAATCAGACCACCCACCATGGAGTCGCCGGCACCTACGGTGCTGACTACTTCACAGGCAGGCGGCTTAGCCAGCCATTCACCGGAGGCATTCACCCACAGCGCACCTTCTGCACCCAGTGAGATCACGACATGCGCAATGCCCTGCTCACGGAGTTCATGCGCCGCACTAATCACATCCTGCAGCGTTGGCAGCTTGCGATTGGCCCAGATTTCCAGCTCGCGACGATTGGGTTTTACCAGCCACGGCGCCGCTTTTAAGCCTGCAACCAGCGCATCGCGGCTGCTATCAAAAATAATGCATGGACAGAGGGTACGCAGATCGCTCATCCAGCGGGTAAATGCTTCCGGCGCTACGCCGCTTGGCAGGCTGCCGCTGACGCAGACCATATCGAACTGACCAAGCCAGGTCAGGGAGTCTGCAGTAAAGCGTTCCCAGTCCTGTGCGGTAACATCAAAACCAGAGAAGTTGAGATCGGTGACTTCACCATCTTTCTCGGTGAGTTTGACGTTGATACGGGTACGGCCCTGCACGACCTGAAACCGGTTGGCAATGCCCAGCTCGCTGAACAGCTGCTGGAAACCATCCTGATTCTCTTTGCCCAGGAAGCCACCTACCGTGACATCAATACCTAAATCCTTGAGTACTTTGGCAACGTTAATGCCTTTTCCCGCTGCGTGCAGACCGGTGGTTTTTACCAGGTTAACATCTCCACGCTCAATCTCCGGGATGTAGCCCACCAGGTCATAAGCCGGATTCAGTGTGATTGTGGCAACGCGACGGCTCATGCTGCCCCCTCGCCCAGGCCAGAGTTAATTGCCTCTTCAATTGCCTGCATCGCCTGTGGTGCATCTTCGCCACTGGCGGTGAAACGCAGGCGGTGGCCTTTTTTCACGCCCAGTGCCACAACCTTCATCAGGCTGCGCCCGTTGGCAGGTTTACCGCTGCCATCAAGGTTAGTAACGGTGATATCACTGTTAAACTGTTTGATTACGCTGACCAGTGCTGTGCCCGGACGCGCATGCAGCCCATGCTCATTACGAATGGTAAACTCGGCGGTCAGCACTTCTGCCGCTTCGTCTACTTCGCTGGTCAGCAGCGCCAGAACACCTGCTGCGTCTGCTTTCAGCAGGCGTTCAGCTTTATTGTCCAGCAGCAGTTTGCTGAGGTAGTTCAGGACTTCCAGCGGACGCTCATCCACTGCTGCTACGGTCAGCAGCAGCGCTACGCGCTCGCCCTGGTAATCAAAGGGGGCAACTGCCCGGCTGACTGCGACTGCGCTGGCAAGGTTGCCATGGGCGCTATCGCTTAACCAGATCCCCTGGCCCAGACTGAGTGGTGCGCGTGAGATAACATCCGCGATAAAGGTCGCGTCTGCTGCACCTGCTGCCTGCAGGCGACCAGCGTTCAGTGCCTGCAGTGTCATAAGGTCGCTGGCGGCGACGTCAACCGCAATCAGAGAGGTATCAAATGTAAACTCTGCACCTTGTTTTTCACCCATCAGCAGCGCACGCAGATCTTCTGCGGATGCGGTTTTCAGCTGTTCTGCCACGCTGTCATCGCTTAGTACATGCGTCAGCTGACGCAGCAGCGCGAGATGCTCATCCGATTTAGCGGCAATACCAATGGCTACATAGGCAATTTGCCCGGCACCCCACTCCACGCCCTGTGGAAACTGATAAACCTGGACGCCGGTTTTCAGTACCAGGTCACGGGTATCTGTGGTTCCGTGCGGAATAGCGATGCCGTTGCCAAGAAATGTACTGGTTTGCTGTTCGCGTGCCAGCATGCCGCTGACATAGCCTTCCGCAACATTACCTGCAGCGGTCAGGGCGGCAGCGACCTGACGGATGGCCTCTTCTTTGGTCTGTGCTGTGGCACCGGTATGGATGGCCTGAACTTCGAGCTGGAACATAGATCTCCTCGCTTGCTGAATTGAATCGTTTCAGCTGATGGGCGAAAAAACACGCTGTGTCACATCAGATAAGCTGCAAGCACAACGCTGAAACGTTTCAGGGAATATGGTACAAGCTGCAGCCAGAGGCAAGAAAATGCGTAAATCAGATAATAGATTTTTGACACTACGCACATTTCATCGGGAAATTCAGCGCTGGCCTGCTAACAAGCTGATGGTATTGCTGAAATAGCAGACGATTCAGTGACCATTTTCAGCTGACATACAGCACGACAGCGGCCAGGTGTGCAGTGAGCTAAGACAGACCGGAAGTTCTCTGTTTAGCCACTGTTACTACTGCGGTTTTCCGGGTAGTTACAGCCATGATTTACTCTTTCAGCTCGTGTCTGCGCCTGGTTAAGGCAGGCAGAAAATAGCCGCATTGCATACCAGGGTTGCAGAGATTCCTCAGGCAGTTCCAGCCACGATTAACTTTTACAGCTCGTGTCTGCGCCTGGCTAAAGCTGGCAGAACATTCCAGTAGCGCACAAGGTAATGGCAGGAATAGCGCCAACACCTGCAGTTATGATTAGCCTCACAACCCGCTTCTGCTGTCGGCTAAAGCTGGCAGAAAATAGTCTTACACAGTTTGCTGCCGGGAAGTTTCAGGGGTATCTGAACCACTTTTTCAGGGTGCGGTTTCAGCTTCAAGCCGCAGCAGATAGATCATCGCATCTTCGCGGCTATTGCCGCACATTTCGCGGCCGGGCTGTAGTCCGGCGCAGACCGCCGGACGCAGAGGAGAACCAAACAGCTGACAGCGCATCTGCGCATCAAGTTGCACACAGGGAGTATTTGCTGGCTTGCCCTGTGGCATACCCGGGATAGGTGAAGAGATAGAGGGGGCTGTGCAGCAGGCACCGCACTGGTCACGACATAACATTATGCGCTCCGACAGAGATTTCGCCGCGACAATAACAGTCTCACCAGGTGATTGCTATGCGCTGATGATAATTTTCCCGGCTCCTGCTTGCCTGTTGCGAAAGCGGGGCGTAACGTGACGCACACCTGTCTTTTCTGAGTGAGTGACATCATGCCTAAGGCAAATGAAATTAAAAAAGGAATGGCCGTTACCTGGAACGGCAAGCTATTGCTGGTAAAGGATATTGATGTGCAGAGCCCCAGCGCTCGCGGCGCAGCCACGCTCTATAAAATGCGCTTTACCGATGTGCGTACTGGTCTTAAAGTCGAGGAGCGTTTTAAGGGTGACGACATTATTGATGCTATCCAGCTGAGCCGTCGTCCTGTGAGCTTCTCCTATATTGACGGTGACGAGTATGTTTTTATGGATGATGAAGATTTCACCCCCTACAGCTTTAAACAGGATCAGATTGAAGAGGAGCTGCTGTTTATTCCCGAAGGTGGCATCCCTGGCGTTCAGGTGTTAACGATGGATGGACAGGTACTGGCGCTGGAGCTGCCACAGACGGTCGATATGGTAATCGCTGACACGTCTCCCGGCATCAAAGGTGCCTCCGCCAGCGCGCGTACCAAAGCCGCGCTGATGAGCACTGGCCTGTCGGTGCAGGTTCCTGAATATCTTAGCAATGGCGACCGCATTCGCATTCATGTAGCGGAGCGCCGCTATATGAGCCGTGCCGACCAGTGATCGCATTGCCGCGCCCGTGGTGATTGTTATAGTATAACACCCATAATACGCGGTTAACTGCCGCGCTTTCGTTTTTGCCTGCTGCTGCCTGCTGCTTTGTCAGCAGCGGGCGTACAGGGAGAAGATATGACGCGCGTTAACCTTATCACCGGCTTTCTTGGCAGCGGCAAAACCACCATGCTGCTGCATCTGCTGGCACAAAAACCTGCTGATGAAAAATGGGCGATTCTGGTCAATGAATTTGGTGAGATCGGCATTGATGGCGCTCTGCTCAGCAATCGCGGTGCCGAGCTAAAAGAGATCCCTGGCGGTTGTATGTGCTGCGTTAATGGTCTGCCAATGCAGATTGGCCTGAATACGCTGCTGCAACAGGCAAAACCCGATCGGCTGCTTATTGAACCCACCGGACTTGGCCATCCTAAGCAGCTGCTTAACATGCTGCGCGCTGCGGTCTATCAGCCATGGATCCAGGTTGATGCCACTCTGACACTACTTGACCCACGCCAGCTTGCCGATTCGCGCGTGACTGAGAATGAAAATTTTCGCGATCAGCTCACTGCCGCCGATATTATTGTGGCGAATAAAAGCGATAAGTGGCAGGCAGAAGATCGCCAGCGCCTGGCAGAGTGGCAGCACCACAATCTGGCGGGACGCCCGCTGATAGAGGCCGCATGGGGAGCTATCGATCCGGCTCTGCTGTCACAACCGGCACTGACAGACCGTCAGGTACCTGATGCCGCACATCATCATCCCGCGTCTCGTCCCCAGGGGCTGGCAGCACTGAAACTTGAGGGCCAGGCGCGCTGGCGACGGGCGCTGAATCAGGGCCAGGATTACGCCTCCTGCGGCTGGATTTTTGACCAGGATACTCAGTTCGATACGATTCCGCTGCTGGAGTGGGCGCGGCTTGCTCCCGTAGATCGTGTTAAAGGCGTGCTGCGAACGCCAGATGGTCTGGTCAGTATTAATCGTCAGGGCAGCGATCTGTTTATTGAGACGCGTCCGACCACGCCGCCCGACAGCCGTGTTGAACTTATCCACTATCAGACTGTGGACTGGAATGCGTTGCAAAGCGCATTGTTGAAGATTCGTTTAAATTAACTGCGATATCTTACCCAGTTATTTTTTACTTTCAGGTACGACTTTTTATGCGCGCGACACGTCTGATCACCATCCTGCTGCTTAATGCGCTGGGTGCGATGCTGTTTTTTTCATGGTATTTGCCCCTCAATCACGGTTTCTGGGCTGGCATCGATAAAGCGATCTTTTTCAGCTTTAATAACCTGATGGCTGACCATCACGCCTTTGCGCTACTGGTAGCTATCACCAATTTTCGCGGCTTTGACGCAGTTTCCCTGCTGGCGATGGGGCTGCTCTATTTTACCTACTGGCGACGCGAAACGCCTGAAGGACGGCGAAAGATGCTGGCAATCGGTATCACTATGCTGCTGACAGCAGTCGTGGTTAACCAGCTGGCGCACCTGTTGCCTGTGCAACACGCCAGTCCGACACTGTTTTTTGAACATGTGCATCGCGTCAGTGAGCTCACCGGTATTCCTGCTAAAGATGCTTCCCGAAATAGTTTTCCCGGGGATCACGGCATGATGCTGATTATTTTTGCCTGCTTTATGTGGCGTTATTTTGGTCTGCGCGCTTTCTTTGCTGGTCTGGTAATTGTGGTGCTGTTTGCACTGCCGCGTGTAATGGCAGGCGCTCACTGGTTTACTGATATTGCCGTGGGTTCACTGTCAGTGATATTAGTGGCATTAAGCTGGTGGTTATTAACACCTGCCAGCGATAAGCTGATTAACTGGCTTAATCGCACATTACCGGGCAAACATAAACCTGGTAAATAATTGTTTAGCGCGGGTGAATAAAAAGCAGAATAGTCCTCATCCGCGCTTATCTGATTTGTGAAAAAACTATTAGCAACCTAACTGATCAGGCGTAAAAGAAAAGATTATGACAAATAATTGTTACAGCTTATTTCCTGATTTATCTTACGCTTGACCCGCTCTAAAGCCGCATCTGCTCCGGCCTGCCCCGCCTGATCACGAAACAAATCCATCGTCAGAACACCTCAGGCTGACGATAAAGTAACCATTCAGCGACTGTTTTAATTTATATCAAAAAAACCTATAGAAATTTTTATAAAACCACTCGCCACGCACGCGTTAATCGGTTAACCTCAAATCCGATTATTCCGGTACAGCATTAAATGTGATGACAAATCAGAGCAAAAGTGTGTGCATTCACACATTTTAGCAATTCAGGATTTGTTTTCGCTTTCTGTACTTATTAATCTCAACCCGTTTTGTCATCTGGCTGGCGACATTCTGTCGTAAGGACATCGAAGGAACACACGTATAATGGTCAAGTCTCAACCAATTCTGAGATACCTCAGGCGGATCATTCCCGCAGTAGCATTAGCCACACTTTTGTCAGCTTGTAGCAGTAGTCATAACAGTCAGCATGCAAATAACGAGAATCATGAAGTTAACAACCACAATGGTTTTTTACTTCAGGCGTCTCAGGACGAATTTGAACAGATGGTGCAGAATGTGGACATCAAGTCCCGCATCATGGAACAGTACAGCGACTGGAAAGGTGTGCGCTATCGTTTAGGCGGTGACACCAAACGCGGTATTGACTGTTCAGCATTTGTTCAGCGTACTTTCCGCGAACAGTTTGGCCTTGAACTGCCCCGCTCTACTTCTGAGCAGCAGGATACCGGCAAAGGTATTTCGCGCAGCAAACTGCGACCCGGCGATTTAGTGCTGTTCCGCGCTGGCTCTACCGGTCGGCATGTTGGAATCTATCTGGGCAATGATAATTTTGTCCATGCTTCCACCAGCAGCGGCGTAATGATTTCAAATCTCAATGAGAGCTACTGGAAAACACGCTATCGCGAAGCGCGTCGGGTACTGGCAAAAAACCCCAGCTGACGACTCTTCGATAACCTTCTCAGCCAGAGAAACCTGAAACGCTGCCCGGGCAGCGTTTTTTTATACCTGTGATCTGCTGCGTTAAAAAACAGCTGATAATCAAAAATTTAACAAGACTTTTTTAAAATCCTCGCTATATTCCTAGTACCCTCAGCGCAGCCGTATACGGTTTTAATCACATGGCGACATCAGGAAAATTGACCCCATGTCACTGTTGCGGACGCTGAAGCCGCGCGGTATGCCTGCGCGCTATCTGACAGCAAAGAGCGTTCTGACTGGCGCACTCTCTTTTTTACTGTTTGCGGGCCTTGTGCTTTTCCTGATCTGGCACAAACGTTCCGATCAGCATCACGAGTTGCTGAGTCACAGTGCACGCGATTTGCAACAGACGCTAAGCACCCTGACCACCACACTCTCACCTTTGCAGCAATTTACCTCTGCCAGTTGCCCCAGTGTCAGCCGCGAGCTCACCGCCCGCGCCGCCGCTATTGATAGTATTCGTGCAATCCTGCTGGTGCGTGATGGTCTGGTCTGGTGTTCGTCTGCTACCGGCGCGCTGGCTCTGCCTGCCAGCGATATCTCGCCTTTAACTGATTTAACATCTCAGCAGAGTCTGCGCCTGATTTCCGGCTCGCCACCGTTACCAGAGCGCCCGGGAGTGGTATTCTGGCTGAAACAGGATGGTGCCGCAGAAACCGGCATAATGACGATTCTGAACCTGAGTTTTATGCCCTGGCAAACGTTTGCCGCTTACCATCCCGGCATTAATACTATGGCGCTGGTTATCGGCGGCGACACACTGATAAATGGCAACTATAGCGTTCTGCCACATCAACACCCTGCTACCCTCGCCTCTGTTACGCTGCCGCATAGCGATATCCAGCTGATGCTTTATGGCCACACGCTGTCAGCACGTGACTACTATCTGGCGCTGCTTACCGGCCTGCTGTTTGGACTGTTTGGTCTGTACAGCTCAGCTCTGCTGTGTACTCGCCAGCCATGCTCTGCCCGCGATATTCTGCTGGCTATCAAACGCAATGAGTTTTATGTGGAGTATCAGCCGCTGATTATGGCGCATAGTCGCCAGCCTTATGGTATTGAAGCTCTGTTACGCTGGAGACATCCCACTCAGGGCACAATCCCGCCAGATATCTTTATCAGCGATGCTGAGGCTCATAACCTGATTATTCCGCTTACACAGCATCTGTTTCGTCTGGTGGCGCATGACGCGCGTTGCCTGAGTCTGAAACTGCCGCGTGGCACCTGCCTGAGTCTTAATCTCTCGCCGCTGCATCTCACTGCAGAGAGTTTTCGGCATGATGTGCAGACATGGCTGGCCGCGATGCCAGTCAGCCATTTCAGATATGTTTTTGAAGTGACTGAACGCAGCCTGATAAAAGAAGAAACGACGCGTGATGTGTTTGCCTGGCTGCACGCCAACCAGTTCAAACTGGCTATTGATGATTTTGGTACCGGCCACAGCGCGCTGATCTATCTTGAAAAATATCGTTTTGACTATCTCAAAATCGATCGCAGTTTTGTTCAGAACATTGGTACTGACACTTTGCACTCTCCGGTGCTGGAAACGGTACTGCTGCTGGCAAAGCAGCTGAATATGCAGACAGTTGCCGAGGGCGTAGAGACCAGCGCTCAGGCCCGCTGGCTGATTAGCCGCGGCGTCACTCATCTGCAGGGTTATCTCTTCAGCCGCCCGCTATGCCGGGAAAAGCTGATAGGTTACTATCAGAATCTTCCGCGCGCCGGCCAGAGCCAGGCCGCAGATCTGTAAACGCTCTCTGAAGCAGAAACGACCCGGGAGTCGATATATGCTGCGTCTGATTACTCTGCTGCTGCTTTGCAGCATCATGCTACCGCTCCGGGCGGAGCTGGTGCATGAAAGCAGTACATTCGCCATGCTGGGCACACCGCGTTATGCAGCAAACTTCACGCACTACGCCTATGCCAATCCGGCAGCCCCGAAAGGTGGCAGCATGACGCTGGCAGTCGTGGGCACATTTGACAATTTCAACCGCTTTGCCTCGCGCGGTAATCCCGTTGTCGGCAGCGAAACGCTCTATGATCCCCTTTTCACTACATCAGATGATGAGGCTGCCAGCTACTATCCGCTGATTGCCAGGCTGGCACGTTATCCCGCTGACTATCGCTGGATGGAAGTCACACTCAATCCGCATGCCCGCTTTCAGGATGGTTCCGCCATTACTGCCCGGGATGTGGCGTTTACCTTTAAGAAGCTGATGCAGGAAGGTGTTCCGCAGTTTCGCGTTGCCTTTCGCGGCACCCGGGTTGAAGCAATCGATCGCCTGAGGGTACGTATTACGCCTGCCAGACCTGACAAAGATCGCATTCTTAGCTGGCTGACGCTGCCGGTGCTGCCGGAAGCTTTCTGGCACAACAAAAACCTCAGTGAACCGCTGGGTTATCCGCCGCTTGCCAGCGGGCCATATCGCATTACTGCTTACAAGTCGGGACAGTTTGTGCAATATAGTCGGGTAAAGGATTACTGGGCTGCCGACCTGCCGGTCAATCGTGGACGCTTTAACCTTGATACTCTGCGCTACGACTACTATCTGGATGACAATGTCGCTTTTGAAGCGTTTAAAGCGGGTGCTTACGATGTGCGCGAGGAGGTTTCCGCTAAAAAGTGGGCGACGCAATATCATGGCCGGCAATTTACCGATCGGGCCATTGTCAAACGTGTGACGCCCAATCAGGTCGCGACAGACACGCGCTGGCTGGCGTTTAATAATGAAAAAGCGCTGTTTGCCGATCGGCGGGTACGCACTGCCCTCACGCTGGCGTTTGATTTTAACTGGATGAACAAAGCGCTGTTCTATGGTGCCTGGCGGCGTACCAGCAGCTACTTTCAGAACACAGAGTACGCAGCAACCGGCTATCCGGATACTGCGCAGTTGCAGCTGCTGGCACCGTGGAAAGCGCAGCTGCCACCCGCGCTGTTTAATGAAGTCTATACCCCGCCACAATCTGATGGTTCCGGCTTTGATCGTGCTAATCTGCTTACAGCCATGCAGTTGCTGGAGCAGGCAGGCTGGGAGATACGTGACCAGAAACTGGTTAATCGTCAGAGCGGGAAACCGTTCCGCTTTGAGATACTACTGCGCAGCGGTTCACAAAATGAGTGGGCACTGCCCTGGCAGCACAGCCTGTCCCGTCTGGGGATCGACGCCACGCTGCGTCAGGTCGATAGCTCACAGTTTCTGCGTCGACTGCGCGAAGGTGATTACGATATGATCCCATCGCTCTATCCCGCTACGCCGTGGCCAGCCACCAGCTTGCGGATTAGCTGGCAGTCAGACTATATCAACTCATCATGGAACACTGCCCGGGTTAACGATCCGCTGGTCGATCACTTTATCCAGGAAATTGTTGCGCATCAGGACGATCAACAGGCGCTATTGCCACTGGGTCAGGCACTGGATCGCATTCTGCTCTGGCAGGCTTATATGATCCCTATGTGGTACAACGCCGAGCAGCGACTGGCTTACTGGAATAAATTTTCCCAGCCCGCCGTTCAGCCTGCTTACACAACCGGGCTGGAGAACTGGTGGTTTGATATCAATAAAGCCGGGAAGTTACCGGCTAACCGACGCTGAGGAGCCAGGTTTGGGTGCTTATCTGCTGCGCAGATTACTGCTGATCATCCCCACGCTGTGGGCGATTATCACCCTTAACTTTTTTATTGTTCAGGTGGCACCCGGTGGTCCGGTTGACCAGGCCCTGGCAACGATTCAGTTTGGTCACACCACTGGTCTGCCTGACAGCAATGCGGGCAGTGCACGCACTACGTCCCTGCATGATAACGCCAGTGATAATCAGTACCGCGGCGCACGCGGGCTCGATCCGGAGGTGATTGCTGAAATCAGGCAGCGTTACGGCTTTGATAAACCGCTACTGACACGCTATGGCGAGATGCTCTGGAACTATCTGCGCTTTGACTTTGGCGATAGCCTGTTTCGCAATGCCTCAGTACTGCAGCTGATTAAAGAGAGTCTGCCGGTTTCCATCAGTCTGGGCCTCTGGAGTACACTGATTATCTATCTGATATCCATTCCTCTTGGGATCAGAAAAGCGGTATATAATGGCAGTCGTTTCGATGGCGTCAGCAGTCTGTTTATTATCGTTGGTTACGCTATTCCGGCATTTCTGTTTGCTATCATGCTGATTGTACTCTTTGCTGGCGGCAGCTATCTGGACTGGTTTCCGCTACGCGGCCTCACCTCGCCACAGTTTGATACGCTTCCCTGGTACGGTAAAATTGCTGACTATTTCTGGCATATCGCGCTGCCAGTACTCGCCACAACGATTGGTGGTTTTGCCACGTTTACCATGCTCACCAAAAATGCCTTTCTGGATGAGATCCGTAAACAGTATGTAGTGACTGCGCGTGCCAAAGGTCTGAGCGAGCAACGTATTCTTTATGGCCATGTGTTTCGTAATGCCATGCTGCTGGTGATTGCTGGCTTTCCCGCCACCTTTATCAGCCTGTTTTTTACCAGCTCTGTGCTGATTGAAGTAATGTTTTCCCTCAACGGACTGGGACTGCTCGGATATGATGCCACTATTCAGCGCGACTATCCGGTAATGTTTGGCACGCTCTATATTTTTACGCTGACAGGACTGCTGATAAATATAGTCAGCGATCTTACCTATACACTGGTCGATCCACGTATCGATTTTGAGGTGCGCTGATGCCACTTTCTCCGGCCAATCACCAGCGCTGGCAGCGCTTTTGTCATAACCGTCGCGGCTACTGGTCACTGTGGATTTTCCTGCTGATCTTTATTCTCTCGCTGGCGGCCGAGCTGCTGGCTAATGAAAAGCCGCTACTGGTGCATTATCAGCAGCGCTGGTATCTGCCGTTGCTGATTGATTACAGTGAACAAGACTATGGCGGTCTGTTTGCCACCGCTGCTGACTATCAGGATCCGTGGCTGAAGCAGCAGATCGCTCAGCATGGCTGGGCTATCTGGGCGCCTGTTCGTTTTAGCGACAGCAGCATCAACTTCGCGACCCGCGTCCCTTTTCCCTCTCCGCCTTCTGCGCAAAACTGGCTCGGCACCGATGCCAGCGGCGGAGATGTTGTGGCGCGTCTGCTGTATGGCATTCGTATCTCACTGCTGTTTGGTCTGCTACTGACACTCTTTTCCACGCTGATTGGTGTGATCGCCGGAGCACTCCAGGGCTATTTCGGGGGCTGGATAGATCTGGCCGGACAGCGCTTTATCGAAATCTGGAGCGGAATGCCAACCCTGTTTATGCTGATCCTGCTCGCAAGCGTGATCCAGCCTGGCTTCTGGTGGCTGTTGCTGCTGACAATACTCTTTAGCTGGATGAGTCTGGTGGGTGTGGTACGGGCAGAGTTTCTGCGCACGCGTAACTTTGATTATGTGCGAGCCGCGCGTGCACTGGGTGTAAGCGACAGCCGCATTATGCTGCGTCATATTTTACCCAACGCGCTGGTCGCTACCCTGACCTATCTGCCCTTTATTCTCTGCGGTTCAATTACCACCCTTACCTCACTCGATTTTCTTGGCTTTGGCTTGCCAGTGGGTTCGCCTTCACTGGGCGAGCTACTGCTGCAGGGCAAAAATAATCTGCAGGCACCCTGGCTGGGACTCTCAGGCTTTTTTGCGCTGGCGCTGCTGCTGTCACTGCTGATATTTATCGGTGAAGCGGTACGCGATGCGTTTGATCCGGCGCAGGGAGGTTAAATGCGGCTGTTAACGGTAAATAATCTCGCCGTGGCTTTTCAGCAGCGACAGGTGGTGCACGATATCTCATTAAAGATCGAGCCGGGCGAAACGCTGGCACTGGTGGGCGAATCGGGAAGTGGTAAAAGCGTTGTCGCGCAGTCGATTATGCGTCTGCTGCCGCAGCCTGCGGTGAGCTATCCGCAGGGTGAAATCCTGTTTCAGGGACAGGATCTGCTGCAAGCCAGCGCACGCACGCTGCGTGGGTTACGCGGCAACCGTATGGCGATGATTTTTCAGGAGCCGATGGTATCGCTTAATCCGCTGCATACCATTGAAAAACAGCTTAGCGAAGTGTTAGCCGTGCATCGTGGTATGCGTCGTGACGCAGCCCGCGGTGAGATCATCAACAGCCTGGATCGGGTTGGTATCCGTCAGCCCGTTAGCCGGCTGCGCGATTTTCCACATCAACTCTCCGGCGGCGAACGTCAGCGCGTGATGATTGCGATGGCGTTGCTGACGCAGCCCGCGCTGCTGATTGCCGATGAGCCGACTACGGCTCTGGATGTCACTGTTCAGCGGCAAATTCTGCTGCTGCTGCGCGAGCTACAGCGTGAACTCAATATGGGTATGCTGTTTATTACACATAACCTGACGATTGTGCGTCAGCTGGCACACAGCGTCACCGTTATGCGCGCAGGACGGCTGGTAGAGCACAATCGCTGTACTGCGCTGTTTCAGCAGCCGCAGCAGCCCTATACGCGTGAACTGCTGGCCGCCGGACCCGCGGGCGAACCTGTGCCACTGCAGGATGCATCGCTGCTGCTGCAGGTCAGCAATTTGCAGGTCAGTTTTCTGCAGCGCCGCGGCTGGCTCAGGCGGGTAACCGGCGAAAAGCGTGCACTCAGCCAGCTGAGTTTTACGCTGCATCGGGGTGAGAGTCTGGGACTGGTGGGAGAGTCAGGCTCAGGTAAAAGCACGGCAGGTCTTGCCCTGCTGCGTCTGATTGCGGCACGCGGGGAGATCTGGTTTGCAGGTAAGCCACTGCATCAGCTAACGGCCAGACAGCTGCTGCCGCTGCGTCAGCGCATTCAGGTCGTGTTTCAGGATCCCAACTCGTCGCTGAATCCGCGCATGACCGTACAGCAGATTATTGCCGAAGGTCTGACGGTACATCGTCCGGATTTAAGTGCAGCACAACAGGAAGCGCGCGTCATTGCTGTTATGCAGGAGACCGGTCTTGACCCCGCCAGCCGCACACGCTATCCGGCAGAGTTTTCCGGCGGGCAGCGCCAGCGCATCGCAATCGCGCGCGCGCTGATCCCTGAGCCAGAGCTGCTTATTCTTGATGAGCCGACCTCATCGCTGGATCGCCCGGTGCAGCAGCAGATCCTGATGCTGCTGCGTAAACTGCAGCAGGATCGGCAGCTGGCTTATATCTTTATCAGCCACGATCTGCAGGTCGTACGCACCCTTTGTCACCAGCTGGTGGTACTGCGCCAGGGCGAGGTCGTTGAACAGGGAGAGTGTGCAGCGCTATTCAGCGCGCCTGCTACAGATTATACCCGCCAGCTGCTGATCTCAGCGCAGGCGGATAGAGAGGATTATTGACTATCGAAATCTTCTGCAATCGCCACACCGTGATTTTTCAGGCAGCAGCTGGCGGTACTCTCATCTATGCGGCGAATCAGCAGACAGGGTGATCCTTCACAGCGGGCAATTTTGCACTCCAGCTGGATCTGCGCCAGCGTCTCCTGAAGCTGCTGCAAAATATCGAGTGCCAGTGCGCCTTCATGGCTCAGCAGCCGCAATGCCACCAGATCCTCATCTGCTGTGCCACTGGGGCTGTCCAGCAGCTCAATTTCACCTATCTGCTCCGCTGACCAGCGATAGTGCTGTGGCAGACGATGCACAACCGACAGTTGCAGCATAGTATTTTCGATTCCCAAAAATATGATCCCTGTTCCGGGTGCAGAGGCACTTTCTGTCACCGGGAATACCCACCAGCAAAAAAACGAATGTCAGTGACGACTTTCGCGTTTTAAAAACAAAGTCTGAAGCAAAGTGTTAATTTGCGAGCTGTTTCGCAATTGTGTCTATGTGTACCGCGATTACAGCGCGTAAACAATCAATTTATAGGCATTAGCTTTACTTTTTTGTCTAAAAATTTTCACATTATGGAAACATTAAGCATAACCAATCGCTGCCATTTCGCGATATGCCAGACAGAATATTCATGTCAGTGAGCAATTCGCCGCTTTAGCCGGTACAAAATTGTGGTAAACAGGGTCAGCAGCCGGAAGCGGCAAGCAATATGCAGTAGCGTGGATAACGGATGCCGTGGGTAAGAGTACAGAGCAGCCAGTAGCGGGTGACAGCGCAGCCAGGCACGCTGCACGATAAAATCAGCGCATTAATATGCCAGGCTGCCGGCAGCACCAGATAGTGCGTCCGGCAGATAAGCAATGACTTCTCTGCCAGCCTGCGGCAGGGTGACATGACTCAGGATCAGGATGCTGTTTTCCGCGAACGGGCGGCATAGCTAAACAGAATAATCGAAAGCGTGGCGCACAATGCAATAGTGGCAACCATTGGCCATGCGCTATTCATACTTACCAGCGATAGCAGTGCGCCGACCAGACCACCAATACCAAAGCGCAGCGTACCGGCCAGAGAAGAGGCGGTGCCAGCCATATGCGGAAATTCGTCGAGCACAATCGCCATAGCGTTGGATGAGACAATCGACACACAGCCAATAAACATTGCAACCCCGAATACCAGCGGCAGAAAGCCCAGCTGCAGGGCGCTGACCAGCAGCAGCCACAGCCCCATGGCAAACTGAATCGTTAACCCAAGGCGAAACATTTTGAGTGGCCCGACGCGACGTACCGCACGGCTGTTAATTAATGTCATCACAAACAGAAAGATAATATTCAGGCCAAAGTAGTAGCCAAAATTCTGCGGCGAAACATGATTGATGTCGATATAGACAAACGGTCCGGCATTGAGAAACGCAAAGAGCCCGGCAAACGAGAAACCGCTGGCCAGCATATAACCAAATACGCGTTTATGTCGTACCAGCGCAACAAAGTTGCCCAGCATCGTGCGCAGACGAAAACGCTGACGCTGTTCGGGCTTAAGTGTTTCCCGTACCTGAGTAACCACCAGCACAGTAGTGACCAGAGCCGCAATCGCCAGCGCCCAGAAAATGGCGTGCCAGCTCCAGAGCAATAGCAGCCAGCCTCCGACCACCGGTGCGACCAGCGGCGCAATGGTGGTGATCAGCAGCACAAACGACATCATGCGCGAAAAGTCCTCTTTTGAGTAGCTATCACGCATCAGGGCATTGATCACCACGCTGGCGGCTGCCGCAGAGAGACCGTGCAAAAAGCGCATCAGAATCAGCTGCTCAATCGAGCCGGAAAGCGCGCAGGCGGCAGCGGCGCAGGCGAAAATCAGTGTGCCCAGCACAATTACCGGCTTGCGACCATAACTATCCGCCAGTGGGCCATACACCAGCTGACCGATGGCAAAGCCCAGGATATAGAGATTCAGTGTCATCTGTACACTGCCAGCCGATACCGCAAACTCGCGAGCAATCTGTGGCATCGCCGGCAGATACATATCAATGGAGAGCGGCATTAGCATTGCCAGCAATCCCAGAATCACCACTAATCCCGCTGGGGAGTTTTTCTCCTTGCGCACGTTTTGCTCCGTTACCTCTGCTTTAGTTCGTCTGGCAGGCCGATGCTATCGATCTCTTCAGGAGTCAGTTCACGATACTCCCCCTCCTCCAGCGCCTCATCCAGTACGATATCGCCAATACTTTCGCGATGCAGCGCCACTACATGATTACCCATGGCTGCAAACATGCGTTTTACCTGGTGATAGCGTCCTTCGCTGATAGTCAGTCGTGCGGCGTTAGCATCCAGAATCTCCAGCTGTGCGGGTTTGGTCAGCGTTTTCTCATTATGCAGCTGAACACCCGCAGCAAATTTCTCTACCAGCGCAGGATCGATAGGTGCTTCCAGCTCAACCAGGTAGGTTTTGCTCAGATGATGACGCGGTGAGGTTATGCGATGTGACCACTGACCATCATCGGTTAGCAGTACCAGTCCGGTGGTATCAATATCGAGTCGGCCAGCAGCATGCAGCTTAAAGGCCGACGGCTCCTCAATAAAATAGAGAATCGTTGGGTGATCGGGATCGTCAGTGGAGCAGACATATCCCTGCGGCTTATTCAGCATAAAGTATCGTGGCCCCTGCTGAACCACCAGCGGATTGCCATCATAGGCAATATCATCTTCCGGCATCACTTTATAGGCGCAGTCGCGCACCTCTTCGCCATTAATGGTGACCTTTCTGGCGCGAATTTCGCGGCCAGCAATAGCACGGCTAACTTCAAGTTGCTGAGATATGAATTTGTCGAGTCGCATGAATTCGCTTTTGCCTGTTACTGCGGGGGAAATACTGAAACGGTGCCTCTGCTGGAGACGCCAGCCTGGCTGGACGTAAACGCCAGCAGAATTAACCGTTGAAAAAGTATGGGCAGTATAGCCTGAAGCGCGGTCTGCTAATAGTGCCGATCCTGCGTTTCAGCGCGTTACATGGCATAATACGTCTCTGATCCAGAAAAAAGTTTGTGCTGATGTCTTTTACACTCCGTCCTTATCAACAGGAAGCGGTTGACGCCACGGTTGCTCATTTCCGCCTCCATACCACGCCAGCCATGATTGTGCTACCCACCGGCGCAGGTAAAAGCCTGGTCATCGCCGAGCTGGCTCGGCTGGCGCGTGGGCGCGTGCTGGTGCTGGCTCATGTCAAGGAGCTGGTTGAGCAAAACCACAGTAAATATCAGGCCTATGGACTGGAAGCAGATATCTTCGCTGCCGGACTGCAGCGCAAGCAGAGTACGGGCAAGGTAGTATTTGGCAGCGTGCAGTCAGTAGCACGCAATCTGGATCGCTTTGATAGCGCATTTTCGCTGGTGATTGTTGATGAGTGCCACCGTATCAGCGATAACGACGAAAGTCAGTATCAGCAGCTGTTTGCCCACCTGCGTCAGCATAATCCACAGCTGCGCCTGCTGGGGCTTACAGCGACCCCCTTCCGGCTGGGCAAGGGCTGGATTTATCAGTTCCATTATCATGGCATGGTGCGTGGTGATGAACAGGCGCTGTTTCGCGACTGCATCTATGAACTGCCGTTGCGTTATATGATCAAACATGGCTTTCTGGTGCCGCCAGAGCGACTAGATATGCCCGTTGTGCAGTATGACTTCAGCCGCCTGGTTCCGCAAAACAGCGGCCTGTTCAGTGAGGCCGATCTTAACCGCGAGCTAAAGCAGCAGCAGCGTGTGACGCCACAGATCATCCGGCAGATCGTTGAGTTTGCAGACGATCGCCGCGGCGTGATGGTATTTGCTGCCACAGTCGAACATGCCCGTGAAATTCTGTCTCTGCTACCTGAGAATAGCGCGCTGGTGTCAGCGGAAACCGCCGTTAAAGAGCGCGACCGCCTGATTCAGCAATTTAAAGCACAGCAGCTCAAGTTTCTGGTTAATGTGGCGGTACTGACCACCGGCTTTGATGCTCCTCATGTTGATTTGATTGCTATTTTACGGCCCACTGAATCAGTCAGCCTCTATCAGCAAATAGTTGGCCGCGGCCTGCGACTGTCACCGGGGAAACGTGACTGTCTGATCCTGGATTATGCCGGCAATCCACATGACCTTTTTACACCAGAGGTGGGCGCACCAAAAGGTGCCAGTGATAACCAGCCAGTGCAGGTGTTCTGCCCGGCCTGCGGTTTTGCCAATATCTTCTGGGGCAAAGCCACTGAAGATGGACATGTTATTGAGCATTTTGGCCGTCGCTGTCAGGGGATTCTGGAAGATGATGAGGGCAGACGTGAACAGTGTGATTTTCGCTTTCGGTTTAAAAGCTGCCCTGATTGCGGTGCCGAAAATGATATTGCCGCCCGCCGCTGTCAGCAATGCGATAAGGTTCTGGTTGACCCGGATGATATGCTGAAAGCCGCGCTAAAACTCAAAGATGCCCGTGTACTTCGTTGCAGTGGTATGACACTGGCGCATGGCCGTGACGATAAAGGTGAGTGGCTGAAAGCAACCTATTACGACGAAGATGGCAGTGATGTCAGCGAACGATTCCGGCTCCAGACACCTGCCCAGCGCAAAGCATTTGAGCAGCTGTTTATGCGTCCGCATCAGCGTGCGCCCGGCGTGGCGCTGGGCTGGCAACACGCAGCAGATGTAGTGGCGCTGCAGCCGCTATTGCGCCATCCCGATTTTGTGGTGGCACGCGCCCGGGGGCAGTTCTGGCAGGTGCGGGAAAAAGTGTTTGATTACCAGGGACGCTATCGCCGCGCCAATGAGCTGCGCTGATCCGCACCACCGGAGGGCGGAATCATTTGCCCCCCTGCGGCAATCCGGCTATAATCCTGCCCGCTTTTGCATCCGCAAAGCGTTTGAATAACCGTCCTGCTGCTGGGTCGCCTGTAGCAGGAATTATTAAAGAGATATTACGATGTTCACTATTAACGCAGAAGTACGTAAAGAGCAGGGTAAGGGTGCGAGCCGCCGCCTGCGCGCAGCTAACAAATTTCCGGCAATCATCTATGGCGGAAAAGAAGCTGCAGTTTCTATCGAACTGGATCACGACTCCGTACTGAACATGCAGGTTAAGCCTGAGTTCTACAGCGAAGAGCTGACTCTGGTTGTTGATGGTAAAGAAACTAAAGTAAAAGTTCAGGCTGTTCAGCGTCATCCGTTCAAGCCAAAACTGCATCACATCGACTTCGTTCGCGCTTAATCGCTAACGATATCGAAAAAAACGCCGCTTAATGCGGCGTTTTTTTATGTCATTAACTTAGCTGCTGCCGGTACGACGCTGTAACTGGTCGCGCAAATTTGGCGGCGTGCCTTTGATTGTCAGCGTATCCGTGGCAGGATCCCAGAAAATACGCTCTCCAAGCAGCATGGCGTCAAAATTCAGCGTCAGCCCGCCGCCGCTGCCGGAAAACTTTGTCAGCTGACGCAGTGTGCTGCGGTCGGCCGGGAAATGCTCTTCCAGCTCATAGCCCTGCTCCTGAGTAAATGCCTGAAAACTCTTTTCACCCAGCGCTGGCAGCTCCTGCGACAAACTTTCGAGCGCAATCTCCTCGCCCGCCTGCAGCTGTTCATTACAGTAGCTGTAAACCTGCTGACGATAGTTCTGGCGTTCATTTTTATCAAGGCTGGATTCGGCACAGTAATCATCTACCGCCTGCAGCAGCCCGCGGTTCTGCGCTTTGGTGTCGAGACCTGTGCTGGCACCCAGGAAATCCATAAAAAAGTCAGCGATCTTGCGTCCGACGCGCCCGCGCAAAAAGGTAAGATAGCGCGTTGAGTGCGGCTGGGTTTCCCACTCAGTAAGATCGATACGGGCAACAATATCTGCATGATTAATATCAAGATAGTGTGTGCTGCTGATATCAAGCTGCTCGTTGACGCGCATACTGGACTGGCTGTTAAGCACAGCAATCAGCAAATACTCTACAGCCAGATAGCGATAATGCAGAAACAGCACCACACCGCCTTCTGCAAACGGATATTTACTCAGCTCATCACGCAGACGACCAGTGGCCGCACGGCTGAATGCCAGGAAGTCATCCTGCCCGTTGCGGCAGTTACGCAGCGCGTCAGCCAGCTCGCTCCCGTCATTAAACAGGCCATAGGCTTTATTTTTTGCACTGTAGACGCGGTGCAGCTCTTCAGCCATATTGCCAGCCGCCTGTGTGACGGACAGCAGGGTGTCACGCAGCACCAGTTCCAGCTGATTATCATCGCGTTTTACTAACTGATGCAGGGCAATCTGGTCGATATCCAGACTCATGATAGACTCTCCTTTAGACTCAGGCGCGTATTCAATCACTGCCTGCCGCTGCTTTCAACCACGCGCGCAAACTGATCGTAATGCTTACGATAAAAGTGCGGTAAAAAAGGCCCAGGTACGGTACTATATCGCCTTTTCACACTTGATTAGTCGAAGATATGCCACAATCATCCCGTTACAGCGACGAGCGCGTCGAACAGCTTCTCGCACAGCTGGCGCAGGTTCTTGAAAAAGATAAAGCGCCAACCGATCTCTCCCTGATGGTACTGGGGAACATGGTCACCAATTTGATCAATACAGACATCGCACCAGCTCAGCGTCGTAGTCTGGCACGGTCGTTTGCGGAAGCGTTGCAGTCTTCCGTACGCGATGATAACGCCCACTAAATTGCAGATCTGATTACTACATATGGTAACCAACCGGCAGCGCTATCGTGAAAAAGTTTCCCAGATGATTAGCTGGGGGCACTGGTTCGCGCTGTTTAATATTCTCTTTGCGCTGGCGCTCGGCAGCCGCTACCTGTTGGTCGCTGACTGGCCCTCTTCGCTGGCGGGTCGCATTTACGCGTTCGCCAGCTGGATTGGCCATTTCAGTTTTATTGTATTTGCGGCCTATCTGCTGATTATCTTCCCGCTGACCTTTGTGGCGATGTCGCAGCGCCTGCTGCGGGTACTCTCCTCGATTGTCGCCACGACCGGCCTTACGCTGATCCTGGTCGACAGCGCGGTCTTTAATCGCTTCCATCTGCACCTTAATCCGGTGGTATGGGAGCTGGTGGTTAATCCCGATCAGAGTGAAATGGCGCGTGACTGGCAGCTGATGTTTATCAGCGTACCTGCCATTTTTCTGGTCGAGATGCTGTTCGCCACCTGGAGCTGGCAGAAACTGCGCAGTCTGAACCGCCGCTCGTTCGGTAAGCCACTCGCAGCGCTGTTTATCACTGCTTTTTTTGCCAGTCATCTGCTCTATATCTGGGCTGACGCCAATTTCTATCGCCCTATCACTATGCAGCGCGCCAATTTGCCGCTCTCCTACCCGATGACCGCTCGCCGTTTTCTGGAGCGTCATGGGCTGCTGGATGCGCAGGAGTATCAGCGCCGACTGGTACAACAAGGCGATCCGGAAGCGCTGTCAGTACAGTATCCGCTCAGCGATATTACCTTCCGCGACGCGGGTACCCGGCATAACCTGCTGGTGCTGACAGTGGATGGGCTGAACAACGCGACGCTGGATAAAGCGCTGCCGTCGCTGGAACAGTTTGGCAGTGAGAACATACGCTTTACCCAGCACTATAGCGCCGGATTGCAGCCCGAAAAGGGGCTATTTGGTCTGTTCTACGGCATATCATCCAGCTATATGGATGGCGTACTGGCCTCACGTACGCCGTCAGCACTGCTGAATGCACTGACTGCTCAGGGTTATCAGTTTGGTCTGTTTTCGTCCGATGGTTTTAATCAGCCGCTCTATCGTCAGGCACTGCTGGCGGACTATACGCTGCCAGCGGTAGATAATCAGCCAAACAGTCAGACCATAACGCAGTGGCAGAACTGGCTTAACGGCCAGAAAGCGGAAGGTGCGCCCTGGTTCTCCTGGCTGGCGCTGAATGGCATTGCCACCAGTGGCGATACGCTTAAAGCACGTCAGCGCAGCTATCTGCGTCAGGCAGCCAGCGTGGATGAACAGATCGCGGCAGTGCTGACTACACTGCAGCAGCGCGATCTGCTTAAGAACACGGTGGTAGTAATCACGGCTCAGCGGGCAGTCACGTTTGACAATAGCGATGATCCAGGCAATCGCGCCACCCTGCAGGTGCCGCTGGTCGTACACTGGCCAAATACGCCAGCACAAACCGTAAATCACCTGACCTCTCAGCAGGATGTGATGACCACGCTGATGCAGCGTCTGCTGCATGTGCGCACTAATCCGGTCAACTACTCGCAGGGTGAAGATCTCTTTGCTGCCCAGCGCAGTCACAACTGGGTAGCCAGTAGCGAACAGGGTAAACTGGTGATCACCACACCTGGGGTTACGCTGGTGCTGAATAATAATGGTAGCTATACCGCCTATGATGCCAGTGGTCGTGAGCTGAAAGATCACAAGCCGCAGCTGGCTTTATTGCTACAGGTATTAACAGAAGAGAAACGCTTTACGGCAAACTGATTAATTATGAGGCAGTTAACGCACTGACATCTTGCAATCAGCCACGGAACCAGTAGTATAGCTTTCCACGTTCGGCACGTAGCGCAGCCTGGTAGCGCACTGTCATGGGGTGTCAGGGGTCGGAGGTTCAAATCCTCTCGTGCCGACCAAATTACCCTGAAAAAGCAGCCTTTTACGGCTGCTTTTTTTATGCCTGAATCTTGCTGTAGTAAGATGATTGTAAACCGGCGGGCAGAGCCTGCTCTTGTCTGCAGACTTTAAGGTTCTGAAAACAAACGCTGCTGCAAAACGCTTTCAGAGCCTGACAACCTTTAATCCTGTTAAAGCCGGTTAACAGGATCCTGACAGCAAAACGCTGCCGATCGCCATCAGCCATATTCGTGCCCCCGGAACTATGCCGGGCAAAGCTACAGGGGCGTAGCGTGGCTATGCGCTGCTGCTGGCAAAAAATCTACAGGCGGAGAAACTCCCCGCCTGCATTAAACACAACAAATAATGTCATAATCTGGTGCTGCACGCGCACCGGCGCTGCGTCTTTATTGGAGGTACTGAGTGATTATGCCGTCAATCACGCCATTATCTTTACGACTTTCAAAACTGACCTGATTTAAACCTGATTGTTCCCATACGAGGTGATCATCGACATACTTTCCGCCCGCTTCGCCGAAATTCAGCTGAGGAATAGCCTCTTCACTATCTCTGATACGAATTGGATGTCTGGAGAACCTTGTTAGTGGCAGTTTTATTTTCTGAAAACCTGCTGCTACCCATGAAACGTGCTTCAGAGCAGAGATATCATGGATGTGATTTTCATTTAATGAAACAGTGGTGAGTGCAGCTGAATCAGCCAAAGGTTCAATGCTGTTGATTTCATTATTGTTAGCGTGAAGCTCTGTTAATTTACTCAGACCGCGAACGGGTTCCAGAGACTTGACTTTATTGTTTGTGATATTGAGCGTTTTTAGCTCAGTAAAATTATGGATACCGGTTAAATCATGAAATTTCAGGTATTCAGGCACAGTTTGATCTGCTCCGAAATCCAGGTCACTAAATGCCTGCAACTCTGCCAGAGTGACACTATCATCAGAAGTTTTACCCAACTTTTTAGCAATGGCGTAAGTTAAACTGCTACTTGAAAAAATCTGTTTTAGCGGCCACTCCTTGCCAACCTTTTGAGTGACTGTGCCACCAATACAGCTTTTTGTCGTACATCCATTAGTGAAGCGTGCAACATTTTCGCCCGCATCGTTAAACCAGTACAACATACCATTGCGATAGCCTGTGCCGGTAACTTCCATCTGCGCTGCGCCTTTCTCACCTTTAATAGCAAGCGGCACTGACGTAGTCAGGGAAGCGGGCAGATGAATAGTTTGATTTTCAGCCCGCAGTTCCTGAATATATTTTGTGTTAAGGAATGAGAAGTCGTGAATATGATTATCTGATAAATCAAGGATTGAAATTACCTGATCGTGTGCGAATGTAGATAAAGTTTCAACTTCAGATATATTATTTCTTTGCAGAAAGATAATCTTTAGTCCTTCAAATTCAGCCAGGGGCTTAAGATCGTAAATATTATTGCTACTTAGATCCAGCTCCGTAAGAGATTTATAACTTTTAGTCATGTCCTTCATTGAACTGATATCACTCAGCTGGTTATAAGGCAACGCAAGCCGTTCCAGTGGTAAATTTTTCAATGGTGACAGATCTCTGACACGATGATTCTCCACAACCAAAAATTTTAACTCTGTCAGATCGCTTAACGGTGTAAGATCTTCAATTGCTCTGGCATCTTTTTTCAAATTGGAGTTAACTAAAGTCAGTACATACATTTTTTTTAAATATTGTACGCCCTCAAGATTACTGACACCCGGCTGATTAATATACAACCTTGTCACTCCATTCAGATCATCCTGCGTCACAGTGTCGTCAACATTTTTCCCAAGCAGCGAAGCGATGGTTTTTGCAATGACTACGTCTGGAAAAATGCCAGAAATCTTAGCCGGCAAGGCAACACTGCGCTGGTTGCTTTTAGTCACAATACTATGCTCATTTTGCTGAACGACTTCCGCTGCCTGCCCTGCCGTTGAAAAAGAAAGCAGTCCAATTCCTGCGGCAATAGCCAGCGTGCATAATGATACTTTTTTTCTTTTAAACTTAACTTCCATTTTGTTACTCCATTTATTTTGGGAAAAATAGCTACATTCAGAATTACCGCTGAATAATTATTCAGGTCTGCTGAAGCAGCACTGTTAATGTTAATTAGCATTGATATTCGGTGCCAAATCCCGACAAAGAGCCGATCTGATCGTCGCAAAGTAAATATGGTCAGCTTGTTTTATTGCTGCCAGCCAGAGCTTATTGCACCTTTTTTCTTAGAATGATCGGGTGTACTAATCACTCATCACTCATTACTTTTGAAATATAATGAAGCGATGCAGGTTAGTGAACAAGGTAAATTATTATGATAACTGGTGATGATGTCAGAGTAGTGCAGGTGATAAATTTAACAAAAGCATCGCTTTCCCGCGAGATCGGCGATTGTCGATTACTCAGGTTTATCTCAATTTTATGTGAAATTCACCTGTAAAAAGACGTTTATTTCAGCGTGGAATTTCAGCACAGAGTTATTCAGAATCCGGTTTTCCCTGATTTTATTCAGAGTAATTTCATAGAAAAAACTCTGGCGCTACTATTTTGCAATTGTAGTGACCATTACGCACGCCAGCCCGAAGCAGGACACCCGCACAGGCTGCATCTATTTTCTGGTTCTGGTGTCACTGCCTGCATTGTGTGACAGTTGTTACTACGCGGGCTTTGTCAGGTGGAAAAACTTATCACGAGCAGCGGGAGAATCAGGGCCAGCAGCCCGGTGACGTACAACAATTGTCACTGGCTGCCTGAGCTGAGAACAAACGTGCTTTTATCGCTCTGCCAGATGGCATTGACGCATGCATGAAATGTCACTAATGGCCGCTATGCGTGCGCTGTACGGCATCCAGCGTCGCCAGATCGCGCTCATGACCTGTAAGTTCCACCAGCTGACCCGCACGCATCTCCAGCAGCCGATCTGCATGGGCAAAGTAGTGGTCGTCGTGACTGATGGCGAGAATTGTTTTACCTGCGGCCTGCAGCCCGGGCAGTATCTCACGATAGAAAATGCGGCGGAAATGCGGGTCCTGATCGGCAGCCCACTCATCCAGCAGCAAAATATCACGCTCTTCCGCCGCGGCCAGCAGTAACGCCAGCCGCTTGCTCTGCCCTTTTGACAACTGCAGATTCACTACCTGATTGCCATTGAGCTGCAGTTTCTCCTGCATCTTTAACCGCGTCAGCCAGTGCTGAACCAGAGTGTGATCGGCAGGTTCACCGCCGGGGCCAATCAGCCGGTCAAACAGATGAACATCAGTAAATACCGCTGAGAAGTGCTGCCGCCACTCATCCAGGTTATGCCAGGCAACGTCACGGCCATCCAGCAGCAGGCTTCCCGAGTGTGGCTGATAAAGACCGGTGAGCAGCATCGCCAGTGTTGATTTACCGCTGCCGTTACCGCCAATCAAAAACAGCAGCTCGCCACGTCGCAGCGTCAGATTGATCGGGCCAACAGCGAACCCCTGCCCGCCATAGTGGAAACAGACATCACGTAACTCCAGTGTCTGCCATCTCTGTGCTGCTGCCGGTGCACTAAAACCGGGCTGATAAGGTGCCAGATTAAAGCGGTTGAGCTTACGGAATGCCACCTGAGCACTGAGCAGTGTTGGCAGAGCACCCACAGCCGCCAGCAGCGGCGTGCGTAAAAACAGCAGCGTCAGTGAATAGGTGGCAGCCACCGCAGTATTTGCCCATCCCAGTCCGTTAGCCATAAAAAAGACAATACCAATCGCGCCCAGCATCATGATGTTAGACCAGTTGATAGCGCTGAGATGAAAGGTGTCGGCACGCACAATATGGCGGCGATAGCTGGAGGCGTTCTCCTGATAGACCGTGTCGTAGATCAGGCGGGCCCGGTCGCGATTAAGCTGCAACTCTTTGCGCCCGTCGATAATAGTCTGGAAATCGCGGTAGAGTTCATCCTCAATATCGCGCAGCTTTGCCAGGTGCTGATAGACGCGTGAAACCAGCAGCCAGCCTCCTGCCAGCGTGACTGCCAGCCAGAGCAGCGTTACCAGCAACATTTTTGGCGAAAGCCAGGCAAGATAGAGCGCGGAGCCAAGCGTAATAATAATGCCCTGGATCAGTTCCGGCAGCCGCACAAATGCGATTGTGATTGCGCGTATATCGCTGGTGAGTCCTGCCAGCAGCTGAGCGCTGCCCAGCTGTTCGATGCGCTCAACGTTGGTGTCCAGGATGCGTTTAATAAATTCGCCACGCAACCGCCAGACAAAGTGATGTCCCAGCTGCGTTAACGCCAGCTGCGAGGCTAATGTTATCGCCATTAGCAGAAAGAGCTGCCCGAGAAACGCTGGCAGAACCATGACGTCACTGCTGATGGCCGTTATCAACTCATTATTAATATAGGCAATCAGGCCAATACCGAGTGCGGCGCTGAGTAAAGTAAGAAGAATCACGCCGATAAAGGGCCAGCGATACTGACGAAAAACCACCTGCAGCAATGCCATCAATCTGTTCCATGGTTGAAAATGCAGCCTGCAGTTTAATCGCCCTCCGGATGATAGCAAGAATAATTCTCATTCACTTTTATATCAGTGAGCGCGGCGAAACGTCAGGTTGTAGCGAAATGCGCCTGTTTGTGGATGTACACCATATTTCAGCGGCAGAACGCCGTGGTAGCGCAGACGCGACGGACCACCCCACACCACAACATCACCATGCTCCAGCAGCACGCGTGTGACAGCATCGCTGCGCTCAAATCCGCCAAACTGAAATACCGCTGGCAGCCCCAGTGAAACAGAGACAATCGGCTGGCGCAGGTCGCGTTCATCTTTATCCTGATGCAGTGTCATTTTAGCATCTGGCGCATAGCGATTTATCAGGCAGGCATCAGGATTAAAGCTGCTGTAGCCAGCCTCCGCTGCGCACTGCTGTGCCAGCAGGCGAAACCGTTCAGGCATCGCTGGCCAGCGCTGACCGCTGCTGGCGTCATGTTCGGTATATTGATAGCCGCGCGCATCAGTAGACCAGCCAAAGTCACCGCAGTTGGTCATTGCGACCGACATACGATATCCGCCTGGCGTGATGCGGTGTGCAAAGGGATTTTGTGCAGCGACTGTTTCTATCTCTTTCAGCAGTGCCGTTGCATCATCGCGGGCGTGTCGCCGCAGGATCACTGCGCCTTCTGCCAGCGGCTCCTGCCATGGTGCGTCATCACCAAAGAGATCGAGCATGTCAGCCTCCGGTTACGGTTTGTTGATAATAAATGCGGCAAACTGCGGCGACATCCAGTGGCTAAAGCCTTCTCCTTCTTTGCTTATCAGGTAGACCGCCAGATGCTCTTTTAACGCCAGCGCTTTAGCACGCTCAGTGCCCAGCACCATCAGCCCGGTATCCCAGCCATCCGCCTCAAGTGCGGTCGTGGCAATCACCGTAGCAGAAACCAGTTTATGATCGATAGGCCGGCCTGTTGCCGGATCAATAACGTGCGAAATACGTTTACCATCCAGTTCATAATAGTTGCGATAGCTGCCGGAGGTGCTGATACCATGTCCCTGAAGATCGACACGCGCCTCTACTGCATTTTCACGATCGGTGGGTTTCTGAATCGCCACCCGCCACGGCTGCTGACTGGCATTCAGCCCGCGACTGAGTACAGCGCCGCCCACCGATACCAGATAGTTGGTAATGCCCTGCTGCTCCATCAGACGTGCCAGATGATCGGTCGCATATCCCTCTCCCATCGTTGAGAGATCAACATAGAGGCCCGGCAGATCTTTCTGCAGCCACTGTTCACCCGCTGCCTGAATCACCCGCAGATGCTCCAGACCGGTTTGCGCTTTTGCTGCTGCAATCGCGTTGTTATCTGGCTCATGGCCCGGCTGACCTGCGGGTCCAAATCCCCATAAATTTACCAGTGCACCAGCGGTGATATCCATTGCACCTGCTGTTTTTGCGCCAATACGCAATGCCATTGTGACGATATCTGCCATATCGCTGCTCACTGGCTGCGGCGCTTCCCCCTTATATTGATTAAATCGTGAGAGTACCGAGGTGGTTTTCCATGTCGAAAGCTCACGATCATCGCGATCCAGCTGTTGCTGAATCGCCTGTTCCAGCGCGGCTTTACGCTGCGGCTCAACGCCGGCAAGCGTGACGCGCCATACTGTGCCCATGGTTTTACCCTGCATAATCAGGGGATCACTGGTGGCTGTAGTGTCACAGCCAGCCAGATTCAGCAATAAAACAGCGATCAGTACAGAATTCCGGTAACGCATCCAATCCTCTTGTATGACACAGATATTCAGCGTGTTACAAAACATCAACAGCAGGTAATTTACGCTAAATCTCATTGAATTAACCAAAGCCATGCCGCAGGCTTACGCTCCGACATAACACTCACAGGAGGTACAGATGATTTATGTGGTAATCGCTGCTATTTCTGCGGCACTTTTCCTGTACGGCAGCTATCGCAGCTGGCAGCATCATTGTCGCCGCTTGCCTGGCGTTGATAACCCACGCCGACACTAAATCCTGCACCATTAATGACCCAATCTGCACCACGTCAGGGCCGCAGCAGTGTAACAAAGTGCCATAAGGCCATGTGACGCTGAGAGCGGTAAGCTGGCATAAATGCTGCATCGTTAAGAGCAGGTTTACTCTCAGCGAGGTGCAGCATGGCAGTAGTTAACAGGCAGGATAATAAATGGCAGCAGTGGCTCTGCTTTTCCGCTTTCACGCTGGCAGGGATAGCGCTGGAAGGAAGCCAGCCAGCAGTCGCAGAGGTTTTGCCGTCACGCCCGGTGGCAAAACCGCGCCGCTGGCGTAAAGCGTCACAGCCTCTCAGAATATAGCGCCCGGATATCATTCGCGCCTCTGCCGGCAGGCCTGGGCGCTGGCTGACTGGCCGCTGCTATCGTCATCGTGCTCCGGGTAGCGTCACGTCAGCTGGCTTCAGTCTGTTTCCGGCGCTGATTAACTCATACAGGGAAGCGGTCTGGCACTATGTGCCGGCAACACACCAGTTTGCTGGCCAGCAGACCTGATATCACTCCTGATACTCCACCTGCGCAGTAAAAAGTCACTATTCTTGCCATAGCACAGGCAGATTGTTGCTCTCCGCATCCGCGATCCCGATCAGAGTTTATAGCAACGCCGATATCCCGGGTGCAGACCTGTGCTGCAGAGCGAATCAATAACCAGAGAGGCAGAACAAGTAAAGGTTGATGCAGATAGCGGAAGGTGGTGCAGCTGCGCTTAAACGTTGCGGGTCTCTGCGATCTCAGGCGGGAAATAAGGCAGGCGACCCGGCGGATCGCCTGCCTGCCACTCAGAACTGGTAAACCAGACCCAGAGCGACAATATCGTCGGTGCTGATACCGGCTGCTCTGGTAAAGTTGTTGTCATCCAGCAGGTTGATTTGGTAATCAACATAGGTCGACATATTTTTATTAAAGAAGTAAGTCGCGCCCACGTCGATATATTTTTTCAGGTTCTGGCTGCCATACCCTTCAATATCTTTACCGCGCGAGTTAACGTACGCCAGAGACGGACGCAGACCAAAGTCGAACTGATACTGCGCTACCAGCTCCCAGTTATCCGCTTTGTTAGCAAATCCAAAGGCGTCTGCGTCTACTGAACCAAAGCGCGTAGCATTGTAAGAGCGGGTATACATTGCTGCCAGATAGATATCGTTAGCATCATATTTCAGGCCGCCAGTATACGCATTTGCTTTATCGCCCTGACCCAGTACGCCAGCCGCATTCTGGTTGTTGGTGCGATCGGACTCAAAGAGTGCGCCGCCCAGTGCCAGACCGCTGCCCAGATCGTAGGTGGTGCTCAGACCCCAGCCATCGCCGTTCTCACCCAGCAGTGAGCGACCTGATGCTGATTCTGTTGGATTGTCATTCTTACCCTGATACTGCACGGCAAAGTTCCAGCCATCCACCAGACCAAAGAAGTTGTTGTTGCGGTAAGTTGCCATACCGTTGCCGCGCTGGAACATAAAGTTATCCGCGCCATAGGTATCGCCGCCAAACTCCGGCAGTACGTCAGTCCAGGCGCCGATATCATAGGCAACGCCATAGTTACGACCATAGTCAAAAGAACCTGCATCACCAAACCGTAGTCCGGCAAAGCCTACACGGGTATAGCTATTTTTAGTGCCTTCACTTTCAGCGGTGTTCAGCGCGGCCTGATATTCCCACTGGCCATATCCGGTGAGCTGATCGGTCACCTGAGTTTCACCTTTGAAACCAAAGCGCAGGTAAGACTGGTCACCGTCTGAGCCACTGTCATCAGAGAAATAGTGCAGACCATCTACTTTTCCATAGAGGTCAAGTTTATTGCCATCTTTATTATAGATTTCGGCTGCGTTTGCTGAGCCCGCCACTAACAGTGCCGGAATCATCAGAGAGAGAACGCGACGATTCATTTTTTTATCCTCGGTTAAATGCCGTTATATTTATGCCACTGCGAACTGAACGTATAAATATTCAGCCGGCAGTTTATTGTTGTGTTATACAGGGCGATAAGCTATCAGGAAAATGATACTAAATTTCCGAAAGAGTTTCAATTTATTACTAATTTATTGCGGAATGTAACTACAGCGGAACTAATTATCAGCACATATTGGTAAAAAGCAGAGCACAAATAAACAAACCATACAAAAAACATTAATTATCAATATCATATGCAACTATTAATTTCGCACTGAATGATAAACCTTTCTCACTGCTAAAGCCTACAATTATTCCCGCTATCATCATTTATTTCATTATTATCCTCATTCATCCCGAATGAGTTTTCCACCTTGATTTTTGCCGGACATTTTGTCCGGCATTTTTATTTTTATCGCCTGCCTCTGTCACGCGACATTTTGCTGATTATATCCGCGAAATCGTAATAGCGGTGTACGTTATTAACCGCTGTCTGGCCTGTTTTTATCAATCAATCTCTGGTGATAAAACACCCTTCTGTTCTGTCAATCGTGACGACTCTGCAAACCTGCCGCATCCCTGCTGATCCAGCAGCAATCAGCCTGTGTCAGTGGCACACTATTGCAGTGTCTGATGCGCCAGGTTACCGCCAGGAAATATCTGGAAAAGCGTCAGCTGCATCAAAACCCCGGTAGTATATCGCCCTCAGACGTGACGACAGCGGGGCAAATTGCACGTTAATGCCGCTGTCTGAACTGCTTTAATGCTAAACTGCAACGCTCTGACAGCTAATTACAATAATCCTATGACCGCACTGGACGCCGCACAACCTGCCAAATTGCATCAGCGTGTTAACGCTGGTACTCGCACTGTTTTTCTTATTGCCGGATTGAGTATGTCTGCCTGGGCTCCCCTGGTACCCTACGCCAGTCAGCGTCTGCAACTAAGCGGGGCTTCTCTTGGCGGACTTTTGCTCTGTCTCGGCATCGGGTCACTGATCGCCATGCCGGTGACGGGCGCACTGGTCGGACGCTTTGGCTGTCGCCGGATTATGCTCTGTTCTGCATTATTGATACTGGCAGTATTACCACTGCTCGCCACACTGGGGCAGCTCTGGCTGATGGCGATTGCGCTGATGCTGTTTGGTGCCGGGCTGGGTATGCTGGATGTCGCAATGAATGTACAGGCAGTGGAAGTGGAAAAAGCGGCCGGTAAGCCGATGATGTCTGGCTTTCACGGCTTCTTTAGCTTAGGTGGCATTATTGGTGCCGGTGCAGTCAGCCTGCTACTTGGCATCGGTCTGACGCCGCTGGCAGCGGTCGCGATGATGATGGTGCTGATTGCAGTGCTATTATGCTGGAGCCTGCCCACGCTGATGAACATTCGACTGCATCAGCCCGATCAACCATGGCTGGTGATCCCGCGAGGCTGGGTCGCCTTTCTTGGTTTTCTCTGTTTTATTCTGTTTCTGGCAGAGGGTGCGGTACTGGACTGGAGCGCCCTGCTGCTACTGCAAAGCCCGGGTATGAGCGTGGCACATGCCGGACTCGGCTATGCGGTCTTCTCAACAGCCATGACGCTGGGCCGATTGACCGGCGATAAAATTATTCAGCGCTTTGGTCGCTATCCGGTGATGCTGACCGGTGCACTGGCCGCCAGCGCTGGCATGACGCTGGCTGTGCTGGTTCCCTGGCCACAGGTCGCACTGCTGGCGTTTTTACTGGTTGGATTTGGCCTGGCGAATACGGTCCCCATGCTGTTTAACGCAGCGGGCAACCAGCAGGCGATGCCCGCTAATCTGGCGATTTCTGCCATGACAACGTTAGGCTATGCGGGTATTCTCTCCGGTCCGGCGCTGATTGGCTTTATTTCCCAGTGGCTCACTCTGAGCGGCGCATTTCTGCTGATCGCTGTGATGCTGCTGGCTGTCGCTGCCAGTGCGCGACGCGTTGCGCGCTGACTGCGGGATCCTGAGACTCTCTATGTTCTATAAATTTCCACTGACTTCCGGCAATGCGACCCGCTTTGTTGTGATATTTAACCTGGTGCTGTTTATCGCCATGGGCGCGATGGTACACAACAGTGTAAACGCCTGGATTACCGGCAAGCGTTATGAGATGACCGATCTGGCGCGCGCAATGCAGAAGCGTATTGACGCTTACCGCTTTGCTACCTGGCAAATCTATGAAAATCTTGCCACCAGTGCAGCCGGAACCACACCAGACAGCGCGCTTCAGGAGACGCGTCTGCGCCCTGATGTTTACTATCTGGAGAAGACGCGCCGCAAGACTGAAGCGCTGATTTTCGGCTCGCACGACGCCAGCACGCTTGATATGACCATGCGCATGTCTGGTTACCTGGATACTCTCTGGGGCGCAGAAAACCCTTCGTGGTCGATGTATTTTCTTAATGGTCAGGACAATAGTCTGATCATGATCTCTACTCTGCCCCTGAAGGATATGGCGACGCGCTACAAAGAGAGTGCGATTAATACGCTGGTTGATAGTCGCCGCGCCGAGATGCTCCAGCAGGCCAACGCGCTGGATGAACGCGAAAGTTTCTCGCCGCTACGTCACTTTGCCTGGCAGAACGACCACTACTTTACGCTGCGCACCACGTTTAATCAGCCAGGTCATCTGGCGACCGTGGTCGCTTTCGACCTGCCGGTTAACGATCTTATTCCACAGAATATGCCGCTGGAGAATTTCCAGCTACGCCAGGCCGTGGCGCAAAACAGCAGCAGTACTGATGACAGTAGTAACGATGCCAGCTCGGTCGCTCTGGTTACACCTGACCTGGAGATTGCCGCTTCGCTATCCAGTACACCACTGCAGCTGGTGTATCGTGTACCGCTCGCCAGCCTGGCACTCGATACACTGCATAATCTGATGTGGCCACTGCTGCTGAACCTGCTGCTGTTTCTGCTCTCGATTGCGGGTGTGACCCTGCTGCGCCAGCAGGCACTGCGCCCCAATGAGAATCAAAGTGCTGAACTCGACTCGCTGCGCATGTTGAATGAGGAGATTGTTGCCAGTCTGCCAGTGGGGTTACTGGTCTATGATTTCGCGACTAACCGCACACTGCTCAGTAACAAGATCGCCGAACATCTGCTGCCGCATCTTAATTTGCAGAAGATCATCAATATGTCCGATCAACATCAGGGCGTATTGCAGGCCACTATCAACAATGAAGTTTACGAAATTCGCCATGCGCGTAGCATGCTGTCGCCGCATACGCAGCTGTTTATGATGCGCGATCAGGATCGTGAGCTGCTGGTAAATAAAAAGCTTCAGAAAGCGCAGCAGGTGCTGGATCGCAACCATCAGATGCGGCAGCAGCTTATGCAGCAACTGGGTCATGCGCTTAATCGCCCGCTACAGGATATGGTGACGCACCTCGTGCAGCTCAGTCAGCGCGATGCCGATGAAGGCGTACTGGATCTGTTAGATGAGGGCCAGCGCCTGGCACGGCTGGTAGATGATATTGTGCTGCTGAACCGGCTGGAGGCACACGACTGGTCTCCGGATGCGAGCTGGTTTAATTTGCAGGATCTGCTGGATGAGATTGCACTGGAAAGCCTGCCGCTGCTACGGCGCAAAGGACTGATACTGCTGGTTAATAATCAGCTGGCCAATGATGAGATGCGTAGCGGTGACCGCCGCGCATTGCGCAAAGTCATCACCACTCTGATGCACTACGCCCTGACTACTACCCAGTGGGGCCGAATCTCGCTGGACGTCAGCACCGCCGCCAGCAACCACAATCTTCTGCAGTTGCAGCTGGTTGATACCGGCTCCGGGCTGACCACTGACGAACTTACCAATGCCGATTTTCCCTATCTGGGTGAAACATCGCAGGATCGTTTTGGTCAGGCTTCCGGCATGGCATTTTTCCTGTGTAAGCAGCTCTGCAAACAGATGGGTGGACAGCTGGAGATTAACGCTAAACCCAATATTGGCACCCGTTATACGATTCAGCTGCCGCTGACACTTAAGTCCTCACCGGATGAGCAGGAAGAGAAACTACTCGAAGGTGTTACCGCACTGATTGATATTGCGGTTGAAGATGTACAGAGAATTGTCTGCCGTCACCTGGAGCACTGGGGAGCGAACTGTCTGACCCTGGATGAACGACTCTCCGGGCAGGAACATGACCTGTTAATCACGGACGATCCCGATCGTCTCACCGGCTGGGCACTGCTGCTGGCAGGTGATGAGCTGGGGCATAGCGCCCTGAACGATCAGCAAATGCGGGTTAACTATAACCTGAGCAATGCTCTGCTTGATGCACTACTGGCCCTGATTGAGAAGCAGATGGCCAGTGATTTGACTGGAGAGAGTGATGAAGATGAGGCTGCCACACCGTTACTAAGCGGCGGCTATTTCCAGCTGTTTACCGAGACAGTACCGCCCGATGTCAGGAGATTGTATACTGAAGCTGCAGATAGCGACTATTCTGCTCTTGCTCAGACAGCGCATCGCCTGAAAGGCGTATTTGCCATGCTCAATTTGCTGCCGGGTAAACAGCTTTGTGAGACGTTAGAACAGCACATTAAAATGTGTGACGATTTAACCATTAAAAATACCACCAGTGAAATTGACGTATATGTCAATCAACTGCTGCAGCAAGGTAACCAATAAGATGAATAACCTGAATGTAATTATTGCCGACGACCATCCAATTGTTCTGTTTGGTATCCGTAAATCTCTGGAACAGATCGAATGGGTTAATGTGGTAGGTGAGTTTGAAGACTCAACAGCACTGATTAATAGCCTGTCTAAACTGGATGCAAATGTCCTGATCACTGACCTTTCGATGCCGGGTGAGAAGTATGGCGACGGCATCACCCTGATTAAATATATCAAACGTCACTACCCTGACCTGTCGATTATTGTCCTGACCATGAACAATAATCCGGCGATCCTGAGCGCCGTACTGGATCTCGATATCGAAGGGATTGTACTGAAACAGGGCGCACCAACCGATCTGCCGAAAGCGCTGGCAGCGCTACAAAAAGGCAAAAAATATACGCCGGAAAGCGTGGCGAAGCTGCTGGAGAAGATCAGCGCTGGCGGCTATGGCGACAAGCGTCTGTCACCAAAAGAGAGCGAAGTGCTGCGTCTGTTTGCTGAAGGCTTCCTCGTAACAGAAATTGCCAAAAAGCTGAACCGCAGTATCAAAACTATCAGTAGCCAGAAGAAATCAGCCATGATGAAACTGGGCGTTGATAATGATATCGCGTTGCTGAATTACCTCTCGTCGGTTAGCGCTACGCAGATCGACAAAGAGTAACTGCTGCGGGCGGCCCCACTGCCGCCCGACCCCAGTCCCATTGCTGCTTATCCCTTCGGCGTTGATCTGGCCTGAAATAGTCAGCCAGTCATACTCTGGCTGTTAGTGACTCTCTGTTTTTTGCATTTCCCGCCGGAAAAAGTCCACAAATGCTCTGACCCTGGCAGATAGGTGCCGGTTTTGCGGATAGAGTATGGAAAACTGACGCGTTCGCCCGTTATATTTTTTTAACACCTCAACCAGTCTGCCGCGATAGATATCAGACTGCGCAATAAAGTGGTAAATCTGAAACAGTCCACCGCCTGCCACTGCCCAGTTAACCGCCCCCAGTACATCGTCCGATACGCTATAGGCGCTTTTGGTAACATAATCGATATCGTGGCCGTGATCGTCTCTGAATAGCCATGGCATGGTTTTTCCGGTGCTGGGCAGGATAAACCGAATGCAGTTATGATTGTCGATATCCTGAAGCGTTTCAGGCTCTCCGCGCCGCTGAATATAGTCTGGTGCGGCAAATACGCCCAGCGTGGCCTCTTCGAGTTTATGCGCAATAAGCCGGGAATCTTTGGGTTTACCCAGACGGATCGCCAGATCGAAACCGTCATCAACAAAATCGATAACCCGGTTTGAAATACTCAGCTCGACCTCAATTTGCGGATATTGCGTCTGAAATTCTGGCAGCAGTGGCAGCAGACGATGGTGCGCATAGGGAGTGCCAACACTGACCCGCAGGCGACCACCTGGTACTTTCTGAGTACCGGTAATCAGGCGCTCAACCTCTGCTATCTGCTCCAGTGCCTGCTGACATTGCTGGCGATAAATTTCACCTTCTGTAGTCAGTCTGATATTACGGGTAGTGCGGGCAAAAAGGCGCACGCCCAGCCTCGATTCCAGACGGCTGACCGAACGACTGACCGATGCCGGAGTCAGCCCCAGCGCCTCTGCTGCTGCGGTAAAGCTGCTTAACTCGGCTGCTTTGCAAAACAGCTCAATACTGCCTAACTGGACGGGATCAAAAGCACGCATTTGTTCACCCATGTAAAAAGTGATTTGCAGTAATCATACTTTATCGCTATCAGGTGATCTAATAGAGTCTCTCTGCCGGTGTTACCTGCTATCTGACAGGATAGCGACCTTCATTAACAGAGTGATAATTTACGATGAGACGCGCTTTTAAATATCTTCTGACCACAGCACTTTTAGCCTTTTCAGTAACCTCTTTTGCGGCGGCCAAAGGTGAAGTGCTGGTGTTACTCTCCAGCGAAACCGCGCTGCCTTTGCAGCAGGGAAAAACGTTCCCTTCAGGCTTCTATTTAAATGAATTCGGTGTGCCAGCCGACGCCCTGATTCGCGCTGGCTATCATCTGACTATTGTCACCCCTAAAGGCAATCAGCCACAGCCTGACAAGCGCTCAATTGCTGCTCGCTACTTTGGTGGCAATGCACAGGAGATGAGTCGCATCAAAGGCGTAGTAGATAATCTGACGCAGGCCGCCGAGGTCAAATCGCTGAGTTCAGTGATCTCCGCCGGGCTGGATCGCTACGATGCCCTGTTTATCCCTGGTGGCCAAGCACCATTAATTGATCTGGCGAACAACCGGGAAGTGGGCACACTGTTGCGCTATTTCCATGAGAAATCGAAACCAACTGCCGCTATCTGTCATGGCCCGATCACGCTGCTTGCCGCGCAAACTGATCCTGAAGCATTTGAGAACGCACTGGTTAGTCAGCGCAGCGCCAGTGCAGAAAACTGGATCTATCGCGGCTACAACATGACCATTTTTTCAGACGCTGAAGAGCAGGTATTTGAGGCCTCGCTGAAAGGCGACAAACTGCGTTATTACCCTGCACAGGCAATGAAACAGGCTGGCGGAAAAATGCAGTTTGCAGCAGCCTGGCAGCCAAATGTTGTCGTGGATCGTGAACTTATCACCGGCCAGAACCCGTTTTCCGATCACCTTATCGCTTCAGCACTGCTGAAAGCCCTGAACAGTCATTAATTTAATCAGTGAGATATAACATGACCGCAAATATTTTGATGATTGTGACGTCCAGCGATCGCATGGGAGAGACAGATAAACCCACCGGACTGTGGGCTGAAGAGCTCGCCGTTCCCTATTACACTCTGCGCGATGCGGGTATTTCCGTTACGCTTGCATCGACCAAAGGTGGACAGGCTCCAGTGGATCCTGAAAGCATTCAACCTGTCGGAGAAAACGATCCCTTTGTTGATCGCATGCTCGCCGATGACGATCTGCAGAGGCGGGTAAACAGCACAGTGCCGCTGGCAGATCTTGATATGACCCGGTTTGACGCGGTTTTCTTCCCCGGCGGACACGGCACCATGTGGGATTTACCCAACGATAATGCGGTAAAAAACATTGTTGAGCAGGCTTTCCGCGACAACAAGCTTATCGCCTCTGTGTGTCACGGCGCTGCCGGCCTTGTGTCTGCGCTGCGTGCCGATGGCCTGCCGGTTATTCACGGCAGGCGCATCAATTCATTTACTGATGCAGAAGAGCGGGAAGTTGGCCTTGCCTGTACGGTTCCGTTTTTGCTGGAAAGCAGGATCAGAGAGCTGGGGGCGCTGTTTGAGTCTGCTGATAACTGGCACCCCTTTGCGATTCAGGATGGTGGCTTTATTACCGGGCAAAACCCGCAATCTTCAGCCGCGGTAGCAAACATTCTGATTCAGCACCTGACGCTCTCTGAGTGACGGGATCGTTAACATCCGCTCTGCGGCAGGCGCTGTATATGCCTGTCGCAGAGCGGAATGACTTTTAACTTACTGACTAAACGCTGACGAAGGAGTCACTGATAATGAAAACAGAAGCCTGGACCTGGAGAAAAAAATCGTCGCCGCTGCAGCTGGAACGCCAGGAAAAACAGCTGACCATCCTGGGTGACAATGATGTTCTGATTGAAAACCGGGCGATAGGCCTTAACCCCGTGGACTGGAAGCTGATGGATGGCCTTTCTGCTGCCTGGCAGGATCAGCAGATCCCCGGAGTCGATGGCATGGGCGTGATTATCGCCACAGGTAAACATGCGCGCCATTTTCGTATCGGTACCCGGGTTATGTATCACACCGATCTGCGATTTGATGGCAGTTTCGCGCGTCATACCGTGGTCAGTGGCAATGCGGTAATTGCAATACCGGATCATATCAGCGATGTCACTGCCGCCGCTCTGCCCTGCCCTGGCCTGACGGCGTGGCAGGCTGTGAGCAAAATTCCGGCGCCCGCAGGTGAAAATGTTCTGGTCAGCGGCGCGGGCGGCTCAGCGGGTGGTATTATTACGCAGCTGCTGATTGACCAGGGGGCACAGGTTTATGTCACGGCCAGCGCGCGTCATCACGCCGGACTCCTCGCGCGCGGCGTTGTGGCAGCATTTGATTACCATGAAACCAGCTGGCAGCACGCCTTTCGCGAAACACTTGGTGATAAATCGCTCTATGCCGTCTTTGATACGGTTAATCAGCCGAGTGCCCGCTCGCTGGCAGGCCTGCTGGGTTACTACGGCCATCTGGTCTGCGTTCAGGATCGAATTGAACAGGCACCACTTCCCGCCTTTACCACCAGCATTTCACTGCACGAGATAGCTCTGGCTGCTCTTCACGCTTACGGTACGCCGCGTCAGTGGAGTCAGCTGCGTTGCGCAGGTGAAGAGCTGCTGAATAAAATCGGCACCGGCGCGCTGGTTCTGCCGCCGGTTCAGACAGTGACATTTGATGAGATCCCGGCGGCGGTGGAAAACCTGAAACAGAACAACGACGGCACAAAATATGTGGCGGTTCTCAGCTAAGATAACCGCAGCTATTCCGGAGTGATGCGGCAATCGCGGCCGCCGGCAGCCAGCGCTGGCTTATGCCGTGACCGCGATTGCCGCCTGCCTGCCATCTGTTCAGGCTGGTGCAGGTTATTGCTATGGCTACAGCAACACATTCTCTCTGCGCGGTGACAACATAGCTATGCCTTGCGACTGGTTCGCACGCGGGCCGCGTAGCGCGCCAGCGTGCTCTTTAGTTCATCCAGCGTGACCGGCTTCGACAGGCAATCATCCATGCCGGCATCCATACAGCGCTGCTTCTCTTCCGCCAGGGCATTAGCGGTAACGCCAACCACCGGGAAAACATGCCCCAGCTGACGCAGCCGCTGCGTCAGGCGATAACCATCCATATTGGGCATGTTCACGTCACTCAACACAATATCGATATCATTGCGGCTCAATACGTTAAGCGCATCTACTCCATCCTGCGCTGTTTTGGTCTGATAGCCCAGCGTGCCCAGCTGTTCTGAAAGCAGCATACGGTTGATAGGATGGTCGTCCACAATCAGGATCATAATATCGTCATTGTTGCTGGCGATCTCTGCCGCCGGCAATGGCAGTGGCGTGATAGTGTCACTATCAATAGCGATACGATAGATGCGCCCCAGCAGCAACGGCAGATCGTGCAGGGTGGCACTGCTCTGCACCCAGACGCCTGGTGAGCGCTCCTGTGGCATATCGATATGCTTGCCACAAATCTGAATGCGGGCGCGCAGCGGCTGCATCAGCGTATCATCATGATCGCAGATCACCACATCATCAGCGCCCGCCTCTCCCTGCCAGATAGCTGCCTGCAACCCCTGCTGTTGCAGCAGACGCAGTAAAAATGTCGCCAGATAGTCGTTACGCAGATCAAGCCAGATCGCTTTCTCTTTCAAACCATCCAGTAGCGGCGGTGCTGGCTGCTGTCCGGCGTAGATCGGTATGCGTACCACAAACTCACTGCCCATGCCTGGCTCGGACTCGACCTCAATATCGCCATCCATCATGTTGATAAGCTTTTCGCAGATTGCCAGCCCAAGGCCGGTGCCCTGGAAGTTACGCTGTACACTACTTCCCACCTGGAAGAAGGGATCAAACAACCGCGTCACCTCTCTGGCCGGGATGCCGACGCCGGTGTCCCGCACACGGAAAGCGAGATATCCCTCTTTCACGTAGGCGTGCAGAATAATACAACCGGTATGGGTGAATTTGATGGCATTGTTCAGCAGGTTAGAGATCACCTGTTGCAGACGCAGCGGATCGCCATCCAGCGCCAGCGGAACATTATTTTCAATAAATACATAGAGCGTCAGGCGCTTACGCACAACCAGTGACAGATAGTTACTGGTGATATGGTTAATCACTTCGCGCGGTGAGAATGGACGCGGCTCAATCTTGAGCTGCTCTGACTCTATTTTCGAGAAGTCGAGAATGTCGCTGATAATTTTCAGCAGCAGACTGGAGGAGTTGTTCATCGCCGTCACCAGCGATTCAACCCCTCTGGGCAGGCTTTTTGTCTGTAGCAGATCAAGGTTGCCGATAATGCCATAGAGCGGCGTGCGCAGCTCGTGGCTCACGGTGGCAAGGAACATCGATTTTGACTGGCTCGCCTGTTCTGCGGCATGAGCCATTTCCTGCAGCGATTGCTCCATACGCACACGGGTAGAGACATCCACCAGCACACAAATCGCGACATTTTCATTACGATAGCGTGAGTGTACAAAGCTAATCTGCAAATTGGTGTTGCTGCCGGTCAGCACATCAACAAAATTTACCTGCTGGCCGCTGATAATCTCATTCAGCCGCAGGCGATCTTCCTGTGTCAGCAGCGTCAGATAGTTATGTGCCAGTTCGTTACTGAGAATATTAGTGCCGTCACGGGTACGCAGAATACAGATCCCCACCGGCGCAGAGGCAACAATTTTGCGGTTAAACTGCTCATGCTCCTCCAGCCGATGCGCATTATCCTCTGCGGGCAAAAACATGCGCCGCTCAAAGATCCACGCCAAAGTAAACAGCACAATCGCGCTTAGAATATTGAGCAAAAGTGCGTTGATAAGTAACAGACGCAGCTGATCAACCATCACCGACGTTGGCAGCGACCAGACCATATTCAGATCTGACGGCGGCAGCGGTTTTTTCAGTACCAGCTGACGGTAGCTATCAAGATAGCCAAACCAGGTGCTCTGATCCGGCAGGTTATCCAGCGCATAGCCTGGTCCCCCGCGACGTGAACTTAGCAGCGGCCGGTAGTTTTCATCGGTAATGGTCGCCACCAGCGGTAGCCCGCCGGGCTGAATAAACTCATCCAGCCGGATATTCTGCTCAATCCCCAGCAGCGCCTGCAGCTTGTTGGCAACATAGACCGGCACAACCATATAAAAATTGCCGGTGCCAGGCTGGGTGCTGTTGGTGATCCAGAACATGGGATTGCGTCGATCTTCTTCATTGCTGTTGCGGTAGTGCAACACATGTTCGCGCAGCGCTTTCAGGCTGCGTTCACGATCCACCGGATTACTGCTGCCGATAGTAAAATCTGCCAGACACTGGCTTTCACCACCAATAAAGAAAACCCGGTTAAGCTCATAGGCTGCAGCAAAGTTACTTTTCCAGTAGTTGATAAAATAGCTGAGTGAATCGAGCGAATTGCGCCAGGTGTTGCTCATTGAGGTGCAGTCGCCATCAGAGAACAGCGGGGTAAACTGCGGCAGCACATTTTTGCTGGCGGGCAGTCCGTTAAACATCTCCAGGCCGCTGGCGCTGCTGCCCAGGCGATTCTCGGTGATATACTTGAGTTCGCGCATAATGTCAGCCGAATGCCTGACATACCACTGCGCCTTGCCGTAGTTAGCCGCGACCTCCTGTCTTATCCCGTTCTCTTTATCATGCAGCACATTAATAATGTAGAACGTGGTCAGTAATGCACCCAGCGACCAGATCAGCAGTGCCAGCGCCCGAAACAGATAGCGCGAGATGCGAAGCGTGGTACGGAAGGAGACAAGATATTTCAAGAGAGGCTCACTGGCAGTAACAGTTAACAGGACGTAAAAAAGGTGCACATACACTAGCCTTATCATTGCGAAAAAGCCAGCTGACGCCCACCCCCTGGATAAAACTCAGATAAAGAAACGGCAGGTCAGTTGCCCTGACCTGCCGCAGAGAGATGCCGTCAGACGATTAGATGTCGTCTTCCGCCTCTGGTGCATCGTCGTCGCTCTCAACTTCCGGCGCAATATCCTCTTCGCCTTCCGCTACGCTGCCGTCAATCGCATCCAGTTCCTCTTCTTCAACGGGTTCAGCCACACGCTGCAGGCCAACAACGTTTTCATCTTCCGCAGTACGGATCAGAATTACGCCCTGAGTGTTACGCCCTACCACGCTGACCTCTGACACGCGGGTACGCACCAGTGTACCGGCATCGGTAATCATCATGATTTGATCGCCATCCACTACCTGCACGGCACCGATAACCGGCCCGTTACGCCCGGTGACTTTGATCGAGATAACCCCCTGAGTCGCACGCGATTTGGTTGGATACTCGCTGTTTGCAGTACGCTTGCCATAGCCGTTCTGCGTTACGGTCAGGATTGCACCCTCTTCACGCGGCACAATCAGCGACACCACTTTGTCACCCTCAGCCAGTTTGATACCGCGTACGCCCGAGGCTGAACGCCCCATCGCGCGCACTGCGCTTTCAGCAAAGCGAACCACTTTACCGCCGGCTGAGAAGAGCATCGCTTCGTCGTTGCCGTTGGTCAGCGCCACGCCAATCAGCTCATCATCTTCACGCAGATTAATGGCGATGATGCCCGCACTACGTGGACGACTAAACTCCTGCAGCGCCGTTTTCTTCACGGTGCCATCTGCAGTGGCCATAAAGATATTGAAGCCTTCGGTATATTCACGCACCGGCAGAATGGCAGTGATACGCTCATTGGCCTCCAGCGGCAGCAGGTTAACGATCGGACGACCACGCGCTCCGCGGCTCGCTTCCGGCAGCTGATAGACTTTCATCCAGTAGAGACGGCCACGGCTGGAGAAGCAGAGAATGGTGTCATGCGTATTCGCCACCAGCAGGCGATCAATGAAATCTTCTTCTTTGATGCGCGCTGCTGATTTGCCTTTACCACCGCGACGCTGTGCTTCGTAATCTGATAGTGGCTGATATTTCACATATCCCTGATGAGATAGCGTAACAACCACATCTTCCTGATTAATCAGATCTTCGATATTGATATCAGCGCTGTTAGCGGTGATCTCTGTGCGGCGTGCATCACCGAACTGGTCGCGCATCGCTTCCAGCTCTTCGCGGATCACTTCCATCAGGCGCTCTGCACTTTGCAGAATGTGCAGCAGGCTGGCGATTTGATCCAGCAGCTCTTTATACTCGTCGAGCAGTTTTTCATGCTCCAGACCCGTGAGCTTCTGCAGGCGCAGATCGAGAATGGCCTGTGCCTGCTGCTCGGTCAGGTAGTAACGACCATCGCGGATACCAAACTCCGGCTCCAGCCACTCCGGGCGCGCTGCGTCATCACCGGCACGCTCCAGCATCGCTGCAACGTTTCCGAGATCCCACGCCTGAGCCAGCAAAGCACCTTTCGCTTCAGCGGGTGTTGGCGCACGACGGATCAGCTCGATGATAGGATCGATATTCGCCAGCGCAATCGCCAGGCCTTCCAGGATATGTGCACGATCGCGGGCTTTGCGCAGCTCAAAAATAGTACGGCGCGTAACAACTTCACGACGATGGCGAACAAAGGCTTCGATGATCCCTTTCAGCGTCATGATCTTTGGCTGACCCTGATGCAGTGCCACCATATTGATACCGAATGAGACCTGCAGCTGTGTCAGCGAGTAGAGGTTGTTCAGAACCACTTCACCGACCGCATCGCGCTTCACTTCGATAACAATGCGCATGCCATCTTTGTCAGATTCATCACGCAGACCGCTGATACCCTCAACGCGTTTCTCTTTTACCAGCTCAGCGATCTTTTCAATCAGACGCGCTTTGTTAACCTGATAAGGGATCTCATTGACGATAATGGTTTCGCGACCGGTTTTAGCATCGGTTTCGATCTCGCCGCGCGCGCGGATATAAATTTTACCGCGGCCGGTACGATAAGCTTCTTCGATACCACGACGCCCATTAATAAAGGCAGCCGTCGGGAAATCTGGCCCGGTGATATGCTCCATTAACCCTTCAACGCTGATATTTTCATCATCGATAAAGGCGAGGCAGCCGTTGATCACTTCTGTCAGGTTATGTGGCGGAATATTGGTCGCCATACCCACGGCGATACCGGAGGAGCCATTGACCAGCAGATTGGGAATTTTGGTTGGCAGCACTTCCGGGATCTGCTCCGTGCCATCGTAGTTTGGCACAAAGTCGACCGTCTCTTTTTCCAGATCGGCCAGAAGCTCAGAGGAGATCTTAGCCATACGGACTTCGGTATAACGCATTGCAGCGGCTGAGTCGCCATCCACCGAACCAAAGTTACCCTGACCGTCAACCAGCATATAGCGCAGGGAGAACGGCTGAGCCATACGGACAATACTTTCGTATACAGCAGAGTCACCGTGCGGGTGATACTTACCGATAACGTCACCCACCACACGGGCAGATTTCTTATAGGCTTTATTCCAGTCGTTACCCAGTTCGCTCATGGCGTAAAGCACGCGGCGATGCACCGGCTTCAGGCCATCACGGACATCGGGTAAGGCTCGGCCAACAATGACCGACATGGCGTAATCGAGGTAGGAGTTTTTCAGCTCTTCTTCGATATTGACCGGTGTAATTTCTCTCGCAAGGTCGCTCATGGAGCCGCTATCCCTCTACTTAATCCCGGATTTTAAAGGTGCGAAAGTATATCACACTGCTTACGTGCGGTGAACGTAAAGCGGGGGTTTGTGGCGCTTTTCCTTTGCGTTGAAAGATGTCACCTCGCACTTAAGCGTTTATACTCAGATGATATTTTGCCAGGAGTCGTTATTTAATGAGTGAACAACCGCAGGAAAGCCGTCAGAACGTCGATCATAGCGAAATTGCCAAGTTTGAAGCGCTCGCTTCACGCTGGTGGGATTTAGAGGGCGAATTTAAACCACTGCACCGCATCAATCCGCTGCGTCTCGGCTGGATTGCACAGCACAGCAACGGTTTGTTCGGTAAAAAAGTGCTGGACGTTGGCTGCGGCGGCGGCATCCTGGCGGAGAGCATGGCGCGTGAAGGCGCAGAAGTGACCGGGCTGGATATGGGCGCTGAGCCGCTGGCAGTCGCGCGTCTGCACGCTGAGGAGAGTGGCGTCACAGTTAGCTACATTCAGCAGACGGTAGAAGATCACGCCGACAGCCATGCCGGGCAGTATGATGTTGTGACCTGTATGGAGATGCTGGAGCATGTGCCGGATCCGCGCTCAATTGTGATGGCCTGCGCGCGTCTGGTTAAACCAGGTGGCGAAGTCTTTTTCTCGACCATTAATCGCAATCCGAAAGCCTGGCTGCTGGCGATATTTGGTGCCGAATATGTGCTGCGGATGCTGCCGCGCGGCACGCATGATGCGAAAAAATTTATTCGTCCCTCAGAACTGCTGACGTGGGTCGATGAAACCACCCTGCGTGAACGCCATATGATCGGGCTGCACTACAACCCGCTGACCAACAAATTTCGTCTTGGGCCAGGTGTGGATGTTAACTATATGATTCATACTCATGCGCAGCGTGACGCATCCGAAACGCGTTAATCTCTGGGCTCGCTCTATCGGGCGAGCTGTTTTTGCTTCATACCGCTAGCTGATTTTTTACGTTTAGCCTCTGTCATAATTCCTGACACCATAGCGTTGAGTGAGTTTTACGCGCTCAGTCATACTATTAAAAAAAAGTCTGAAAGCGTTGACAGCAATCCAGGCCTTATTGGCTGCGGATCCAGGATTTTTACGCAGTCACAAGACCGATTTTTTACAAAAATCAACTCTTGTTAAGCAAAGAATGCTGACTAAAATACTCACCATATAGTTAGTAAAACTTCCCACACCCCCTATATATAGTGTTTATCCACAGGCTTACTCACAGCGAGCGGCTTGTGCATAGACCTTGTGAATAGTTAGGGGATAATTTTGTATTTCATGGACAGGTAAACACGCGACATGAACCAAAGTCTGCTCGTCACCAAACGCGATGGCCGTCAGGAACGCATTGATCTCGATAAAATTCACCGTGTACTCGACTGGGCGGCTGAAGGGCTGAACAACGTTTCAGTTTCTCAGGTTGAGCTGCGTTCCCATATTCAGTTCTATGACGGCATCAGAACGTCTGATATCCATGAGACTATTATCAAGGCAGCCGCCGATCTGATCTCGCGCGATGCGCCAGATTATCAATATCTGGCTGCACGTCTGGCGATCTTCCACCTGCGCAAAAAGGCGTATGGCCAGTTTGAGCCACCTAAGCTGTATGACCAGGTTGTGAACATGGTTGAGCTGGGCAAATATGACCGCCATCTGCTGGAAGATTACAGCCGCGAAGAGTTCGAGCTGATGGATAGCTTTATCGATCACTGGCGTGATATGAACTTTTCCTACGCTGCAGTAAAGCAGCTGGAAGGCAAATATCTGGTACAGAACCGCGTCAGCGGTGAGATCTATGAGAGCGCCCAGTTCCTCTATATCCTGGTGGCAGCGTGCCTGTTCTCAAACTATCCACGCGAGACGCGTATGGATTATATCCAGCGCTTCTACGACGCAATCTCCACCTTTAAGATTTCACTGCCAACGCCGATTATGTCTGGCGTGCGCACACCGACGCGCCAGTTCAGCTCCTGCGTCCTGATTGAGTGCGGCGATAGCCTGGACTCGATTAACGCGACCTCCAGCGCAATTGTTAAATATGTGTCACAACGTGCCGGTATCGGCATCAATGCGGGACGCATTCGCGCACTGGGTAGCCCGATTCGTGGTGGGGAAGCTTTCCATACAGGCTGTATCCCATTCTATAAACATTTCCAGACGGCGGTAAAATCGTGCTCGCAGGGCGGCGTGCGCGGCGGTGCGGCAACGCTGTTCTATCCGATGTGGCATCTGGAAGTGGAAAGCCTGCTGGTACTGAAAAACAACCGTGGCGTAGAGGGCAACCGCGTCCGTCATATGGACTATGGTGTGCAGATCAACAAACTGATGTATACCCGTCTGCTGAAAGGTGAAGATATCACGCTGTTCAGCCCTTCTGATGTGCCGGGCCTCTACGACGCGTTTTTCGCCGACCAGAGTGAGTTTGAGCGTCTCTACACCAAATATGAGCAGGATGAGAGCATTCGCAAGCAGCGCGTTAAAGCTGTTGATCTCTTCTCGCTGATGATGCAGGAGCGTGCCTCAACCGGCCGTATCTACATTCAGAACGTCGATCACTGCAACACCCACAGCCCGTTTGATTCGACGATTGCGCCAGTGCGTCAGTCCAACCTCTGCCTGGAGATTGCACTGCCAACCAAGCCGCTGAATGATGTCAATGATGAAAACGGCGAGATTGCGCTCTGCACACTTTCGGCGTTTAACCTGGGCGCAATTGAGAGCCTGGATGATCTGGAAGAGCTGGCGGTGCTGGCGGTGCGTGCACTGGATGCCCTGCTCGACTACCAGGATTATCCGATTCCGGCAGCGCAGCGCGGCGCAATGGGCCGTCGCACGCTGGGAATTGGTGTCATCAACTATGCCTACTATCTGGCGAAGCATGGCGTACGCTACTCTGACGGCAGCGCAAACAATCTGACGCATAAAACCTTTGAAGCTATTCAGTACTATCTGCTGAAAGCCTCAAACGAGCTGGCGAAAGAGCAAGGCGCCTGCCCATGGTTTAAAGAGACCACCTATTCGCAGGGCATATTGCCGATTGATACCTATAAAAAGGATCTGGACGCTATCTGCAATGAGCCACTGCATCTCGACTGGGAAGCGCTGCGTGAGTCAATCACCACGCACGGTTTGCGTAACTCCACGCTCTCTGCGCTGATGCCATCTGAGACCTCCTCGCAGATCTCCAATGCCACCAATGGCATTGAGCCACCGCGTGGTCATATCAGTATCAAAGCATCAAAAGATGGTATTCTGCGTCAGGTAGTACCTGAGTATGACCGTCTGAAAGATCAGTATGAGCTGCTGTGGGATATGCCTTCCAACGATGGCTATCTGCAGCTGGTCGGCGTCATGCAGAAATTTATCGATCAGGCGATCTCCTCAAACACCAACTACGATCCAGGCCGTTTTGCCAATGGTAAAGTGCCGATGAAACAGCTGCTGAAAGATCTGCTGACCGCCTACAAATTTGGTGTTAAGACGCTGTACTACCAAAACACCCGCGACGGCGCAGAGGATGCTCAGGACGATCTGGCTCCTTCGATTCAGGATGATGGCTGCGAAAGCGGCGCCTGCAAGATCTAAGCGGCGACGCGTAATTATGTCAGGGCTGGCGCTGCCAGCCCGCTCTACTTTTGGACTTAGTCATGGCTTATACAACTTTCTCACAGAATAAAAACGATCAGCTGAAAGAGCCGATGTTCTTCGGCCAGTCCGTGAACGTGGCGCGCTTTGATCAGCAAAAATATGATATTTTTGAAAAACTAATCGAAAAACAGCTCTCGTTTTTCTGGCGTCCGGAAGAGGTTGATGTCTCGCGCGACCGCATTGATTATCAGGCGCTGCCGGAACATGAAAAGCATATCTTTATCAGCAATCTGAAGTATCAGACACTGCTGGATTCCATTCAGGGACGTAGCCCAAACGTGGCGCTGCTGCCGCTGATCTCTATCCCGGAGCTGGAAACCTGGATTGAGACCTGGGCGTTTTCTGAAACCATACACTCGCGCTCTTATACGCATATTATCCGCAACATCGTCAACGATCCGGCGCTGGTGTTTGATGATATCGTCACCAATGAGCAGATCCTCGCACGTGCGCAGGATATCTCGAAGTACTACGATGATCTGATCGAGATGACTAACTACTGGCATCTGCTGGGCGAAGGTACGCATCAGGTTGCGGGTAAATCAGTCACCGTCAGCCTGCGCGCCCTGAAAAAGCAGCTCTATATCTGCCTGATGAGCGTCAACGCGCTGGAAGCGATCCGTTTCTACGTCAGCTTTGCCTGCTCATTTGCCTTTGCTGAGCGTGAGCTGATGGAAGGAAATGCGAAGATTATCCGCCTGATCGCCCGTGATGAAGCGCTGCATCTTACCGGCACTCAGCATATGCTTAATCTGATGCGCAGCGGTGAAGACGATCCGGAAATGAAAGAGATCGCTGCTGAGTGTCGCGACGAATGCTTTGATCTGTTTAAGAAAGCAGCCGAGCAGGAGAAAGAGTGGGCTGAATATCTGTTCAGCGGTGGTTCAATGATCGGCCTGAATAAAGATATTCTCTGCCAGTATATTGAGTACATCACCAATATCCGTATGCAGGCAGTAGGCCTCGATCTGCCGTTCCAGACCCGCTCTAACCCGATCCCATGGATCAACTCATGGCTGGTTTCCGATAATGTGCAAGTGGCACCACAGGAAGTTGAAGTGAGCTCCTATCTGGTGGGTCAGATTGACTCAGAAGTCGGCGAAGATGACTTTAACGATTTCCAGCTCTGATTATGAGCCGTTCCGTTGTTATTCTGCGTAGTTCAGGCTCGCGCCTGGAGTGCGCAGAAGATCATCCCAACCTGCTGACGACACTGGAAGCAAACAACCTGTGCGTTGAATTTCAGTGCCGTGAGGGCTATTGCGGCTCCTGCCGTATGCGTTTGCTGAGCGGCGAAGTCGATTATACCGCAACACCGCTGGCGTTTATTCAGCAGGGCGAAATTCTGCCCTGCTGCTGTAAAGCACGCGGTGAAATAGAGATTGAGCTATAGCAACCAGATGCCATTTCAGGCAGGTGTGAGGAGACTATTGTCACTTACTGCTGCTTAGCGCTGACTCAGCAAACCAGTAAGCGGTTTCGAAAAACGACGTGCCCTGTTCAGCCCCACTACCATTCAGCAGAGATAGCGATGGCGATATAACAGCCATGCAGACTTTTGCCGCGAGGCTCCGTTAAACAGGAGCCCGCTGCTATCAGCAGAGAAAGAACGCAACTGCTGGCAGCCAAACTCCTTTTTTAGCGCCAGAGCGGGTATAAAACCGTTTACAGCGCAGTCGCTGATGATAATCAGTGTCTTACCGTTTCAAGAATATCGATCCAGCCATGTCCGGTGGTGACCTCACTGCCGTGCAGCCAGCGGCGCAGCATATTCATCGCCATCATCGCTACCACTCGCTGCCGGGTTTCCAGATTGTGACGTCCATGGGTAAATTTTACCCGTTGTCCCCAGCCCGCTTCCGGTGTCTCCAGCACCAGCGTGATCTCACCCTCTTTAAGCTCCCCGATAGCCAGCACCAGCGCACTCTGCTGCTGCCGCGCCAGCGCACGTGCGCGTTCAGCCATCGCCTGCAACGTTTCTGCCTGCGCAGGCAGGATCTCACTCTGGATCAAGGGCACACCGCTGCTGGCCAGCTGCCAGTGCAGCAGACCCGCACTATACTGCTCGCTGGTGATCAGCTGCAGCTTACGCTGATGCAGCTCACGTGCCAGCAGCGCAGGTAATCCCTCAGTGCCTTCAAAGATCGTACACTCTGCCAGCAGTAATTTTACCTGCTGCCATACCTGCTCCATGGCAACGCGCGCGCTGGCAGGACCGGTAAGCTTGATTTCAATAATCGGCATAGAGGAACGATAGCCCATTACCACCTCTTCCGGCAGCGTCAGCTGCTCCAGCTCAGCAGCAATATCGCTTTCGCCGCGACCAAAGGTGGTCAGACGCAGACAGAGCGGCGGCTCCGGCAGCGTAAAACGCGCTCTGAGCCGGGGAATAATCTCCTGCTCTACCATGAGTTTGAACTCAGAAGGCACACCTGGCGTAAAGAAAATCCAGCAGCGATTAAGCTGTAGCGCAAAACCACAGGCCGTACCTGCCGGATTGTTAATCAGTTCAGCGTTAGCGGGGATCTCTGCCTGCTTGCGGTTGCCGGGCGCCATGGTACGCCCACGGCTGGCAAACCAGGCTTCCATATTTGCCAGCCACTCTTCCTGCAGCACCAGCTCACAGCCGCAGGCAGCAGCAGCGGCCTGCGCGCTTAAATCATCAGATGTCGGCCCCAGCCCGCCGTTAACAATCAGTACATCGGCAACCTGACTACGGCTCTGTAGCGCCTCAATCAGCGCAGGCAGTGCATCGCCCACCGTGGTACGGCTGGTCATCGGCAGTCCATGCTGAAACAGTATATCGGCCAGCCATGCCGCATTTGTATCAACAATCTGTCCATGCAGTACTTCATCGCCAGTGGCGAGCATCTCAACACGTATCACGCTGTATTCTCCTTGTTCTGGTCACTCTTTACTGTAGGAGGCTACCTGAGGGAATACAATCACTGACCGGGTGAAACCGGATAGCGGCGAGTCAGAGAGGGGGAGAGGAAAGAAGAACAGCGGGAAATAAACGGGCACGACAAATGTCGTACCCGGTAATCTGTTAGCGGCGTGCCAGCAGTAAGCCTACAAACAGGCCTGCAGCAGCGCCAATGCCTACACCCTGCCACGGTTTTTCATGCACATAGTCATCTGCACGATAAGCAGCCTGCTTAGCGCGATAGTAATAGCTATCGGACGCCTGGCTGACACGGCTCTTAACGTCGTCCAGTGCCTGCTCCGCTTTCTGTTTGAGTTCAATATATTTTTGATCGGCCGGATCGCCGGAAGCACGTAGCACTTCTTCAAGCGTTTCTGTTAACAGCGCCAGATCGTCGTCAATACCCGATTCATAACGATTATCAAATTGGTTCGAAGATGACATTATGCGGTTCCTCCGTGTTCATAACGTGTCGATTAACTATAGCTACAAATTCACGCTCTGCTGACAGAAATTCTGTCATCACTGGTAAGCAAACGCGTCTGGATTTGCAAAGTTGCGTCCAAACCCCCGGCAGCGCAGAGAATCCGCTTCGTTTCTTTGATTAATCTGATAAATTTTCAGCTGACTGAATTTTTTAATTGCGCCACTGTCGTAATCAGCTGTAGCCCGACGCTAACCGTCTGGAAACAGACAAAATACACCTGAGCAGCTAAGGATTAGAATTCCGGCATGAATCGTAGAAAGTTTGTGAAAGCGTCTGTTGCTCTGTCTGCCATTGGTGGCATGACTGGCCTCTCCTCACTATTTGCCAACGCCGCCTGGGCCGATGACGGCATTGCCGATGGCAAAGCGGTGCGCTTCGATTTTGATTTACTGCAGCAGAAAGCCGCTGCGCTGGCGAAAAAGCCCTGGGGCGGCGCACCAGGCCCGCTGCCTGATACGCTGGCGACCCTGACCCCGCAGGCGTATAACGAAATCGAGTACGATCCTCAGCAGTCCCTGTGGAGCAATATCGCCAACCGCGAACTGGACGTGCAGTTTTTCCATGTCGGTATGGGATTTAAACGCCGTATCCGCATGTTCTCCGTGGATGCTGCCAGCCGCGAGGCGCGTGAGATTCATTTCCGCCCTGAGCTGTTTAATTATCACGATGCCAACGTAGATACCCAGCAGCTGGCTGGCAAAACCGATCTCGGATTTGCTGGTTTTCGTGCATTTAAAAAACCAGAGCTGGCGCGGCGCGATATCGTCTCTTTTCTGGGAGCCAGCTACTTCCGCGCCGTGGATGAGACTTATCAGTATGGCCTCTCCGCACGCGGCGTTGCCGTTAACACCCTGAGCAGCGGTCAGGAAGAGTTTCCCGATTTTACTGCGTTCTGGTTTGAGACGCCTGCGGCTGATGACACCACATTTGTAGTCTATGCCCTGCTGGATGGTGCCAGTCTGACCGGTGCCTATAAATTTACCATTCATTGCGAAGAGAAACGCGTCGTGATGGAGGTAGAGAACCATCTCTATGCGCGTAAAGAGATCCGCCAGCTTGGTATCGCGCCAATGACCAGTATGTTCAGCTGCGGTACCAATGAACGTCGTATGTGCAATACCTATCATCCGCAGATCCATGACTCCGATCGTCTGGCGATGTGGAGCGGTAGCGGCGAGTGGATTGCCCGCCCGCTGAATAATCCGCAGCGCCTGCAGTTCAACGCCTATAAAGATGAAAATCCGCGTGGATTTGGTCTGCTGCAGCTCGATCATGACTTCAAGAACTATCAGGATGTGATTGGCTGGTATGACAAACGCCCCAGCCTCTGGGTAGAGCCGGTGGGAAAATGGGGGAAAGGTGCCATTAACCTGATGGAGATCCCCACCACTGGTGAGACACTGGATAATGTGGTTTGCTTCTGGCAGCCGGAGGAGTCATTTAAAGCAGGCAGCGAACTCAGCTTTGGTTATAAGCTCTACTGGAGCCAGCTGCCCCCGGTGCGCAGCGATCTGGCGCGCGTAGATGCCACACGTACCGGTATCGGAGGCTTTCCGGAGGGCTGGGCTCCGGGCGAGCACTTCCCTGATACCTGGTGCCGTCGCTTTGCCATCGATTTTATTGGTGGCGATTTAAAAGCCGCTGCGCCCAAAGGCATTGAGCCGGTGATTACCGTCTCATCCGGCAGCGTTAAACAGGTGGAAACGCTCTATGTTGAACCCACCACCGGATACCGCATTCTGTTTGACTGGTATCCAGACAGCGACGCCACCACTCCGGTCGAGATGCGCCTGTTTTTACGCTCTAAAGATGAAACGCTGAGTGAAACCTGGCTCTATCAATATTTTCCGCCGCCGCCAGACCAGCGTAAATATACTGACGATCGGCAGATGACGCCGGATTAACGCTATTATTAACGGCGGGGCTTACTCGCCGTTATGCTTTCTGCATACCAATATGCGGGATATCATCTTCCAGATAGACCGCCGTTACGGCGCGAAATCCCAGCCGGCTATAAAAACCTTCCAGATGCGCCTGCGCAGAGAGATAAAGGGGCTGACCCGGCCAGTGAGTGGCGCAGCTATTCAGCACCTGCTCCATCAGACGATAACCGAGTTTCAGCCCGCGAGCCTCTTCTGACACAATCACCCGTCCGATTACCACTGCATCACCTGCCTGCCGCGGCGTGAGAACACGGGCACAGGCGAGCAGTTTGCCCTCGAGCATACCCAATATATGCCGGTTATCCGCCGCCAGATCCTCTCCATCGACATCCTGATAGGGACAGCTTTGCTCCACAATAAACACCCGGTTGCGTAACATCAGCAGCCTATAGAGTTGCTGCGGCGTCAGCTCGCGGTGATGACAATCTAGCCATGTGATCTGCATACGATCTCCTGCTGGTAATAAGTCTGCTCTGAGACTATCACATCCGCTGCAATACACGCACAATCGCCTCACGCTGTAAAACCCGGACAAAAAAAATCAGGCCCGGAGGCCTGATTCAGTTATATCAGCGTGCGGTTACATCAGCGGCTGAGCCAGCTGTACCAGCGTGATCAGCGGCTGCGGATAAACCCCCAGCAGCAGCACGAGAATTGCAGAGATCAGTACCACTACCCCGCCCGCAGTAAACGCCCAGTTAGCCTGAGTATCACGGGTGTGCAGCTCGGGCGGACTGAGATAGAGACTCACCGTCACACGTAAGTAGTAGTAAAGACCAATTGCACTGCCCGCCACCACCGCAGCCGTCAGCCACCAGAGATGTGCGTTGACGCCTGAAGCGATAACGTAAAACTTGCCGATAAAGCCCAGCGTCATTGGAATACCCGCCAGCGAGAGCATCATCACTGTCATCACCGCAGAGAGTACCGGACGATGCCAGAACAGACCACGATAGGAGTAGAGTGAATCTGCATCAGGCCCACGATATGGGCTGGACATCAGACTAACCACACCAAACGCACCCAGGCTGCTGAACAGGTAACCTGCCAGGTAAACACCGGCGGTTTCCAGTGAGAGCTGGTGTGTTTTTACCGCAATCAGTGCCACCAGCAGATAACCAAGATGCGCGATAGAGGAGTAGCCGAGCAGACGTTTGATGTTGCTCTGCGAAATCGCCATCAGGTTACCAAACAGAATCGATACAAAGGCGATAATACCCAGCACCGTACGCACTGCTTCACTATCGGTCAGCGGCGCATACATAAACAGGCGCATCACCACGCCAAAGATAGCGATTTTGCTGGCGGTTGCCAGAAAGGTCGATACCGGAGCAGGTGCGCCCTGATAGACATCTGGCGTCCAGAGATGGAATGGCACCAGTGACAGTTTGAAACCCAGCCCGATAATCATCATGCCAAGTCCAACCAGCAGCAGTGGTTGCTGAATCATACTGTCATTAAGGCTGTTACCAAGCTGAACAAAGCTCAGACTGCCGGAGTCTGCATAGACCAGCGCAATACCAAACAGCAGGAACGAAGAGGCCGCTGCTGAAAGAATGGTGTATTTCAGCGCAGCCTCCAGTGAACGCTTCTGGCGGAAGGCATAGCCAATCAGACCAAACAGCGGCAGCGAAAGCAGTTCGATACCGATAAACAGCGCCGCCAGATGGTTAGCGCTGGCCAGAACCACCCCGCCCAGCGCAGCAATCAGCACCAGCAGATAGAACTCATCTTTGTTGTCGGGAAAACCCGCCAGCCACGGATAAGCAAAGGTGCAGGTCGCGAGGCTCGCCAGCATCACCAGCGCAGTATAAAACATGGAGTAGCCATCTACGCGCAGTAGCGGCGTAACATCCATTGCCCCTGCCTGACCGACAAACCAGAGTGATACCAGCGCGAGGTTAAGACCAATTACAGTCAGCGTGGCATTAACAAAGTGGTTGCGTCGCCACGCAATGGACAACATTACAACCACCACCGTCAATCCGACGATCAGCAGCGGCAGTAGCGCGATCAATTGTTGAGGAGTTATTGTCATGGCGAATTACGGCCTTGTAGTTGAAATTGAAGCGGTAAACCACTGCTGAATATTGCTCATTGCAGCATGGGATGTATCAAGAATCGGCTGCGGGTAGATACCCAGTAGCACCAGCAGCACAACCAGCACACCAATAGTGGCAAATTCACGCGGTGACATACCCGGCAGTGGCGTGGTGGATTTCGCTTCGCCATAGTAAGCGCGTTGCATCATGATCAGGGAGTAAACTGACGCAAACACCAGACCAAAGGTGGCAATAACAATAATGGCTGGCACCACCTGGAAGCTGCCTGTGAGGATCATAAATTCGCCGACAAAATTACCGGTGCCCGGCATACCCAGATTGGCAACGGCAAAAAACAGCGACAGACCCGGGATCCATTTGATTCGTGACCAGAGGCCACCCATCTGACGCATATCACGGGTATGCAGACGCTCATAAAGCTGACCACACAGGATAAATAGCGCTGCCGCTGACAGACCGTGGGCAATCATCTGGATCACCGCACCCTGGAATGCCAGCTGGCTGCCGGTGTAGATAGCAATCAGGACAAAGCCCATATGGGAGATAGAGGTATAAGCAATCAGACGTTTAATATCGGTCTGAGAGAACGCCATCCATGCACCATAAAAGATACCGATAATACCAAGCCACATCGCTATTGGCGCAAATTCCGCTGACGCATCAGGAAACAGTGGCAGGCTGAAGCGCAGCAGACCATAGGCTGCGGTTTTCAGCAGAATACCTGCGAGATCAACTGAACCTGCAGTCGGTGCCTGACTATGCGCATCCGGCAGCCAGCCGTGCAGCGGAACAACCGGCATCTTCACGGCAAAGGCGATAAAAAAGCCCAGCATCAGCAGCCACTCAACATTGCGCGACATAGGCGTTTTCAGCAGCGCTTCATAGCTGAATGTCCAGATGCCGGTGGCGTTATAGTGCACAAACACCAGCGCCAGAATGGCAATCAGCATCACCAGACCAGATGCCTGGGTATAGATAAAGAACTTAGTGGCTGCCGTGATACGGGTTTTGCCATCCGACGCTTTATGACCCCAGAGCGCGATCAGGAAGTACATCGGCACCAGCATCATTTCCCAGAAGAAGAAGAACAGGAACATGTCGATGGCCAGGAACACGCCGATCACACCACCCAGAATCCACATCAGGTTCAGATGGAAAAAGCCCTGATACTTCTGGATCTCATTCCAGGAGCAGAGTACCGCCATCAGACCCAGCAGACCAGTCAGCACCACCATCAGCAGTGAGAGACCATCGATAGCGAGATGGAAATGGATACCAAAGCGTGGGATCCATGCCACATCAAAACTCGATTGCCACTGCGGCATCCCGGTGGCCTGAGTCAGCGAGTAGCCTCCCTGCAACCATAGCTGCAGGCCAAGCGCCAGCGTAAGCCCCATAGTGATCAGGGCGATCCAGCGCGGCACTTTAGCGCCAAGGCGCTCAGCCAGCCAGCAAAGCAGGCCTCCGACGAAGGGTATAATTATTAGCCAAGGTAATAGCACGGCGTACTTCCCTATAATTCGTCTCTGTTCGGGCTATCTCATTTGCCACTGTTGCCCCCGCCAGCGCCTGCAATCTTCACGTACAACGGTACGCTCTGGTTACTGGCACTGGCGGTTACAAAACTGGCTGCAGCGATAACGCCCGTGCATCAGACAATTTTGAACATTCTTACCTGGGATGTCGCCAGACACGACAACACCCCGCTCATCAACTCTACATCACCAGCATCAGGGCCAGTACCACGACAGCACCCACGCTCATTGAAGCCACATACCAGCGCAGATAGCCATTCTCGCTGACCACCAGCCCTTTGTTACCAACACGCGACAGCAACGCAGGCAGATTCATCAGAGAGTTCAGTGGATCGCGCTGCAGAAGCCAGGCGATGCCGAGATAAGGTTTGACAAAGACTTTGTCATACAGCCAGTCAAAGCCCCAGGCTGCAAACCACCAGGTGCCAAAGAAGCGACCTGGCGCGCTGTTTGCCACCCGGCTGACCAGCTGGCGTTTACCCAGCCAGAGTGCAGCGGCAATCAGAATACCTGCGACAGCGACCAGACCAGAGGCGATCTCCAGCGTCATTTTGCCGCTTTCGCCAAACTCGTTTTCTGGCAGCACGCCAGCCAGCGGTGGCGTGATCAGCGCACCCACAAAGGTGGAGAGCACCAGCAGCACAATCAGTGGCAGATGATGAGTAATTCCTTTGCCCGCATGAGCATGGATCTTCTCTTCACCGTGGAACACGATGAAAATCATGCGGAAGGTATAGATAGATGTCAGGAACGCGCCAACCAGACCGGCAACCATCAGATTGACATGACCGTTGGCCAGTGCGCCAAACAGGATCTCATCTTTACTGTAGAAGCCGGCAGTAACCAGCGGCAGCGCCGCCAGTGCCGCGCCGCCCACAAGGAAGCAGGCATAGACCAGCGGAATACTTTTGCGCAGGCCACCCATTTTGAAAATGTTCTGCTCATGGTGACAGGCCAGAATCACTGAACCTGAAGAGAGGAACAGCAGTGCTTTAAAGAAAGCGTGCGTCATCAGATGGAAAATGGCCGCATCCCAGGCCTGGACGCCCAGCGCAAGGAACATATAGCCGATCTGACTCATGGTGGAGTAGGCCAGCACGCGTTTGATATCGGTCTGCACCAGTGCTGCAAATCCTGCCAGTACCAGTGTTATCGCACCCACAATTCCGACCAGATGCAATACATCAGGCGTCAGCAGGAACAGGCCGTGGGTACGGGCAATCAGATAGACACCAGCGGTCACCATGGTGGCAGCGTGGATCAGTGCGGATACTGGCGTCGGACCTGCCATCGCATCTGCCAGCCAGGTTTGCAGCGGTAGCTGAGCAGACTTACCAACCGCACCACCCAGCAGCATCAGCGTTGCCCACTGCAGCATCGTGTTGTCAGCGGCAAAGTGCGCCGGTGCCAGCTCCATCAGCTCGCGGAAGTTCAGCGTGCCAAGTTCGTTATAGAGAATAAACAGCGCAAATGCCAGAAACACATCGCCCACACGGGTGATGATAAAGGCTTTCATCGCTGCTTTACCATTCTCCGGATTGCTATAGTAGAAGCCAATCAGCAGATATGAGCAGAGCCCTACCCCTTCCCAGCCGAGATACATCAGCATCAGGTTATCGGCCAGCACCAGAACCACCATACTGGCGATAAACAGGTTGGTATAGGCAAAAAAGCGCGAATATCCCTCTTCACCGCGCATATACCAGGAGGCAAACATATGGATAAAGAAGCCGACCCCGGTTACCACAGAGAGCATGGTCAGTGACAGGCCATCCAGCACCAGGTTTACTTTGATATCAAAGTTGCCAACATGCATCCAGGTCCAGAGAGCCTGCGTGAATGGCTGCTCTCCCTGATTGAAAAAGTCCATGCCTGCATAGAGCGTGGTCAGGGCCGCAAGCCCAACTGATCCCATTCCAATGGTAGCGGAAAGATTTTCCGACCAGCGGCCACGGGAAAACGCTAATAGCAGAAAGCCGATTAGCGGAAACAGTACAGTTAAATAGAGAAAATTCATCCGCGCATCTCGCTCACTGTATCAATGTTCAGCGTCTGACGACGACGATAGAGCTGGAGCAGCAGCGCCAGACCAATGCTCGCTTCCGCTGCCGCAAGGCTGATTGCCAGGATATACATCACCTGTCCATCCGCCTGACCCCAATAGCTGCCCGCAACCACCAGCGCCAGCGCAGCGGCATTGATCATAACCTCCAGACCAATCAGCATAAATAGCAGATTGCGGCGCAGAACCAGCGAGGTCAGGCCAAGAACAAATAGCACCGCAGCCAGAATCAGGCCGTGTTGTAGTGGGATCATGCCTGCCCCTCCTTTTTGGATGCTGCATCCGTAACGCGATGACTCATCACTTCAGTGTGACGCTCGTCGCGCCCAATGTGGAAGGCCACCACCAGTCCTGCCAGCAGTAACATTGAAGCCAGCTCAACCGCGAGAACGTAAGGACCAAACAGAGTGATACCTACCGCTTTGGCATCAATAACAGTGCCATCAATGCCCTGATCGGTGGCGGTGAGAATCGCATATACCATCACCACCAGCAGCAGTGCCGAGACAATCCCCGGACCTACCCACAGTGATGGCTTAAGCCACTCACGTTCCTGCTCCTGCTGGGTTTTACCCAGGTTCAGCATCATCACCACAAACACAAACAGCACCATAATGGCACCGGCGTAGACAATGATCTCCAGCGCACCAGCAAAGTAGGCACCCATCGCGAAAAACACACCAGCGATCGACAGCAGTGACACAATCAGGTACAGCAGCGCATGTACCGGATTAGTGTGGGTGATAACGCGCAGAGTCGTCAGCACCGCCACCAGTCCGCAAAGATAAAACGCAAATTCCATACCTGGCTCCTTAAGGTAATAGGCCTTTAACATCAATAGGCCTGGCTTCGTTTTCCGCGTCGCCTTTCTCTTTTCCGTCGATCGCCATACCCGCCATACGGTAGAAGTTATACTCCGGATATTTACCTGGCCCGGAGATCAGCAGATCCTGTTTTTCATACACCAGGTCCTGACGTTTGAACTCACCCAGCTCAAAGTCTGGCGTCAGCTGAATGGCCGTTGTCGGACACGCCTCTTCGCACAGGCCGCAGAAGATGCAGCGTGAGAAGTTGATACGGAAAAACTCCGGATACCAGCGGCCATCCTGCGTCTCTGCTTTTTGCAGCGAGATACATCCTACCGGACAGGCTACCGCACACAGGTTACAGGCTACACAGCGCTCTTCGCCGTCGGGATCGCGCGTCAGCACGATACGGCCACGATAGCGCGGCGGCAGATAAACTGGCTCTTCGGGATACATCTGGGTTTCACGCTTAGCGAACGCGTGCATACCGATCATCCAGATACTGCGCACTGTCGTGCCGAAACCAACGACAATATCTTTTAATGTCATCTCAATACCCCTTACTGCGCGTTGTACAGAATCACTGCGGCAGTCGCCAGCAGGTTCAACAGCGTCAACGGCAGACAAACTTTCCAGCCGAACGACAGCACCTGGTCATAGCGTGGACGCGGCAGCGCAGCACGGATCAGGATAAACATCACCATAAAGAACGCCGTTTTCAGGGCGAACCAGATGAATGGCGGCAGGAATGGACCGTGCCAGCCACCAAAGAACAGCGTGACGATCAGTGCGGAAACCGTGGTTATTGCCACATATTCGCCCACAAAGAACAGGCCGAACTTCATACCGGCATACTCAATGTGGTAACCATCCGCCAGCTCCTGTTCAGCTTCAGGCTGGTCAAATGGATGGCGGTGACACACAGCGACGCCGGCAATGCAGAACGTCACAAAACCAAAGAACTGTGGAATGATGTTCCACAGATGCGCCTGATTTTCGACAATCGCATTAAGGTTGAAAGAACCAGCCTGTGCAACCACACCCATCAGCGACAGGCCAAGAAAAACCTCGTAGCTCAGCGTCTGTGCCGAGGCACGCATCGCACCCAGCAGCGAGTATTTATTGTTACTCGACCAGCCAGCAAACAGCACGGCATAAACTGCCAGACCCGCCATCATCAGGAAAAACAGCAGACCGATATTGAGATCGGTCACCATCCAGGTCGGTGAAACCGGCACGATAGCAAACGCCAGCAGCAGCGACACAAACGCGATAACCGGTGCCAGGGTAAAGATAAAGCGATCGGTAAACGGCGGAACCCAGTCCTCTTTAAAGAACATTTTGATCATATCCGCCGCCAGCTGCAGTGAACCACCCCAGCCGACCCGGTTAGGTCCATAGCGGTTCTGCCATAAGCCGAGCAGACGACGCTCGGCAAAACTCATAAATGCACCACAGGCGACCACTACCAGCAGAATCACAATGGCTTTGACTACCTGCAGGATGATGTCAATAACGTCCGATGTCAGCCAGCTCATTGCGCAGCCTCCTGCAGTTGATCAATTTGCGCATGGGCAAGGAAAGGTGGCACGCCCGGCATACCCAGCGGCAGGCCAATCTGACCCGGCTGCAGAGCAGCGGAGAAGCGTACCGGCAGACGCAGCGTTTCACCGGCACAGACCAGCTCAGCCGCAGCACCATGATTGATGCCCAGCTTCTCCGCATCTGCCGGGTTGATCACCAGCTCTGCCGGCGCCATGCGTTTCTGGAAGGTCGGTGAACGCTGAGTCATCTCGTCACTACCAAACAGCCGATAGTACGGTGCCACACGGAAGTGGTTGTTGCTGACAAAACGCTCAGGGACATGGCTAAACCATGGCAACGTGCCCTCGCCTGCGGCAAACAGACGCACACCAGGATCGCCATTACGCAGCTTGCCACCCACCTCATCCTGGAATTTGTTCCACGCCTGTGGTGAGTTCCAGCCCGGAGCCCAGGCAAACGGGATCTGTGAGCGCGGTGCGTCTGGCTGATTGTTACCCTCCATAGAGAAGGCAAACATGGTGTCTTTATCCTGCGGCTGACGCGGTTCATGTACACTGATATTGGCACGTGCGGCGGTGCGTCCGCTGGCACGGTGTGGAGAGCGCGCCAGTTTCTGACCGCGAATCCGGAAGCTGGCATCAGGTGCGGCATCTTTAATGCCTTTCAGCTGCGGCAGCGCAGTGATAACCGCATCAATGACGTGATCAAGCTGCGTCCAGTCGACACGACGACTCTCCAGCGCACTATGCAGCGAATGCAGCCAGCGCCAGCTCTCCAGCATCACTATCGTATTATCGTAGTAAGCCGGATCGTAGACCTGGAAGAAGCGCTGCGCACGGCCTTCATGGTTAATTGATGTGCCATCACTTTCAGCAAAGCTGGCCGCAGAGAGCACCAGCCCCGCTTTTTCCAGCGTGGCCGTGCGCTGATGATCAACCACAATTACGCTGCCACTATTTTGCAGTGCAGCGTCAACACGGGCTTTCGGTGCGTGACGATAGAGATCGTTTTCCAGTACCACCAGCGCATCTGCTTCGCCTTTTGCCAGCCGATCCAGCGCAGCGTCCAGCGACGCTCCACCCATCAGACCCAGCCCGATGCTGTTTGCAGCATCGGCCAGCAGCGTAATACCCACATCAGCACCGCGTGCTTTTAGCGCTTTGGCGACATTCGCAGCAGCTTCAATCATGGCTGTGCTGCCAGAGTGGGTGCCGGAGATAATCAGTGGTTTTTTCGCGCCAGCCAGCGCCTGTACCACTACATCAATTTTCGCGCTAAGTGGCTTGTCGATATCAGCGACTGCTGGTGCACTCTCATCAAGCGCACTGGCGATAGCGAAACCAAGACGCGCCTGATCTTCAACCGGCGCGCGATAGCTCCATGCCGCGATATCATCCAGACGTGTCTCATCAACATTGGTAACAAACAGCGGATGTTTGGCATGCTGGCCAATGTTCATAATGGCCGCAATCTGCCAGTCAGCGACTTTCTGCGCCGCAGCCATTTCGCGCGCTTTGCCTTTTACGGCCTGACGCACTGAGAGCGCAACACGAGCGCCAACCTGAGTCAGATCTTCACCCAGCACCAGCACCGCGTCATAGCTTTCGATTTCACGCAGCGATGGCGTGTAGATGCCGCTGTTCTGCAGCACATTGAGCATTAACTCAATACGCTCCTGTTCACCTGCAGGTATTCCCGTCGAGAAGTTATCAGCACCCACCAGTTCACGCAGCGCAAAGTTGCTTTCAATGCTGGCACGTGGTGAACCAATACCGATAACGTGCGTGGCCTGACGCAGTACGTCAGCGGCGACATTGACCGCCTGCTCCGCATTCAGAGTAATGGTGTCACTGCCGCGCAGCTGGTGTGGATGACGCGGACGATCTTTACGGTTAACGTAGCCATAGCCAAAGCGGCCACGATCGCAGAGGAAATAGTGGTTTACGGTGCCGTTGTAACGGTTTTTCGATACGACGCAGCTCACCATAGCGCTCACCCGGGCTAGTGTTACAGCCAACACTGCACTCCTGACAGATACTTGGCGCGAACTGCATATCCCATTTACGGTTATAGCGCTCAGAGTGCGTTTTATCGGTAAATACGCCGGTCGGACAAATCTCTACCAGGTTACCCGAGAACTCACTCTCCAGTGTGCCCTCTTCCGGGCGACCAAAGTAGACATTGTCATGCGCACCATAAACACCAAGATCAGTGCCATCCGCGTAATCTTTGTAGTAACGCACGCAGCGATAGCAGGCGATACAGCGGTTCATCTCATGTGAGATAAACGGTCCGAGATCCTGGTTCTGATGGGTACGCTTGGTGAAGCGATAGCGGCGAAAGCTATGTCCCGTCATCACCGTCATATCCTGCAGGTGGCAGTTGCCGCCCTCCTCGCAGACCGGACAGTCGTGCGGGTGGTTGGTCATCAGCCACTCCACCACGCTTTCACGAAACTCTTTGGCTTCACCATCATCGATAGAGATAAAGGTGCCGTCTGCTGCCGGGGTCATACAGGACATAACGAGACGACCGCGGGTATCTTCAGCATTCTGAAATTGCTTAACCGCACACTGGCGGCAGGCACCAACACTGCCCAGCGCCGGGTGCCAGCAAAAATAGGGAATATCAAGGCCCAGAGAGAGACACGCCTGTAGCAGGTTGTCTGCTCCGTTCACATCATATTCTTTACCGTCTACATGGATTGTAGCCATAGTGAACATGCTTCCGTAAGGCTCGTCCGCAGACGAGCGTTAAACATCAAATTCTGTTATCCCGCGTTTTCGGGCAGGACTGGCGATTGACGCCTTCCGTATACGGTGGCTGCTTACCAGCGCGCTTTCAGCAGATTAGGCTGGATACCGCCAATTGAGCGAGTATTGCCAAACACCTGCGGCGCAATGCCAGCTTCAAACTCTTCACGGAAATATTTAATCGCGCTCTGCAACGGTTCAACAGCACCTGGTGCATGGGCGCAGAAGGTTTTGCCTGGCCCAAGCTGGCGGCAGAGTTGCTGCAGTGTTTCAATATCGCCCGGCTGCCCCTGCTTCTGCTCCAGCGCACGCAGAATTTTCACGCTCCATGGCAGCCCGTCGCGACATGGCGTACACCAGCCGCATGACTCACGCGCAAAGAACTCCTCCAGGTTGCGAACCAGCGAAACCATATTGATCTCATGATCCACCGCCATCGCCAGTGCCGTACCCAGACGACTACCTGCTTTACCAATACTGGCGAACTCCATCGGCAGATCGAGATGCTGTTCGGTCAGAAAGTCGGTGCCGGCACCGCCTGGCTGCCAGGCTTTAAATTTCAGCCCGTCGCGCATACCGCCAGCATAATCTTCGAGAATTTCACGCGCTGTCACGCCAAATGGTAGTTCCCAGACGCCAGGATTTTTCACCCGTCCGGAGAAGCCCATCATTTTGGTGCCGGTATCTTCACTTTTAGACAGACCTTTGTACCACTCCACTCCATTCAGAAAGATGGCGGGTACATTGGAGAGCGTCTCAACGTTGTTTACGCAGGTAGGTTTGCCCCAGACGCCCGCACTGGCAGGAAACGGTGGCTTGGAACGCGGGTTAGCACGGCGTCCTTCCAGAGAGTTGATCAGCGCAGTCTCTTCACCGCAGATATAGCGACCCGCGCCGGTATGGACAAACAGCTCAAAATCGAACCCGGTGCCAAGAATATTTTTGCCCAGATAGCCCGCTTCAGTAGCCTCAGCGATAGCGCGGCGCAGGTTTTCCGCTGCTTCTACATACTCACCGCGCAGGAAGATATAGCCACGATACGCTTTCAGAGCGAAGGCGCTGATCAGCATACCTTCTACCAGCTGATGTGGCAGCTGCTCCATCAGCAGGCGATCTTTATAGGTGCCCGGCTCCATCTCATCCGCGTTACACAGCAGATAGCGGATATTCATCGACTCATCTTTTGGCATCAGGCTCCACTTCAGCCCGGTGCTAAAGCCCGCGCCACCGCGCCCTTTCAGGCCGGAGTCTTTAACCGCCGCAACAATCTCATCCTGGCTCATACCGTTCAGCGCTTTCTCAGCACCAACGTAGCCATTTTTGCTGCGATATTCATCCAGCCAGACCGGCTGTTTATCATCACGCAAACGCCAGGTCAGCGGATGGGTTTCCGCAGCACGAACAATCGGTTTCATGCTCATTGATACTGCTCCAGTAGCGAGGCGATACCTTCCGGCGTCAGATGAACGTGCGTGTCGTCATTCACCATCATTGTCGGCCCTTTATCGCAGTTGCCAAGACAGCAGGTTGGCAGCAGGGTAAAGCGGCCATCTGCCGTGGTCTGACCCGGTTTGATATTGAGATTCTGCTCCAGCGCCGCCTGAATGCCCTGGTAGCCAGTGATATGACACACTACGCTGTCGCAGTAGCGGATAACATGACGACCAACCGGCGTGCGGTATATCTGGCTATAGAAGGTGGCAACACCTTCAACGTCGCTGGCCGGGATGCCCAGTACGTTAGCAATTGCATGAATAGCGCCATCCGGCACCCAGCCCCGCTGCTTCTGCACGATCTTCAGCGCTTCAATCGAAGCTGCACGCGCATCCTCGTAATGGTGCTTCTCATGCTCAATAGCATGGTGCTCAGCCTCGGTCAGCACAAAGATCTCATTCGGATCGATGGTTTGAATGGCAATTTTTTGATCGTGCATAATTAGCGGTCCACGTCTGACATAACAAAATCGATACTACCCAGGTATACGATCAGGTCGGATACCAGGCTGCCGCGAATCACCGACGGGATCTGCTGCAGATGCGGGAAGCTTGGCGTACGCACACGGGTGCGGTAGCTCATGGTGCTGCCGTCGCTGGTCAGGTAGTAACTGTTGATCCCTTTGGTTGCCTCAATCATCTGGAATGATTCGTTGGCTGGCATCACTGGTCCCCAGGAAACCTGCAGGAAGTGCGTGATCAGGGTTTCGATGTGCTGCAGCGTACGCTCTTTCGGTGGCGGCGTAGTCAGCGGATGGTCGGCTTTAAATGGACCTTCCGGCATGTTTTTCAGGCACTGCTCCAGAATACGCAGTGACTGCCACATCTCTTCCATCTTCAGCTGTACGCGGGTATAGGCGTCGCTGATACCGGCACCAACCGGCACCTCGAAATCGAAATTTTCGTAGCCTGAGTATGGACGCCATTTGCGCACGTCGAAGTCAAGCCCGGTAGCACGCAGGCCAGCACCTGTGGTTCCCCACGCCAGCGCTTCATCCATGTTATATGCTGCAACACCCTGTGAGCGGCCCATCAACACAGTGTTACGCAGTGCGGCTTTGTCATACTCTTTCAGGCGCTTCGGCATCCAGTCGAGGAATTCGCGTAGCAGACGCTCCCACCCTTTTGGCAGATCGTGAGCAACACCACCAATACGGAACCAGGCTGGGTGCATGCGGAAGCCCGTGATGGCTTCCACCACATCATAAATTTTCTGACGATCGGTAAAGGCAAAGAACACCGGCGTCATAGCACCGACGTCCTGAATAAAGGTAGAGATATAGAGAAGATGGCTGTTGATACGGAACAGCTCAGAGAGCATCACACGAATGACATTGACGCGATCTGGTACGGTAATGCCGGCCAGTTTCTCCACTGCCAGGACATATGGCATCTCATTGACACAGCCACCGAGATATTCGATACGGTCGGTATAAGGAATATAGCTATGCCAGGATTGACGCTCGCCCATCTTCTCGGCGCCGCGATGGTGATAACCAACGTCAGGTACGCAATCAACAATCTCTTCGCCATCCAGCTGCAGAATGATACGGAATGCACCGTGCGCTGATGGGTGATTTGGACCGAGGTTGAGGAACATAAAGTCCTCATTGGCAGTACTGCGCTTCATGCCCCAATCTTCTGGCTTGAAGGTCAGCGACTCCATCTCCAGATCCTCTTTCTGCTTGGTCAGCGTGAAAGGATCGAATTCGGTAGCTCGTGCCGGGTAATCTTTACGCAGCGGATGTCCTTCCCAGGTCTGAGGCATCATGATACGCGACAGATGTGGATGCCCCTGGAAAGTGATACCAAACATCTCCCAGGTTTCGCGCTCATACCAGTTGGCATTGGCGAAAATATTGGTGATGGTCGGCACATTAAGATCGTTTTCAGACAGCGCCACCTTGAGCATGATGTCGCGATTGCGTTCAATGGAAAGCAGATGGTAGAAAACGGAAAAATCCGCAGCAGGCAAGCCTGCGCGGTGAGTGCGTAAACGCTCGTCAAAGCCATGCAGGTCATAGAGCATGACGTAAGGCTTGGGTAGCTTACGCAGGAATGTAACAATCTCCAGCAGCTGTTCACGCTTCACCCACACCATCGGGATACCGGTGCGGGTTGCCTGTACGGTAAAGGCGTCCGGCCCAAAACGGTTACGCAGCTCGCCAATCACTGGATCATCCAGATGATCCCGGGTTTGCCATGCTGGCTGTGCGAGATCTTGCGTGGTTAAATCTGTCATACGTTACTCACCATTCCGGCCTGTAATCAGGCACTCAAAAGAAGGCGTCAGGATGGCGGCACACACTATGTTGTCATTTTCTGCTGCGGCCGTTACTCCATCCGTGTACGGGATACTTACACTTCGTCCGGCGTTCTCAGGTTAGTGACGGCAATACGCTCACCACGTTTCCTTTCTCGCTCAGACTGCATATTAGCGCGATAAACGCCCTGATCGCCTACCACCCAGGAGAGTGGGCGACGCTCCTTGCCAATCGACTCGCGTAACAACAGCAGAGCCTGCATATAGGCCTCCGGGCGCGGCGGGCAGCCAGGAATATAGACATCAACCGGCAGGAATTTGTCCACACCCTGCACCACCGAGTAGATGTCATACATACCGCCCGAGTTGGCACAGGCTCCCATGGATATCACCCATTTAGGCTCCAGCATCTGATCATAGAGACGCTGAATAACCGGTGCCATTTTGGTAAAGGGCGTACCAGCAATAACCATAAAATCAGCCTGACGTGGCGAGGCTCGCATAACTTCAGCACCAAACCGTGCCACGTCATGTACTGCGGTAAATGACGTTGTCATCTCCACGTAGCAACAGGAAAGGCCAAAGTTATAGGGCCAGAGAGAGTTTTTACGACCCCAGTTCACCATATCGTGCAGCGCGTGTTCGAGCTTGCCCATATAGACGCTACGGTGAACATGCTGCTCCAGAGGATCGGTAACAATCTCCTGTTTCTGCAGGGGATAACGCTCGTTATCACCGCCGTTCGGGTCTACGCGTGTCAGCGTGTAGTCCATCTTATTGCCTCGCTTTTACTGCTTATGAGGGTTGGTGTGACTGTGGCTGACCGGGCTTGATTTAACCACCACGCGACGACGCGCAGGAGCCCAATCCAGCGCGCCAATGCGTACCAGATAAACCAGGCCTGCCAGGAGCACCAAAATGAAAATTGCGGCTTCGACAAAGCCCACCCAGCCGCTTTCACGGATTGATGTCGACCAGGCGTACAGATAGAGGGCTTCCACGTCGAAAATCACGAAAAACATGGCAACCAGATAGAATTTTGCAGAGAGACGAATGTGGGTATCGCCAACAGACTCGATACCAGACTCAAACGGCGTATTTTTATGGCGCGCTCTGGCGCGGCCTCCCAGCAGCCAGCCGCCGGTTAACATAAAGGCACACAGGCCAAATGCGATCACAATAAAAACAATAAATGCCCAGTGATGAGCGATCACTTCGGTGGTTGTTGACATACGCTTTGCTTACTCATCAAAAGTGGCGATGGCATCCTGCACTATCGCAGCAAACACACCACATCGATTCAAGGGAAGGATAAAAACCTTATAAACGTTGCTGTCATTATCGATTAAGCAGCAATTTTATGTGGTTTTTTACTCCTTTCTATAACCTTTTGTCAACTTTGACAAAAGTATCCAAACATTATTTTACACCCGCATCATATTATTAACATATACCCTCTTCAGCGCCAGCTAAATCGCTTCAGTTTGTACGGTTAATTTCAGTGTAGTGGGTATTCGCGCGTATAGATCGCGCATTTAACCAACATATTTTGACAGGTCTTAACCCAATTTCCCTCCCCGTGGCAGGGTTATTTTTTTGATCCAGAACACAATCTCAGGCTTTTTGCTGAAAAAAGAGACAGCCAGAAAGAAACATTCCTGCAACAAAAATAACACTGAAGGATAAAGGTTGTACGTAAAGGGTAGATATGAACGGTTGCGGTTTTTCGGAAAGCAAAATTTTGCTGGCGCTGAAAAGCGTAATTTGCGGGGGTAATGTAAGATAAAAAAGCCCTGTCTGATATTATCTCAGCCAGGGCTACGTTTTGCGGGTTAATCTCTGCAACAGAACCACAGAACCCGGCGGCTAACGTTTTACACGCTACTCTTCATCGTCATACAGCATTGAGCCATCCGGATTGGTGGCCAGGCTATAGGGGTCGTTAGTGGACTGCATGGCATTGAAAATCGCCAGCGCCAGTTCATTATTGCTGTCTGCATTGCGGCACAGCAGATATTGCGTATCTGGCAGCACAGGTAACCCTTCCGCAGCACCCATAACACGCAGTTCCGGACTCATCATCTCAACCGGTCGCGCTGTCACTCCCAGACCCGCTTTAACCGCCGCACGCACTGCTGCCAGTGTGGAGGCGACATAAGAGATACGCCATGGGATCCCCGCTTCGTTAAGGTGATCGATCGCCATATCGCGATAGGGGCTGGGTTCATCCAGCAGAACCAGAGGAATCGCTTCACCACGCTGGAAAATATAGTCCGCCGCGCAGTACCAGAGTGTTGGAGAGGTACGCAGCACCTGATGAGTAAAATTACCCGGGCTGGAGGTGGTCACAACCAGGTCAACCTCGCCCTGATTAAGCATCTCCATCATAAACGGATTACGCTTAACGCGGACATCAATGGCAAGCTTTGGATAGACCGATGTCACCCGATTAAGCAGGAAAGGCAATATGGTGTCTGACGTATCATCGGAGGCACCAATAGTCAGTACGCCCTGAATGTTGCTGTACATCAGGGAGGTACAGGCTTCGTCATTAAAGCGCAGAATTTTTCTGGCATAACCCAGCAGCTGGATACCATGTTCTGTCAGTAGTTTATTACGCCCATGTCTGGCAAACAGCTCTTTACCTACCAGCTGTTCCAGACGCTGCATCTGCTGACTCACTGCCGATTGTGTTCTGCACACGGCAGCTGCAGCAGCAGCAAAGGTGTTTAAGTCCGCTACGGCGACAAAAGTTCGCAGCAGATCGAGGTCGAGATTTAAAATCGGACGATTTGCGTTGGTCATGTTTTTCTTCACTTATAAGTTTTTTAGAACTACTACCCTGGTGTATTGCCACAAAATCAAAGAGATAAGTGGCAGTGGTGCTTACTGACAACCTCAGAAGAGATTGTCCTAAAACCATGTTCAGGCAGGTCATAACAGGCTTGCGTCTCTGAGCTCAGAGAGCGTTAACAGAAACAGTGCAACGTCAGGCTCAAAGAGCAGAATCGCACCGATACTGTGAAGCTGTGTCGTTGCCCGACTATCTGCAAAAAAACGCAGAACAAAATTTGATAACACGTTGTTATATCAATATGAAGCGTTAAGAGGCTTCAAATAATAAATTATACTTAATCATTTTTACGCTTTAAAGGGAAATGTTTTTGCGCAAAGCATCATTTTTTTTGTTGTATCTCTATTATTCAGACACGGTGTAACACTAAGACATACTTTTCCCTTAAAGAGTTTGTAAAGTTATTTAAGGCGGTAAAGTTATAGAAAAAATGCCAGTTAACAGAGAATGTAACGAAAATGCACAGAACTTTCGGGTCTGACTTTATGCTACTGCTCCGCATAAGAATGCAGTTATTCGCGCCGCCTTTTGCATGAGTTTACACTAACCGCACAAATATTCATCTTTTAGCAAGATAATCTTAACTATTTCATCACGCAGGTAATGATTAGCAATGAAACTTAATGCGGTATCAATAACAAAACATCCGATTGCTGATTAACCGCACGGCTAATAAACAGGTCACCATTAGCAGCATTTAATTTCCAGAAAAACACAAAAACAAGAAAAAAACACTATTAATAGTCAAAAAAGCATTCTATTCAGCCAGCACAGCGCGGATTGGTTGTCTATCGCGCCAAAACCAGGCGACACCCTTCTTTTGTGATAAGGAGAGGAGTAAATTGTACAGGTTTGAAATGGATGTCGGGTCAGAGCTCTCTGCCCGTAAAGGCGGCAACAATGAATTTCCAAATTGATAAATCAGGTAAGCTGGAAAATGTCTGTTATGACATCCGCGGACCGGTTCTGAAAGAAGCAAAACGGCTCGAAGAAGAAGGTAATAAGGTTCTCAAGCTCAATATCGGCAACCCTGCCCCATTTGGTTTTGAAGCCCCCGATGAGATTCTGGTTGATGTAATACGTAATCTGCCTGGTGCGCAGGGATATTGTGACTCAAAAGGTCTCTATTCCGCACGTAAAGCCATTATGCAGCACTACCAGGCACGCGATATGCGCGATGTTACCGTTGAAGATATCTATATCGGTAATGGCGTTTCAGAGTTAATCGTACAGGCGATGCAGGCACTGCTAAACAGTGGTGATGAGATGCTGGTGCCAGCGCCAGATTATCCGCTCTGGACTGCTGCCGTTTCACTCTCCAGTGGTAAAGCTGTGCACTATATGTGCGATGAATCTGCTGGCTGGTTCCCGGATCTTGACGATATTCGCAGTAAAATCACGCCGCGTACGCGCGGAATTGTTATTATCAATCCAAACAATCCAACCGGCGCAGTCTATAGCAAAGAGCTGCTGCTGGAAGTGGTTGAGATTGCTCGCCAGCATAATCTGATTATCTTTGCTGACGAGATTTACGACAAAATCCTCTATGACGCTGCCCGCCATCACTCAATTGCGGCATTAGCGCCCGATCTGCTGACCGTGACATTTAACGGTTTGTCGAAAACCTATCGCGTTGCAGGCTTTCGTCAGGGCTGGATGGTACTGAATGGTCCGAAGAAGCACGCTAAAGGTTATATTGAAGGGCTGGAAATGCTGGCCTCAATGCGTCTTTGCGCTAATGTCCCGGCTCAGCACGCTATTCAGACCGCGCTGGGTGGTTATCAGAGTATCAGTGAATTTATTGCACCCGGCGGACGTCTTTATGAGCAGCGCCAGCGCGCATGGGAGCTGATTAATGATATTCCCGGGGTGAGTTGTGTTAAACCCCAGGGTGCTCTCTATATGTTCCCGCGCATCGATCCGAAAAAATTCAATATTTTTGATGATCAGAAAATGGTGCTGGATTTCCTGTTACAGGAAAAAGTGCTGCTGGTGCAGGGATCTGCATTCAACTGGCCCTATCCGGATCATGTGCGCATTGTTACGCTACCGCGGGTAGACGATCTGGAGATGGCGATTAATAAGTTTGGCCGCTTCCTGCAGGATTATCGTCAGTAAGCGCGTAACCGCCTGAACCTGTGCGCCTGGTGCAGCAGACTGTTGCCACACCAGGCAGGGTATATACTGTATACATTTTGGGGAGGACTCTCCCTCCCCGTCGTATCGACAGGATGCCCACATGACTCAAAGCCATTTTTTTGCTCATCTTTCCCGCCTGAAGCTGATAAACCGCTGGCCCCTGATGCGTAATGTACGCACCGAAAATGTTTCAGAACATAGTCTGCAGGTCGCCATGGTGGCACATGCGCTGGCAGTGATCAAAAATGTGAAATTTGCTGGCGAGCTTAATCCGGAGCGTATTGCGATGCTGGCACTCTACCATGACGCCAGTGAAGTTCTGACGGGCGATCTGCCCACGCCCGTAAAGTACTACAACGCCCAGATTGCCCATGAATACAAAAAAATTGAGACCATCGCGCAGCAGCAGCTGATTGCAATGCTGCCGCCTGAGCTTCAGGATGCGTGGCGTCCGCTGATTGATGAGCAGCTTTATACCGCAGATGAGCAGGCTGTGGTTAAGCAGGCGGATGCACTCTGTGCCTATCTTAAATGTCTGGAGGAGTTATCCGCTGGCAACCATGAATTCTCACTGGCGAAAACCCGGCTGGAGAAGACACTTGCCCAGCGTCGTTCTCCAGAGATGGACTATTTTATCGCGGTGTTTGTACCAAGTTTTAATCTGTCACTGGATGAGATCTCGCAGGGTAGCCCGCTCTGACAGCGTTTAAGCACCTTAACTCTGCAGACTGAGCGTAAATGCGCCGCTGCTCTGCTGTTGCAGGCTGAGTGAGCGCAGGTCAGGAACGGTAAACAGCACCCGGTTAAGATCTGGCGTATCTGTCGCCGGATTAATCGCAACTACGCCACTGCCTGCAGCCAGACCCGCCGCAATACCTGCTGCAGCATCTTCCACCACTACACACTCAGAGGGCTTCAGTGCCAGTCGCTGGGCGCCGAGCAGATAAGGCTCTGGATCAGGCTTACCGTGCCGGATATCGTTTGCGGTGATAAACACTTCAGGTTGTGGCAGTGCCGCAGCACGATGACGGGCGTGTGCTACAGGAACAGAGCCTGAGGTCACAATCGCCCAGGGGATCTGCAGATGGTTAAGCTGCGTCAGCAACGCCAGCGCGCCCGGAATCGCAGTGACGCCCGCCGTGTCAGTTGCTTCCTGCTGCTCCAGCCAGCGAAACTCTGCCTGAATGGTCTCTTCACTCTGACCGCTCATAAAGTAACGCAGCGAGTTAATTGCAGGCTTGCCGTGGATATAGTTCAGTACCACCTCAGCGTCAATTCCATGACGTGCGCCCCACTGCGACCAGCAACGGTTCACCGCAGGCAGTGAGTCAACCAGTGTGCCATCAAGGTCAAAAAGAAATCCTTTATAGTTCACGTCTCACTCCTTGTGCTGTTGCATTGACTCAAAGATCGTCGAGAAAAGTACGGTCAAGCTGCCTGAATGCGCGTTTCAGCAGATCGGCCAGGGTTTGATAGGTCGGCTTGCCCTCGACTGGTGCTATCGCCTGACCCGCCTCCTCAAGTTTGCTTCGCACCTCATTGAACCATTGTAATAGTGCGGGAGGTAGTGGCGTACCGGCGCGTTTCCCCAGCCACCATAAGCCCTGCATCGGCAGGCTACAGGCGAAAAGCGCGGTGGCAATTGCCGGGCCAAGTTGACCGCCCAGGGCGATCTGCCATGTCAGCGTAAATACCGCAAGCGGCGGCATAAAACGAATAGCAAATTTTGTTGCTGTTACTACCCGGTTTTCCGGAAACACTGGTGCCAGGCGCTTATCCGCAGGCCAGGTTTTCATGTAGTGCTGTCCACGCTGAAATAAACCAAACCAGCCAGGATTGCCTGCATCGTTCGCCATGTTATACCTCAACTAATACTGCATTATTTAAAAAAAAATTTAGCCACACAACTTTACGTATCATTCTTCAAAAGATTTTGTCTTTACCTGTTCCAGCAGTTATTCTGACGCCGTTTTAGTAACACCACCGGAGCAGCGGGCGGGTAAAAGGCCAGTCTGGTTCCCGATTCTGCTACAGAACATCAAAAAAATGCATAAAATTTCCAGGCTTTTTTTGCGTGTTGTTTTCTTTTTAATTGGCGCATGATGTTTATCATAAATCGGCCCGCGCTGATGGGCTACGCTGTTAATCTGATTGCGCCATTTTTAGTCACTATTTAATCAATAGGTACTTCCATGTCGACAAAGTTAGTGCTGGTTCTGAACTGCGGCAGTTCTTCTCTCAAATTCGCTATCCTTGATCCTGCTACCGGCGACGAGTACCTGTCCGGTCTGGCAGAGTGTTTTCATCTGCCAGAGGCACGCATTAAATGGAAACTGGAAGGCAGCAAACAGGAAGCGCCACTGGGTGCAGGCGCTGCTCACAGCGAAGCGCTGAACTTTATTGTTAACTCTATTCTGGCACAAAAACCTGAACTTTCGGCACAAATCGCTGCAATCGGTCATCGTATTGTGCATGGTGGCGAGCAGCTTACTCAGTCTGTTGTTATTGACGAAGCAGTGATTCAGGGCATCAAAGATGCGTCATCGTTTGCACCGCTGCACAACCCGGCACATCTGATCGGTATTGATGAGGCGATGAAAAACTTCCCGCATCTCTCTGACAAAAATGTCGCGGTTTTTGACACCGCATTCCATCAGACAATGCCGGAAGAAGCTTATCTCTACGCTCTGCCTTACTATCTCTACAAAGAGCATGGTGTGCGCCGCTATGGTGCTCACGGCACCAGCCACTACTATGTCACCCAGGAAGCGGCCAGCATGCTGAATAAGCCAGTCAGCGAGCTCAATATCATTACCTGTCATCTGGGTAACGGTGGTTCTGTTGCCGCCATCCGTAACGGCCAGTGCGTTGATACCTCAATGGGTCTGACGCCGCTGGAAGGTCTGGTTATGGGCACACGCAGCGGTGATATCGATCCGGCGATTATGTTCTTCCTGCACGATGCGCTGGGCATGAGCGTTGACGCCATCAATAAATTGCTGACCAAAGAGTCAGGCCTGCTGGGACTGACCGAAGTGACCAGTGACTGTCGCTATGTTGAAGATAACTACGCGACAAAAGATGATGCAAAACGTGCAATGGATGTTTTCTGCCACCGTCTGGCTAAATACATCGGTAGCTATGCTGCGCTGATGGATGGCCGCCTGGATGCCGTGATTTTCACCGGCGGCATTGGTGAAAATGCCGCGCTGGTACGCGAACTGGCGCTGGGCAAGCTGGGCCTGTTAGGCTTTGAACTCGATCATGAGCGCAATCTGGCTGCTCGCTTTGGTAAGTCGGGCTTTATCAACACTGAGGGCTCGCGCCCTGCGCTGGTGATCCCTACCAATGAAGAACTGGTCATTGCGCAGGATGCGGCGCGCCTGACCGCCTGATCCGCTACGTCGTCAGTTCAGGCTGACGACGCCGTTTTACCTGTAGCACCACGAGGTTTTTAACGTGTCACGTACAATTATGCTAATTCCTACCGGCACCAGCGTCGGCCTGACCAGCGTCAGTCTCGGCGTGATCCGTGCCATGGAGCGAAAAGGTGTGCGTCTGAGTGTGTTCAAACCCATTGCCCAGCCACGCGCAGGCGGTGATACACCTGACCAGACCACCACCATTATTCGTAAAAACTCCGCGATACCTGCTGCCGAGCCGCTGCAAATGTCACTGGTCGAGTCACTGCTGGGATCCAATCAGCAGGATGTGCTGATGGAAAAGATCATCGCCAACTACCACGCCAATGCCAAAGAGGCAGAAGTCGTGCTGGTTGAGGGTCTGGTACCAACCCGTAAGCATCAGTTTGCCACCGCGCTCAACTATGAAATTGCGAAAACGCTCAATGCTGAAATTGTCTTTGTTATGGCACTGGGTAACGACTCCCCGGCGCAGCTTAAAGAGCGCATTGAACTTACCCAAAGCAGCTTTGGCGGCAGCAAAAACAAAAATATCACCGGCGTGATTATCAATAAACTCAATGCGCCAGTTGATGAACAGGGCCGTACCCGTCCCGACTTGTCAGAAATCTTTGACGACTCAACCAAAGCCAGCGTGGCGAATATCGATCCCACCCAGCTGTTTGCTAACAGCCCGCTGCCGGTGCTGGGCTGTGTGCCCTGGAGCTTTGATCTGATCGCCACTCGTGCTATCGATATGTGTCGTCATCTTAATGCTGAGATTATTAATCAGGGTGAGATTGAGACGCGCCGCGTTAAGTCCGTGACCTTCTGTGCGCGCAGCATTCCGCATATGCTGGAGCATTTTCGTCCGGGCTCACTGCTGGTGACCTCTGCCGACCGCCCGGATGTGCTGGTTGCTGCCTGCCTGGCAGCAATGAATGGCATTGAGATTGGCGCCATTCTGCTGACCGGCGGCTATCAGATTGAAGAGCCAATTGCGCGCCTGTGTGAACGCGCTTTCCAGACCGGCCTGCCAGTCTTTATGGTGAAAACCAATACCTGGCAAACCTCCCTGAGCCTGCAGAGCTTTAACCTGGAAGTGCCGGCTGACGATACGCAGCGCATTGAAAAAGTGCAGGAGTATGTTGCCAGCTTTATCAACGCTGACTGGGTTGAGTCGCTGACAGCAACATCTGAACGGAGCCGCCGTCTCTCCCCTCCTGCGTTCCGCTATCAGCTTACAGAGCTGGCGCGCAAAGCTGGCAAGCGCATTGTGCTGCCGGAAGGTGATGAACCGCGTACGGTTAAAGCAGCCGCAATTTGTGCCGAGCGCGGCATTGCCACCTGTGTACTGCTGGGTAATCCTCATGAGATCCATCGTGTTGCCGCCGCTCAGGGTGTCGAGCTGGGCAGCGGAATTGAAATTGTTGATCCGGAAGTGGTGCGTGAGAACTATGTGCCACGTCTGGTTGAGCTGCGTAAGAACAAAGGCATGACCGAAGTGGTTGCGCAGGAGCAGCTGGAAGATAATGTGGTGCTGGGCACGATGATGCTGGAGAGCGGCGAAGTTGATGGTCTGGTGTCAGGCGCTGTGCATACCACGGCCAATACCATTCGCCCACCGCTGCAGCTGATCAAAACCGCACCCGATAGCTCGCTGGTCTCCTCAGTGTTCTTTATGCTGCTGCCTGAGCAGGTACTGGTTTACGGCGACTGTGCCATTAACCCTGATCCTAACCCGGAGCAGCTGGCAGAGATTGCGATTCAGTCAGCCGATTCAGCCAAAGCGTTTGGTATTGATCCGCGTGTCGCGATGATCTCCTACTCTACCGGTAATTCTGGCGCGGGCAGCGATGTAGAAAAAGTACGTGAAGCCACACGTATCGCCCAGGAGAAACGTCCGGATCTGGTTATTGATGGTCCGCTGCAGTATGACGCAGCAATTATGGAAGATGTCGCAAAATCCAAAGCGCCTGACTCTGCAGTGGCAGGACGTGCCACGGTGTTTATCTTCCCGGATTTGAATACCGGTAACACTACGTATAAAGCGGTACAGCGCTCAGCCGATCTGATCTCCATCGGACCGATGCTGCAGGGTATGCGCAAACCGGTAAACGATCTGTCACGCGGGGCACTGGTTGATGATATTGTGTATACCATTGCACTGACGGCAATTCAGTCACAGCAGGCGGAAGGCTGATTCCGCACTGCGCCAGTAAAAAAGCATGCGTAACGCATGCTTTTTTTTGCTGTAGCGCCGTGAAAAGCGATCTTAGCTGTTCTGTTTGCTGCGCGCTGCGTCGCTGTTACGGCTCAGCCAGAGTGACAACGCTTTCAGCGAGTCATCGGTAAATTCATCACAGCGGGCGGTAATCTCCTCCGGGGTCATCCAGAAGATTTCATCGACTTCGCTCTCCTGCATAGCAAACGGGCCGTGTGATACACAGCTAAACAACCCGCCCCAGACGCGACAATGTGCATCTTCAAAATAGAACTTTCCATGCTCAGCAAAGGGTACGGCAGCGATGCCCAGCTCCTCTTCCGCTTCCCGGCGTGCCGATTCCAGCATATCTTCGCCACTCTGTACAACGCCACCAGCCGTAGCGTCCAGCATACCCGGCATAAAATCTTTGGTTTCTGTCCGGCGCTGTACCAGGATTTTGCCCATACCGTCATGTACTACGATATAGGTTGCGCGATGGCGCAGGCACTGCGCACGCATCTGCGCACGACTGGCCTGTGCAATGACTTCGTTATCTTCGTTGACGATATCGACCCACTCGATAGAGTCATCTGCCGTTTGATCCACCATCCCTAACCCTTTTTACGTTTTCAGCGTGCGCGGCACGCCTCTTTTTTTCGCTGCTTTTTTAGAATGCGCGTAAGGTAATGTGTTCTTACAATTGTCGCAAGCGCTTAGCGTGCTCTGGCTGACTCTGTCAGCCAGAGCTGTACTGACGCGCGCTGCCACTGAAATTCAGCATAGCGCTGCAGTTTTGCAGGGAGTGGATCGCCATGCAGTGCCAGCCGGTTCAGCATCACAGCCAGGTCGCTGTCAGCAATTGACCATTCGCCGCATAAATTTTGCCGATCGTCAGGCAGCAGCCGCAGTGCCGCAGCAATCAGTTTTGCCGCCGCCTGTTCACCAGCCGGAGAGAGCGCATCGTAACGTTTGCCGGCAAAAACCACATCGGTAGGACGCTCGGCACGCAGCGCCAGCAGATCGCTGCGCAGCCACGCCTGCACCTCGCGCACCCTGGCACGCTTGATGACATCACGCGGATAGAGGCGTTCATAATGCGGCGCGGGAAAGCGCTCTTCCAGATATTCAGTAATCGCAGAGGACTCACACAGTGTCAGCTCATCAACCTGCAGAGCGGGCACCCGGCTGGTCAGCGCCAGCGCACTATAATCGGCACTGAACTGCATCTGCTGGTTCAGGTCTACCCGCTGCAGAGTAAAAGGAATGCCTTTTTCCGACAGCGCAACATAGACCGACATGGCATAGGGACTATAAAAACAGGAATCGGACCACAGAGTAATGGCTGGGTAATTCATTATCTGCCTCAGAATGAGTATCAGGTGTGTCACATCTTTACCGATTTTTTTGCGTTAAGGCAATAATCTGCTGCACGGATCTTTATCCGGCGCATCAGTCCGCCAGTGACTTTTTGCGCCAGCGGGCGCTACAGCCACACTGACTCTCTGCTTCTCTTCTATGCTCAATGCTGAGCAGATAATAATTTACAGGGAGGCTCACGATGCAATTACTGATTACCGGCGGCACCGGGTTGATTGGCCGTCATCTGATCCCACGTCTGCTGCAGCTCGGGCATCAGGTCAATGTAGTGACGCGTGATGTGGCAGCAGCGCGTGAAAAACTGGATGAGCGCGTTAAATTCTGGTCCGGGCTTAATCAACAATCCAGTCTTGATGGTATTGATGGCATTATCAATCTTGCGGGCGAGCCGATTGCTGATAAGCGCTGGAGCACCAGCCAGAAACAGCGGCTGTGTGAAAGTCGCTGGCAAATCACCGAACAGCTGGTTTCTCTGATCCACGCCAGCGCTACGCCACCTGCATTTTTGATCTCCGGCTCGGCTACTGGCTTCTATGGTGATACCGGCGATGTGGTGGTGACTGAAGAGGATAATGGTAAGGATGAGTTTACGCACACGCTCTGTGCCCGCTGGGAGCAACTGGCGCTGAAAGCAGAGAGTGAGCGCACTCGTGTCTGCCTGCTGCGTACTGGCGTGGTACTGGCAAAACAGGGCGGCGCGCTGGAAAAGATGAAGCTGCCCTTCCGTCTTGGCGTTGGTGGCCCGATTGGCAGCGGCAAGCAGTATCTGCCGTGGATCCATATTGATGACATGGTTAACGCAATAATCTGGCTAATCGGGCAGCAGGATTTGCGTGGCCCCTTTAATATGGTGGCGCCCTATCCGGTACGGAATGAACAGTTTGCTGCCACGCTGGGCGAAGTTATGCATCGGCCCGCCTTTATGCGTACGCCGGCAGCGGCCATTAAACTGATGATGGGTGAATCAGCAGTGCTGGTACTGGGTGGCCAGCATGTATTACCTGACCGGCTGGAAGCCTCTGGCTTTACTTTTCGCTGGTTCGATTTGCAGCGGGCGCTGCAGGATGTTGTCGGTCAGAACGCTGCCTGACTTCGTGCATTTCAGGGTCGCCATCCATGGCGACCCGTTATTACCAGCTTCGCTGCTGTGCAACTCGCGACTTTAACGCGGCAGCTTTATGGGTATGTCCTGGCTGCGGCACACGAATAATAAAGGTCAGCGCCCCGGCAAACAGATAGAGTCCGGTATATGTCCATACTACCCCTGCGATATCGAAAAACGGCAATATAATCGAGGCAATAGCGGGCGCCACAAAGTTACTCAACCCGGCCGACAGGTTATAAATCGATACCGCAGCGCCTTTATGATGTGGCTCCAGCGTGGGGAAAACTGCGGTCATCGGCACAAATGCTGCGACAAAAATCCCCAGCATCACTGCCGGAATCAGCGCCACCCAGAAGTTATGTCCGGCATACACTGGCAGGTAATAAAACGCCAGGCTTGAGATCGCCATACCCAGACAGCCAAACCAGCGTACCTGGCGGATCCAGCCAAGTTTCTCGCCGGTGATCCCCCAGAATATATTGGTAAAAATCGTTACAAAGAAGAACACTGCCCAGATTTGCAGCCATTCAGAAATGGTAAAGCCAAGACGGTCAACAAACAGCAGCGGCATGATAATCGCAAAACCAAACAGCGACAGCGTGTTGATAATACGAATTAAACAGGCGTAAAACACATGCTGATTGGTAAACAGAATGGTTACTGCCCGCGACATTTCTGTCATTTTGTCACGCAGCGGCAAATCGACGCGCGAACGATCAACCGGCACGTGGCGCAAACTGAAATAGGCCATTATGCCGCCACCAGCTACCCAGACAATTGCCAGCCACAGCGTACCGGTTTCGCCAAGCATCGGGATGGTCAGGCTTGGCAGATAGCTGCCTACCACGCCGATACCTACTGAATACATTGCCCAGAACCAGCCTGTTGCAGCCGCCAGTTTCTCCCGGGGCAGCACCTGCACCAGCATCATCATAAAGGAGTAGATAAATAGCGGATAGGCCAGGCCGCGAATACCATAGAACAGCACCATCAGCGGATAGTTACGCATTCCGAGACCAAACGCCATAAACAGCGCGTGCATCACAATCCACAGCACAAAGCCAATCATCATTGCGCGCAGTGGCGTAATCAGTTCTGCTACCACGCCCGAAGCCCACGCTGCCAGTGCTGCTGCCAGGCCATAGAAAGTGAATACCACTGCTGACTGTGCGGGTGTAAAGCCCATATCAGTGATATGACGTGACAGAAACGCCATTTCGAAGCCGTCACCTGCCATAAAAATGGCAATAGCGAGAAAGCCCCAGAACATCTTTTTGGGTAAGCCGAGCCAGTAATCGTTCGATTGCATCTCAATTCATCCTCTGTCTGGAATCATTCGGGCAGGAGTGCACGCGCCTGTTGCTGTTGCGCATAAAGCGTACGGAACAGCTGTAACCGCTGTTGCAGCACTGCACCACGGGTAGGGTCTGGCTGATAACGCGTCTGAACTGGCGGTTTAAGGCACACCGCTTCTTCAATGCCGCCAGCAGCCAGCCATGCCAGGCGGGCGGCACCTAACGCGCCCGATGCGCTGGCCGGATGGGTGACGATTGGCAGTTGCAGTACATCAGCAATCAGCTGTGCCCAGAGTTCACTGCGCGCGCCGCCACCGGTCAGACTGCATTGGCGGATCTGCTGCTGCGCCTCGCCGAGTGCCGCTAAACCATCCGCCAGCGCAAAAGCGACACCTTCAATCACGGCATAGCCCAGCAGCGCACGTGGCGTTTCATGACGCAGATTAAAGAAAGAGCCAGATGCATCGGGATCGTTGTGCGGCGTGCGCTCGCCAGAGAGGTAGGGCAGGAAAACCGGCGCATGGCGACACTGCTCCGCACTTAGTTGCGCCATCTCCTCCATAAGCTGGCTCTCTGTCACTGACAGCAGATTGCACAGCCAGCGCAGGCAGCTTGCGGCGCTGAGCATCACACTCATCTGATGCCAGCGGTCAGGCAGGGCGTGACAAAACGCATGTACGCCCGATTGCGGATCGGCCTGTAACCGATCGTTAACCACAAAAATCACGCCGGAGGTGCCAAGCGAAATAAAGGCATCGCCTGGATTAACGGCACCGACTCCTACGGCAGAAGCCGCATTATCGCCCGCCCCGCCCGCCACACATACCGACGACGATAATCCCCAAAGGCTTGCCAGTTCAGGCCTGAGCGTGCCGCTGACACCGTTTCCTTCGACCAGCGAGGGCATATGGGCACGCGTCAGCCCGGTGATGGCGAGCAATTCATCAGACCAGTCGCGCTTCGCTATATCAAGCCATAGCGTGCCCGCAGCATCGGAAGGTTCACTGACAAATTGTCCGGTCAGCCGCCAGCGCAGATAATCTTTTGGCAACAGTACTTTGTCGATGCGCTGAAAAATATCGGGTTCATGTTCCGCCACCCAGCGCAGTTTAGGTGCGGTAAATCCCGGCATAATCATATTGCTGCACAGCTGCATCATTTCGGGATGCTCTGCGCTAAGCGCGATACATTGTGGCGCGCTGCGCGTGTCATTCCATAAAATACAGGGACGCAGCACTTTGCCCTGGGCATCCAGCAACACTGCGCCATGCATCTGACCAGACAAACCGATGGCACGGATCTCACTCCAGGCCTGGCCAGCCTGCTGGCGCAATCCGGCGATCACCTCGCCGCACGCCTGCCACCAGCGTTCGGGGTCCTGTTCAGCCCAGTGCATTTGCGGCCGCTGGACATTAAGCGTGGCGTGATGTGAGGCAACAATGTCACCCTGGGTATTGATGACCAGCGCCTTAAGTTCCGACGTACCAATATCGATTCCAAGATACATAGTGCGCTCCTTACACCGTGGCAAGCGTGCGTTCTGGCTGTTTCAGCCACTGCTGCAGCGTGGCAACTGTACCTCTCATCAGGGCATGAAACGCCTTGTCCTGCGCCAGTTCGCCAAACAGTGCGCTGTCGCTCAGGAACGTGTTAAGCGCATCTGGTCGGCTGAATTGCTGGCGCAGAGTCTCTTCCTGCAGCATGCCATCCTGATAGGTATAGGGCAGATCATCCCTGGCCCAGCGCTGCAGAAACAGAAAAAACAGGGCGGGCACTACAGCGGTGGCGGCGGGTTCAGCCCCGCGCTGGTAACATTCACGTAGCGTTGGCGTCACCATACCGGGGATTTTTGACAAACCATCCGCGCCAACCCGCTGACTGGTATCTTTGATATAGGGATTGCTGAAACGCGCCAGAACTACATCACGATAGCGGGCTAAATCAAGCGGTCCTGCCGGGAGTGAAGGCATCACATCCTGTGTAACGTAATCATACGCCAGCTGATAAATCGCTGGCTGACGGGTACTCTCATCAATGTACTTAAGACCAGTCAGCGTACCTGCCCAGGCGATCGCGGCATGTGTGGCGTTCAGAATACGGATTTTCGCCTCTTCCCAGGGTAAAACTGACTCTGCCAGTTCAACGCCAACTCTCTCCAGTGCCGGACGACCCGCAATAAAGTCATCTTCAATCACCCACTGAATAAAAGATTCAGCCATCACCGCCGCGCCATCGTTTTTTCCGGTGGCGGCTTTAACACGCTCAGCCACATCCGGCGTCGGACGCGGCGTAATGCGATCCACCATGGTGTTTGGCGAGGTCGTATTATCGCGCACCCACTGCGCCAGCGCGTGATCGCCTTTAGCCGCAAGAAATGCGAGAAAGCCGCGCCGGAAACGTTCACCGTTATGACGCAGATTGTCGCAGTTAAGCAGCGTGACCGGCGCACCACCCCGGGCAACACGCTCTGCCAGAATGCGTGTCAGTGCACCATAAATAGTGTGAATATCGCCGGTTATATCGGCCTGTATATCGCGCTGCGTCAGATCAAGCTCAAATTCAGGCGTTAAATAGTAACCCGCTTCGGTAACGGTAAAACTGATCACTCGCGTCTCACTCTGTGCTCCCTGTTCCACCAGCGCACGGATATCAGAGTCCCACGGCAGGATTTTGCGCAGTGAAGTAATGGTTTCATAAGCGCGAACGCCATCCGGGGTTACGGTTTCCAGCACATATTCGCCCTGCTGTGCAGCCAGCTGTTGCAGCAGCGGGACGGCGTCGCTGCGAATATTCCCCAGTGCAATGCCCCAGCTATCATCGCCCTGCTCGCGTAATTTATGCAGATACCATGCCTGATGTGCGCGATGAAAAGAGCCAGCGCCAAGATGCATCCACACCGATTGATTGGTCATAATCGCCTCAACTTAAACATTTGCTATCATTAAGGGCATTTGCCCGATACCATGTAGCATAGTGTGTGTAGCGCTGCCTTTGCTGCGAGCTGAATCACAATTAATATTTTTGCTCCCTTTTAGGGCTTTTGCTTAATTAACAGTTAACCGCTCTCTCGCGTTAACATTACCCTCTGGTTTAAGTGGAATAGCGCGATGAGCAGAGAAGAGAAAAAACAGGAACTGGCAGCACGTGCGGCCTGGATGTATTACGTAGCGGGTATGACGCAGCAGGAGATTGCCATCGCGCTGGGATTATCGCGCCAGGTGGCACAGCGTTTAGTCTCCAGCGCGCGTGAAATGGGCATGGTCAGCGTAAAAATCGATCATCCGGTTGCCGACTGTTTGCTTCTGGCACGTAACGTTCAGGAGAAATTTGGCCTGCAACTCTGTCGCGTGGTGCCTTCAGGCAGCCTTGCAGATGAGGCCATCCAGCAGATGCTGGCAGTAGAGGGCGCGGCAGTGATGATACAATATATCAGCAGAGAGCAGCCGCAGGTATTCAGCATTGGCTCAGGCAAGACACTGCGTGCGGTGATCGATGCACTTCCCTGGATTGAGCGGCCTCAGCATCAGTGCGTTTCAATGATAGGCGCGATTGCACGTGATGATTCAGGCACGCGCTATGACGTGCCGCTGAAAATGGCAGAGAAGATGCAGGGAAAATATTTTTTCATTCCTGCGCCGCTCTATGCCGATACGCCGGCAGACAGAGCGATGTGGATCAAGCATCAGCTCTATCAACGCGTCACACAGCGCGCTCTGCAGGCGGATGTTGCTTTCGTGGGTATTGGCGAAGTGCAGCCAGGCTGTCCACTGCATGCTGAGGGCTTTATCACCGATGCACAGGTTACTGCGCTTAAGGTGCGTGGCGTAGCAGGAGAAATGCTCGGACACTTTTTTAATCAGCAGGGTGAGCGTGTATCAGGCGAAACCGATGAACTGCTGACCAGCGTACCCCTGGAGAGCCACACGCAGCGGCAGATTATCGCTTTTGCAGGCAGCGAGCGTAAATATGCTGCCATTCGTGCGGCACTGCAGGGAAAATGGATATCAGGTCTGGTGACCGATGAAGATACGGCGCGCAGATTGTTACGTAGTTAGCCAGCGCTGACATCTGCCAGCCTCACGGCAGAGCAGGATGCGAATCTGCTGCGAGGTTACACCCTGTCCGGCAGTATCCCCGGCCAGGTTAACAGGGGCTGGCCGGGATGAGCCACAGCCAGCCTTAGCGCACCAGAATAGCAGTGCGCCAGCTTACTTCAGCGATCCCTTCAGAAACTGCTGCAGGCGCGGGCTTTTCGGATTGCCAAACAGCTCATCCGGGGGGCCCTGCTCTTCGATTTTTCCCTGATGCAGAAAAATCACATGACTTGAAACATGCCGGGCAAACTCCATTTCATGCGTGACCACCACCATGGTTTTCCCCTCTTCTGCCAGCTTCTGCATAATCCGTAACACTTCACCTACCAGCTCAGGATCCAGCGCAGAAGTGGGTTCATCAAACAGCAGTACATCAGGTTCCATCGCCAGCGCACGCGCAATGGAGACGCGCTGCTGCTGACCACCAGAGAGATGAATCGGATATTTTGCACGCGCGCGTGCATCAATGCCGACTTTATCGAGATATTTGATCGCCCGTTCGCGTGCTTCTGCCTTGCTTAATCCCAGCACCTGAATGGGCGCTTCGGTCACATTATCCAGCACGGTCATATGGCTCCAGAGATTGAAATGCTGGAACACCATGGTCAGCCGCGTGCGCAACAGACGCAGCTGCTCTTTATTGGCAACGTTAAGCTGTCCGTCGGTGTCACGCTTCAGGTCAATCTGCTGGTTATTAACACTGATAGTGCCTTCACTCGGTTTTTCAAGAAAGTTAATGCAGCGTAAAAACGTGCTTTTACCCGATCCCGATGAACCGATAATGCTGATGACATCGCCAGCATTTGCCTGCAGAGAGACGCCCTTCAGAACTTCATGTTCGCCATAACGTTTATGCAGTTCAGCAACGTTTAATTTATTTTCAGCCATAGTGATACTCAGTGCGTCGAAGAGGGTTTCACATGTGCCAGAAAGCGGCGTTCCGCAAGACGGAACAGGCTTATCAGCACATAAGAGATGATCAGGTAGAGCACAGCCGCCAGCCCAAATGCGGTAAACGGCTGATAAGTAGCCGAGTTGATATCGCGGGCGATTTTAAGCAGATCCGGTACGGTGGCAGTGAACGCCAGCGCGGTGGAGTGCAGCATCAAAATCACTTCATTGCTGTAAGCAGGTAGCGCAGTGCGTAGTGCCGAAGGCAAAATAATAGAGCGGTAGAGTTTCACGGTGGAAAAACCGTAAGCACGTGCCGCCTCAATCTCACCGTGTGGCACCGCCCGAATCGCTCCGGCGAAGATTTCTGTGGTATAGGCGCAGGTATTTAAGGTAAATGCCAGCAGCGTACAGTTAAGACCACTGCGGAAAAAAGCATTCAGCAGCTCAGAGCCTTTCACCACCTCCAGCGTATACATGCCGGAATAAAACACCAGCAGCTGAACATAGAGCGGCGTACCGCGAAATACCCAGGTAAACAGCCAGACTGGTGCAGAGATATAACGGTTGGGTGAGACGCGGGCAATCGCCAGGATAATCGCCAGACAGCCGCCCAATAATACTGAAAGTATTAACAGCCACAGGGTGATCGCTACCCCGGTAAAACGGTAACCATCGGTCCAGAGCAGTTGTTTCCAGTACTCCTGAATAATTTCTATCATAATTCTGCCCTTTTCACGCCGACCGAGTAGCGGCGCTCAAGCCACCACAACACGCCGTTTGAGAGCGTGGTAAATACCAGATAAATGACACCCGCAACGATGGCGAAGTAGAACGGCTGCCAGGTACTCTTTCCGGCCAGCTGCGTTGCTTTCACCACATCCTCCAGTCCCAGCAGTGAAACCAGTGCTGTCGCCTTGAGGATCACCTGCCAGTTGTTACCAATGCCTGGCAGGGCAAAACGCATCATCGCTGGAAACAGAATGCGCCGGAAGGTCTGCGCGCGGGTAAAGCCAAACGCGGTGGCAGCTTCTGTCTGCCCTTTGGGAACGGCGAGAAATGCGCCGCGGAAGGTTTCAGTAAAGTAGGCACCATAGATAAATCCCAGTGTAATAATACCGGCAACCATGGGATCGATATCAAACTGCGCCAGACCCAGTGCATCGGTTACTGCGTTCAGCGCAATCTGCAGCCCGTAAAAGATCAGCAGCATCAGCACCAGATCCGGAATACCGCGAATAAGCGTGGTGTACCCTTCTGCAATCATCACCAGAAATTTACTGCGCGACAGTTTACCACCTGCGCCCAGCAGACCAAGCACGACTGCCAGCACCACTGAGCTGAGGGCCAGCTCCAGCGTCACCAGCGTGCCTTTTAAAATAACTTCAGAATAGCCATACAACATGATTTCGATCCTGTCGTGAGGGAAATAAACAAACGCTGCCCGGAAAAGCGTGGACAGTCCTGACCAGGGAAATGAATCACGGAAGGATGGCGGCAAGCGTATGAACTCCGGGAGTTTACATAAGTAAGCACCCGGAGTGAATAGTTATGGCCTTTATTCCTGTCACTCAACCCGCAGCATCAGGAAACAGGACAATTAATCGCCGTAGATGTTGAAATCAAAATACTTTTTCGCAATTTTGTCGTAGGTGCCATCTTTGCGCATCTCGTCAAACGCTTTATCGATGGCTGCTTTCAGATCGCTGTCATCTTTGCGCAGTCCCATGCCGGTGCCGACACCAAAGATCTTGTCATCTTTAACCGCCGGGCCAGCAAACGCATAATTTTTGCCCACTGGCTGCTTCAGGAAGCCTTCGCTGGCCTGCACCTCATCCTGGAAGGCTGCATCAATACGACCGGCATTCAGATCCTGATATACCAAATCCTGGTTGGCGTAAGGTGTGATGGTCACGCCTTTTGGTCGCCAGTATTGGTTGGCATAGATTTCCTGCGTTGTGCCCTGCAGTAATCCGATATTTTTACCTTTTAACGACTCAATCGTTGGCTGCAGTTTTGAGCCTTTCGGTGCTACCAGACGGGCGTTAGCTGCATAGAGCTTTTCTGAAAAGGCGATCTCCTCCTGGCGTTTTTCCGTGATGGAGAGCGAGGAGATAATGGCATCAATCTTTTTGGCTTTTAGTGACGGAATAAGTGCATCGAAATCACTTTCCACATAGGTACATTTGGTCTGAATACGTTTGCAAATCTCATTAGCGAGATCGATATCGAAGCCCACCAGCTGGCCCTGAGCATTTTTTGATTCAAACGGCGGGTATGTTGGATCGTTCCCGATACGCAGTGACTGCGGAACCGCAGCAAACACGCTTGCAGTACCTGACATTGCCAGCAGCAGGGAGAGAGCCAGAACTCGCTTTTTCATAGTTTACCCTCAAGTAAAGTGCTTATTGTTATGTGGCGTGATGTGTTGTGCGCTCAATTATTTGCAGGTTTCATGCCAGATCGCATGAGTAGCAATCTGACATACAGGCGCGTTAACGATGGCGTCGCAACGGGTCGCTGACAATTCGTTATAGAGGGAATATAACAGTGGCGGGCAGAAGAAAAAGCGAGTTTGTTAAATTTTGGTGCACATTATGCACGAAGAGTGATCGGCACCGCGATTTTGCACCTCCGTTGTGCAGCTGTTGTGGGTTACGCGCCGTTCCAGCGCAAAAACAGATCCTGGGGAAGTTCAATATCAAACTGATCCACTACGCGGTTAACCGTCTGATCAACCAAATCTTCAATCTGCTGCGGCCGATGATAAAAGGCTGGCACTGGTGGCATGATCATCGCTCCCAGTTCTGCGGCGGTGGTCATCATACGCAGATGGCCAACATGCAGCGGCGTTTCACGCACGCATAATACCAGGCGACGCTGCTCTTTAAGCACCACATCAGCGGCACGCGTCAGCAGACTGTCGCTGTAGCTATGGACAATTCCGGAGAGCGTTTTCATAGAGCAGGGCAGAATAACCATGCCCAGCGTTTTGAAAGAACCAGAAGAGATGCTGGCACCAATATCACGCACATCATGCACAACATCAGCCAGCGCCTGTACATCGCGCACGCTGTAATCTGTCTCCAGCGCCAGCGTCTGCCGGGCTGCCGGGCTCATCACCAGATGGGTTTCCACTTCCGGTACTGATTGCAGCACCTGCAATAGCCGCACGCCGTAAATAGCACCGCTGGCACCAGAAATACCAATGATGAGTCGTTTCATTGCTCTGCCTTACCTGTTCAAGATGGGGCAATGATAGCGTGCTGCTGACAAAATTGCGCTGGCAGCAGATAAAAATGCCAAAAACAGACGGGGCAGACCTGCGTCTGCCCCGTGATGTTGATGCCGCAAAACGCGATCAGCCTTCGTTATGTAACTCCAGGCCTTCTACTTCGTTTTGTCGCTGCAGTGCTTTGGCATCATCGTTGCGCAATGATTGCAGATACTCCAGATACTGCTGGTCCACATCTTTGGTGACATAAACACCGTTGAACACCGAGCACTCAAACTGTTCGATATCAGGATTCTCTTCGCGTACCGCCTCGATCAAATCGTTGAGATCCTGGAAAATCAGCGCATCAGCTTTGATCAGCTGACGGATCTCTTCAACCTCACGACCATGGGCAATCAGCTCAGTGGCGCTGGGCATGTCGATGCCGTAGACATTAGGAAAACGGATCTCCGGCGCGGCAGAGGCGAGATAAACACGTTTTGCTCCTGCTTCGCGTGCCATTTCGATGATCTGCTCCGAGGTGGTGCCACGCACAATAGAGTCATCCACCAGCAGCACATTTTTATCGCGGAATTCTGCGCGATTCGCATTGAGCTTACGGCGAACCGCACTACGCCGCAGATGCTGACCCGGCATAATAAAGGTGCGGCCCACATAACGGTTTTTCACAAATCCCTGACGATAGGGTTTGTTGAGAATACGGGCGATCTCCAGCGCGGTATCTGTCGAGGTTTCCGGGATAGGAATTACCACGTCAATATCGAGATCTTCCCACTCGCGCGCAATTTTCTGGCCGAGCTTGGTGCCCATGCGCACGCGTGCGCTATAGACCGAAATCTTATCAAGGAACGAATCGGGACGGGCAAAGTAGACATACTCAAACAGGCAGGGATTATTGCGGGGCTCCTCTGCACACTGACGGGTAGAGAGCTGACCCTGTTCAGTGATATAGACCGCTTCACCAGGTGCCACGTCGCGAATAAACTCAAAGCCCAGCGTATCCAGTGCCACGCTCTCCGAGGCCACCATATATTCAGTGCGGCCATCCTGCATATCGCGCTTGCCCAGCACCAGCGGACGGATACCGTTCGGGTCACGAAATGCCACCATACCGTGCCCGATGATCATCGCGACTACCGCATATGCACCCTGCACCTGCTGATGCAGCGCTGCAACGGCCGCAAATATCGTTTCGGCTTCCAGCGGATAGTGCTGAAAGCGATCCAGCTCCTGCGCAAAGATGTTGAGCAGAATCTCTGAATCTGAGGTGGTATTAACATGACGACGCCCGGTCTCAAACAGCTGTTTACGCAGATCATGCGCATTGGTGAGATTGCCGTTATGGGCGAGCGTAATACCGTAAGGCGAGTTAACGTAGAACGGCTGCGCTTCAGAAGCGCTGGAGCTGCCTGCGGTAGGGTAGCGAACGTGGCCGATACCGATATTGCCCTGCAAACGCTGCATGTGGCGCGCTTCAAATACATCGCTGACCAGACCATTCGCTTTGCGCAGACGGAAGCAGTTCAGCGCATCAATGGTACAAATGCCGGCGGCATCCTGTCCGCGGTGCTGCAGCACCGTTAACGCGTCATAGATTGACTGGTTTACTGGCATAAAACCGGTGATACCAACAATACCGCACATATTGTCATTTCCTCATTAGCCGCACTCCCGATGGTGTCACCGGGGTAAAAAACTCGATGTGCTTTTCAGGTAATCAAAAAACCACCTGATAATGTAACTGAACTGGGGAATAAGCTGAGACTGCTGCCAGTCCGGGCTTTTGGAAAAGCCGGTGAATGTATCAAGGAAGAAAAGAATGGCGGACACAATCAGCACGCCACGCAACGCCCCGAAACAGACCCCTAACACCCTGTCGGTTCCCGACAAGCCAGTTTTCTCAACCAGCGAGCCGATCACATAGTTCACGATAGCCCCTGTAATCAGGGTGGCAACAAACAACACCGCAATCGCAATACCGTTGCGAACCAGTTCGTCGTCAAAACCTGTAAACCAGACTGCCAGGTAGGCGTAGTAATGACTGGCGACAAAAAACGCACATCCCCAGGTAACAAGAGATAAGGCTTCCCGGACAAACCCACGAATCAGGCTGACCAGAGCCGAAAAACCAACTACCGCAATAATGACGTAATCAATCCAGATCATGAACGCTTCCAGTACAATGCTGCGCACCTCTGCATCCAGTTCGGGGCGCATTCTAACAGAAAAAGAAAACGTTTGCGTACCCTTTTCCCGCTGGTAATGAGTAAAAAGGGCGATGAAAAAAAATTTTCTCGCCCGGTAAATTTCAATATGTTTAACTTATTGATAATAAAGCGTATTTATTTACAGCCACTGGTATAAAAACTGATTATGCTGCGCCTGTTACTGCTATTGGCGCAGCCAATCAGTGTGTTATCGCACGCTGTAAGGTTTAACTACCCCTCCCAGACCAGAAACGCTCTGCAGCTCGCTTAACGAACTTTGCAGTTTCGCTTTTGATGCATCCGGGCCAACATAAATACGGGTAATTTGTCCCTGCACCGGCGACGATGGTACGGTAAACGCGCGATAACCGGAAAGACGCAGCTTCGCTACGATCTCATCGACTTTCGCAGCATTTTTCAGCGCTCCCAGCTGTACAACATAGGCTTGTCCGGCAGGGGCACTCTCTTTTGGCGTTTCGGCTGGTTTACTCTGCTCTGCAGGCTTTGACTGCTCCACCGGCTTTGGCTGCTCGACCGGCTTTGGCTTCTCAGCAGGTCTGGCCTGCTCACCTGATTTTGGCTTTGGCTGCTCAGTTGCTTTCGGCTTGCTCTGTTCGGCTGGCTTCTGCTGTACAGGCTTTGACTGCACCGGCTGATGTACCGGCGGTGGCGTCACCACGCTCGGGGTACTGTTCTGTGATGGCTGCACATTGCCGCTGGCTGCCGGGCTCTGCGTCTGATCGCTGACAGCAGGCTGCTGGGCTGCACCCGCTCCTTCCGGCGGCTGCGAAGGTAATGGCTGGGTAACCGGCGGCACCATTTCACTATCCTGCTGATCATCAGGTTTAGGCACCAGCGGAATCGCTGCAAACTCTTCTTTATAGTGCTTTTTTTTACCGTCCAGTAATCCTGGCAACACAATCACCCCAATTGCCACCAGAATCACTGTACCCACTAGCCGATTTTGAAACTTACTCGCCACTGCCGTTCTCCGCTGCCATCGATTCCATAACCTGTGCGACGGTGTGGAACGATCCGCACACCAGAATCACATCCTCTGCGCTGGCCTGCGCGCGTGCTGCCTGCCATGCCGCATTGACGTTAGCATATGCCGTGCCGCTGTCCAGATGTGTCAGCAGTTCTGCCGCTGACGCGCCGCGTGGCCCCTCCAGCGGAGCACAGTACCAGTGCGTGACCTGCGGTGCCAGTGCGGCCAGCGTTCCGGCAATATCTTTATCATGCAGCATACCTGCGACCGCATAAACCTGCCCGCTACGAGGAAGTTCAGCCAGCCGTGAAGCCAGATACGCTGCAGCGTGAGGATTATGTGCCACATCCAGGATCACCTGCGGTGCATGGCTGACAGTCTGAAAACGCCCTGCCAGTACTGCGTTTGGCAGCTGCGCGCGAATTGTCTCTTCTGAGACATTCAGGCCTGACGCACGCAGTGCAGCCAGCGCCGTTGCAGCATTTGGCAGTGGCACCTGCGGCAATGGCAGATCGCACAGTTCGCCTGCGGCATCCTGTAGCGTCCAGCCTTCACTGTGGCGTTGCCATTGCCAGTCACGATTGATTTGCAGCAGTTGCGCCCCTTTTTCAGCAGCAACAGCAGCGATAGTTGCCGGCATATCCGCCTCGCCAACCACTGCGGGCTTACCGGCACGAAACACACCCGCTTTCTCCCGGCCGATACTTTCGCGATCCGGCCCCAGCCAGTCGGTATGATCAAGTGCGATACTGGTGATCACAGCCACGTCAGCATCAACAATATTGGTAGCATCAAGACGTCCTCCCAGTCCGACTTCGAGGATCACAACATCCAGCGCCGCCTGACGAAAGAGATTAAGCGCCGAAAGTGTGCCAAACTCAAAATAGGTCAGTGAGATATCGCCCCGCCCCGCCTCTATTCTGGCAAAGCTGGCGCTGTGTTGCGCTTCACGGAGTTCTTCACCCTGTATGCGAACACGCTCGGTATAGCGTACCAGGTGAGGCGAACTGTAAACGCCAACGCGATAACCCGCGGCGATCAATAGCGTCTCCAGCGTGCGGCAGGTCGTGCCCTTGCCATTGGTGCCGGCAACAGTAAAGACAAAGGGGGCGGGTTTCAGCAGATCAAGCTGCGCGGCAACGCGCTGAATACGATCCAGACCCAGCTCAATCGCCTGAGAGTGCAGATGCTCAAGATAGTGAAGCCACGTGGCCAGAGGCGACGTGGCTTGAGGAAGCTGATGCGTGTCCATGAGTCCCGTCTGTTGATTGGTACAGCTCATCATTCAGCGCAGCGGCAGAAAGAGAGGCATGTGCCCGGCTGCTAACCGCCAGCGAGCTGAGACAGGCGCAGCTGCTGCCCGAAAGATGGGATGTACAGGAATAAATGTAAAAAGGCGCATCGCTGCGCCTTTCGGTTGCCTGTCAGGCGTCGTTGCTTTCCGGCTCCACCACAACTACCGGTGGTTCGCTGTCAAGCTGCGGTGCTGGCAGATTCATCATTTTTGCCAGCAGGCTTGCCAGCTTAAAGCGCATTTCGGGACGACGAATAATCATGTCGATTGCGCCTTTTTCAATCAGGAACTCACTGCGCTGGAAGCCCGGCGGCAGTTTTTCGCGCACGGTCTGTTCAATCACGCGCGGGCCGGCAAAACCGATCAGTGCTTTTGGCTCAGCGACATTGAGATCGCCCAGCATCGCAAAGCTGGCAGAGACACCACCCATGGTTGGATCGGTCAGCACGGAGATATAGGGCAGACCACGCTCCTGCATTTTTGCCAGCGCGGCACTGGTTTTAGCCATCTGCATTAATGATTGCAGCGCTTCCTGCATACGCGCTCCACCACTGGCGGAGAAGCAAATCAGCGGGCAGTTATCTTCCAGCGCCTGCTCAACAGCGCGCACAAAACGGGCACCAACCACCGATCCCATTGAACCACCCATAAAGGCGAATTCAAATGCAGCAGCCACGACTGGCATGCCGTGCAGCTGGCCTTTCATGACTATCAGCGCATCTTTTTCGCCGGTATCTTTCTGGGCCGCTACCAGACGATCTTTATACTTCTTGGAGTCGCGGAACTTAAGCAGATCCTTAGGTTCCAGCTCGCTGCCCAGCTCAACCATTGAGCCTTCATCCATCAGGCTATGCAGACGCTCACGTGCATGCATGCGCATATGGTGGTCGCACTTCGGGCAGACCTCAAGGTTGCGCTCCAGCTCGGCGCGATAGAGCACCTGACCACAGCTATCACACTTAGTCCACACCCCTTCCGGGATGCTGGCTTTGCGCGAAGGCGTAGTGGTGCTTTTATTCAGTATGCGTTCAATCCAGCTCATTGATGACCTTTCTGTTTAATGCTGACCTGGTCCAGTCTTTTCGTTACTGCTGAAATCACCTTCAGCAGGCCGTAAATGTCGCTCATTAAACCACAACCTGTTCACGCTGTGGATAAAAATCTGGTTTCGGGCTTACTGCGGCTTCTGCTGACGCGCCTGGCGGCGATGACGCCACACCTCGATTACGCCTGGCAGAACGGATACTACAATAATGCCGACAATCAGCAACTTAAGATTCTCCTGCACCACCGGCAAATCACCAAACAGATAACCGGCATAGGAGAACAGCAGTACCCACAGCAGTGCGCCCGTCACGTTAAAGAGCGCGAAATGGCGATAGGACATATGGCCCATACCCGCCACGAAGGGAGCAAAGGTTCGCACGATTGGGACAAAGCGTGCAAGTATAATGGTTTTGCCACCGTGACGATCGTAAAACGCATGGGTTTTGTCGAGATAGCTGCGACGGAAAATCTTTGACTGCGGATTACTAAAGAGTTTTTCACCGAACAGACGCCCGATGGTGTAATTTACCGCATCGCCGAGGATAGCGGCAATCACCAGCAGTGTCACCATCAGATGAACGTTGAGATCGTTACCGGGCAACGCCGCCAGGGCTCCTGCCACAAACAGCAGAGAGTCGCCAGGCAGAAACGGCGTTACCACCAGACCGGTTTCACAAAACAGGATCAGAAACAGAATGGCATAGATCCAGATCCCATACTGCGCCACCAGTTCAGCCAGATGCACATCAATGTGCAGGATAAAATCAGCAATAAAGTGGATAAACTCCATACCCGCTTACTCCATGAAACCCAAGGTTAAAATGATTCTGCGAGGAACAGGGGTCCCGGCGCAGGCTGTGGTAACGCAAAATGCAGCGGATAATCCACCGCCACCAGGTATAATCCGGCGGCTTTGGCAGTTGCCGCCGCCAGCGTACGATCTTTTGCTGCCAGTAACGCCGCTATCCAGCTTTCCGGCTGGTTGCCATTGCCAACCTCAATCAGGCTGCCCACGATATTGCGCACCATATGATGCACAAAGGCGTTTGCCTTGATATCAACAATCACAAACGATCCCTGTCGCGTCACGCGCAGATGCGAGACATTACGCCACGGTGTTCGCGACTGACACTGTACCGCACGGAACGACGTAAAGTCGTTTTCGCCCAGCAGACTCTGTCCGGCCCGATGCATCTTTTCTGCGTCCAGTGGATGATAGTAGTGCGTCAACCCTTTACCCAGAATCGCCGGACGCAGCCGCTCGTTGTAAATAAGATAACGGTAGCGCCGTGCAGTCGCGCTAAAGCGTGCATGAAAACTTTCCGGCACTGTTTTTACCCAGCGCACGGCGATATCGTCCGGCAGATTAGCATTTACGCCCAGCGTCCAGGCGCTGTCAGCACGCTGTGAGGTGGTTTCGAAATGCACCACCTGGCCTGTACCATGTACGCCCGCGTCAGTACGGCCAGCGCAGAATACCGTTACTTCATGGTTAGCGACTTTGGCCAGCGCCTGCTCCAGCTTCTCCTGCACGCTGCGCACTTCATTTTGTCGCTGCCAGCCGTAGTAGCGGCTGCCATCATACTCAATACCCAGCGCCAGCTTCAGAGAGTGTGCTTCTTCCTGCATCAGTAAAAATACTCCTGCACCAGCCTCTCAGCCGTTTTCACTGCCATCAGCGCACCACCAAACCGTACGTTGTCAGCCACTGACCAGAATTGCAGCAGCTCCGGTATACCGTAATCGTTACGCAGATTACCGATACTGAGTGCTTCATTGCCGGAAGCGTCGCCGACCTGAGTCGGGTAGCTACCCTCATCGCTCAGCGCGATATCCGGCGCGCGCGCCAGTTCATCCCGCGCCTCTTCTGCCGAAAGCGGGCGCAAATTTTCCAGCCAGACAATCTGCGCATTACCGTAGAAAACCGGGGCCTGTACACTGCTGACTGCGATCGGTAAGCCCTCATCCTGCAGTACTTTACGAACCTGCTCCACCATACTGCGTTCGCTTGCCACGCTGCCGCTGCTATCAGCCTGCTGCGGCAGCAGGTTAAATGCCAGCTGCTGGCCAAAGTAGTGCTCATCAGGTGGAATGCCGTTCAGCAGGCGTGCACTCTCACCCGCCAGTCCATCCACCGCCGCTTTGCCAAGGCTGGAAACAGAGAGCAGATTGGTGACCTGAATACGGCTCAGGCCGGCGGTCTCTGCCAGCGGCTTGATAGCGCTTAAAAGCTGGCTTACCAGCGCATCCGCTACGCAGACAATATTGCGGTTACGGTAATCTGCCAGGACCTGCGGATTGACGTCCGGAACCACCAGCGGTACGTCAGGTTCCAGCGCAAACAGATCGCTGCTGTCGATAACCAGACACCCCTGCCCGGCCGCTTCTTCAGCATAGCGGGCCGAGGCGTCGCGGCCGGCAACGAAAAACGCCAGTTGCGCCTGCGTCCAGTCAAATTCAGCGGCATCCTGCACGCGTAGCGAGCGTCCGGCAAAACGCAGGGTTTCGCCTGCACTGTTCTCACTCGCCAGCAGATGGATCTCACCAACCGGGAATTGGCGCTCCGCCAGTAGTTCAAGTACAGCGTTTCCTGTTGCGCCTGTTGCGCCCAGTAGCGCAATATTCCAGCCGTCAGACATGTTGGTTTACTCCAGACAATGACATAAAAACAGAAGGCGGTAATGCTACCGCCTCATAATTCAGATTCGTTCCCGTTATGCTGCCTGAGGCATTATTCCGGAAGGCTGGATGGCGGCGTCTGCACACTCACCCGAAAACCAAGCTGCTGCAGCATCCTGGCGCTCTCCGGGTTATCACACACCACCTCCAGCGAAGACCATTCACGTCGCTCTTCATACTGCTTGCGCAGCCGGTCAAATTCACCTGGCTGGCTCGCAACACGACGTAGCGGCGCATCGTCGCGGCGCACATCATACACGAGGTGCACCAGACGTTTCAGCGTAGCCTGATCGAGCTCGCCATGTAACGTAACGGTGCTGAACTCCGGTTGCGGCAGCAGGCTCTCCAGTGCAACCTGCTGCGGCTGACCAATAAATGCACTCCAGGCTTCAAATACCTGGGTTGTGCCGCGCGCTTTGCCCTCAAGCGTATAGCCGGCAATATGCGCAGTGGCGATATCAACCCGATCCAGCAGATCAAGATTGAGATCCGGTTCTGGCTCCCACACATCCAGCACCACGCTCAGATCATGGCGCATCCTGAGCACTTCCAGCAGCGCAGCATTGTCCACCACCGGCCCGCGACAGGCGTTGATCAAAATGGTATTGGGCCGCAGCGCCATCAGCAGAGCGGCGTCAGCCAGATGCCAGCTTTTGTAACGCCCCTCTTTGTTTAGTGGCGTGTGGAACGTCAGGATATCCGCCTGCTCTGTCAGGGTTTCCAGCGTATGGAACTCACCTGCATCGCCCCGATCGGCTCGCGGCGGATCGCATAGCAGGGTTTTGACGCCCCAGGCCTCCAGCCTTGCCTGCAGACGACTGCCGACATTACCCACGCCCACAATCCCCACGGTGCGATCGCGCAGCGCAAAACCATCGCGCTCTGCCAGCAGCAGCAGCGCTGAAAATACATACTCCACCACAGCGATAGCATTGCAGCCGGGTGCAGCAGAGAATCCGATACCTGCCGCGTCAAGCGATGCCTCATCGATATGATCGGTGCCTGCTGTCGCGGTGCCGACAAATTTAACGGGTGTGCCCGCCAGTAGTGCGGCATTGACCTGCGTCACTGAGCGCACCATCAGACCAGTAGCATCACGCAGCTCCGCCTCCGGCAGCGGGCGCCCCGGAACTGCAATGACCTCACCGGTACGGCTAAACAGCTCATGAGCATAGGGCATATTTTCATCAACGAGAATTTTCACAGTGGTGGTCCTGTCTGCGGGAAATAAGCGCCGACTAGTGTGCCATAAAGCCTCTCATTAGCCTAACCGGTTGCGATATCGTTCCGGTGTGGTGCCAGCCTGTTGCCGGAACATCACTATCAGCGCTGAAGCAGAACTATATCCCAGTTCATAAGCTATCGCCTGCACGCTCATGCCCTGCTCAAGCAGCGCAATCGCGCGTAAAAATCGCAACCGCTGCCGCCATTCACTGAATGAGATGTTTAGCTGCTGCTGAAAGCGCCGCGCCAGCGTTCGCTCTGTGGTAAAGACCCGCTGCGCCCATTGTGCCAGCGTAGTGTTATCGCCGGGCTGCGCTTCCAGCGCACGCAGGATGGGTGCCAGAAACTTATCATCTGATCCAGGCAGAAAGCTGGTCTGTATCGGTGCCTGACGCAGGCGGTCGATTAGCACTGCGCACAGCCGCCACTCCTCTTCGCTCTGCGGATGTGTCAGTCTGCGGGCGGCAAACTCATTCATAATGGCGCGGGTAATCGCGTCTGGCGTCAGCAGGCAGGCGTGTTCAGGCATGTCGCTGCAGCAATCCGTCGCTATATTCAGAATATGCAGCTGCGCCTGCTGATGATTGTAACTGCTGTGACGCTGGCCCGGCGGGATCCAGACCGCCATCTCAGCAGGTGCCTGCAGCCTTCTGTCCGCCACATCCAGCTCCAGCATATAACCGGTAACAAAAATTGCCTGCCCCCACTCATGCTGATGCGGCAGATAGGCTGTGCGCGCATCAGTCTGCTCATAACGCATAAAGATATGCGGCGTTTCATCTGGCGGTGCGTAGGTGACCTGGATAATCATTCTGTCCGGTTAGCACTGAATTTTGTCCGATTTTAACTATCTGTTTTAAACCGGTCAAACGTATGCTAGCGGCGAACCTGTCCGGAGTCTGTTATGAATATGCTGTTTCCTCTTATTGCCGTGCTGATCTGGTCGATCAATACCGTTGTCAGTAAATTATCGGCTGGCGCGATTGATCCCGCTGCAATCTCGTTTTATCGCTGGCTGCTGGCGCTGCTGGTGCTGACCCCTTTCTGTCTGCCCGGTGTATGGCGTCATCGCCGACTTATTCTCAGCAATCTGTGGCGGCTGCTGATACTGGGGCTGCTTGGCATGGTGCTTTATCAGAGTCTGACCTACTACGCCGCACACAGCGTATCAGCCGTGATGATGGGTATTCTGGGTGCCACTATTCCACTGCTGACTATTCTGCTGAGCCTGCTGGTACTGCGGCTTGCGCCTACCCGTGGCATTCTGATTGGCGGTCTGCTCTCGTTTGCCGGACTGGTCTGGCTGGTGAGTGCCGGTAATCCGGCACAACTGCTGGCGCAACGGCCGGGCAATGGCGAAGTCTTGATGCTGGCAGCCTCAGCCTCTTACGCGCTATATGGCGTGCTGACCCGCCGCTGGGCAATTCCACTGCCCCTCTGGCAGAGCCTCTACGTGCAGATCCTGTTTGGTGTGCTGCTATTATTGCCGGGCTTTCTGCATGCGCCAGAGGTAACACTGACGCAGCAAAATCTGCCGCTGGTGCTGTTTGCCGGACTCTTTGCATCAATTATTGCCCCGTTTTTATGGGTGCTTGGTGTGCAGCGGCTGGGAGCCAGCACCACCAGTATTTTTATGAATGTGGTGCCGGTATTCACTGCCGTGATTGCCGTGCTGTTTCTGCATGAGCAGCTGCACAGCTATCACTGGATCGGCGGCACGATTACGCTGGCAGGCGTTATTCTGGCACAGCGCCTGAAAACACCGCTGGTGAAACCACGCCAGACAGAAAGCACACTTACTGAAAACTCACGCTGACCCGCAATCCACCCAGCTGCGGGCTGCGATCGAGCCGTAACCGCGCGCCGTGCCAGGCGCAGATATCTTTTACCAGCGCCAGCCCGATCCCCGCACCGGGCTGACCGCTGTGATCCAGCCGCGCAAAAGGCTGTAATGCCTGCTGCTGCTGCGCGTCAGCGATGCCCGGCCCGCTATCCTCAATCTCCAGCATCTTTGTCCCGAGCCGGGCGGTAACTGTGCCCTGCGCCGGCGTATATTTAATTGCATTATCCAGCAGGTTTGCACACAGCTCTGCCAGCAGCAGGGCGTCGCCCTGCACGCTGCACGCCTCCTCGCCCTCAAAACCGAGATCGATCTGCTTACGCCGTGCCGCCGCATAGCCGCTAAAACAGGCCTGCTGAACAATCTGACTGAGATTTACGCGCACAAAAAGTTTATCTTCGCCGTGCCGCGCTTTGATTTGTGCCAGCTGCAGCAGTCGATCGGTGAGCTGTACGGTATCATCCAGCGTGCGTTCCATGCCCTGCAGGCTTTCCCGCCATTGCTGCGGATCATCGCTGTTAAGCGCCACGCCAACCTGGGTTTTCAGAATGGTCAGCGGCGTACGCAGTTGATGCGATACATCCGCGCTGAAGCGTTCCTGACGCGACAGTAAGCCGCGTAATCGCGTGAGGTGGCGGTTAAAGGCAATAATCAGCGGCTGCAGCTCTGACCAGGGCACCAGTGAGGGCAGCGGCGTAAGATCGCCCGGTGCACGCCGCAGCATAATACGGGACAGACGACGCAGCGGACGTAGCACCCGACGCAGCATCATGCCAGCCAGTAACAGCGTGATTAGCACCAGAAAACTCTGGCTAATCAGTGCAGTACGCAGCAGGCTCTCGGCAAATGCGTGTCGGGAGTTAAGCGTTTCGGCTACCAGCACCAGCGCCATTCCCTCAACGCCCTGCTCATTTACCGGCTGCCAGAGTGCCGCAACCCGGATAGGTTGTTTACGGTAGTAAGCATCGTAGAAGTGTACCAGCGCCGGGTACGCGTCAGAGAGCGGTGCATTACGCGGCATCAGCGGTAGATCGGCATAGCCGGAGAGCGTGTTGCCCTGCGGCGAAATCACCTGATAAAACAGCTGGTCGTTCATATTGCGCTCAAAACTGTCCAGCACGACCCAGGGAACATCCACCTCCAGATGACGCTGGCGCACCACCAGCCGTTCAGCCACAGTGCGTGCTGACGCAAGCAGTGAGCGATCATAAGCCTGATTCGCTGCCTGCAGCGCGCTCTGATAGTGGGTATAGACTGAAAGTGCCCATAGCAGTAACAGCGGTGCTCCCAGCCAGAGCAGCAATTCACCGCGCAGGGAGTGCATCAGTCGCACGGCTGCTGCTCCAAACTATAGCCCAGCCCGCGCAGCGTCACTATCACCACATCACTGCCTGAAAGCTTTTTACGTACCCGATGAACATACAGCTCAATACTCTCCGGACTGGCATCATCGGCGAGGGTAAAGGTTTGCTCGTACAGATGCTGACGTGAGACCGGTCGTCCCGGTCGCTGCATCAGCGTGGAGAGCACGCTGGATTCACGTGGCGTCAGCGACAGCGGTTTATGATTCAGCATAAAGTAGCCTTCACTGTCGCGCTCCAGCTGACCCAGGCGCTGTGACTGCGCCGTCTGCCCGTGACTGCGCCGCAGCAGCGCCCGCAGTCGTGCATCAAGCTCATCCAGTTCAAATGGCTTCGTAAGATAGTCATCAGCACCGCTATTTAATCCCTGCACGCGCTGCTCCAGCGTGCTCTGCGCCGTCAGCAGCAGCACGGGCACGTTCTGTCCGCGCCGCCGCAGCCGTGCCAGTACCGCCAGACCATCCAGACGCGGCAGTGAAACATCCAGCACCACCAGCGCGTAATCTTCACTCTGCAGTATATGATCGGCGGCCAGCCCATCGGCGACCCAGTCCACGGCGAACCCTTTTTGTGTGAGCGCCTTTTGTAGCCAGGCGGCCAGTTCAGTGGTGTCTTCCACCAGTAAGAGACGCATGTCACATCCTGTTATTTTAGCTGATAGCTGAAAGGTAAATGAAAGGTTGCCCATTTAACAATTCAGCAACCGAAAATGTTCGGTAGTAATCACAATCTGGAATCAAGACTGGAGCGAATCATGAAAAAAATAGGCTATATCGCACTCGCCTCGTCCCTGCTGGCTTTCTCTGTTTCCTCTGCACTGGCAGAGGTTCCGCAACGCACTGAGTGTATCGCCCCGGCTAAACCTGGCGGCGGCTTTGACCTGACCTGTAAGCTGATTCAGGTTTCTTTACAGGAAACCGGACAGATCAAATCACCGATGCGCGTCACTTACATGCCCGGCGGTGTGGGTGCTGTTGCCTACAATGCGATTATCGCGCAGCGACCGGCCGAAGCAGGCACGCTGGTCGCCTTCTCCGGCGGGTCGCTGCTGAATCTTTCTCAGGGCAAATTTGGCCGCTACTCGGTGGATGATGTGAAGTGGCTGGCCGCTGTTGGCACCGACTACGGCATGGTGGCGGTACGTGCCGATGCGCCCTGGAAAACCCTGGGTGAGCTGATGGAGGCAATGAAAAACGATCCCAATAAAGTTGTAGTGGGTGCCGGCGCGTCAATTGGCAGCCAGGACTGGATGAAAACAGCGCTGCTGGCGCGTGAAGCGGGCATCGATCCACGCAAAATGCGCTATGTCGCCTTTGAAGGTGGTGGCGAGCCGGTCACCGCGCTGCTGGGTAACCATATTCAGGTGGTATCGGGTGATCTGAGTGAAATGGTGCCTCATCTGCAAGGCGGTAAAATGCGCGTGCTGGCGGTGATGAGCGATAAACGTCTGCCTGGCACTCTGGCGGATATCCCTACAGCGAAAGAGCAGGGTTTTGCTGTGGAGTGGCCGGTGATCCGTGGTTACTACCTCGGGCCAAAAGTCAGCGATGCTGAGTATCAGTGGTGGGAAGAGGCGTTTAAAAAACTGGTCACCACCAAAGAGTTCCAGCAGCAGCGCGACCTGCGTGGCCTGTTTGAATTCAATATGTTTGGCAGCGAACTGGATGCCTATGTTAAGAAGCAGGTCGCTGATTATCGTGAAAAAGCGGTGTCGTTCGGGCTGGCGAAATAGCGGAGGCAACCATGAGCGATCGTATTTTTGCCGCAGTCTGGCTGGCGCTCTGCATTGCCGGGCTGTTTATCGGCTGGCAGATCCAGAGCGAATATAGCTATGAACCGGTCGGGCCGCGCCCGTTCCCGCTGCTGCTGCTGGGACTGATGGCAATCTGTGCGGTGATGCTGCTGCTGCGCAAGCCTGATGCCATACAGTGGCCAGACATACAGACGTTGAAAAAACTGCTGGTGCTGTGCGTCATGCTGATGGCATATGGCTGGCAGTTTGAAAACATCGGCTTCCCGATCTGCACCACCCTGCTGACCTTTGGTATTGGTCTGCTGTTTGGCGCTCGCTGGTGGGCAGCAGCAATATCTGGCGTCATTATGGGCGTGGCACTGTTTTACGCTTTCGATCGGCTGCTTGATGTCACGCTGCCAGTGGGCAGCTGGTTTAGCTAACAGGAGTCAACAATGGATACCTGGTCTTTTCTGATGCAGGGATTCGCCGTCGCTATGACGCCGGAGAACCTGATGATTGCTCTGGTGGGCTGCTTTATCGGCACCATCGTTGGCCTGCTGCCGGGGCTGGGGCCCATCAACGGCGTGGCGATCCTGATGCCGCTGGCCTTTGCGTTGCATCTGCCTGCGGAGTCTGCGCTGATCCTGCTGGCTACGGTCTATATTGGCTGTGAATATGGCGGACGCATCTCTTCAATTCTGCTGAATGTGCCGGGCGATGCCGGTGCGATTATGACAGCGCTGGATGGCTATCCGATGGCGCAGCAGGGTAAAGCAGGCGTGGCGCTCTCTATCTCTGCCGTGAGCTCATTTATCGGCTCAACTATCGCCATTCTCGGCATTATTCTGTTTGCGCCGATTCTGGCGAACTGGTCACTGGCGTTTGGTCCGGCAGAGTATTTTGCGCTGATGGTGTTTGCCATTGCCTGCCTGGGCAGCATGATGAGTCAAAATCCGCTGAAATCATTTCTGGCGGCGCTGATTGGTCTGGGTATGGCTACAGTGGGTGTGGATGCCAACACCGGCGTCTACCGCTTTACGTTTGACAGCATTCATCTCTCTGATGGCATTCAGTTTGTGGTCGTCGTGATTGGCCTGTTCTCGGTAAGCGAAATCCTGCTGATGCTGGAATCAACCAGTGGCGGTCAGAAAATGGTGCGTGCCAGCGGACGTATGCTGTTTAACATGAAAGAAGCAGCACAGGCCAGCGGTGCCACACTGCGCTCCTCATTGATTGGTTTCTTTGTTGGCGTACTGCCTGGCGCAGGTGCCACCATTGCCAGCGCCATCGCCTATATGAGTGAGAAGAAGATCAGTGGCAGCGATCAGTTTGGCAAAGGCGATATTCGTGGCGTTGCTGCGCCGGAAGCGGCCAACAACGCTTCAGCCTGCGGTTCATTTATTCCCATGCTGACGCTGGGCATTCCGGGTTCCGGTACCACTGCGGTGATGGTAGGGGCGCTGACGCTTTACAATATTACGCCAGGTCCGGCGATGTTCACCGAGCAGCCCGATATCGTCTGGGGTCTGATTGCTGCCCTGCTGATCGGTAACGTGATGCTGCTGATCATGAATATTCCGATGATCAACATCTTTGCGCGTATGCTGACCATTCCGCTCTGGTTTCTGGTGCCAGCCATCGCCGCTATCTCAGCCGTTGGCGTCTATGCCGTGCACAGCACCACGTTTGACCTGATGCTGATGGTTGGACTGGGTATATTTGGTTATATCCTGCGCAAAATGGATTTCCCGATGTCACCGCTTATCCTCGGCTTTGTACTGGGTGAAATGCTGGAGCAGAACCTGCGACGTGCCCTCTCAATCAGCAACGGCAGCCTGCCCATTCTGTGGGAGAGCCTGATCTGTAAAGTGCTGCTGGTTCTGGCTGTGGCTGTGCTGCTGATACCGCCCGTATGGAAACGCTGGCGTCGCAAACGCCTGCAGCTGGCACAGGCAAAATAAATCCTGCTGTAATTGCCTTTCTGACCTCAGCCCCCGTGGATTTCCCGGGGGCTTTTGCTATCATATGGCACTCTTTTTCCGGCGCACCCGGATCTGACTCGTTTTTCAAGGATTCCGCCATGCAACCTCTCAGCGGTCCCGGTGTGCCCGCGGGCGATCGTACAGCGCTTACCGGTGCGGCCGGCCCGGAACGTCCCGGTGGCCCGGCCGGCGACCAGCCACTCTCGCCAGCGCAGCGCACCACGCTGGAACGACTTATTGTGCGTATCATGTCGCTCAGCACGCTTAAAGCGCCTGAGCTCTGGGCTGGTGTCCGTCATGAAGTGGGCATAAAAAGCGATGCCGGTTTTCAGTCGCGCCATTTTCCCGCTGCCGAACAATATCTGAATCGTCGTCTGGCACAGGTACAGGATAGCCATGCCACGCGCCAGCTGCTGCAGCAGCTGCAGGATAAACTGCCGCAGGGCAACAACCGTCAGGCCGTCAGCGACTTTATTCGCCAGCAGTTTAACCAGACCGTGCTGAGTGCGCTGACCCGCGATCAGCTGCGTCAGGTGCTGACCATGCTGCAAACCGGCCAGATGGCGATCCCACAGCCGCAGCAGAACCGTGGCACCGATCGATCGCTGCTGCCGGCAGAGCAGCAGGCGCTGAATCAGCAGGTGACGCGTCTGGCAGCCACAACGGGCGAATCGCCGGTAAAACTGCTGACCGACGCGCTGAAACTGGTAAATCTGAAAAGCAGCGATCCGATACACTCGCGCCACTTCCCGCTGCTGACACAATATCTGCAGGTGCGTCAGGCACTCAGCCAGCACAGTGCGCCTACGCTGCAGCTGCTGGAGAGCTCATTAAAACAGCCTCCGAGTCAGGATGAGCAGCGCATGTTACTGGACTATAGCCAGCAGCGTTTTCAGGCCTCGCCGCAGAGTGTACTGACTGCAGCACAGTGTCAGGATCTGCTCAATCAGCTGTTCAGCCGCCGGGCAGAGCGCAGTGATGAGACGCCAGCAGCTGGCAGCGCCAGCCAGCCGCAGCCAATCTGGGTGCCTTTTGTCTCTGTTCTGCCGCGCCCGCTGGCGCAGCGCCCGGCGCTTACGCTGATAGCCGCTATCGCTGCCGCGCTGTTTATCCTCTGGCTGCTGATCTGAGTCAGCAGCCGCACCGGGCCGCACTTGTCTGCTGCGGCCACGCCCCTGCTGCTGTTCCCCACGCCATTGGATGACCATCCCGCTTCCAGAAATCGAGTCCCCCGATCAGCTCTTTCACCTGAAATCCCAGCTCTGCCAGTTTCAGCGCTGCTTTCGTTGAGCCGTTGCAGCCAATGCCGTCACAATAGGTGATATACACTTTCTGGCGATCAAGCCCGGCTGTGCTTTGCGCATTTATGCTGCGATGCGGGAAACTCTGTGCGCCACAGATATGTCCCGCAGCATAGGCTTCCGGGCTACGTGCATCAATCACTACAATCGCGCTTTCAGCCTGAGCCAAATCCTCAGCTAAGTCCCAGGCATCGGTATAGTAGCTTAGTTTCTGCTGCAGATAAGCACAGCTCTGTTCAGCACTGGCGGCGGGGTGACCTAATACAAATGACATACTTACCTCCGTTTGCGGTTTCGGGTTACTTTACGGCAAAGTGGTCTCTGGTATCAGACCATTTTTATCAGCAGGATAAGGCCATTATGTACCAGACGCTTGCCACACTTTTTACTCAGCAGATAGCGGGCGGACGTCGTGAACGTCTGTGCCGGGCGCTGCGTCAGGCGATAACCAGCGGCCAGCTGCGTCACAGTGATAAACTGCCCTCAAGTCGCCAGCTGGCCGCAGAGCTCATGCTGTCGCGGGTAACGGTTGAAGCAGCCTATGCGCAGCTGGAAAGTGAAGGCTATTTGCAGCGATTTACCGGGCGCGGCACCTTTGTCGCAATCAGACTGATCCCCCAGCCAGCCGCAGCAACGACGCTGCATGTCCCCGCGTTCTCACGCCGTGGCCTGCAGGTGCTGGCGACCGGCGGCTGTCAGGATCCCCTTTTTCCCGCTGCATTTGCCGCCGGATCGCCCGAGCTACGGGCTTTTCCGCATGTTCAATGGCGACGTATCAGCCAGAGCGTACAGCGCAGGCTGGGTAGCCGACTGATGGGATATGGCGATCCGCTCGGCTATCAGCCGCTGCGCGAGGCGGTGGCGGACTATCTGGGGCTGGCACGTGGTGTGCACTGCCAGCCGGAACAGGTCATTATCCTGACCAGCTCGCAACAGGCTCTGCAGCTGCTGTCACTGCTTCTGCTGGATCCGAAAGATGAGGTATGGCTGGAAGAGCCTGGCTATCCGGGCGCACGCAACGCTTTTCTTGCTGCTGGCGCAGATTGTCGGGCGATGGCGCTGGATGCTGAGGGTGCCGTTCCCCCGGCTGGCGGCGCGAAACTGGTCTATCTGACGCCGGGACATCAGTACCCTACCGGCACAGCAATGAGCCTGACAAGGCGACTGCAATGGCTGGCGTGGGCGCGGCAGCATGACAGCTGGCTGATAGAGGATGATTACGACAGCGAATTTTATTATGGCGATCGTCCCGTTCCGGCGCTTCAGGGACTGGAACAGGCGAGCCGGGTGATTTGTCTCGGCACCTTCTCAAAAAGTCTCTTCCCGTCATTACGCCTGGCATGGATGGTGGTTCCACCGCAGATGGTTATGCCCCTGAGCCGCCTGCGGAGCGTGCTGGATGGTCACAGCGCCCTGCTGCCCCAGGCCATCACCGCTGAGTTTCTGCAACAGGGGCATTTCGCCAGCCATCTGCGCCTGATGCGCCAGCTCTATCAGCATCGGCGCGATCTATTACTGCAGCAGATCAACACCCGTATGTTGCCCTGGCTAAAGCCAATGCCCGCTGCGGGCGGCCTGCAACTTACAGTTTCACTGCTTCAGGGTGATGAGGCGGTGCTGACACAGCAGGCTGCAGCCCTGGGGTTACTGTTACCGCGCCTTTCGCCGCTTTACCGCGAACATTCGCCCCGCCCTGGCTGGCTGCTGGGCTTTGCCGCACTCGCGCCAGCGGAGATCGCGAGCGCCTGCGATAAACTGGTTAACCTGCTGGCACAGCAAGCTTCCGGTTAAACAGCATTTAACATGAGGGAGAAATTTACCGGAGAGGTTTTTTGCTCCGCGTGCGCAGAGAGACAGGCAGGCTGCCAGAGCAAATCCCTGACAGCCTGACAGGTTCCGCCAGAAAGCGGAACCCGGAGAGGGATTAACCCTGATATTTACGCATGGTCAGCGTGGCATTAGTGCCGCCAAAACCAAAGCTGTTGGACATCACTGTGGTCAGCGCTTTTTCAGTTGGTTTGGTCACAATGTTCATGCCCTTCGCCGCTTCATCCAGCTCATCAATGTTGATGCTTGGTGCGATAAAGCTATGTTCCAGCATTAGCAGCGTGTAGATAGCTTCCTGCACGCCAGCTGCACCCAGTGAGTGGCCGGTCATGGCTTTGGTTGCGGAGATATATGGCGTGTTATCGCCAAATACTTCGCGAATAGCACCCAGCTCTTTGACGTCACCTACAGGGGTGGAGGTGCCGTGCGTGTTAAGATAGTCAATCGGTGCGTCCAGACCCTGCATTGCCATCTTCATGCAGCGTACTGCACCTTCGCCAGAGGGCGCTACCATATCCGCACCATCAGAGGTTGCGCCGTAGCCAACAATCTCTGCATAGATGTGCGCACCACGCGCCAGCGCATGCTCCAGCTCTTCAACCACAACCATACCGCCACCGCCAGCAATAACAAAGCCATCGCGATTGGCATCATAGGTGCGGGACGCTTTCGCAGGCTCATCGTTATATTTGGTGGAGAGTGCGCCCATGGCATCAAACTCGCAGGACATCTCCCAGGTCAGCTCTTCGCCGCCGCCAGCAAATACCACATCCTGCTTGCCGAGCTGGATCTGCTCAACCGCGTTACCGATGCAGTGAGCGGACGTGGCGCAGGCAGAGCTGATGGAGTAGTTCACGCCGTGAATTTTAAACGGGGTGGCAAGGCAGGCAGAAACACCGGATGCCATTGCTTTGGTCACCACATACGGGCCTACACCCTTCAGACCACGCGGGCCGCGCATAGCGTCAGCACCAAATACCTGGAAGCGTGGAGAACCGCCACCGGAACCCGCAATCAGGCCAACACGCGGGTTGTTCTGATACTGTTCGTCGCTCAGGCCGGAATCTTTAACCGCTTCCGCCATGGAGAGATAAGCGTAAATCGAGGCGTCACTCATAAAACGCACAATTTTGCGATCGATGAGCCCGTTGGTATCCAGTTTGACGTTGCCCCATACATGGCTGCGCATTCCGGCTTCTTTCATCTCTTCAGAGAAAGTGATACCGGAACGGCCTTCACGCAGAGAAGCCAGCACTTCCTGCTGGTTATTACCAATGCTGGAAACGATACCCAGGCCAGTAATCACTGCACGTTTCATTCAATAATCCTCATTCTACTTCTTTTGAATTGATGTGCACTCTAGCGTACAGTTGTACGCCGAACAAGTCCGATCAGCCATTTCCTTTTGTAAATTTGCGTCATGTGACGCCACTCGCTAAAATCTCGCCACTGCCTGAAAAACGAGCCTTTCCCGTGAAGTTATCTCCGGTTGAACATGCACAATTAAACTGGAACGATCAGGGTACACCTGTTTCCCGAGCGTTCGATGACGTTTACTTCTCCAATGACAATGGTCTGGAGGAAACCCGCTATGTGTTTCTGGGCGGCAACGCGCTACCGCAGCGTTTCAGCACCCATGCACGTGATCTGTTTATTGTGGCGGAGAGCGGCTTTGGCACTGGCCTGAACTTTCTGACCCTGTGGCAGGCCTTTGACCACTATCGTGCGCAACATCCCACTGCCACGCTGCAGCGGCTGCACTTTATCAGCTGCGAAAAATATCCCCTGACTCAGGCCGATCTCACTGCCGCACATGCACGCTGGCCCGAGCTGGCTCCCTGGGCCACTGCGCTCCAGCAGCAGTGGCCTGCTGCCCTGCCAGGCTGTCAGCGACTCCTGTTTGATGGCGGCCGGGTCACGCTGGATCTCTGGCTGGGCGATATCAACACCCTGATAGCGGAGTTTGATGAGAGTCTGTACGGTCAGGTAGATGCCTGGTTTCTTGATGGTTTTGCGCCAGCTAAAAACCCCGATATGTGGACGCCAGCGCTGTTTAACGCCATGGCAACGCTGGCGCGGCCTGGCGGAACGCTGGCCACCTTTACTGCTGCTGGTTTTGTGCGGCGCGGCCTGCAGGCGGCAGGTTTTGCCGTCAGCAAGCGCAAAGGCTTTGCCCATAAACGCGAAATGCTTACCGGTACACTACCAGAGGCGGTTGTGTGCCCTGCGGCACGCCCCTGGTATGCACGCCCTGCGGCGCAGGGGCATGAGGTTGCGATTATCGGCGGCGGTGTAGCCAGTGCCCTGCTGGCGCTGGCGCTGCTGCGTCGTGGCTGGCGGGTAACGCTCTACTGCGCTGATGCAGCACCCGCCCTGGGCGCATCCGGCAACCGCCAGGGAGCGCTCTATCCCCTGCTGAACCAGCACGATCCGGCACTGGCACGCTTTTTCCCCTCTGCATTCAGCTTTGCCCGGCGTCTCTACGATCGCCTGGCAGTCAATGCAGAACACCGCTGGTGCGGCGTATTACAGCTGGCGTGGGACAGTAAAAGTGCAGATAAGATTGCCCGGATGCTGACGATGCCACTGCCCTCTGATATCGCCTGTGGGGTTTCACCGGCAGAAGCGGAGCAGCTGGCTGGCGTGCCGCTGGGCGTGGGTGGCATTTTCTATCCGCTCGGCGGCTGGCTCTCGCCGGCCCAGCTAACCAGTGAGCTGCTGGAACAGGCGCAGACGCAGGGATTACGCGTACACTGGCTACATCGGTTGACAGAGCTGGAGCAGCAGCAGGATGGCTGGCAGCTACATTTTAGCGATCAGCCTCTGGTGCAGCATCAGAATGTGGTGCTGGCCAGTGGTCACGCGCTGTGCGATCTGGAACAGAGCAAAGCGTTGCCGGTCTATCCGGTTGCGGGTCAGGTAAGCCATGTTCCCACCACCCCACAACTGGCAAAGCTGAATACGGTGCTCTGTTATGATGGCTACCTTACCCCGGTCAGTCCGGCATTTGGTACACACTGTGTTGGTGCCAGCTATCATCGTGGTGAAACCGCTACCGCTTTTCGCGCCGACGATCAGCAGAGCAATCGCCAGCGTTTGATCAACTGCCTGCCGCAGGCAGAGTGGCCACAGCAGATCGATATCAGTGACGATCAGGCGCGCACAGGTGTACGTTGTGCCTCGCGTGACCACCTGCCGATGAGTGGCAGTCTGCCTGACTATGCAGCGACCCTGACGCAATATGCTGATTTGCCGGAGCAGTGCAGCAGCAACGCGGTGATTGCTGATGCGCCGGTTTATCCGGGACTGTTTGTGCTGGGCGCGCTGGGATCGCGCGGGCTCTGCAGCGCCCCGCTGGCGGCCGAAGTGCTGGCGGCACAGCTATGCGCTGAGCCGCAGCCGCTGGACAGCACGACGCTGGCCGCACTGAATCCAAATCGCTACTGGATACGTAAACTTCTGAAGGGCAAAAAAGCGGCACGCTGACAACGGGGCGAGCACTCGCCCCATTGCTCAGGCTGTCTGAAGCGCCTGATTAAACAGGTTATCCCACATGCCGATGACCAGCGCCTGATCGCGTGGCGAAAGCTCACCTGCGGCAATCGCATTCTGCAGGCTGTTGGAAACCACAATTTTCAGCGCCTCTGGCGTATGCTCCCCGCTCTGCTCAATCTCTGCAACCGCCAGCGTCAGATGGCCACGCAGATAACCGCTGGCAAACAGCTCATCGTCACTGGCGTGCTCGACCATATTGTCAATCAGCGCCAGGATGCGGGACTCAAATTCTACGATCATCTCTTATTCCTTTATTATAAGCAGGCGAACTATAGCGCTTCCGGCCACGGAAACTGTGCTGCACTGAGCGCTGGCGTACCGTAGTAGCGATTCAGCGCCGCGATAAACTGTGCCGGACGAGCCGGGATCCCCTGCTGCAGATAGTGCATGACCTGGGCATGGACCTGACGCTGAAACGCAATGCGATCTGGCTCACAGTCGCCTTCGAGATTGTCACAACTCACGTTAAAGGGGAAGTCTGCCGCCACACAGAATAGCCATTCCAGCGCCTGCGGTTTGATCTCAACCGCTTCAAACTGGCTCTGCGTTTGCGCGTCGCGTCCGTCAGGGCAGTACCAGTAACCAAAATCAACCTGCAGGCGGCGCGCCTCGCCGGCAATACACCAGTGGGAGATCTCATGCAGTGCGCTGGCATAAAACCCATGCGCAAATATAATACGATGCCACGGCGCGTCCGCATCGGCTGGCAGGTAGATCGGTTCGTCATCGCCTTTTATCAGACGCGTGTTAAAACTCTCTGCAAAGCAGCCGTCGAAAATATCAATCAGCTGCTGATAGTGGTGTTCTGTTGGCATAAGTTCTGTCTGTTAAAAATCCACGGCTATTGTCGCACCGGCAATCCGGTTTGACGAGTCCGGCTCAGAGAGCAGCCAGCCAGGCCATAAAGGCTGAGCCGTGACTGTCCCATAAAAGTTTAGCGCTCATCACTGCTGAGACGGTCACGACCATTGGACGGATCAGTCGCTGACCACGGCTCAGTACCAGACGGGCACCCAGTCGGGCGCCGATAAACGCGCCAATCAGCATCACCACACCGGTGCCCCATACCAGCTTGCCACCAAAGATAAAAAACAGCAGGCTGGCAACGTTAGAGGTAAAGTTCAGCACTTTGGCGTGGGCAGTGGCTTTTGCCAGGTTAAAGCCACAGAGCGTAACAAAGGCGAGCGCATAAAATGATCCGGCGCCAGGTCCAAAAAAGCCGTCATAAAAACCAACGCAGCCGCCACCCACCAGCGCAAATGCCACGCCCTGCAGGCGCTGCTCACGATCGGTTTCACCCAGACGCGGCATCAGTAAAAACCAGAGGCCAATGGCGATAAGCAGTAACGGCAGGATCTGACGCAGAATATCCGCCTGAATGTGCTGAATCAGCACAGTACCGGCGACGGCGCCAAGAAAGGTCATGCTGATATTGAGCCGCTGCTCGCGCAGATTTACGGCACCACGGCGCACAAAATAGAGGCTGGCGGAGAAAGAGCCGCCAACCGACTGCAGTTTGTTAGTCGCCAGTGCCTGCGCGGGGGATAATCCAGCCGCCAGCAGTGACGGAACGGTTAACAGCCCTCCGCCACCCGCGATGGAGTCAATAAACGCGGCGAGTATGGCGACAAAAAACAGCACGCCGAGAACAAGCGGACTGACGACAAAAAGATCCATGTGTCTCTCACAATAGTTATCAATCAGCCGTGGCGCGTGGCGATAATCCACGCGCCACGTACTCAGAGCAGGTGGTTATCCAGCAGTGCCTGACAGGAAGCGGGCAGCGGTGGTGGCGCTTTTTTCACTGGGGGGGTGCTGCCGGGTTTTTTCGGTAAGAACCAGCTCTCCAGCTCTGCACCGCAGCCGTCACCTGGTGGCGGCAGAGGCTGATCCTCACACTCCAGGCTACCCGCCGGGCAGCGCAGACGCACATGCATATGGGCACGGTGTGCAAACCACGGGCGTACTTTGCGCAGCCAGTCGCGATCGCTGCCGGCATCGGCGCAGAGCTGCTTTTTAATTGCCGGATTGACAAAAATCCGCGTCACATCCTGATCCTCCGCAGCCAGCTTGATCAGACTACTGATTTGCGGCTGCCAGTGACGGGCAATAACCTGCTTATCATCCGGCCCCACCAGATCGAGCGGCTGCGGTTTCAGCAGTTGCTGCGCACTCCAGCGGGTCTGTGGCAGCTGCAGCCAGATATCAACATCCAGTCCGGTCTGATGGCTGGCGTGGCCGCTGCTGAACCGTCCGCCCGCTGCCATACCCATATCGCCAATCAGCAGCTGCCCCAGCTGTCGCTGACGGGTCTGCGTGCTGAGACGCTGGATAAAGGCGATGAGATCGGGATGACCATAGTAACGGCGCTGATCCTGACGCATTACCTGATAATCTGGCGAGTTAAGCGGCAGCGCGCTGGCACCAATAATACAGCCGTTGGCAAAACCACCAATCGACTGCGGCGCCCCGGCAATAGGGTGATGAATCTGCTGCCACGGCGTGGCAGCAACGGCGACAGCACTGCATAACAGTGCGGCAATAGTGAGCAGAACGCGGTGCATCATGGCTTACCAGCGCGGCACAGAGCTGTTAACGTCGGCGTTTTGCCCACGCTGACGCAGCAGATGATCCATCAGCACAATTGCCATCATCGCTTCCGCAATCGGCACTGCGCGAATGCCGACACAGGGATCGTGACGCCCTTTGGTGATCATCTCCACCTCTTCGCCATCGCGGGTAATGGTTTTACCCGGTACGGTAATGCTGGAGGTGGGTTTCATCGCCAGGTTGGCACTGATGGTCTGACCGCTGCTGATACCGCCCAGAATGCCGCCTGCGTGATTGCTCTGAAACCCGCTGGCGCGGATCTCATCGCGATGCTGGCTGCCACGCTGGTTAATTACGGCAAAACCGTCGCCAATCTCTACGCCTTTCACAGCATTAATACTCATTAATGCATGAGCCAGGTCGGCATCAAGCCGATCAAACACCGGTTCACCCAGGCCTGCCGGTACATTCTCTGCCATTACTGTGACCTTAGCACCGATGGAGTCGCCCTCTTTTTTGAGCGCACGCATCAGCTCGTCCAGCGCCTCAAGCTTGCTGGCATCCGGGCAGAAAAAGGGGTTCTCTTCCACAATATCCCACTCTTTCAGCTCACAGGTTACATCGCCAATCTGCGCCAGATAGCCACGCACTACAATGCCGTGTCTGAGCTGCAGATATTTTTTTGCAATCGCACCTGCGGCAACACGCATTGCGGTTTCACGCGCCGATGAGCGTCCGCCGCCGCGATAGTCCCGCAGGCCATACTTCTGCTCATAGGTGTAGTCAGCATGACCAGGACGAAACAGATCTTTGATCGCGCTGTAGTCCTGCGAGCGCTGATCGGTGTTCTCAATCAGCAGACCGATAGAGGTGCCGGTAGTGACTCCGTCAAACACACCAGACAAAATTTTCACCTGATCCGGCTCACGACGCTGAGTGGTATAGCGTGACGTTCCCGGACGACGACGATCGAGATCGTGCTGGATATCCGCTTCGGTAAGAGGAATGCCCGGCGGCACGCCATCAACGATGCAGCCGAGCGCAATCCCGTGCGATTCGCCAAACGTGGTTACGCGAAAAAGTTGTCCAATGCTGTTTCCGGCCATGATGGCTCCTTGTTGCCATAGTGCGCGAACTTATGCGCAAATTAATCTTTATAAAAGGAGAAGTGATGCTGCGCTGCAACAATCTGGTCACGCGTCAGCATAAAGACGCCATCGCCGCCGTTGTCAAACTCCAGCCAGGTAAAGGGCACATCGGGATACTGCTCGATCATATGTACCATGCTGTTACCCACTTCACAGATCAGCACTCCCTGCTCGCTCAGATAGTCAGGTGCACAGGCGAGAATACGCCGTACCAGCTTCAGGCCATCGCTGCCGGCTGCCAGCCCAAGCTCAGGCTCGTGGCGATATTCGCCCGGCAGATCATCCATATCTTCCGCATCCACATAGGGCGGGTTAGTAACGATAAGATCGTACTTAACTGCCGGCAGGTTACGAAACAGATCGGCGCGGATCGGCGTAACATGATGCAGCAGGCCATGCGCTTCAATATTCTGCTCTGCCACTGCCAGCGCATCGTGCGAGATATCCACCGCATCGACCTCTGCCTCAGGAAATGCCCAGGCGCAGGCGATAGCGATACAGCCGCTGCCGGTGCACATATCGAGAATATGCTGCGGCTGATGATTAATTAATCCGGCAAAGCGATTTTCAATCAGCTCGCCAATCGGTGAGCGTGGTACCAGTACACGTTCATCGACATAAAATTCGTGGCCGCAGAACCAGGCTTTATTGGTGAGATAGGCCACCGGGATGCGCTCGTTGACGCGGCGAATCACCCGCTCAACAATACGATGCCGTTCGCTGGCCGTGAGGCGTGCATGGCGCATATCCTCGGGAATATCGAGCGGTAGCCACAGTGTAGGCAGAACCAGTTGGACCGCTTCGTCCCAGGGATTATCCGTACCGTGACCATACCAGAGACCTGCCGCCGAAAAGCGGCTGACAGCCCAGCGCAGCATATCCTGAATTGTGTGCAGTTCGTTCACTGCCTCATCGACGAAAATCTTGTCCACATAGCCCTCCGCAGGCCATAAAATCAATCGGCCGATAGTTTGCCACGAAGCGAAGCAGAATTCAGCGCAGTGAGGTGAAAAAGCTGACATTTGTCGGCGCTTAGCGTTAAGGTATCAGCCTGATTAACTGCCAGGTTAAAGAAAATCTTCCGTCATGAGTAAAAAGACGCCGCTGAACGATGAGGATCAGGCGCTGTTTCGTCAGCTGATGATCGGCACGCGTAAGCTGAAACAGGATACTATCGTACATAAACCTGCAACTAAAACGCGCGAACTGCCGTTAAAACGACTGCTGTCAGAACAGGCGGATAACAGTCACTACTTCTCTGATGAGTTTCAGCCGCTGCTCTCCAGCGAAGGGCCGGTGCGTTACGTTCGTGCAGATGTCAGTCACTATGAGCTTAAAAAACTGCGGCGCGGCGACTACACGCCGGAGATTTTTCTCGACCTGCATGGCCTGACGCAAATGCAGGCAAAACAGGAGCTGGGCGCGCTGATCGCCGCCTGCCGTCGCGAGCATATTTTTTGTGCCAGCGTGATGACCGGGCATGGCAAGCATATTCTGAAGCAGCAAACGCCACTCTGGCTGGCGCAGCATCCACATGTAATGGCTTTTCATCAGGCACCTAAGATGTTTGGCGGAGATGCAGCACTGCTGGTGCTGATTGAGGTCGAGGAGTGGCAGCCGCCTGAATTACCTTAGCCGCTATCGTTTATATTTCGTTCAGGCAGGAAAACGCAGAGAGAGAACGCCCCGGAAACTGACCGCATCAGTCACCGGGGCGAGGCATAACGGCATCAACGATGCAGAGGGTGTCACATGGCTCTGGCAAGCTTCGCCGGACTGACCTGCCACAATAGCTTGCCCTCACACTCATCAGCATTAAAGTCAATGCAGGCAATAGCAGAAGTGGCAAACATCGGCGGTGCTTCCTGAGGGCAAAGCTCAGATACCAGATACCCCACCAGCGGCAGATGCGAAATCACCAGTACCGCTTTCACCCCCTGCAGCGCCAGCGCATGAAGATGTAAAGCGACCTGCCCCGGATCGCCACCTGGCGTCAGTTCAGCTAACACCTCCTGACTCTGCGGCAAAGCCAGTGACTCGCGCACTGTGGCAAGGGTCTGCCCGGCCCGCAGATAGGGACTGACCAGCACCCTGCCGATATCAGGCGCCTGGCTGTTAAGCCAGCTTGCCATCTGACGAGATTCGTTACTGCCGCACAGCGTAAGAGGACGAGCAGAGTCGCTCGCGGCTTCCAGAGCTGCATCGCCGTGACGCATGATAAAAACTTGCATAAAGCACCGCTATTGTTGATCGATATCGTCGGGTATCAGAGCACCAGACGCTTCATTCTGCGAATGAAGGCTGTGTTTTACCCCAATGGCTTTAGTATAGTCAACCAATTGCTCATTAAATAAGCGCCTATCAAACTGCGGCGGGAGTGATGTTGATCACACCCGCGGCGCTCAGCAGCAAATGCAGAACGGCTGCTGTTTACTGCCCGACAGTGTAAAAACGACCGTCCTGCTCTGCCTGCTTTAGCAGCGCTTCACAGGGAGCAAAGCGATCACCATATTGCTGCATCAGCGCCGTTAATTTCTGCACTATTGCGCTACTGCCATACTGATCCATATAGCGAAACGGTCCGCCAAGAAAAGGTGGAAAGCCAATGCCAAACACCGCTGCAATATCGCCATCGCGTGCCGAACGAATCACATTTTCATCCAGACAGCGTGCTGCTTCATTCAGCATCATCATCAGGCACCGCTCAGCAATCTGCTGTTCGCTCTGCCTGGCCTGCGGTGTGATAGCAAGCAGCGCATACAGGCTCTTATCTGCTTTACGTGCACCGGGAAGAAAGTGGCGTTTGCCATAATCGTAAAAGCCTTTACGGTTTTTTCGCCCTTGACGCCCGTCGGCGAGGATCGTATCTACTGCTGCCTGCGGTGCGGCAAACCGTGAACCATATGCCTGCTCCAGCAGCGGGCTGATTTTACTGCCAACATCAATTCCCACCTCATCCAGCAGCTGAAGTGGCCCCACCGGAAACCCCTGTCTGATTAGCGCCCGATCAATATGTGCAACTGGCTCTCCCTCCAGCAGACAGCGCAGTGCCTCATTGATATAGGGCGCAAGAATACGGTTAACGTAAAATCCAGGCCTGTCGGCAACCACCACTGCGGTTTTTCCCTGGCGCTGTGCGAGCTGCAAGGTAGTTGCCACTGTCTCAGCGGATGTCCCCTTATGCGGGATCACCTCTGCCAGCGGCATTTTATCAACCGGACTAAAGTAGTGCAGGCCGATAATATTTTCCGGCCGCTGCGCCTGCGCCGCGATATCACCAATCGGGAGTGAGGAGGTGTTAGAGGCGAAAATAGTACAGGGCTGGCAGTGCTGTTCAATCTCAGCCACCATCTGCTGTTTCAGCGCCAGATCCTCAAATACCGCCTCAATTACCACGTCACACTGCCGGAATCCCTGATAGTCAGTGCCACCGCTGATACGGGCCAGCTGCTGCTGTCGTTCAGCAGGCTTCATCTGACGGCGTGTGACTTTTTTCGTCAGCAATGCCCAGCTATATTGCAGCGCATGATTAATACCGCTGAGCTGAATATCTTTAATGCGTACCGGCAGCCCGGCTTTTAACGCTGTTACGCTGGCGATGCCACCTCCCATCAGGCCGCCGCCCAGAACGCCAATTCGCCGCAAAGGCCGTGGTTCTCCCTCTGCTGCTGCCGCTTTTTTCAGCGCCGTGGAGGCAAAAAACAGACTGCGCAGCGCGGCAGATTCTGGCGTCATGGCCAGCAGGCCAAACGCCCGTGCTTCCGCGAGATGACCTGCCTGACTGCCCTGCTCCAGCCCGGTACGCACCACTGATAGTATCTGGTCAACTGCCGGATAATTGCCATGCGATTTTTTATCAGCCTGGCGTTTAGCCAGCATAAACAGCAGCGGACGCGCCACCGATCCCTGGATAATACGGGCGCGACGTGACAACAAACGCGCAGGCTGCTTTCCTTTATGAACGCGTGCCACGGCCGTTTCCAGTAAAATTGCGTGTGGCACGGCATCATCCACCACACCCAGCCAGAGTGCCTGCCGCGCGCGTAGTGATTTCCCGCTCAGGATCAGCGGCAGCGCCTGCTCAACGCCAATCAGCTGCGGCAGACGCTGAGTGCCTCCCGAGCCCGGTAGCAGACCGAGCTGCACTTCCGGCAATCCAAGCCGGGTTTTTTCATCCAGCGAACAGATGCGGGCATCACAGGCCAGTGCCAGCTCCAGTCCGCCGCCGAGACAGGCACCGTGGATTGCAGCAACAACCGGAAACGGCAGCGCGGCAATCTCCGCCATGACCTCCTGCCCCTGCTTTGCCAGTGCCTCTGCCTCTGCCGCTGTTTTGCACTCAGCAATCATGCTGATATCTGCACCGGCAATAAAATTGTCAGCCTTACCGGAAATCAGAACCAGCCCCACCAGCTCCCGGTTCTGCCGTGCTGCAGCAACGACTGCGCGGATCTCTTCGGCAAACGCTTTACGCAGGGTGTTCATTTTCTCACCCGGTACATCGATGGTGATCACCCCAACGTTGTCCGGCCGCATAGTTAACTGAAATACGTGATCCTGCATTATTCAGCCTCCAGAACCATTGCCGCACCTAACCCTCCCGCCGCACAGGCGGTAACCAGCCCCAGCCCGCCACCGCGCCGCCGCAGCTCGTTCAGCGTCTGGGTAATCATGCGGGCACCCGTCGCCGCAAACGGATGGCCATAGGCGATAGAGCCGCCCAGAACGTTAAAACGCGCCTCATCGACTTCACCCAGTGCCTGCGCACGATGCAGTACTTCGCGGGCAAAGCGTGCATCATTGAAGAGTTTCAGATTAGCCAGCGTCTGGGCAGCAAACGCTTCATGCATATCGATCAGCGTTAAATCGCTCAGCACGATACCGGCGCGATCCAGCGCCAGCGGAGAAGCGTAAGCGGGACCCAGCAGCATATCCTGCTGTACACCAATCGCAGTAAAGGCATAGCTGCGCAGATAGCCCAGCGGCGTCACCCCCAGTTCACGGGCGCGCCCTTCACGCATCAGGATCACTGCCGCCGCACCATCGGTCAGCGGCGTACTGTTAGCTGCCGTCACGGAGCCGTGGCGACGATCAAAAGCGGGACGCAGTCTGGCGTACTCCTCTGCGCTGGCGTTGAAACGAATATTGTTATCCTGCCCGACTGGCGCTTTCCATGGGGGAACAAAAGCAGGCATCACCTCGGCGGATAACAGCCCGCTCTGCCAGGCCTGCGCCGCCCGCTGGTGCGAGCGTAGCGCCAGCGCATCCTGCTGCTCACGCGTGATGCCATAGCTCTTTGCCATCTGCTCCGCCGTATCCCCCATACGCAGACCGGTGGAATACTCAGCCACCGCTGGTGGCACCGGCAACAGATCGCGCGGCCGGAGACGGCGCAGTATTTGCAGCTTTTTACTGAATGTGCGGGCTTTGTTGAGATCGACCAGTGCCCGCGCCAGCGTTTTACTCACGCCGATGGGCAGCACTGAAGAGGAGTCAGCTCCGCCAGCAATACCGCAATCAATAGTGCCAGCCAGCAGGCTCTCCGCCACATTGGCAACTGCCTGAAAACTGGTGGCGCAGGCGCGGCTAACGCTATAGGCATCAGTGTGCACACTCATCCCGCTACTGAGAACGATTTCGCGGGCAATATTAGGCGCTTCTGGCATCTGTATCACCTGACCAAACACCAGCTGATCGATCACCTCAACCGGCAGCTCACTGCGAACCAGCAGCTCACTGACGACCATACGTCCCAGTTCAAGTGCCGGAATGCCGTGAAAGTCACTTGCCTGGCGGGCAAATGGCGTACGCAACCCATGAGTGATGGCGATACGTTCGCCCTGACGCGTCAGTAACGGCTGCGCTTTGCTCATTCTCTTCCCCCTGTATCTGACGACCTGGCATCATTGCCAAACAGGTCTGACCTGATCGTCAGTGTTAACCATACAGCAGCAGGTCGCCAATAGCAGGAGAAGAAAAGTGCGAGGATAAACACAAAAGATTTATACCACCCTCTTCAGGCGGCACTGAACTCAACGCAGAGCAAGCTGAAAGATCAGCGCTTCTGCCTGACAGCAAAAGGTAAATTGTATATCAAGCCGGATACCCCCAGACTCTTCGCTAACATGCGAAACGATCTGACAAGGTTCAGAGGCGGTCTGACGTGCTTTCTCACTAAGCGTAGCCAGCATAGCCTCTGCCGCGCTGCGACTGGTAAAGTGTGCTGACCAGCTGGCACAGCAGTCGCTGTTGTCAATTACGGTTCCGACATCAACGCAGCAGCAGGCTGCAGTTTCACTGGCACTGCACTTATTTATGGCATTACTCATCTGGCTCTCTCCGGTAAAACTCTCGCTATTTATGACGCTTATTGCCAGAAAGTTTACGCCTGCAGCTGCTTTTCCTCTATCATTGCCACGCTAAGTGACGAATATCACAATAAAATTTGATTCAAAACAAATCTGAGCCATGCTGCTGCAAGCGGAGCGTAAAGAAATTGTTAAGCAGATCTTATTTTGTCGATCAAATGTGCAATATTTGAAAATCATTATTGCAACCTATACACAGGTCAGACCTATACTCGTCGCACTGGTCTGATATGTCTGTTCACAATCAGTCCCTACAATCCGCCGGTCTTTGTTACGCGATGTAACAACGTTTAATAATAATTTTGAAGAGGTTGTGGTCATGAACCATAAGAACCTGTTTGCAAAGTCAGCTGTGGCAGCTGCAGTGGCGCTTGTTTCTTCACATGTTTACGCCGCAGGCTTTCAACTCAATGAATTTTCAGCAATTGGCTTAGGTCGCGGCTACTCAGGTGAAGGTGCCATAGGTGATACCGCAGCATCAGCCAGCCGCAATCCAGCGACCATGGCGCTTATGGATCGCCCTGCTTTTTCAATTGGTGCGGTTTATATCGATCCTGAGGTTGATATCAGCGGCCGCAGCCCACTGACCGGCAATAGCCTGGATGCAAATAATATTGCGCCAAATCAGTGGGTTCCTAATATTCACTATGTCCAGCCGATTAACGATCAATGGTGGATTGGCGCATCTGCCACCTCAAATTACGGTCTGGCGACAGAGTTTAATAACGGTTACGCCGCAGGTGGTTTCGGTGGCAAAACCGACCTGATGACCGCTAACCTGAATCTGAGCACCGCCTATCGTCTTAATGAGTATCTGAGCTTTGGTGTTGGCTTTGATGCTGTCTATGCACGGGCAAAAATTGAGCGTTATGCGGGCGAAGCTGGCGCGCGCGCGCGTCTGCCTGCTGATACACAAATTGCACATCTGAAAGGGAATGAATGGGGCTACGGCTGGAATGCCGGTATCCTGTATGAAGTGGATAAAAATAACCGCTTCGGCTTCACCTATCGTTCAGAAGTGAAAATTGATTTTGATGGCGACTATAAGAGTAATGTTCCGGCGGCCTTTAATGGCTCACCGCAGGCTGCTGCACTGGGCCTGCCTTATGGCACCAGCGGAGCGACCATTCCGGGCGCACTGACGCTGAACCTGCCGGAGATGTGGGAAGTATCAGGCTGGCATAAAGTGGCACCGCAGTGGGCCGTTCACTATAGCCTGGCTTATACCAGCTGGAGTCAGTTCCAGGAGCTGAAAGCGACAGGCACCAGAGGCCAGACGCTGTTTTATAAAGATGAGAGCTTTAAGGATGCTTACCGCATCGCGCTGGGCACTACCTACTTCTATGACGACCACTGGACCTTCCGTACCGGTATCGCGTTTGATGATAGCCCGGTTCCGGCTGATAAGCGCTCAATCTCTATCCCGGATCAGGATCGCCTGTGGCTGAGTGCTGGTACCTCATACGCCTTTACACCAGATGCGTCAGTGGATGTTGGCGTCTCCTATATGCATGGGCAGCACGTCACTGTTAAAGAAGGCCCTTATACTTTCAACTCTGAAGGTAAAGCCTGGCTCTACGGCGCAAGCTTTAACTATAAGTTCTGATGTAACACTAGTGCGGGTGAGATATTCTCACCTGCAATACATTTTTTAGCGTTAAGACTCTCTTCCCCTGATGCCAGATTAATCGTGGCGTACTGCCAGTTATCAGCATTGAATTACCTTATCATCAGTATCAATGCGCTTTTAACAGAGGGTGTATCGGGACGTCTGAAGCTCAGTCAGACCTGGTAGTTGTGGCGTTCACTCTCGTTAACAGACTGATAATACGCGACTGGTGAGCTCAGAAAAGGGATCGGCATAAACACGCAGCCACCTGCAGAGCAGGCAGCTGGCTTATAACGCGGATGCTATTCGCTGTCGATTTCGTTCAGTTCATCCTGAATCGCACTGGCGTTTGGATTATCTTCCGGCTTCAGCTTGCCGCCATTGGCCAGAAAATCGTTACGCTGGAAGTAGGCATTGCGGATAAAAGCATAGGGATCCTGCTGCTGCTTCATAATGCCATCTGAATCAAGCAGCTGTGCACGCGTCTCTACTCCCTCCAGCGCCCACTTGCCAACAGAGAGTGGCCAGCTTAACCAGCTCAGTACCGGATAGAGTGTATCAACATAGTCACCGCCATCCTGACGCACGGTAAAGCTGCCGTAACCAGGCAGTACAACGTAAGGACCGTAACCTACACCATAGCGTCCCAGTGTGCTGCCGAAACGGTGCGGTACTTCACGTGCCAGTGCCGGATTGGCTTTGCCCGCAACGTCGATAAATCCACCCAGTCCCAGAACAGTGTTCAGGAAGAAACGCGTAAAGTGGATGCCCGCCTGACGCGGCTCGCCTACCAAAATTGAGTTAACCATGCTGGCAGGTTCATTAAGGTTGCCGAGGAAATTGCTGACACCCGTGCGCGCGGGTACCGGCACATAATCGCGCCACGCCACAGCCACCGGACGAACCACATAGGGGTCCAGCACGTTATAGTTAAAATTAAACATCGTGCGGTTGAAACCTTCCAGCGGATCGCTGCGCTGCGCAGAGGCGGTATCATCCGTTGGCGCTGAGCTGGCACAACCTACCAGCAGTAAACTGGCCAGAGCCAGACTGGTCAGGCGATTATTCATGTTCTTCTCCCTGTGCGGATAAAAAGTGTAGCAGCTTCAGGGCTGCTGCTGGCTGATCTCAACAGTCAGCGGTTGATGCTTCTCCCACGCGGTAATAGCGCTCAGCCCAAACCAGTCTCCGGTCTGCGGTCGGGCACTGCCATCACGGGCAATGCGCACCCTGACCTGAATCTGATGCTGCGCTGACAGCAGGCGGTCAGGCATCATGGCGTTGCTGTCATCCAGCGTCAGCGTCAGCGGAAAACGGCTGAGCGGCATACGCCTGACGGCTACGGGCACTGATGAAACGCCGTCAGAGACAGAAATATAGAGCACACCGTTTGGCGGCAAACTGTTTTTTACCTGAGGTGCCAGTTCTACCGTAATGGCAAGTTTAACAGCCTGCTGGCCCGCGTCACTCTTTGCCTGCTCAATACTGCGCTGAACCATGATAATGCGTTGATCGCCAGCTGGCAGCAGTGTCAGCATCGACTGCCATGCGCTGATAGCATCATTATAGTTCTGCTGTTCAAAGGCGTTAAACGCCAGCAGGCTAAGCGTGCGAATATTATTGCGGTCGTGCCTGAGTAACGCTTTCAGCAGCAGAGTCGCCTGCCGGTTATCCTGCGCATCCGGTGAGCGCGTCAGCACTTCGGCATAGTCCTGTTGCAGCCCGATATTCCCCGGCGCCCGTTGCAGCGCACGCTCAAGTGCCTGTCCCGCCATGCCTGTATTGTTCAGCACCATACTCAGACGCCCCAGCATCGCCCAGTCATCGGCGCTGCCAGTTTCCTGCTGTAGTCTGGTGCGCAGACCCAGCTGCAGACGAGCCAGCTCTTCCGGCGTCAGCTGCTCTGCCGCAGGATCAAGCAGCCGGGCGCGCAGTGCCGGATAGTCATGCTGAACGCTGAACCACGCCGCCAGCTGACTATACCCGCCAGTTTTCACATAGAGACCCGTGGAAACCAGCATCAGAAACAGTACGCCAGGCAGCAATATCCAGCGGCTGCTCTGTCGTGTCACCAGACTCTTTTCCGCAGGGACATCAGAGAGCAACGTCTGGGTAAGCTCACGCTCCATCTCAGCCCGACTCGCCACCACACCTTCTGCTTCATCACGTGCCAGCTCGTGCAGCCGCTGTTGATAGAAAGCGGTATTGAGCCGATCGCGCGCATCCGGTTCAGCCTGACGCTGCTGCCAGCCTGCAATCAGAAACAGCAGAACCGCTGCCACCAGTAAACCTGCTAAAATCATGCAGAATAGCGTCATCGTTGCTTCCCGTTGCGCGCTAAAATCGCTGCAAGGCGCTGTTGTTCATCATAATCCAGATCGTTTGCCTCAACTCTGCGTCGGTTGCGCCGCAGGATCAGCAGGCTTCCCAGCAGCACAAATAGCAGTGGTCCGGCCCAGAGGATCAGTGTTGATGGCGTGACAGGTGGATCGTAGGTGACAAAATTGCCATAGCGCGCCACCATATAATCAATAATCTGCTTGCGGCTCTGCCCCTGCTGCATCAGCTCATAAACTTTGAGACGCATATCTGCCGCGATCATTGCGCCGGAATCTGCAATGCTGTTGTTTTGACACTTAGGGCAGCGCAGTGAGGCTGTAAGCGCGCGATACTGCTGCTCCTGTTGTGCTGACGTAAACTGCAGATTATCTGTTGCTGCCCAGGCACTGATGCTAATCAGCAGAGCAATCAAAGCAGAGAAGAACGTTCTCATGCACCAGCCTCCCGACGATACTTCTCCCACAACGGCTTAAGCTCCTGCTCCCAGACGCGTTGATTGATATCACCCGTATGGCGATAGCGAATAATACCTGCGCCATCGATCAGAAACGTTTCCGGCGCACCATAGACACCCAGATCGAGACCCAGCATCCCGCTGCCATCATAAAGACTCAGCGCGTAGGGGTTGCCGAGCGTATTCAGCCAGTTCACCGCTTTAGTGCGGTCATCTTTATAGTTGAGCCCGACCACACGCACGCCCTGCTCTGCCAGCGTATTGAGATAGTGATGTTCGGCGCGACAGGTGGGACACCAGGTTGCCCAGACATTGAGTAATAGTGGCTGTCCATCAGTCAGAACCTGCTGATTATAGAGCCTGCCCGGCTGCTCCAGCGCTTCAAGCCTGAATTGCGGCACAGGTTTGCCGATAAGTGCAGACTCCAGCCGCGAAGGATCATCCCCCTGCGCGTTACGCGCCAGCTGCCACAGCAGCGCCGTCGCCAGGAGCAAAAACAGTACCAGTGGGATAAAAACTATTTTTTTGTTCATGCCAGCTCCTCGCGTGCGCTTTTTTTCCGGGCGCGATAGCGTGGATCCAGCAAACAGAGCAGACCACCTGCAGCCATAAACAGGCCACCAAACCAGATCCAGCGCACAAAGGGTTTGTAGTAAAGACGCACTGCCCAGACACCACTCTCCAGCTCTTCGCCCAGCGCCGCATAGAGGTCGCGTGTAAAGCCGCCGCTGATCGCCGCTTCGGTCATCATGGTTCGTGCCGCAGTATAGAAACGCTTCTGCGCACGCAGCACGGCCTCTGGCTTGCCATCGCGCGTGACATCGATAATCGCCTCGCCACCGCTGTAATTCGGTCCCTGCAGGTTGTGCACATCGCGGAATACAAAGTGATAATGGTGAATATCAACACTGTCGCCCGCTTTCATACGTACATCGCGCTCAACACTATATTGAGTGCTGAATGCAATGCCGGCCACCGTTACCGCCACGCCCAGATGCCCCAGCACCATGCCCCAGTGACTGCGCGACAGATGGCGCAATCCCGTAAGCAGGCTGTGACGATGGGTTGCACGTTCATGCAGCTCCATCAGCGTCAGCAGCGTGACCCAAATCGCCATCAGCAGGCCCGTTACTGCCATCGCCTCAATACGATCCTGCAATAGCCACGGCAGCAGCACAGAGAGCAGCAGCGTCACCACCAGTCCGGTGCCCAGTCGCCGCCAGAGCTTCTGCGGCTCATCACGCCGCCAGCGCACCAGCGGCCCGATGCCGAGCAGCAGCGCAAACGGTGCCATCAGCCAGCTGAACATGGTATTAAAAAAGGGCTCACCCACTGAAATAGAGCCAAGACCAAGCTGTTTGTGCACCAGTGGCAGCAGCGTACCCAGTAGCACGACCAGCATTGCCGCAATCAGCAGCAGGTTGTTGCCCAGTAGAAAAGATTCCCGCGACCAGATTTCACTCTGAACACGACTGCGTACCTGCCCGCCGCGCAGTGCATACAGCAACAACGAACTCCCGATAACGATAATCAGAAACGCGAGAATAAACATGCCGCGGGCCGGATCGGAAGCGAATGCATGTACCGAGACCAGCACGCCTGAGCGCACCAGAAAAGTTCCGAGCAGGCTAAGTGAAAACGCCGCAATCGCCAGAAGTACCGTCCAGGATTTAAAGCTGCCACGCTTTTCAGTGACCGCCAGCGAGTGCATCAGCGCGGTGCCAACCAGCCACGGCATAAATGACGCATTTTCCACCGGATCCCAGAACCACCATCCACCCCAGCCGAGTTCGTAGTATGCCCATGCTGAGCCAAGCACAATACCAACGGTAAGAAACACCCAGGCAGCGGTGGTCCATGGACGTGACCAGCGCGCCCAGGCCGTATCCAGCCGTCCGCTCATCAGCGAAGCAATGGCAAACGCAAATGCCACAGAGAAGCCGACATAGCCCATATAGAGCAGCGGTGGATGAAAAATCAGGCCAATATCCTGCAGCATGGGATTGAGATCGCGTCCATCGACAGGAAAGTCCGGCAGTGTCCGGGCAAAGGGATTTGAGGTCAGCAGAATAAACAGCAGAAAACCTGCGCTGATCATCCCCATCACAGCCAGCACACGCGCCAGCGCATCCTGAGGCATATCGCGACTGAATATTGCCACTGCCAGCGACCAGCTGCTGAGTAGCAGCACCCACAGCAGTAGTGAACCTTCATGCGCCCCCCAGGTGGCGGCGATACGATAGTAAACCGGCAGCAGCGTATTAGAGTTTGCCGCAACATATGCCACGGTAAAATCGTTGACGATAAAGGCATGTACCAGCACCACAAAAGCAGCGGCGATGGTAAAAAACACGCCGCAGGTCAGTGGCCGCGCCAGCGCCATCAGTCGGGCGTCCTGCCGTGCAGCGCCCCATAGCGGATAGAGACTTAATAGCAGTGCTAATCCAAGCGCCAGACAGAGCAGAAAGGTTCCGATTTCTGGCATCATGGCTGATTACCCGTCTGCTGGTCGCGCGCTGCGGTCGCTTGCGGATTATTGTTCATCGCGTCCTGAATTTCCGGCGGCGTATATTTCTCATCGTGCTTTGCCAGCACTTCCCGGGCATTGATGATATTGCCTGGTTGCAATACGCCCTGCGCTACCACGCCCTGCCCTTCACGAAACAGATCGGGCAGGATCCCCATATAGTTGACACTGACCACCCCTCTGCCATCGTAAAGCTTAAACGAGACCGCCAGCGACTGCGGATCGCGCTCAACACTGCCAGGCATGACCATACCGCCTACGCGCAGGCGCTGCCCCGCTTCCGGCTTCTGCGGCGTTTCGCCTTTGCCGTAGATAATTTCTCCTGGCGTGTAGAACAGATCGATATTGGATCGCAGTGCATACATTGTTAACCCGGTTGCCAGACTCAGTCCGGTCAGGATTACCAGCACCACCAGCAGACGATTGCGACGACGGACATTCATCCCTGCTCCCCCGCCTGTTGCAGCGCACGTTTTTTTGCCTGCGCCGTCCGCATACGCTGCTCTCGTGCCTGGCGCTGGCGGATCTCTGCCAGCAGGCGACGACGCAGCAGCACCGTATGCAATACCAGGCCCAGCAGCGGGATCAGTGTACAGGCGACCGCCAGCCAGACATAAAAGGCGTAGCCGCCCATCATAAAAAACGCACTCCAGGAAGAAAATGCCGGACTCATGCTTTTTCTCCTCGCTGCGCCACTACGATTGCCCACGGGCGATGACGTTCAGTCAGTAAAATCAGATTGCGCAGGCGCATCAGCGTCAGTGTGATAAACAGCAGCAGATAGCCAAGAATTGACCAGCGCAGTGGCGTACGCATGCGCGGGTCAATGGCCTGCTGCAATATACCGGACGATGCCTGATGTAGCGTGTTCCACCACTCCACCGAGAAGTGAATGATTGGCAGATTAACCACACCCACCAGGATCAGCATCCCGGCAGCACGCCCTGCGGTGCGGCGATCGTCAAACGCGTGATAGAGCGCAATTACGCCCATATAGAGAAACAGCAGCACCAGCTCTGAGGTCAGACGGGCATCCCAGATCCACCAGGTGCCCCACATGGGTTTACCCCAGGCAGATCCGGTTAACAGGGCAACAGCAGTAAAGACTGCGCCAACCGGTGCCATGGCAGCGGCAGCGAGATCGGCCATTTTTAGCTGCCACACCAGGCCGGTAAAAGCGGCCAGCGCCATCGCGGCATAGATCCCCATCGACCACATTGCGGCGGGCACATGCAGATACATAATCCGGAAGCTGTCACCCTGCTGATAATCTGCTGGCGCAAAGCCAAATCCCCAGCACCAGCCAGAGAGCAATGCTGCGATAGCGGCTACTGCACATCCCGGAATAGTGCGTCCGCATAGCCGGTAAAGCTGTTCAGGCCTTGCCCACTGGTGTAACCATTTCCACATTTGTATTGCTCACACTAAAAATAAAGTTGAGCGCGCAGCCTGACTGCGCGCACGTTACTGCAGACTGATACGTAGCGCAGCCGCTGTGGCAAAAGGCGACAGCGTGGCGCTGGTAACCAGCATGGCACCCAGCACGGCCAGATAACCGCTAATCGGCAGCCCCTGAGTGGCAGCGTCAATCGCTGCACTGGCGAATATCAATACCGGAATCGCCAGCGGTAACACCAGCAGACTCAGCAATACGCCGCCGCGTCGCAGACCCACCGTGAGGCCTGATCCTATAGCGCCAAGAAAACTCAGCGTGGGCGTGCCCAGCAGCAGAGTTAATGCCATGGCACGCCAGCCTGCCAGATCCAGTGACAGCAGCAGGGCCGCCAGAGGTGACAGCAGGATCAGCGGCACGCCGGTAAGCAGCCAGTGGGCGAGAACTTTGCCAAGTACGGTCAGCGGAAGTGGCGCAGGCAGTAACAGCAGCTGCTCCAGCGAGCCATCCAGAAAGTCGTCACGGAACAGGCGTTCCAGCGCCAGCAGCGACGCCAGTAAAGCCGCAACCCAGGCTATGCCCGGCGCGATGCGCGCCAGCTGCTGTGGATCAGGGCCGATACCGAGTGGAAACAGCGTGATCACAATCAGAAAAAACCACAGCGGATTAAGCACATCCGCCCCGCTGCGAAATGCAATTTTCAGCTCGCGCTGGACAATCTGTCTCAGCATCAGAGCCACTCGCCGTTTAGCTGGATTTTGCGCAGCGATGCTGTCGCTGCCGGCAGCGCCTGGTGCGTTGTCAGGATCACCGCTCCTCCCTGACTGGTATGTTCAGTAAAACGGTCAATCAGCGCTGCCACGCCAGATTTATCGATAGCAGTAAGCGGCTCATCAAGGATCCAGAGCCGGGCCGGGCTTAGCCAGAGCCGCGCCAGCGCAACGCGACGCTGCTGTCCGGCAGAGAGTTGTGCCACAGGTATCTCTTCATAACCGGTGAGACTGACCTGCTCCAGCGCGGTAAATATTGCCGTCTTGCTGATATCGCGATGCCAGAAACGCAAATTCTCCAGTGGTGAAAGTACCGCCTTAACGCCGGGCTGATGACCGAGATAGAGCAGATGGCGTTGCCAGTTTTCTCGCTGCCGGTGCAGTGGCGCCTGCTGCCACAAAACGTCACCTTCATCGGGGCGACTAAGACCTGCCAGTAAACGCAGCAGTGAGGTTTTACCTGCACCATTTGGCCCTTCAATCTGCACAAGATCGCCAGGCTGAACATGGAAATTGAGCCCATGAAACAGTACCCGCTCATCGCGAACACATGAGAGATTAATAACTTCGAGCATAAGAGAGAGGCATCACTGCGATAAAAGAGGCAATGATAATACCACACAGAAGCTGTGGGCCGAAGTATGTGATCTCTCTCTCATTTTGCTCTGACAGGCTATTGGTGAAGCCTGAAGCGGCAAATTGGTCAGAAAAGCAGCTTGGTTAAAATTTTGTTACTATTGTAGAAACTCTTCGTAACATTTCAGCCTTGCTAAAACCGTCTACGCTTATTACGCATCAGCACTATCACCAGGAGTAAATATGAAGCCATCGCCACGCAATGCTGAACACGACAATGATGACAATGACGTAGACAGCGAAGAGAAAGAGCAAGGCACCGAGATTGAAGTTGACGAGGATGTGCTGCCCTCACGGGCTGCGGCTATACATGAAGAGATTCGTCAGGAGGGGGAGAAAGAGCTGGAGCGTGATGGCATGGCACTGCTCTGGTCGGCGATTGCCGCCGGGCTGTCAATGGGTGCGTCGCTGATGGCAAAAGGGATCTTTAAAGTCCATCTGGAGGGCGTACCGGGTGCATTTCTGCTGGAAAATCTGGGATACTGCTTTGGCTTTGTGATAGTGATTCTTGCCCGACAGCAACTGTTTACCGAAAACACCGTTACCGCTGTATTGCCGGTTATGCATAAACCCACTGGCAGTAATTTCAGGCTGCTGCTGCGTTTATGGAGTCTGGTGCTGCTGGGTAATCTGATAGGCACCGGACTGGCGGCGCTGGCATTTAACACTATGCCCATTTTTGATGATGCTACCCTGCAGGCCTTTACCGCTATCAGTGAAAAGGTTATGGAAAACCCGGCAGGTGAGATGTTTGCCAACGCAGTGATCTCAGGCTGGATTATCGCCACAATGGTATGGATGATCCCGCATGCCGACAATGCCAAACTGTTTATCATCATTTTGATGACCTGGCTGGTGGCATTAGGCGATCTGGCACATATTGTGGTTGGCTCAGTAGAAGTGCTCTATCTGGTGTTTGCCGGCACATTGCCGTGGCAGGAGTTTTTCTGGCCTTTTGCACTGCCAACGTTACTCGGCAACATCACTGGCGGTACACTGATTTTTGCTCTGATAAGCCATGCGCAGATCCGCAATGATATGGATGAAGAGGCTAAAGCCAAAACGCGTGCTGAGCAGAAGAAGAAAGAGCGAGAGAGCAAAAAGCAGCAAAACAACCAGTGCTGACTGAGATAAGTGGCATCGGCGAGACCCGACTGCTGTCAGAATAAGCGATCAGGCTGCATACGGTTAACATCCGGGACGTATAACTGTATACTGCTTCCCGGATGTCTCCTTAGTTAAATGGATATAACGAGCCCCTCCTAAGGGCTAGTTGCAGGTTCGATTCCTGCAGGGGACGCCACTTCTTCACGAACCCGCACGAACCGAAACGAACAAAACCCTTACAGAATCAGCACTCCCCAAAAACCATACTGAACCGACGCGAACCGAAGCGAATTGACTACGACAACTTTTTGCGGGCATATTGTGGGCACAACGAAAACTATGCCCGGAATTATGCCCACATGCTGACCGTTAAGCAGATTGATGCTGCGCGCCCAAAAGAAAAATCATATCGACTGGCTGATTCGGGAGGTCTGTTCCTCTTTGTTCCACCTACAGGAAAGAGAGTGTGGCGGATGCGGTATCGATTCGAAGGAAAAGAGAAAACTCTCGTTATTGGACCCTACCCGGAAATATCTCTGACCGAAGCGCGGGCACGCCAGTCGGAAGCAAAAATGAAGCTTCTGACAGGTATAGATCCTGCGGAGCAAAAACAATCACTAAAGAAAAAAGAGAAAGAAGCTGACGCCGATACCTTTGGTGACATCTTCACAGAATGGTATACGCACAAATCTAAGGTTTGGTCACTCGGCTATGCTGACGAGCTTCACAGAATGTTCAAAGATGACATTCTTCCGCTTATAGGCCATATGAAGATGGATCAGGTAGAGCCAATGGTGCTGCTTAAGGTTATCCGGCTGTTTGAGGATCGCGGAGCAATGGAGAGAGCTGATAAAGCCAGAAGGAGGTGTGGTGAGGTTTTCCGGTACGCAATTGTGACCGGAAGAGCGAAATATAATCCTGCCCCCGATCTTGTTGACGCACTGCGTGGTTACAGAAAAGAAAACTACCCGTTTCTTCCGATTAACCGCATTCGTGAGTTCCACACGGCTCTCGAAGGGTATGGTGGCAGCGTCATTGCAAAGATTGCTGCACAGGTTCTTCACTACACCGCTCTGCGCACAAAAGAGCTAAGGTCGATGGCATGGGCGAACATCGACTTTGAGAACAGACTCATTACTATTGACGCTGAAGTGATGAAAGGCCGTCGCATTCATGTTGTTCCAATGTCTGATCAGGTTATTAACCTTCTTACATTTCTGAAGAAAGTAACCGGTCAATACCTACTTTGCTTCCCGGGAAGAACCGACCAGAAGAAGCCTATCAGTGAGAATACCGTGCTGGGCGTTATACGCCGGATCGGATATGAGGGGCAGACTAGTGGACACGGATTTCGTCACCAGTTCAGCACAGTAATGAACGAGCTTCACTGGAACAGCGATGCAATTGAGGCTCAGCTTGCCCACGTAAATACTCAGGGAACGCGTGGAATATATAACCACGCGCAATACCTGGATAATCGCAGGGAAATGATGCAGCGATGGGCTGACTGGTTAGACAGCAATCAGTAACCCGCATACGGAGAGAACAGCTCATACGTCCGGTACTCCGTTCCCTCCTCTGCCGTCCTATCGCCAAAGCAAAGCAGGCTCCTGATGTAATGGTTAGCCTGATCCGGCGTCCACTCCCAGTTGTACTCCCTCAGTGATTCCAGAAAATCACGCGTGGTAACCGTGCGCCGGTTTCGGTGATCGCGCCTGATGGCCTTTCTGAATGCGGTGTCGATATCTGCTCTGCGTGGCATGGTAAACCCTCCCGATTTAACTGTATTTATATACAGTATTATTGGGAGGGGATTTTATCAAGCTGTTGCCCTGAACAGTGAGCATAGAAAATTCCCTACAGACTGATGCTGACTTCCTTCTCCTGAACCTCCGGTGGCATGTACTGCTCTCCCTAATCTTTATTCATCCAGAGCATCAGTCCCGTTTAAGCGCTTTTCCAGCTCTTCAATCCTGTCCATAAGTGCGAGAATTGCTTCATGATGAAGGGCGGCTGAAACGCCATATGTGTCCGGTGAAAGGACGTCTTTCACCACAGTGCCGTCCTGCAGCGTTACCTGGCCTGTTTTGCTCACCGCGTCGGGAAATACTTCGCCCACGGCCTGAGCGCTGAACCCGTAGCCTGGCAGACCCGTATCAAGCCTTCTGAAATGAATCCCTCGTATGCCCCGCATTTTCTCCAGCGGATTATCAATAAATCCGTATATCTCTTTAATCCTTTCATCAGACTGCATCTGCCAGTTACCGATTGCACGACCATCAGGATAAAACAGAAAATCTGCCGCAGCACCGGCTCCGCTCGACACTGACATCTGGGCATGAGACAGGCGGGTGTCATCTCCACGGACTCCGCCAAGCGTCCAGACGCCATCATACCAGAATCCCCGCAGAAAATTTACGAACGTGGAGACGTCACCATCACCCACTGCGTTGTACAGGTAGATATCTTTGTTACCGCCAGCCCCCGTTTTCACGCCGATGCTGCTGCCGCCGCTGACGCGAATCTGACCTTCAACGTTACCGCCTGTCTTGCCGTCCACCGTGTCAAATCGCCTGTCATCAGACCGGGCTTTGCCTTTTAACTGATCTGCCAGATATCCCCAGCTGGGTCCGGTAAAGGTGGTGCGGTCAGGGCGCGTCACCGTCACGGATGCATCGCTGCTGTAAATTTTCTGCCAGTTCTGGAAGTCCAGCACGCGTCCCCGCGCCACCGCAGCGAAGTCGTTTAAGATTTTCTGCGTGACTGCGGCCTGCATCAGCGCCGGAGCCGCGACCCAGGCAAGCCCGGATGCCGTGGGGCCATCATACGCTGTGGCAAGCGTCACTCTGGTTACCGAGCCAATGGCTGATGCCACCAGGGTGTAAGGCGCACCGCCCACCATCACATAAATAAAGTCGCCGGGCCTGAGCTCGGTGGTGAAGCTGGTTCCGCTGCCGCTTACCGTTGTTGATCCGTTCGTTAAAGCAATAGTGCCTGCTGACATAGTTTTCTCCGGGCAATAAAAAACCCGGCGCTGAGGCCGGGTCATCAGTCAGTTAAATGGATATTCAGGGAATCAGGTGTGAAACTGGTTTGCGGTCGGGGAAGCAAACAGCTGGGCGGTCCAGATGCAGTTCTGACCCTGCGACTGGTTCAGCGCCCCGGCAAAAAACTGTACTGCAGCCGCTGCCGTACCGATGTCTATGCTGAACGAGTAGATGGTCATTTCCCCGCTGGAGATAACCGGGTTTCCTGTCGGGGTTATCGTCTGTCCGGCCACCACCAGTCGTGAGGCCGTCTGCGTATTGTTCCTGAAGCGCATCACCGTGCCGCTGAGGGTCATTGGCACATCTCCGCGCCCTGCGGTGCCGTCCCAGTAAACCGTGCTGGAGGCGTTGGAGTTCGTCTGCACAAAGCTGAAGCTCTTGCTCTGCATCAGTGGACCATTGATGCGCGACGCACTGAGCGTGCCTTTAATGACGCAGGTGTCATTGATAGTGACGTTGTTCAGCTCACCCCTGCTGGCATAAATATCTCCGCGCACGGTCACGCCGGAGAATTCAGCACCGCCGCTCTTGTCGATGCGCCAGCCTGTCTGCCCTGCGCTGTAGTTGTTCGACTGAATGAAGTCGCCGATCATGGCGTTGCTTATCCAGCCCTCCCCGATAAACGCCTGGTTAATCAGCACCTGACCGTTGCGGATGATAAACGGCGAAAAGACGTTGTTCCCGCTGCCGCTGGCGACCACAAACTGGTTGGCGTTAACCGCGAAGCGGGTTATCACCTCACTGCCATTGATGGTGACCGCAACCGACATGCCCGCATCGTAGTTCACGCCGCCGTAGCGCACGCCTGCTTTCAGTGTGTAAATAGCCGAACCACCGGATGCATCAGCGTAAGCGGTCATTTTCTGCTGAATAGCGGCCTGGTTAGCGCTGATGGCCCGCCCCTGAGCATCAATGATGTTGCCCTGTGCGTCCAGTCGCTGACCCTGATCGTTAATAATGTTACCCTGCGCATCCAGCCGCTGCCCCTGTGCGTTGATCGTCTGATTGGTTGAGTCAAAGCTGGCAACAACGTTGGTTTCGAGCTGGGCGACCGCGCTGCTGGCGTCGGCGGCAACCTTTTTCGCCTCAATAATCCCGGCGCGGTTTTCACCGTAGTTAGCCCACTGCTGCTCAACATCGTCATAGTTCGCCAGAATACTTTCAGCCAGCGCCTGCGGGTCGGTGATTAACGGGTCAAGCAGCGCCTTACCGTCATCAGACTCCATGAACTCCTTAAAGCTGGCATCAATCAGTTCGCCCGCGCTGACGTTGGTCATGCCGCCGCTGAATGCGGTCCAGTCTCCGGTGTTGCCGATCCGGTCCACCAGTCTGGCTCGATACCAGCGGCGCACGCCAGCGGGCATCGGGCCGTGCTGATAGCTGACGCCGGGATAGGGAACGTATGCGAGAAACTGCGGGTTGAGGCCGTCAGCCGTGGTCGCCACCTGAATCTCGGTGTAAGCCGTGTCGCCCGCCCCGGCAGGAAATGCCCAGGTCAGATCGATGGCCCACACCACGTCACCGGACGCCCGCAGGTTAACCGGCGTGCCCGGCCTGCCCGTTTTGCCGCTGAGCGAGGTGGAGTCTGCAAAGCCCCACGGCGACGACACCTCCGCAGCGTTTACCGCCCGCACCCGCACGTCATAGACCCCGGTGTAGATGCCGCGCACGCTGAAACCCTGTGCGCTGGTCTGGCTGACGCTGACCCAGTCGCCTTTGTCTTTGCGCCACTGCGCCACGTAGCTTACCGCTCCCTCCGTTTTGTCCCACGTCACCTGCATGGAAGAGACGGAAAGCCCCTGCTCGGTAAAGCTGACCTCGGAAATCACGATATTCTGCGGCGCTTTCAGCACGTTTACCGGGGTGACGGTAATAGGCGCGGGCTCAATGCGCACGCCGTCATCAATATAGCGGTACTTGTCCGGATCGTGCTGCACACCCGCCACCGTAAAGGTGCCGTTGCCGTTGGCTGAAATTGATGTCACCCGGAAATACTGGATGGCCAGGTTATCGCTGTCGATGGCCCACACCGCGCCCGCATCCGGCGTGAGGCGAAACGCTGTGGCTGTGGCAACGGTCTGCTTATCGGCGCTGACCGACGCGATGGTGCGGGTCTGCGCGGTGCCGTCCGGCAGGTTCACCACCAGCCGGTCGCCAGGGCTGTAGTCAATCTGACGGTCGAGCCTGATGCTTTTGCCGTTCACCGCGCTGATGCGCCCGCCGTTCTGCTTCCCGCTGCGGAACGGATCAGCCACGCCGATAATTTCAGCCGGCACCGGGATATACCCGTCGAGGCCAACGCCGAAAGAGACGGTGCCGTCTTTAGCGTTTGAGAGTATCGCCCAGCGCCCGCGCCGGTGCGCCTCGCTCTGAGACGTGCAGCCAATCGCCGTCAGCGTCATCTCGCGCACGTCATAGCGCTTCACCAGCTCTGAATCGTAGACGCCCTCTACCGTGTCGGAGTAGTGGTTAAGCGGATCGGACCAGCCCACCTGACAGGATGAGTAGCGGTTTTTGTAGCTGCCCCCGGCGTAGGTAAACAGGCCATCCACCACGTTTGCCGCGTGATAGACAAAATCAACGTCAACGTTCCCGCTGGCGTCCACCTGCGGCACGTCAGCGTTTACAAAAATCTGGCTGTTGCCCCAGAAGGTGATGCCCCGGAACACCGCCGCGATATCCTTCAGAACGGTGTAGGCGTCCTGCTGGCTCTGAATAAACACGTTGCAGGTAAAGCGCGGCTCTTTGCCACCCGCGCCGTCTGACACCATCTCGTCGCAGTACTGCGCGATGCCGTACAGCTCCCACCTGTCTATCATGGAGGCGTCAACGCGGTTGCCCATGCCGTAGATTTTATCCAGCACCAGATCGTAGAAAATCCACGCCGGGTTATTGGTGTAGGCGTACTTGAAATCGCCCTGCCAGCTGCCGCTGTAGGTGCGGCTCACCGGGTCGTAGGTGACCGGCACGCGCACCAGCTTGCCCTTTGGCCTGCAGGTAATTTTGGGTGCCTGTCCGTTAAACTGAGCGGCGTCCACCTCCACGTAGAGCAGTGCGGTGTTGGGATAGCGCAGCTTGCTGTCGAGCACCTCCGCGAACGAAAACACCTTAAAGGCGTTGACCAGCTTTGACAAGGTGGAGTCCGGGGTGATGCGGCGCACGCGCACAGACCAGCCGGTAGCGGCGTCAGGCAGGTCGATACGGTGATCGCGCTGATACTCCGATGTGGTTTTGCCGCTGAAACGGCTGTCCACCACGTTAACCCACGACCCGCCATCGGTGGAAAGGTCAATCGCGTACTGCGTGACCGCACCCACCATATCGCCGTTGTCTTTATAGGCGTACTGAACAGGCAGGCTCAGCTTGATGCGCACGGCATCCAGCGACAGGTTGGTAAACTGCCGCGTCCAAGGCGCTGACTGCGTGACCGTTACCCCCACGGACAGCTCGTTATCCACCTCCGGCATGCCCTGAATGTAGCTCTGATCCTGCGTGCCTTTGCGCCAGTCCCACACCACGCCGGAAAAGTTATAGGTGCCGTCATCGTTAGCCAGCTGCGTATCGTTCAGGTAAATCTGCTGTGCGGTCAGGTCGCCCTGAATCTCACCCTCAGAAATCGCCAGCAGCATCTTGAGCTTTGCCACCGACAGCAGATCGTCCTGCTGTTCAACCGGCGTGCGCGGGTTGCCGCCGCCGCCCTTATTGCCCGATACAGAGTCGTAAATAGATGTGTGCATGACAATATAAACCTACATAGAGATAAAGTCTGATTGAAAACTGCCGATGATCGATTGCGATTAATTCGGGAGGAATACATGGAAAATAAGTTCACCACTGCTACAGATTTCAGTGACGATGGTTTTTGGTCAAAAGTTGTTAAATATGCAAAAAAAGCTGGCAGCGAGGTGATTGAAAAAGCGTTATGGCTTTATTTTGCTGCGCAAAGAGATGACACACCAATCTGGGCAAAAACAACGATTTATGCTGCTCTCGCATATTTTGTTCTGCCTATTGATGCAATTCCTGATGCGCTACCTGTAGTAGGTTACTCAGACGATTTAGGCGTGCTCGTAGGTGCTCTTGCTGCCGTCTCTATGTACATTGATGAAAATGTTAAAACACAAGCGCAGGACAAAATGACTGAGTGGTTTGACTGAAAATTATACGTTATCGCTGGTAAAACTTCCGGCACTGATAATTGCCCCGCCTATCTCGCGCTGACCGTAGAGCACGGGCACCGGGTAGCCCATCGCCACCGTGTTAACGGGTGCGCCAAAGGCATAGTTGGGTTTGTTATCGGTGCTGGAAGAAGCGCCTATATTATATTTCGGCTGCGGCGTCAGCATCTGCACCACGCCGCCCAGCATCATGCTGATGCCAAGCCCCGTCAGTGCGGTTGTCACACCTGATGCAGCGGAAGCGCTCAGACCAATTGCGGTGAGAGAAGCGCCTGCCGTGAAGTAGGCCGCTACCAGCGCCACGGCACCGATTACGATCTGAAGCATACCGCCGCGCTTGGAGCCCTGCAGAACAGGCTCCATTTCAAACTCCGTTCCGGCAGAAGACATATCAAATTCCTGCAACCCGATATTCTCTCTGCCGCTGAAAAAGGCAAAGCGCACGCCGTTAAGGTGCGCGTTTGAGACGTATTTTTTAAAGCCCGGCACCTGTGAGCACATGGCGCGGAGCAGCTCGCGCAAATCGGCAACGTGATACTGGTGCACACGCCCGAATTTTTTCGCCATCAGGCCTTTCAGCCGCATGGTTTTAAGCATCCGTTAACTCCTTCCGGCGCACAATGCGCACGGTACGATTGCGCCAGTAGTCACCGTATGGCACGCGGGTTGAGAGATTGCACTGGTTGTGGTGCAGCATCAGATTGTCGCCCACGAAGATAGCAGCATGATTGGTGACCTGAGACTGGACGCGCATCATGATCATGTCACCCGCCCGCATCTCTTCCGGCTGCACTTCCACAAAGCCCTCAGCCTGCCAGTTGTCGTCGTAACGGTTCTCGCTGCCGTCCAGCCACCACTCATAGTCAACCGACCAGTTATTGAGCGTGATGCCGTACTCCTGCCGGTAGTAATCCATGATCAGCGTCCAGCAGTCGGCATAACCCAGCACCCACTGCCGCCCGACCAGCTCACGATCACCTCGCGGGCTGATGGTGCAGAAATCACCGTCAGGCCACGACATAATGCCCCACTCCACACCTGAGTGGTCGCACTGCACCCGGTCCATCCCGGACGGGATAAGCTGCGGCACATCGGGGTGCGAGTGGATCACCATCAGAATCGTGCCGTGCTTTTCAGCAGCACGCTTTTCCTCTGGCGGGATAACAAAGTTTTCGGTAGGGGTTTCTGAAACGTTGGTGCAGGGTATGTATTTCTGTACGCGCCCGGACTGTACCACCAGCCCGCACGCCTCTTTCGGGTATTCAGCGGCAACGTGCTCTCGTATCGTCGCCAGCAGTTTTTCACGCATGTTATTTGCCCTGTAAATTTGCAGCCGGAAACCCTCCGAAGGAGAGCGGTTCTGTGTCGCCGAATCTGGCCTTGCAGTCAGCCAGACGACCGCCGCAGACATCTTTGGACGGATCGGTTGTCGGCGTGCCGTCTTTGGTGAAGTAGCGGTTTCCGGCGTAGTCGCAGCCGGTGCCGGTTCTGTACCAGCCGCGCATACACCAGGTGCAGAGCGGGGTGATCTGGCGGGACGGCAGCTGCAGGCTCTGAATATCAAACGGTGAACAGAGCTCGAACTCCACCACGGAGCGCGTTTCAGCAGTTTTGGCGTTGACGTAGAACAGCTGCACCCGCTCCTCCTGCGGGTTGGCACTGGCGTTGCCCGCCGTCCAGTTTGCCGCATCCAGATACTTCGCCATCGTGGTGTGTATCTTCACTTTGGCTTTGACCATGTCGTCAAACTGCAGGCAGAGCGCCGCCACAAAGTTGCCTACGTTGCTGACGGAGAGTTTCGGCGTGGGCTGTGAGCCGGAGCTGCTCATCTCCAGCCCTGAAAGCTCGTAGGGATGCGGATCGTACTCTTTGCCCTGCCAGATAATTGAGGGCAGGTTGTCAGCCGCAAAAGATTTCCACCCCTCTGTGGACAGGTTGTAGGCATGAAAGCGCAGCACCGTATCCATGCCAAAATCAGTGCCATCCACCTCAATCAGCTGCACCAGGCTTCCCGGCTCCAGCTGCTGTATATCCTGCGTAAAACTCATATTTCACCCAATAAAAAAGGGCGCATCTGCGCCCCTGTCATTTCGTGACATGTCACGGTGCGAAAGCCTGTTCAAATGTGAATGCAATTTCGACAAAGTTTCCGTTAATGAAGCTGGGCCGTATTGAGTCCGATTTGACACGATAAAGCCTGCGCTCTCCCCACGGATTTACCCACCAGCAGGACGCTGTAACGTGCGCCCTGAGAAATGCCCTCACCTTTGCCATTTCTGTTTTACTGCCGCTGCAGGTTACCGGCCATGATTCACGTGCGCCGTTAATGCCGGTGCCGGCAACCTGCTTGTAGCCATCACCGAACTGCGCCTCCATCGTCGAAACCGTCAGCTCTTCAGTGGCTCCCGTTCTGACGCACCAGCTGAACTCATCGATTGCCATGCTTTCTCCGGGCATAAAAAAACCCGCCGTAGCGGGTATGTTTTAGTGACTTTGTTCAAGAAGTATTGGGTTTGTTTCTTTAGGATGCAGTGTGTACATTCCGCCATTAAACGGATCGACTAACAGCCAGCCTATAATACTTCCGAATACAAAGTTTCCACCGATATACCAGCCGTTAGCGCTTGCCTTAATAGGCAAGGTTACCGGGGAAAAATGTTCTTTAGTGAAAGTTACTTCATAGTTCTTTTTACCAAAATAACTGCCGTCAGACTTTGCCAGCGTAACTCCCTGTGGAGTTTTACCCTGAGCAATAACGCGACCAGTATCATCTTTGACTGTAAAATCAGCACCTGATGGTTGACTATTAATTTGCACCAGCTGTGTGTCATCTCCAACGATGGTTGCGCATCCGGACAGGACACTCACGGATATAAAAGCCACAATAGCTATTAAAATTTTTTTCATGTTCTGACTCGCAATTTCCTTATTGCCCTAATTGGCGGCCGCCATGCTAGCAGCCACAGGAATAGGGGTCATCCTAAAAAATAAATAATATTGATTGGTCTCAGCAAGCATATTACCGGGGGCGCCACAACAGGCCGCCATCCGTCATCTGTTTTCGCGCCCAGTCATTGATTGTTTTATCTATCATACCTTGCAGCTGCTTCGCGGCAGCTGTCGTGTGGGCTGTACTGGTTTCACCTGCCCCGCCACCCTCAATGGTGACCGGGGCACTGACTGAAATGTTGACTCCACCACCACCTCCTCCACCGAGAGCTCTTACGCCGAGCGACCCGTCAGCAGCACGCGTCAGCGGCATGATTGCCTCCGGACCCGCTTCACCCATCAGGCCGGCTCCTTTGGCAAACGCGAAAAGCGTTGGCGAGCTGACAACTGAGCCACTGAATTTGCTTAAGTCGTGTGACTGGTAAACACCGCCTTTAGCATTTAGCGTCAGATTGTTATAGGCACCGCCGCTGAATGCATTTGATGACGATGCAGCACCTGCTGCTGCACCTCCTAAAGCACTGCCTGCGGAACTCACCAGCCCGCCTATGAGGTTAACTGCGGTCATCTGCAGTGCTACTTTTGCGATCATACTAAGCACGGAGCTGGCCCAGTCTCTCCAGCTGGCTTTGTTGCCAGTCAGCATATTTGCCACATTATCAAGTGCGCTATCCATACTGCTGCTGACGATATTGGCAGCCGAAGATGAATAGTCTGACGAAGTGTCAAGCCAGTTAGCCAGACCATCACTGACGCCCGTCATCCAGTCGGATTGCATAGCATCCATGCTCTTGTAGTAGTCCTCCTGAATGCTCAGGCGCTCCTTCAGCGAATCTTTCAGCAGGCTGGTTTCACGCTCATACTCAGACTGTGACATGTCGCCAGCCTGAACTCTCTGGTTAAGATTGCGCTGCTGATCAAGATAGTCACGCTGGATGCTCAGCATTTCCCTCATCCGCTGCCGGGATTTCTCACCCACGCCAGCGCCCTGCAGGTCAACGTTAAGCGTATCTTTAGCGTTAAGGTTCTGCGCCTGCAGGTTTGCCGCAAATTCAGCGACACGCGTATTTTCCTCATTCGCCTTTTTCACCGCATTGAGGCGATCCACCTCTAATGCCAGAGACTCAAGCCGCTTTTTCTGCGTTTCGTTGAGTCCCTGCAATTTGCCGTCAGCAATATCAAACTGGAGTTTTTGCTGTTCGGTCACCACGTTAACTTTCTTGCCGGTAATGTCGATAAGCTCAATCTGGCGCATGTAGCTGCGCTCAGTGGCTTTGAAAGCAGACTCCATTCTCGCTGCTGAGGTATCAGCTTTAATCTTCGGCGTTTTTGGTGGCTTACCGTTTGTTTCGCCCTTATCCAGGCCAAAGTCCAGCAGTGAAGAAGCAGTATCAGAGGTAATGCCTGGAGCTACTTTGAAATCTTTATGCTGCTTATTTAACGCTGACAGGCGACCAGTGAGCGTTGCAATCTCTTCTGACACTGCTTTAACGCTGTCGTCCTTGCCCATAACCCAGCCCAAAAAGGTCTGGCTGCCATCGTACATCCCGTTTCCGCGACCGTTTATGGTGCTGCTAAGATAATCGATGCGAGCCTGAATCTGGTCTGGGTTATTCATGTCAACGCGATTGCCGAGCGCCGCCATTCGATTGCCAGATGATGCCGCAAGCTGTCCTGCTGCACCTGCCGATTTAATCATCCACCCCGCAAGCTGAGCCACCTGACTGACTAAATCAGCAATACCCTGGAGTACTTCCGGATCGGTGAGAACGTCGTGAATATCTGAAAGTGAATTATTTAGCGGGCTAAGATCAACGTGTGCCAGTCCCGCAGCAATCTCCATTTTCAGGCCTTTTACCTGCGCTTCCATATCCAGAAAAAGGTCATTAACTTTCACCAAGTCATCAATAGATTGCGGGTCTGGTGCTACGCCATAGTCTTTAGCGAGCTGAATAAACTGATTGAGCTTTGCGTTGTTGTTATCAAATAGTGGAAGCAGCTTAGAAAGGTCATTACCAAGGCTTTCGAGAATAGTGATCTTTCCAGCATTAGTACTGATTTTGCCCAGCGCCTCACCGATGGCGAGCATTTGCTTATCAGGGGATACCTTAGACAGCTTTTCCGCTGATAAACCAAGAGCATTCAGCGCATCTACAGCCTCTCCTGACTGGTTAAGAACCGCATCACCAATCTTGTCGCCAAGATCTTTGAAAACATCAGCCATGTTTTCGCCGGAAACTCCGGCTCTTTCTGCCGCAAACTGCCACGCGAGCAATTCCTGGGTAGATATTTTCAGTGATTTAGCCCACTGATCAGTGGCGCTAACCTGCTCTGATGTTGATTTTAAAAGTGCAAAGCCTGCTGAACCTATTGCTGCAGCAGCCGCCGCTGCAGCGCCAGTAAGCGAGAGCAAGCCTGTAGATGCTGCAGAAACACCTTTGCTGACTTGTCGAGCCCATTTTTCAGAGGCGCGTTCTGCTTTATCCATCCCAGATACAAAACCGCCCACCCTTGCAACAAGGTCAATCGTCAGGGTACCAAGTGATTTTGAAGCCATGAAATCTCCGCAATAAAAAACCCCGCATTGCGGGGTTAATTTTTAACTATATTCACTTAAAAACCTCTGTAGTTCAGCCTTAAATCTTCTGCTTAAATCCTTAGGTAAATCGGCGCTTATTCGATCTATTAAGGGAATACTAACTAGCATAATATTGCTTGAGCTTAACTTAGGATGCTTATTCAAAAGATATATTGCAAAAGACTTAATTTCCTCTTCATCAAGTAGTATTTCGCCATCGATTTCTCTATAAACCCTCAAATCTTCTATCGAAATAAGCTTCCTGACATTAGGATCAGGGATTTTATTCCCACCCTTTCTGGCACAAAGAATACCGGCGATTAGCAGAAACCCAGCCATGACAACGTAGTTCTGCTGCTCAGACATCAAGCCAATATTATTTACTCTCGTTCCATCGCCAACATCAACAGTCACGTCCATTGAAAATGCATATAGACACAATATGATTGCGATTAAAATCAATAAAAAACCAATATTCTTCATATTCTCATCCCGCAATTAATGATGAGACAAATCCTAAAGGGAAACTGATGCAATGGGAAGCAAGAAACCTGCTAAAGCAGGCCAGCATGTACGTTAGCTTAAAGTGAATGAAGTAGTTGTGCTGCCAGTTTTAAAACCACTCGCTCATGGCTGACGACAGAGAAATTGGCTCATCGCTGGCTACTGCTTTCTGGAAATGAGTGGTGAAATCCTGCGGGCTGAATGGCGGCGTTTTTCCGTCACGGTTGACGTTAGCGATAGTACTGGCCACTACTCCCGCCCCCCACTCTGTTCGCATCATCGGATTCAGGCTGCCGTACCGCTCGCGGTATCTTGCCCAGATTTGCGACTCCCGGAAGCTGACGTTTTCCCGGGATTCTGCAATGGTTCTTCCTCCGATACCGTTGAGGACAAGCTCGCACCAGAATTCATCTTCTGCGCTGAGCTCGCACTCTTTCCCAGATCGTTGACCTCCTGAATCGCCACCAGAAGCGCAATAGTCAGAGCGCCATCAAGAGAGCCACGTTCAGGATCGGCCTCTCCGGTGATATCAGCCGGAGTGAATACGGGCTTTCCTTCCTCATCGCAGATTGATGCTGCAATACGACCTGCCACACCATCAACCTTGCCACCCAGCGCCAGTACGTCAGATGTTGCCGTGTGATATCCCATAGGGCGTACATAGACGGTGGCGCTCAGTGTTTCTTCTCCCTGCTTCCAGGTAATTTCTTTTTCAACCGGACGCCCGGTAAACGCGCCGGCCTTTTTCAGCTCATCGAGAGTAAGTTTCATGCTTTACCTGCTGTGTGGGGCCGCAGCCCCGTTGAATTAAGAACCTGACGCTACCTTTGGCACCCAGACAGCTGGTCCCGAGCGCTGAATTGATGCAGACGTCGATACCACGGTGTTAGCGGCAAAGTCGAACGGGAAGTCAGACACATAGCCCTTGAATACAAACCAGGTGCGGCTCTCCGGCAGTACCAGACCATCAGCGCCCGTTTCGCTGCCTGATGCCACAGTCGGGTCAGCGTCGCCGTCAGACCAGCCAATAGCAAATGTGATGTCCTGATCGGCGTCATCATCTGAAATGGACAGGTTATAGAGCATGATGTGGCTGGTATTTTTCGGATCGGCATTCAGCGTAAGCGACGCCTGCCCGGGCGTTCTCAGCCCGCGCTTGTAAGTACGGTCTGTTTTTTCAGAGAGGCAGGTATCCTCAATCTGGTCAGCCGGGTTGCTGCCGGGTGAAAATGCGGTAATGCATTCAACTTCGCTTACCGCGCCTTTTGCTAACACGTAAAGCTGCGTGCCTTGAGTCAGTACAGACATGGGTTATCTCCGGTATAAAAAAACCGGCTCATGGCCGGCAGTATTGTTTTGGTTCAGCGCGGGACTATCCAGTCCACATCGAATGAGTAGCGGTAGCGTCTGGTTTCAGCATCCAGCTCCTGACCTCCCCAGCGGGTAATATACGCGTGCGGCTCTATTGCATCCCGCAGAGCGGCAGCCACGCTGATAACTTCATCAGGAGTATCTGCATACGCATCAATCTGGAGAGTAAAACTGTCAGCGTCAGGGCGCTGAGCAAGGTAGTTTTCCGGCTCGCCGCTGATGTTCTGCCATACGGCATAGGGATAGATAACGTTGTCATCCTGCATACCGAATGGATAGAGCCTGAGCGGGCTGTCTCCAAGAAGGTTTTTAACTGCTTCACTGGCGTAACAGGCCGTAAAAACAGGTGCGATCATGGCGGCACTCCTTTCTTCGCCGCCCGCCTGATGCCGCGGTCGAGAGCCAGCTCATACTCTCTGGCGAAGGTATCAATTACCTCACTCACGTTATTTTCCGCTGCAGGCCGCATAAATGGCTGAGCGCGTATACGCTCCGTTCCGAACTCCAGCAGCCTCCAGTGCGGAGTGGGCGCGTTTTTTGATTTGTCCGGATGGTCTTTCAGAACCGCGCCGTGCAGGACGCCAATGCGGAATCCCAGATTGCCGGTCTGCCTGAATAACCGGCCGTTCCAGCGCATAGCGACGTTATCGGCGATGCTTCGGCCTGTTCCGGGGTCATCCAGCCGCTGTGCATTTGCTTTCGCTCTGCTGACAATGACATTGCCTGCCCGCCTCAGAGCCGCACGACCGCCTTTGCGCCGGAGGTCATCGCTTATCCCGTCCAGCTTGCCCAGCAGAGAGTCAAGCCCGGTCATGCTGAATTCCACGCCGTCAGCCATCATTCACCCCCTGAGAGCACGGCAACGTCAGATACTCAGACCCGCTTTTGTCGTCAGCGAGGACGCCGTGAATGTTGTAAATTTTACCGCGAAAGATAATGCGGTGCTTTGCGGATACGTCACTGCGGTAACGGATAGTGATACGGGTGGTGAGCTCGCTCTGCCCGGCCTGCGCCGCGACGAACTCACGCACGGATACATCAGTCACGTTGGCCCAGAGCGTAGCCACGTCAGCCCAGCTGTTAACGATGGCACCGGTAACAGGACTCTGTGACCTGACCGGCTTCTGCAGCCGGATGCGGTGCCGGAGTTTTCCTGCCTGCATGATGGTTACCTCTTTGGCTTGCCGCTGAGATAGGTTGCCTGCGGCAGGTCTTCTGCTTCGCCCGAATCAGCCATCGACTGATAAATCAGCGCGGCGAGGGTTTCAGTGGATTCAGCCAGGCGGTTTATCGCTTTTACCTGATCGCTCATCGCCTGCAGCAGATCGCTTACCTGTTGCTCGCTCATATGCAATTCGACTCCATTTTTTCAGCCACTCACGGCGACGCTCACAGCCTGAACATGCCATTAACGCCACCTGCGGTGTCGGTACAGTAACGCCTCAACACCGAGAGGGATTTCACTCCGGGTATCGCCCGCTGCCTCACGGTTTTCATAGTAATGACCGATAAGCAGCAACATTGCCTGCCAGATGCCTGGAGAAAAAAGAACCTCTCGCGGAGGCTCTTCATATGCAGCTATCGAAGTGAGCTCAGTCACAAGTAGTCCATCACAATAATTTTCAACGTAATCAACGGACGCTGCAGCGTAACCAGCTATCAGGTCATCTTCGTCATCATGATCAACTTTAAGATGCTTTTTTATCAGCACTATTTGCGCCGGGCTTAGCTCCACTTTTACCGCCTTTTTTTACTGATTTTGAAAGAGAATCATCTGCCGACTCTTCTTCCATTGCTTCAGCCAGGCTCAGGCCAACCAGCGCCTCACCTATCTCTTTCCTGACCACTTTTATCTCACCCTGCGAAACCGTACCGAGGTGGTAATGCGAGAACATACGAAGTGCTTTTATTTTCATACTGGATGTCGCGGTCATTTCTGACCGCGCCTTTCTGTTATGAGCCGGAAGCAACCGCAATGTCGCCGGTGACGATCGCAGCAGGACGATAGTGCGCCAGAGCCAGGCGCTCTTCGCACAGAATGGTCAGCATATTTTTCACGAAGTTATCGCGATCCTGATTGCTGACTTCAACTGTGGCATCCATACGATCCCACACCTGGGATGCCAGGCCGAATGCACCGACGGTAAATTTACCCGCCGCCTGAGCGGTGGTTGACACAACCGGCAAGCCCCAGAGAAGTTTCGAGGCGAAAGCCTGTGGACCGCCGAGAATGTAATTACCGTTGGCATCTTTAAGCAGCGCGATACGATGCCAGTCTGCAGGATTCAGAACGATACCATCAGCCTCAAACTCACTAAGCGACACCTGATAGATAGCGTGTGCCAGCACGTCAGCGCCAGTATCGCCCGTTGCGTTCAGCGCCGATTCATAGCCACTGGCAACCACGTTCAGGCCCTGCAGGTTGTCGCCGGTGCCATCACCGTTCAGCATCTGATTTTCTTCAACCAGTGCCAGACCATACATCATGCGGGAATTGATATAAGACTGAAGCGCTGGAGCATCATCCATAATCTGGCGTGAAGCCTGCATCCAGTGCGCGATAGTCTTCACGTTCGCCATCTCTTTGGTGAATGTGATGTTACTTTCAGGCTTCAGGTTACCTTCAGCTACTGGCGCAGCCGCATTGGTAAATACGTTCTCGCGTACATATTCCAGCGCGTTACTGGTGATCCGCCCCTGTGCAAGAAGATCGCGTACGGTCAGACGGCGAAGCCCTGGCATCAGGATGCCGGGATTTTGCTGTGGCTGAACCAGAGCGCCGGCAGATGAGGTGCCCGAGCCAATGGCCTTATCAAAACTGGTAACTTTGGCTTTTGAGCGGTCGCCGTTCCAGCCTTTAATCAGGTCTTCTGACACGCGCTCTGCAAAAGATTTCTGTGCGGCCTGGCCTGGTGAATTACCCGCCAGTTTCTGCTCAAGATCAAACAGACGCGTACCCGTGGATTTAAGTTCGTCCTGTGCCTTAGCCAGATCGGTCTGAAGCTGCTGGTTAATCTGGCCATTTTCAGAGATGGATTTGCGTTGCTCTTCGATAAGCTGTTTTACTTCTTTCTGTGAATTCTCAATCGCTTTTTCGAGGGTGGCTAATTCAGACATGTAATGCTCCGTTATACGTTCCGCAGATTAGCGGCAAATGAAGTTATGCGCTGTGCAAGCGCGTCAATGTCGCCGCTACCGGACTCACTCCGGCCTGCGGACTTAACACTGGCAAGAAACGCCTGTGCTTCTGCACGCGAAAGCCCTGCTGAATCCCTCAGGAAAGCTTCTGCGTCTCGAATGGTTTTGATGGTTTCGATACTCTTCATGGCTGAAACGCCAGCGAGCTCGTTAGCCGGGAAAGTGCAGACACTGATTTCCCGAAGATATGAGATGTTTTTGAAAATCATCCCTGTAGTGCCAATGCAGTAGTCGTCTTTGGAAACTGAGAAACCGACCGACATACCTTCAACGGTGCCATGCTGCATCGCCGCTTTTAGGTCTGCTGAGGCACTTAAACCCGGCGTCAGCTGACCTTTTACATAGAGACCCTTTTCATCTTCTTCCAGTGACTCCCACTTACCGACCGGCACTTCAAATGTGCGGTGATTGAAAAACATCGCTACCTTCCGGCTCTGTGCAGAAAGAGTTTTCTTAAATGCGCCGGGAAGGATGATGTCTCCGTCAGCGTCGGTGTTGTTAAACACAGAGGCGTAGCCCTCAAAAATCCCCTGACTGCCGTCGCCTGCAAACTTAATTTCTGCCTGACTGAAGGACAGCGTTTTCTGAATGTCCGGCATTGAAGCCCCCATAAAAATTAAGCCCCGTCAGTGCGGGGCTTGTCGTTTGTTCCGAGGTCAGTAATCGGGATGTTCTGGGATTGCCGCGTAGCGACATCACCACCGGGAATAGGTGGCAGATTATCCAGGCGTCGCACTTCGTTAACGGTGCGGATGCCGGTGTTAACCATGATCTGCATAAAACTGGCGCGGCTTGATGAATCTCCGCGCAGCAGGCCATCTAAATTGTGTTCAGCATGCAGGCTGCCCTGCTCCGAATCTTTAACAAGCCAGCGCTCAATGCTGTACTCCCAGCGATCCAGATAAGGCTTAAGCGTGTACTGAAGGAAGCCAAGATTCTGCTGTTCAATGCCACTGCCCCATGAGGTGGTTTTTTCAACATCACCAACGAGGTGAGGTGGAACACCATAGAAGCGGGCCAGTTCTGCCACCTGAAACTTTCTCGCTGCCAGAATTTCCGAATCCTGTGGTGAAACGCCAATCGACTGTGTCGTGAAACCGCTCTCCAGTATCCAGAGGCGCTTTTTAACCGGACCACCAGCAATCTCTTTAAAGTTTTCCTCCAGCTGCCCGCGCTGCTCTTTGGTCAGCACCTTACCGTCAGTCATCAGTATCTGCGGGGACTTGGCACCATTGGCGAAGAATTCGCGCTGATTATCCTCCATCGCGATTGCCACGCCTGCAGATTTGGCGCTAAAGGCCAGCGGTGAAAGCCCCACCAGACCATTAAAACCAAAACCTTTCAGATGAAAAATCTCTTTGGGCTTGAAGTCAGCGTATTCGGAATCTCGTTTGTAGCGATAAATGACGCTTTTATCGTTATCGCTAAGCCGCACGTCCATATTGGCGCTCATCAGCGGAACCATGCTGATCACATCACCCACGCTATTCCGCTCAACGTGTGCGTACGCGTTGCCATAGGCACAGAGTTGCATTGTCATGGACTCGCGAAACTCAAGCGCCGTCATGAAATTATTGGGACGAAACCGCAGCAGCCGCGCCAGCGGATTATCGTTACCGACTTTTTTCCGCTGGTCGTTAACGGTTTCGAACACGTCCAGCGGCAGCGATGCCGTCACGGTGGAAATCAAACGAATGCAGGCCCAGACGGTGCTGATCTGCATGTTACGCTCGTCAGTAACTACAGACTCGCCAACCACACCATGTGCCGATGTTCCTGCCATCTGCGAACCGCTGTCAGGTGTTACCAGGCGACCGCCGGTCAGGATGGAGGCCATCCGCGCCCAGAAGGGCGACCGCGTTCGCAGGTCAATGCTGTAATCGGTTTCTGCCATGTTAAACGCTCAAAAAGTTATAAATAAAATCGTTAACGTCGCCCTGATCCTCGACCTCATCGCTGTTCTGCGCCCCGACAGACATCGCCAGCGCAACCATGCCATCTATACGCCCGGTTGATTTACCTTTAACGAATTTACGATTCCCTGCCGGATCGGTAATTACCGTGGCATTTTTCGCGCACATCTCCAAAATGGGGTGATTCCCATGTCTGAGCTGTGCACCCAGCAGCCTGGCTTCCAGCTCACGCAGCGCCGGGGACATGGAAACAAACCCCTGACCAAATTCAATAAACCGTTCAAGCTCAGCTTCTGTGAATCCGGCATCAATCAGGTGCGGACGCAGAAATCGCATGTTATAGCGATCAAATGCGATTGCGCGAACGTTACAGGTATCGAACACCTTTCGCAGTTCGCTGGCGATAAAGCTATACTCAATTGCTTTACCGGGCGTGGTGTTCAGAAAACCCTGTCTCGCCCAGATATCGTAGGGAACCCGGTCATTTCTGGCTTTATCCGCAAGCCCCTCGGCGGGCAGCCAGAATTTGCTGTGCACATCGCCTTTAGTAGTCGTTAGAATCAGCGCTGTCAGGTCTGAAACGCTAGACAGATCAAGGCCGCCCCATACTGTTTTGCCATTCAGGTCATCAGGTTCTTCTTTGTTCATATGCCAGACGGTCTGGCTCACAAACGGGCTCTTCGCCTCTACCCGGCGATTAAGAACCAGGTTCTCAAATTCAGCCTGACGCGAAGGCAGACGTTTAGCGCTGGCAGCCATATCCAGCACTTCTTTCTGATTCATGAACACATCAAATGCCGGATTAGCCAGCCTTATCGCCCTAACTGAGAAAGGGTCGATGTCTTCCGGTGCAGTTTGTAACCTGACTACTGTTCGGGGATCTGCACCGGTCAGACCATCATCAATAAGCAGGCTGAGCAGATCACTCGCATCAGGTGCCTGTGTGCTGATAATGACTGATATCGGGTTATCCTGTGCGGCTGTGGCTGTTTCCAGAGCTTCATACAGTGGATCACGTGGCCCCCGCACCTGTCCCAACTCATCGTGAGCCACAAAGCGTGGAGAAAACCCGTAAGCTGTAGTTGCTTCCGCACTCAGAGCACGATAGTAGGAGCCTAAATCCGGGCAGTGAATCTCTTTTGCAGAGTCCTTGATCGCCACATACTGCATAAGCGCCGGATTCATACGACACATTTTTGAGGCCAGATTAAACAGAATAGCGGCTTGATCGCGTGATCGGGCAGCAGAGTAAAGCTGAGAGTTATGCGCCGCTTCCGGTCCCACCAGATACAGCAGCATCAGCATGGCTGTCTCTACCGTTTTCGCGTTTTTACGACCACGGCTGATGATGGCTCTGCGGGTTCCGTGCTGATTATCGAAAATAGCCCTGAAATCATCCTTCATAAATTCAGCCATTTTCAGCGGCTGGCCTACATATTTCCCTTCCGGGATCAGGATATGTTTTTCACACCAGGCAATATTGCGTTCGGCTCTTGTCAGGATTTTTTTAACCATACGTTGATGGCCCTAGTCGATTTCCCAGGGCTTTTTCTCCCGTGCAAGATTGTTATTCGCACGCCCCACCGTTTTAGGGTCAGCGGTAGCCTGGCGGGTGATCCGTAATCTGGTTGCCAGAGAAGAAGCTGAGCGCACTTCACGCTCGCGCATTGTAAGCAGCTTGTCATACCGCTTTAGTCTATCCTCGCGTGACAGCCACTCCATTTCAAAATCTTCAAGCTGAGTCGTTAGCAGCCGCGCCTGCACTACATGGCGGCAATACATCTCCATCATGTCGCGGTGAGTTTCAGTAAAAGAACTTGCTGGATTATCATTAACCAGCCGAACCCAGACGCTTATCTCAGGATCGCTGAGGTGAAGTGACGGCTGTAACCTGCTTTCAGCCAGCGCTGGCAGCGAGACAGCCGATGTCGCGGCAAGAGATTTTCTGCCTCGCTGTGCCATCGCATTTTCCTTTTTTTCTGGACGTTTTTAAAAAAAAGACTGAGGGCGCGGTCTTTAAGATTTTGCTGTCAGAGTTTTGCCCCTCCCCCTCTGTCAGCGTCGAATCTAGTTGAGAATAATTCTCGATTTCACGAAAATGTATCAATCTGGTGAAAAGCCGCTCCATCAAATGAGGGATGCTATCATTTACGGTTTCTTTGGTGGAGGAAGCGGGTCGCTTATCTTATTGCGTTTAGGTTGGTAACCTTCAACATGGTTCGGCAGTGAGAACCCTCCAAATCTCATCGGCTTCTCTTCTCCAAAGCGCTTTTGCACTGATTCAAGCGTTGCACGGTCAACGTCTGGAGGTATGAGTGTTTCTTTGCTGGATACATGAGTTGTGATGCTTAACGTTGGAAGTTCTTTTCCTTCATGGATCAGCTTCAGATATGAAAGGCACTCAACCAAAATACCATCTACACGACACTCCAAAAGCTTGCCGTCACGATATTCAATCTTAAAATTTTTCACTTCCTGCTCCTGTTACCAGATAACGCGCCCTTCATCGTCGAACTCAGTCACCATTCCACCCTTCTCCATGCGCTGCTTTACTGAGTCGTGGCAGCGCTTGCAAAGTGACTGGAGATTGTCAGCATCATGGAACAGTGCGTCATCGCCCTTATGAGGTTTGATGTGGTCAACAATGGATGCTGAGATAACCTGCTTGCGCTTTAGATGAAACTCACATAAAGGCTGCTTCTGGAGCTGGTGATAGCGTAGGCGGTACCAGCGCTTGGTGTTATAAAGATTATGCCATGGTGAATTAGATGCCATGCTCTCTCCAAAAAAAACCATCAGTTATTGCTGATGGCTGGAATTAATTAATCAAGGCAACTCATTATAATGTTTTCTTATCTTCTTCATCAGGGAGTCATTAACCTTGAATGAAAAGCTCTCCCCAGTTGTTGTGTTTACTTCTAAGCTAAGATCATTTAGGTCAGCGCCATGAACCTTCAACCCTTCAGCAACATTTACAATCCATGATTCATTATTCTTTAAATCAATCCAGAAAGTTGCTTGCTCCCCATAATCTAACTTTTGAGGTAACTGCATCGATCTAGATGAATGGAAAGGCTGAAAAAAGGTCACATCCTTTTTAAAGTCCCAACACAAAGATGTTATCTTGACTGTGTTAAGCGCCAAATTAGTTATGACAATTGAGATGCCACGTTGTTCGTAAGGGCCTTCAAATATGATTGACTCTCCTATCTTACAACTAATATGGGCTTTAGGTTTCTTCATACCTAAATGCAATGAAACACATACGGCTGCGAAAGTTGCAACACCTGAAAACCACGTTCCTATCATTGACCAAAAGGCCCAGTCAGCTGCATCTTTAGCTGATTGAAGCGTAGCAAGTGCTAACGTTTTATCGTCCATAACAACCTCATTAGATTTTTAATGAGTATATTAGAATGAGCTGTGGCAAGCACTTCTTAAATAGTTAATTATTGGCCAGAGCTTCATATAGCTGCTAGCCGCTACCCCTTGTCGGAGGATTCGATTGGCCTAACATGGGTAAACATGAAGCCCTCATAGGGCATCGGAAGGTTACATACCATCCAACTAATCAGATTAAAGAACCATTTCGGAACTCCGTTTGCCTCCACCACTTCTGGCCCGTCGCTATGCAGGTGATTACGCATATAGACCGGAACGATGTTAGCGAACAAATCCGTGTGGTCGTAGTCGCTCTTTTTTACCCTACCAAATAGTAATGCCATGCTTACCTCAAACACTGCTCTGTGATGTACTGCTGCAATCCGGCTATTTGCTTACCAGCGAGCTCGATTCGGCTTCTGAGGGTGAAATAATCCCGTTCAGCGGCGTCAGTAAGTCCGGCGCTGGCTGCATCATCCATGCTGGTGGTGCCGGAGGTGGGTTGCTTCTTACAGGTCGCGTTGAGCTGCAACCGGCGCTTGCCAGTAGCAACATCACGCTCAAGCTGATCGATATTCGCCTGAGCATCAGCTAACTCCTTTGTATATTTCGCATCAAGGGCGGCAACGTCCCGCTGACGCACCTGCATGTCGTCGATGGCCTGCTGACGCTGAGTAGCCAGATCACTGGCTGTTAAATATTTGTCGTGATAGCGATTTGCTATACAGCAAACCGCAATGAGCGCCACCAGCAATAGCCCGCTGATCAGCGTTCTTGCGCTAAATGCCATTCGGACCATCCGCCATGCACATTGAGCGCTCCATATCGCGCCGGTTCTGCAGGCCTCGCCACTTAACGCCACCCGCATATACCCAGCGGCGCAGCTCTTCACATGCGCCAGCCTGGTCGCCTTTGTTCAGCTTTTTCAGCAGTGTGGATTTGGAGAAAGCTGATGTGCCTACGTTATAGGCAAAGCTGTAGAGAGCGGCACGCTGATATTCATTCAGCGGCACAGTCACCAGACCATCCACCGATTTCTTAACCGGCTGCAGGTCACTCCACAGCAGGCGGTCACACTCTTTGTCTGTGTAACGCTTGCCTTTAACTATGTCGCTGCCGGTGTGCCCGTCGCAGACCGTCCAGACTCCGGCCACATCTTTGTACGGCTCATATGTGCGACCTTCCACGCCGTCTTTACCGCCGAGAAATACCGTTGCGATAAACATTGCACCGCCACCTGCGGCAGCTATCAGCTTTTTACGCAGGCTCCATGACATAGCCATATCAGTCATCTCCAACTTTTACGGCCGGGCCATATTTCTCAAGCGCTTTTACCTGAGCGTTGGCGACCTTACGTTTGAAGTACCAGTTTATGAGCCCTGTGATAACGATACCGGCAATACCCGCCAGCACGCCGATGGCAGACCATTCGTCAGGGCTCAGTTTTGTGAGCACACCGTTAAGAATGGTGCCCCCGGACGTGCCAAGGGCAACGCCAGTAACAAGTTTGCTCATAGTTTGAATGCTCATATACACCTCCCGGTGGGGACAGGTGCTGTTTGTAGTCAGAATAAAATTGCGCCGCGACCATATCTGGTAAGAGTCATCTGGTGTTGATTGGTCGGGCGCAAAACGGAAAAAGGCCGCTCGTGGCGACCTTCTGTTATATGACCCTGACGCATTACGCGATAAAAGAATGGCCCGTCAGCCACAGGGTTAATGTAGTAATGCTGTTCAGCACAATATGAAAGGCGTTCAGGGATATGCAGTCCTGCATGGATTGGGTTATGAGCCCGTCATACGAGAGCGCCTTTGGTATTGTGTGGAACAAAAACAAAAAAACCCGCCAGGCGGCAGGTTTTGATGTTTAAGCGGTTGTGCGAAGTAACCACTCTTAACAGATTACATAGATAAATTCGTAACGAATAGGCTGTTATGCAGTTTTTTTAAAAATAGTTTTCCGGGTGCTGTAGTCCATTTCCAGTGTGGCCTCAGTCATGAGTATGCAGGCATCAATAAAGGTTTCAGCAATCATCAGCTTCTGCCTTACTTTTCCCTCGGAGCATTTTAGCCAGCGGGCGATAGTTGATTTTGAAACATCATAGCGATAGTGAGCCATGATGAGATCAAGCTCGTCGCTGCGGCCTGTTTTTTTCAGCATACCGACAGCAGTATCAATAATCATTCCGTCGTTGTCGCAGCAGGAAGGACGGCTACTGGTTGTTTTCTGCAGCAGTGTAATAAACATCGGGCTTGTCGGATTCCAGCTGACCTGAGTTCCCTCACTCGCTGCCCAGCCGCCCCAGCGCTCTAATACCAGTTGAATGTCACGCATAATTTTCTCTCTCCACACTTTTTATTTTTTATCCGACCCGATCACTCCGACTGCAATCGCGCGATCAAGGAACCTGAAAAGCAGCACAATCTGACTGCCATATTTCTGCTCAAATGCTGACGGGTCGCGGTGTAACTCATCGTGATGCGCTCTGCATAGCGGGATCACAAATAAGTCATGCGCTTTAGTTCCCATTCCTCCCTGTCCATATCCGATTATGTGGTGCGGGTCGTCTGCGGGCTTATTGCAGCAGGCACAGGGCTGTGCTTTGACCCATCGCGTGTACTTCTCGTTTACCCAGCGCTTGCGCTTCGGACGCGCCATAAATGACTCTGGCGAATCGGGATTAGCTGTCAGGCTAATCAGCTGTTTTACCGTCTCTCCGGCATCCTGAATGATTTCCCGACCGGATCGCTCCGGTGAAATAGCCGTCTCTTTAACTGTGCCGGTCAGCTCTGGCTCTTTCTTCATACGCAGCAGCTGGCGTGCCGGTGCTTCAGGTATGAGATCGATAACTCCTTTGATTGATGCCCACCAGCACAGCTCCGGCAGCGTCATAATGTGATCGCGACTCAGTCCTATCTGATTACAGGCGGTGCTGATAATCCATGCTGAGACGTTGGCTGCGGCCACTTTTTCCAGCGCGGCTGGCACACCATTATCACGCAGCTCATTATCATGAAAGTGGCAGACCCTGACAGCGCCGCTTGCCACTGGCAGCGCCGTGAGTTCATGATAGTGATAACCGTCTGGCGTGGAGTGCTGACAGCGGGTAATACCCTCAAGCCAGCCATTCAGTGATGGCATACCACCCGCTGCAGCAATAACCCGATCATTGGTAAAGAAACCAGTAAGGCTTTTATCATCAAGCAGAGGCTGTGAGGTGTCATTGATGCGCCCGGACGGGAGTTCTCGCATATCGCCGTCAGGTATGCTGATCAGCACCCTGCCGCGAAACAGGCTCATAAGCTCACTGCCTGGCTTTAAAATTACTATCCCGGTGCGCGGAGCTATTTCCGGCGTCAGAAGCGCCCTCATGCCTTAGACGCCAGTTCTTTGTCATGGGTGTATTCGCCATTCCATGACTGTTTCATGGGCAGCTGCCCTTTCAGGTACTTCCGGTAGAGCCATACAGCGCCATCACGAAGCAATACAGGCTGATAAGTGGTGAAACTCGCGGCGGCATTCGGGCTGACCTGACTGCTTTTCTCTGTCAGATACTTATCCCTTACCTGCGATCGGACGCGCCAGTGCGCACTGTGCCCGTTTGGATTGTCGTCATAGAGCCAGTTTGCACCCTGCAGAAATGCACTTACCTTGCTTACGTTGACGCCGTTCATACGCTTGCAGAATTGCACGGGCGACAGGCCATCACTGAAGAGGTTCTCCAGATGATCGATATATTGCGCCTGGCGATGTGTAAGCACTTCTGCCTGCTGTTTCGCTTCCATTGCATCAGCCCACGCACGCGCCAGCTTAACGGGATCGTTCATATCGGGCAGTAACAGGCCGCCAACCTCGCGCAACCGGAAATAACTGTCTTCCAGCTTTTCAAAAAATGACCATGCTTCATCGGTATCAACGACTTTGGACATACGGGCAGCGCCCTTTTCCGTCCACAATGTCAGTGAGCGGGCATTTCTGCCAACAGAGCCACTGTCAGTGGCCCTGTTCTTAAAGTCGCGAAGCTCTTCACCTTCAATGATGAAATAGTGTTTGCCCGGCTCAAACCTGTCCTGATTACGGGACAGGTTCATCCGAATACTTTTTTCATCGCAGGCATAGCCGCGTGCCAGGCATTCTGTAGTAATAACCCGCTGATCGCGGTACATGAGGACAGGCACACTGACGGGTGCGCTGGTGTTGATAGTCACTGCATTGACAGATGGCACGATGCCACCAGCAAGCTGGTTATGCATAAGTAATCTCCACACTGATTTTATATCCGGCCCCGCCCCATCACCTGCATGTGAACGGGACCAACCTTTGCGGCGACAGGGCTGCATCCCTGCACCGCTTACGAACTATACCCCGCGTGTCCGATGTTGCCTATAGCTGTGTTTTCAGGTTTAAAATGACACTGAAAGATTATCTTCAACACGTTATGAAAAGGTTTTATCGCAAGGGACCAGATAAACAGCACTGCAAAAACCACCCATCAATCTTTAGAAAAACTTTATAATCAAGCCATTCACTAAAGTATGTTTTTGGTATAAATTACTAAAAAACATGTCTTTAAGCAGATAACAACAGACAGCAGCTCTCTGTAACCATCTGTTAGTTAAAAAATATTAAATAAATTTGTTTATAAAATCATTTAAGAGGCTATAGGTATATCTATGTCTAAATTTTTATCAGCATTAGTCCCTGTTCTTTGTTTAAGTTTCTTGTCAGCGGCATCTTATGCAAATGATGCAAATGTTTGCCGTACTAAATCACTTCCTCAGTCTAATAAAGAATCAGCCCTTTCAAATGACAGCTTGTTCACATGTGCAAATGGATTATCTGGCACTATCCCGGCTTTAGCCAGGTCAGGCTGGAAAGTAACAAATGTAATGGAGCAGTCAGATTTAACAGGCCTGTCCTCTCTTAATAGCAGCCATTCTCCAGGCAATAATGAAGATTTGACTAAAACTTTTTGGCTTATGATTATTCAAAAAGATTAAATAAAAATCATTACCCATAAAATAAACAAACCATAAAAAAAGAAAGGAGTGAAGCCATGCTTTTTATTGGTTGCACAATGCTAATAATATTTTATTTACTACGCAGAAGTATCAAAAGCATTTTTAAAAATTATGATCAGGAGCAAATCATTTGTGAGGCATTGAATTATCCTCTTGAAAGCGGGAAGCCGTATTATACAGCTGCAACTGCCAGTAAGCGCATTAACATATATTCATTCTTTGCAGTAACCGTAGGATACCTAATGCTTGTAATTGGTGCATTTTTCTTTGGCGGAGGCCTCATTCTGTGAGCCAGTATGAAATTAACGAAATCCTGAATAATGACAACCTATCTGGTCATCGCCCACTCAGCGATGCGTTAGATAAGCTCATCGCGTTACGCAATAAAAATAAATTAAGTCGGCTGAAGAGACTTGATGCACCTGGCTGGATTAACAAAGGCAATTCTGAAGCTCAGGATTTTTGGTCTGGAGTGCAGCTCAGTGTAGCCAATAATAACTCCTCACTATCCCTCTTGGGTCTTGCCGGGCCAGCAGGGATAACCTTACTTTATCTTCTAATCGGCGTACTACCTGTTTATACCCCTACTATTTATGGTTTCATTCACGACAAGTTTGGCTTTACAAATATGTATCAGCCTGACTGGATCACAGTTTCGCCTGTTATTGGATTATTAATTATGATAACTGGCACACCAATCGCGATTGTTAAGTATCTTAGCCGCACCAGAGATCATCAAAAAGCTGACTATCTAAACAAATATCTTAGCTGGGGAGTTCAGAAGGGTTACGTTAACAAGGATGAGTTGATTTCAACCTTACAAAATTCTTCCCAATGCAAACAAACACCGTTTGAATTTCTGACAAACTTGCCAGGTCAAAAATTCAAAGTTGATAAATTTCTGCGCAAAACAAATTTCAACCGAAAATAATTCACATCCAATATTTTATCTTTCAGGTTAGCACAAGGCACCTTCTGACGATGCCTTGTGCTTTTTCATACTACATCAAATGAAAAGCTTTAGATTTTTGAGCTAAAATTCTCATACTCACTTAGTATGCTCATGACTTCAAAGCATATTTCACTATCCAGCAGGATGTAATTATTACCTTCAATGCAATCTATTTTTTGATTTACTAAAATATCAAGCAATCTTACTGCTTTCGTTAGTTTAAATTTTGGGATAGCTTCTGCACGCGTCAGTTTTCTCTTTCCGTTGGCTTTCGCTTTATCCAGCTGCTGCCGGGCGATCTTTGACGCCTGCACACCGTGCTCACGTACCATTGCAACGGCCGTAGTTGCAGCCACCTCACCCGTTTTGAGCATTTCAATCAGGCCATCGCCCACGGTAAGCAGTGCAAGGTGATGATCCACATCTGCCACTGAACGCTTAACTTTCTTCGCTATTTCTGCAGGCTCCCAGCCCTGATTGATCATGCGCTGATAAGCGGCTGCTCGTTCCAGTGGCTCAAGCGCTCTGCCCTGGCTGCTGGTGACCATGAATGCGATACGATCTGCCTCATTACCGACAAAGTCTTTACACTCCAGACGGATTTCATAACCAGCCTCTTTTGCCAGCTTTGCGCCGTGGTAACGATGATGCCCGTCAATAATCTTGATGCCATGCTCAGTGACCTGTACAGCAAGCGGCGGCACATGCTCACCGGCCATGAAAGCGTCACGGAATTCTTCAACATGTGCCTGGTCGATTTCCCGGATGTTGTAACCAGTTTCAACATACAGCTCATCAACACCCAGCAGATAGGTTTTGCGGGTGGTAATGTTGGTGTCGTTTCTGCCCTTGTTGTCGTAAATTTTCGCTAAGTTAGTCATTTCGTTGCCAGCTCCCATGCCAGGACAATAATCAGTGTTGTAATCATCAGTGCTGCTACCCGTGCGCCACGGTAGAAATCTTCGTTACGCCAGTAATGGCGCTGTATGGCCTCTCTCATGGCGACTTCTTACCTTTCTGCGGGAAATCAGGCAGCGCCTTAGGAGCCAGCCGGTTACCGTTCTCTATGCAGCGGCGGCGGCAGATAACCGCTTTCTGGCGCAGTCCGGGGCGTGTTGTCGAGTCGTGAGCTTCCAGCCAGACACGTGCAGCCCGATACCACATGTTGCGATCCTGCAAGTCGATGGCTTTATCACACAGGGTCGCATACCTCTTATCGTTGTCTCCAACCGGTTCAGCCGGGTAATAGCAGGCCTCGGCGTCATACCAGACATCTCCGGTGGCAGTCATAGCGTGCAGTGCAGCTTTAACCGTGCTGACAGAACGCCCGATAGACACAGCTATCTGGCCTGGCTTCTTTCCTGAAGAGATCATCAGGTATGACAGAATTAAAGATTCAGTTTTCATCATTCACCCCTGAAGCCAGCTGGAATATCGTAATTAGCGCTGGGCATGTGCATAACATCGCGCTGCCATTTGCCATTCACGCACGGTGGACGGCCTGACTTTTCCCACTTCGTTGCTGACTGGAGATAACCAGGAAAATTTTTAGGGATGAACAGTGTTGCCGGACGCAGATACTGCGCCTGCTCCGTGTTTTGCCAGTGCACGTTTTTATAATCGACCACCAGCATTAACTCGCTGGCCTCATAACCCTCGTTCAGGCGGGCACGTATGTTTTCCAGTGACGATTTACAAACCTGGAATTTAGCGCCAGTAGTTTTGTTCAGATGGTTTAACACCAGCCTGGCCTGATCAGAGATTTCAGCATCCCGGTCGGGTTGCGCAGCAACCTGACAAGAATTACCTGTCGTAATCTCTGTAGTAATCTCTGTTGTATTCTCTGTAAGAGAGGGACAAGTTGACCCGTTGGATCGGGACAGGCTGTCCTCCTCCAGTGGGACAATGTGTCCTTTTCGAGAAGGACAAGATGTCCCTTTCGATGGGGTCAAATTGTCCTCATCGAATAACAGTGGGCTGCGATGGTTAATCGCGTAATAATTTGTCCGGTCATGTTGCGATTTTTTTAACTGCTCAACATAAATAAGGCCGTGCTCCCTCAGTGAAGAAAGCGCTCTTTTAACTGTTTTTTCTGACCAGAATGGAAATTGCTGTGTCCACTCTTCAATAGTGTTGTAAACCCAGCGGCGACCATCATGATCAACGCCAGAAGTCGTGTCTTCCAGCCAATAGCAAATCTGCTGAAGAACAATAGCTTCGTTAAGACCAATACGGCTCGCAAGAACGGGACTGATCACAAGAGGTTTAACTTTAAGTAACAGGCTCACAGGTCAATCCTCCTGAACTTACGCCCCCATATTTCACGAGGAACTGCACATTCGTGGGGGTAATCAGGACGCATGAAAATAACGCGCTGGTTAACTACGTCTACACCCACGGTTTCAACCACGACGCCATTTGGTGCCTGATAGCGTGCTTTCCACGGTTTAATAACTTCGTTTTCCATCAGAGCACCGCCTTTTCCGCAGGACGTGAATAAAAGTCAGCCCATGCTTTTTGAACTACCCGCCGATCAGTTAACTGGTAGTTGTTGGCACCACCAGCTGCGGGTAATATTTGTTCATAGACAAGGACGCCTGCTGTAACACGGCAACGGAATTGCTCTTGAGCTGATTTCTGTCTTACAATGCTCATGCGAATGAATCTCCACACACTGATTTGATCGCACCGAACGCCGTGGGCTGCAATCCTGCGGCGTTCACCCTTTTAAATCCTGCCATTTCACATCTCCGATATATCAAGCTGTACTCCCGGTACATCTGTTTTTCTGTTAGCCATAAACAGGTCAACGTTATGTTCTGTAACGCCTACGCCGTACAGCGCCAGAAAACCAAGAAATCCATGTACCTGATGGCGCATCTTTTTCTGAAATAATCGCGATAACGTTTTCAGCTCGACACGATCTATGACGCCATCAGCAACAGCCTGAACTTTTGCAATGGCCAGTTCACCAGCAGCCGCTTTTGACTGCATTTCAATGTCATATAAATCAACCTTGTCGACCGATGAGACCGAAGCTATATCCACCAGCGTCAGCCCCTGACGAGACGCAAAATAATCAGCCAGTAAATGCGTACCGCTGATATCTTCCATACGCATCAGATCATCAACGGTAAAAAACAGGCTGTTGCACTTGCGGTGCAGGCGGTTGTTGAACTGGTCTATCGTCATACCCAAATCTGCAGCCATGCCGTGTCTGCTGAGAGGGTGCGCTTTACACATCTGAGATACTGCTTCGCATAAAGTGGCTACCATTCTGGCTTTCCTCAGGTAGTTATCGCTGAGCGCGATTTTGTTTATGATCCGACATACCATCTGACGGACCAGGATAAAGGTCTGGCCTGAGCTCATGAGGCGTAACACCGGTGATCTGGAAGATGCTGATAACCCGAGCTGCAGGCACCTGTCCTTCAGAGCGACTTTGCCAGTAACTAACTGTCATCGGCGAAACGCCCAGTTTTAACGCCAAAGCCCTCGCGGACCCTGCCGCTTTGATGGCTTTGCTTAGTGCTTTCATCGTTTATCTCCGGGTAAATGCGATAACTGGATTAAACAATAAGTTTATACTCAAGTCAACTTTTGGTTTATGGAAAGATATAAACATTCCGTTTACTATGTGCGGGAGTTAATAACTACGCGATGATGCATATGAGCAAGGCAAGCAGGCCGGATGAACTGATCAAGCTGGCAGGACTGAGCAAAGCAGAACTCGCCCGAATAGCGGGTGTTTCACCTCAGGCTGTCAATAACTGGTTCAAACGCGGTGAGATAGGAAAAGATTCAGCCATCAAAATATCTGCCCATACGGGTATTTCCTTGTCGTGGCTTCTTGGCGAAGATGACGCAGTTGCTGTTCCACAGCCACAATTACAAGATGCCAAACCAGAAGTTGAAGTTGTAGGCCACGTCAGGGATGGATTGATACCCGTAATCGGGGATGCTGTATTAGGTATGGATGGTCTGATCGACATGATGGAGTTTCACGCTGGCTGGCTGAGAATTTTCAGCGACGATAAGCAGGCTTATGGTGTGCGCGTTCGGGGCGATAGTATGTGGCCCCGCATTCAGTCTGGTGAGTTTGTACTGATTGAGCCTAATACCAAAATAGCACCAGGCGATGAAGTCTTTATCAGGACAAGAGACGGTCACAATATGATTAAGATCATGACCTTTAATCGTTCAGGTGATTACCAGTTTAACAGTGTCAACAATGACCATAAGCCCATTACCATGCGTATGGACCAGATAGACAAAATCCACTTTGTCTCAGGCATTATCAAAGCACCGCGCTTTATCTCAGCTGACGACGTTGCTAAAGACTGATCTCCACTAATCACAGAACCGGCATATGCCGGTTTTTTTTTGCCTTTTCAAAACCTGCCAAAGCATAAACTAAAAATTTATAAACTTAAGGTTGACGGCGTTATAAACATATAGTTTAATCAGCTCATCAGCCAAGTTTAGGTTACAGCCATGCACATGATGAAACAGATGTCGCATACCCGAATTGAGGACTTAATCACGTTCCTGCGTCTGTTTCCGGGTGCTGACCTGATTTGTGATGCAGACAGTGGTGTGATGAAAGTTGAGCTTAATGATACCCCGACTCAATACATACCCGCTTTCTGAAAGTCAGCTTGGGCAATTTTTTGCAACGGTGAGAGCATTGACGAGCAAGGCATAACGTCGGGTTCAACTCCTGGCTCCGCTACACAGTAGCGGCGATGTGCAAAGAAAAGGTTCGTTCAATTCGGACACCGGCAATGCTCTCACCGTTGTGATGAATGCGGCTCAGCGCTCGCGGCAAACTGACTCATTCGTTTAGTGCGATGCGATAAGTCTAAAACAGTGCCGCTCTGATATTTGTCAGTTTAACCAGAGCACCGGGAGGCACCCGGCATCACAAATTCTTTTTAGTGTGGAGAACTGGCTGTGGGTTAATGCAGTAGCTCACCAGCCTATTTAAATCAATTCCTGAGATTTTATTGCCATAACCGGCAAGGGATTCATTCAATCTGAATTTGTGTGGAGAATATTATGAACTCGCCTTATGACCATATCGTAGTGGGCATTATCACCCTGCCCTATAGCCATATCCTGAAAGGATGGTTAATGCCTGACGGCACTGTTATCAGCAATCCGATCAAGGCTCAGTACGCAGCTGAGCGCCTCAATAACGCATCACGCACGGTTCACTGAGGCTACCAGCATGCAAAAGAAATTATCCAATAAAGAGCTGGTAGCTGCAGGGCATGAATTCGCTAAAACCCTCGGCAGTAATATGCCTCTGACAGAGATAGCAAAGCTGGTCAGTGAGCTGGCTACCCGTCTTGACGTAGCGCTGGTTGCAACAACTGTGGCCATAAAGCAGCGTGATGCGCTGGAGGGTAAGTAGATGGCGATGTCATCCACAGAACGCAAAGCAGCGCAGCGGGCTCGTCAGGCAGCTGCCGGTGAAACCAAAATTGAACTGGTGCTGGATAATCAGGAGATTGCAATGCTGACTGATAACTGTGCCTCTCGCCGTCCAGGTCGTGAACCCTACGGCATGACTGAGTACATTGCGCTGTTAATCCGTCAGGACAATGCCAGGGTGCGCAGCCGGATTAAATTCCTGAGTAAACGCCAGTGTGAAAAGTGCGGTGATCAGTTGCCGATGCAGGACTGCCCATGCAAAGGCGAGTCAGCCTGCTGGGTTCATCGCGGCTGGCACGAGACAAAATTAGTTATAGCATCGTGACATGTCACAAATTGCTAACCTGTTGCAGCGGGAGTGTGAAATATGAATCAGGTCAGTAACGAAATTATTTCTGATGATGAGATTGAGCAGTTAACAGGCTATAAGATTCCATCAAAGCAATGTCAGTGCCTGAAGGAAGCAGGGATTTTTTTTATGGTGCGTAGAGACGGAAGACCAAGAACTACCTGGCAACATTTCAATGATCCCCTTTCGACACGCAGTAAGCAAAATCAGGATAATAACGAGCCGAACTTTGGAGCCCTTAATTGATGGCCCGCACCAGAAAAAATAAGGAAGATAGTTGGATGCCACCCCGTGTTTATCGGGGAAAGTCTGCCTATGAATTTCATCCAAAAAACGGTGGCGCTATGCGTCTTTGCGATCTCGATTGCCCTCAGTCAAAAGTATGGGCAGCCTATGAAGCGTTAATCAATGAAACGCCTGACATACGAACCTATAAAGCATTAGCCGAGCGTTTTTTTAAATCGCCAGATTTTCATGAGTTAGCCGCTGAGACGCAGAAAGATTACCGAAAGTATTCAGTTAAGGTTCTGAGCGTCTTTGGCGATATGCCATCAGATGCAATAAAGCCCGAGCATGTAAGAAAGTACATGGATAAGCGGGGCTTAAAAAGTCGAACCCAGGCTAATCGTGAGAAAGCTTTTATGTCCCGGGTTTTTAGATGGGGTTTTGAACGAGGTCTGGTAAAGCAGAATCCAACTAAAGGCGTAAAGCAATTCAGGGAGAAAGCCCGTGATCGCTATGTCACTGATGCTGAATACTCCAGTTTATACAGTGTTGCTTCTGATATAGTAAAAATTGCTATGGAATTGGCCTATCTATGCTGCGCTCGACAGGCGGACATACTCGAGTTAAAGAAGAGCCAGATAGTCGACGAAGGTATTCTTATAAAACAAAGTAAAACTTCGGTATCTCAGATCAAGGGATGGTCATCCAGGCTTAATGAAGTGATTAGTCAGGCAGCTAATCTGCCCCTCAAGCCGGGTATGAGCAGCATCTTTGTTATCCACCAGCCATCAGGGGCGAAATATACAAGAGATGGTTTCAATAGCCGCTGGCTTAAAACCAAGCAAGAAGCAAAAGCTGCTTTTCCTGAACTGGATTTTGATTTCACTTTTCATGACCTGAAAGCCAAAGGAATCTCTGATCTTGAAGGTAACATTTATACCAAACAGGAAATTTCCGGGCATAAGGACGTGAAGCAAACCGCACGCTACAACAGGAGGATCGTGGTTGTGCCGGTTGTCGGAGGTCAGAAAAAGGAGTGATGTATTAGGAAAATATATTAGGAAACAGGTGGTATAAAACAAAAAAACCACCCTGAGAGGTGGTTTATGTCATACTTAACAGCTTGTTTTTAATCGGCTTTCAGTATGGTGCCCGGGGCGGGACTTGAACCCGCACGACCATAAGCCGAGGGATTTTAAATCCCTTGTGTCTACCGATTTCACCACCCGGGCAGGGTATAAACTGGAGGCGCGTCCCGGAGTCGAACCGAGGTAGACGGATTTGCAATCCGTTGCATGGCCACTCTGCCAACGCGCCTTTATTCTGATGTGTAACGGGTTAGTCACCAGTTACTAAATCTGGAGCGGGAAACGAGACTCGAACTCGCGACCCCGACCTTGGCAAGGTCGTGCTCTACCAACTGAGCTATTCCCGCATTATTACTGCCTGACCGAACTTGCTGTTTTCACTAAGCTTCTTGAAGCTGTGCTGCCGTTCGATGCGATGCATTCTACTTATCTCACGCAATGAGTCAATAAAATTATCAACACACTGCGTCCGTTTGCTGCTTTTTGAATCGCATCGATCAGCTATCGAACAGATCGCGGCGTGCAGCGCTTAAATACTGAAACATCGACCAGAAAGTCAGCACCGTCGCAATGTAAAGTGCTACCACGCCGGCGCCAACAATAGTTGCATCCGGACGCCATAACAGCGCGACCAGTGATAGCATTTGCGCCGTGGTCTTTACTTTACCAATCCAGGAAACCGCCACACTACTCCGCTTTCCAATCTCAGCCATCCACTCACGCAGTGCCGAAATAATGATTTCTCGTGCAATCATAGTGGCTGCGGGCAGCGTGATCCACCATGCATGAAAGTACTCTGCTACCAGTACCAGCGCCATCGCAACCATGACTTTATCAGCGACCGGGTCAAGAAAGGCACCAAACCGTGTGGTCTGTTTCCAGCGGCGAGCCAGAAAGCCATCAAACCAGTCTGTAACAGCAGCAATAACAAAGATCAGCGCAGTTGCAAATGGTGCCCAGTTAAATGGCAAATAGAATGCCAGCACAAAAAAAGGAATCAGGAAAACGCGAAACAGGGTAAGACATGTCGGTATGTTATATTGCATATGCCAGTAACTGCCTGGTGTGTAGGGGGTTAATGTATGTTCCTACATTGCCCCCCCTGTTTCAATGTTAGTGTTTCAGTGAGTGATATATTTTTTCAGCCAACGCATGAGAGATACCCGGAACACTGGCAATCTCATCTACGCTGGCGTTCATCAGCGGTTGCAGGCCCCCCATATACTTGAGCAGCTGCTGACGCCGTTTCGGTCCGATCCCTTCGATGCTTTCCAGCGCACTGGTGTTTTTAACTTTGGCACGTTTCTTACGATGGCCCGAGATCGCATGGTTGTGAGCATCATCACGAATATGCTGAATCACATGCAGCGCTGGAGAGTCGGGAGGCAGAGCAATCCCCTCACCTTCTGCTTCAAAAAACAGCGTTTCCAGCCCCGCCTTGCGGTCGCTACCCTTAGCCACACCAAGCAGAATGGGATGATTTTTATCCCAGCTTACAGCCAGTTCTGCAAAAACCTGTTTAGCCTGCGCCAGCTGACCTTTTCCACCATCGATTAAAATAACATCCGGGATCTTGTCCTGTTCCAGCTCTTTGCCGTAACGTCGACGCAGCACCTGATTCATTGCCGCATAATCATCGCCCGGTGTGATCCCTTCAATATTGTAACGACGATAATCAGACCGCAGCGGGCCATCCTGATTAAACACTACGCAGGAGGCGATAGTCTGCTCTCCCATAATATGGCTGATATCAAAACACTCCATTCGCTGAATGCTCTCCAGCTCCAGCCAGGATGCCAGCGCTGCAAGACGTTGCTGAATCGTTGAGTGCTGCGAAAGTTTGGTAGTCAATGCTGTAGCAGCATTGGTGCGTGCCAGTTTCAGATAGCGTGCCCGATCGCCACGTGGTTTAGTCTGAATATTAACTTTACGCCCGGCCAGGGTGCTTAATGACTCCGCCAGCAGGTCGCGTTCCGGCAAAGTAAAGTCCAGCAATATTTCACCAGGCAGCGAGCGCGCTTCACTTCCCTGCAGATAAAATTGCCCGACAAAGGTCTGCACAACTTCGGTCAGCTCGGTATCGGCCGGCACTTTCGGAAAATAGCTGCGACTTCCCAATACTTTACCCTGGCGAATAAAGAGCACATGCAGGCACGCCATGCCTGCATCGTAGGCAACACCCATTACGTCAAGATCGTCACCCTGATTTGAGACAAACTGCTTTTCCGTAATGCGGCGAACTGCCTGAATCTGGTCACGTACTCTCCCTGCCTCCTCAAAACGCAGCTCGCGACTCGCTGTTTCCATACGGCTTACCAGCTGATCGAGCACCTGAGCATCCTTACCTGCCAGGAACAGACGCACATAGTCAGTCTGCTGCGCATACTCCTCTTCACTTACCAGTCCCGCTACGCAGGGTCCAAGGCAGCGTCCAATCTGATACTGCAGACAGGGCCGCGAGCGATTGCGATAAACGCTATTCTCGCACTGGCGAATCGGGAAAACTTTCTGCAGCAAACCCAGCGTTTCCCGCACAGCGTAGCCGTTAGGAAAAGGACCAAAATACTCCCCTTTCGCATGTTTAGCGCCACGATGCATCGCCAGACGCGGATGCGTGTCAGCGCTGAGAAAAATATAGGGATAAGATTTATCATCGCGTAGCAGCACATTGTAACGTGGCTGATAGAGCTTGATATAGTTGTGCTCAAGCAGCAGCGCTTCCGTTTCAGTATGCGTCACCGTGACATCAATGTTACGGATATTACTGACCAGCACATCCGTTTTGCGACTGCCGGTCTGCGCACGAAAATAGCTGCTCAAACGTTTTTTGAGGTCTTTGGCTTTGCCAACATAGATCACTGTGCCTGCAGCGTCATACATACGATAGACGCCTGGCTGGCTGGTTACAGTGCTGAGAAAGGCTTTAGAATTAAAGAGTTCACTCACTACTGGTTAATGGCTCCGCATTGAACAGACCATAACGAATGGCCAGATGCGTTAACTCCACATCACCGCTGATGTTCAGTTTACTGAACATGCGGTAGCGATAGCTGTTAACGGTTTTGGGACTCAGATTAAGCTGTGCGGAGATATCCGTCACTTTTTGCCCGCGTGTTATCATCAGCATAATCTGTAATTCCCGTTCCGACAAACAGCTGAAGGGGGATTCGGCTTTTTCCGGCTCGATTTGACTGAGCGCCATCTGCTGCGCAATATCAGATGCGATATAGCGCTGCCCCGCATGCACCGCGCGAATGGCACAAATAACTTCCTGCGGCGCAGCGCCTTTGCTCAGATAGCCCGATGCGCCTGCCTGCATCACTTTTGCCGGCAATGGATGCTCGGTGTAGATTGTCAGCATGATAACGCGAATATCGGGGTTGTAGCGGACAATTTTCCGCGTTGCCTCAAGACCACCAATACCCGGCATATTCATATCCATCAGCACCACATCAACAGCGTGTTGCCGGCACCATTTTACCGCATCTTCGCCGCATCCTGCTTCACCCGCAATCACCAATCCTTTGATATCTTCAAGAATGCGACGAATGCCAGCACGTACCAGTTCATGGTCATCAACAAGCAGCAGGCTGATCACAGATAGATACTCCGCAGATTGGATAATTTAAATATAACAGACGCATAATCTTACCGTTTTTCACGTGCATTGAACATCTTCAATAACAGAACAATCTGCAGCGCATTGATTCAAATCAAATATTAGAATTATTTTTATAAAAAATCATAGCAGATCAAAAAAAAGCGATGATTAAATTAAAAAATCATCAAAAACAGTCGGTTATAATTAACCCGGTTTTTTATAGAGTCGTTCCATCGTATAAAAATAAAATCCGAAAAATTATTGATCCGCTATTCGGCTTGACAGCGTGCTTATAAACAATACAGATCTCCTTTTATTACAACAGCAAAGTCCCGAAAAACCTATGATATACTCTCTGTTTTACAGACACAGATAACAGATTTGTGTCAATCGATACGATCAGGGAGTAGAAGATGAGTAATGAAGATTTTGCAACATCGCATGATAACCAGGCACTGGCTGATGAAGTTGCCTGTCTCAAAATGATGGTTACTCTGATTCTTAAAGGCATGGGGCAAGCTGATGCCGGTAAAGTTATCATCAATATGGAGCGCTATGTACAAAGCGCACTGGCTGACAAACCTCAGGCTGAGGTATTCAGCAACACCATTCGTCAGATCAAGGCCGCCTACCGCCAGTAGACGGCTTGCCCCGCGCTCTGCGCGGGGAGCTTACCGATGTGTCTGCCAGTTTACCGAGACACCCAGTGACGGTAACACCTCTTCCGGACTAAACCGACGCGTTCCGCGATACTTGTCGGCCAGTGCTGGTTGTACTACCGGAATGCGGATTGCAAACAAATTATCTTCAGACTGAATCAATCCCGGTGTCAGTGGTTCATATATAACCTGATGCTGAGCAAACATCTGCTCCAGCATCGGCGTCGCTGAGCTAATCAGATACTCTATGCCACTAAGCTCAGCCAGCTGCACCGAATGCCATAAAATATTGAGCGGCAGCTCAGCATCAATATCCAGGCGGGCCGAGTAACGCGACATTTCCCAGACCTTATCCTGCTCAAATGGCAGAACAATACCCTCAGAAACTTCCGGCTCTTGCCATGGCAGCAGGCGTGCGCAGCCGCAAATTCCCTTATGCACAGTCCATGCAATAAGCCAGGTGACATCTGAACGATCGTAACGGTCATATTCCTGTCCGGGTGTACTGAGCCGCGGAGGGATTGACCAGCCTTCACCGCGCGCAAAAACGCTATAGCGGTAAGTACCCAGTTCGGCGAGGAGCGACGATGGCATATCCTTGAGCTGTGTTTGAATTATTTTCATCATGCGCCTCTGACATCCTCATGTGTGTAATGCTTAAAATGGAGCCAGCCTGACTTAGTTTCTGACGCAGGGTAGACAAGTCATTACATATAGGAAACTACCAGTATTAGTAGTTGCCTTTTGCTATATCAGACCAACCGCAGCGGCATAGCAGGCAATTTGTGTTTTATTAGAAACGTTGAAACGTTTTTGCATGTTTTTCTGGTGAAAATTCACCGTATGTTCCGATATTGCCAGAATCAGGGAGATCTCTGCTGACGTTTTCCCCTCTGCTGTCCATTTCAGAATCTCCAGCTCGCGCCCGCTGAATTCTTTATTCAGCACCACCATCGAACAATCTTCAAGGCGGGCAAGCACCCGTAAACTCAGATCCGCCAGAAACTGTACCTGCACCTGTAGCTCAGTGCTGCGGTGACTGGATCGCCCGACTTCATGGGATGCTATTGATAATATACCAATGGCACGATTTGATGCCATTGCTGAGCAAGAAAAGCCGCTGAGTAATCCTGCTGCTTGCGCGTCAGTCCAGAGATTGCCCGCATCTGCAAAGATAGCTGCGCACCACTCAACACCCTGGCCTGGTTGCTGACAGAGCCGCAGCACTGGATCAACCTCATAATAGTTGTTGCGCTCATAGTGTTTAATCCAGGATGGCGGATAGGTACTAAACAGAAAAAAACGCGGACGAGTAAAGGGAACCGGCTGCTGTACAAAAAAAGCAAAGTAGTCAAATCCCAGCGCGACGATATGCGCCTGTAACAGTGCTTTTAATTGCACCACTTCTGTTAGCGCCAGAAACTCCTTTTCTGTTTCAGCTCGCCAGACAAAATAATTATCAGTAGTCATTATTATCCTGACGTAATTAACGCCCTATATTCTCTCAATACTTATCCGGTAGGATCGACGAAAAGTGGTCCGGGTGGACTCAATTAACAGATCCCTGTTGATTACTCTGCAGCCGGAAGGCTATCCGCTTGTTATCGGGGAAGAGAGTACAGCAAAGTAGCACTCATCTTTGACAGGTAACAATAGCGTTTAAATTAGCATAGGATTTTTCTTAGAAACATTCAATCTTTCAGCCATTAAATTTCGTAATTATATGGATAAACGTTTAGCATTGGTTTTAACTAAAATAATGATTACATGAGATATTACGTAAGCAAAAAAACATGAAATCGATTTAGTCACGGGTTAGTTTTAATTCCAGTTATTATTCAAGAGCGGCATTAAAAAGAGTGAGCGCCTGACGCTGACTGAATCAATAGGCCGTCAGTGCCTGAAAACGGTGCCCGTGAACTGCGGCATAGGCTGAGGCACTATCTGGCTGTTTAGCATTCTGTTTCTCGCTACGGTTTCCCATCCACACGGTGATGTCTCCCCGTTTTTTTTCAATTGAAAGGTTCCAAAAACCACAAATAAGTGGTTTTTCGCTTTTTTAACGTCGCATATTGTTGCAGCTGATACTATCTGGCATTTAATAATCACGATAATTAATCAGGAATAAATGTGATGTTGATACCTTTAGAGAAAATCCGCACAGTGATAAAGAGATAAATGAAACAGAAAAGTATGCCGTTCTCGTCTGTATTAAAAATAGTTAAATCTTTACTGCACTGGATCTAAATTACTGATGCTGCGCTGATAATGATGCCTGCAGGCAGCAGCAAAAATTCCTGCGCTTTAGCGACAAAATCCGCCACCGCGCATACCAAGATGAAAATGTGATGCGTGCGCCGCATTGTAGTCTGGTCCCAGCGCATTTCCAAAGCTGGCGCAGCCATTACGCCAGAGTAAATGTAATGCAGCTGATTCACTGGCAGGTGCTTGCCAGTTTTTCGCTACCCGCAACCAGCGCCCGTTAGCCAGCTGAAACGCGGTAATATCCCAGGCATCGGCGGTGGCGTGCTCACTGCGTCGTCCCTGCTGGCGATGATAGATGTTGCGACAGGCAAAGCTTCCGACATGTTCAATACGCCGCAGCGGGCTTGCTATCTCTGACTGTTGTAATAGTTGATTACTTCGCATGACATACATCGTGCTTGCCACAGCCATCGGGCAGCTCGCCAGAAAGCTGCTGCTTAACGCTACCGGACCGAACCTGCTGATGCGAATGGGCTGCGTGATAGTGCACTCTCCGTTAACCGGCGGTGCTTCACGAAAACTCACCACTCCCTGCGCACTGGCTCGCTGCAGCACTGCCAGACAGGCTTGCGGATCATTTTTTAGCTTTTGCAACTTATAACGGGTTATCCAGCCAGGCGGATCGGTAACATTTAGCGGAGTAAAGGGATTCCACTGCGGCGGCAGATGCGATTTAAGCCACGGCAGGCTCCACCAGCCTGCCAGCGCCAGAAATGCTATAGCGATAAGTACGCGCACAATAGGTCACCTGTCACAATGCAAATATAGACAAGTGTAGCTGCTCTGCTCTTTTCGCTATTCTGCAGCCCGAATTACGCAGCGTATTACTGCAAAGTGATTAAACAATCAGCTATGTAAATAATTAGTGACAGGTTAAAGCAGTAAAAGCGTATAAAGGGTAAAAAACAATTACCAGAAAGCCTCGCGTTTCCTCTATCTTATGCGCTCTTGCCCTGTGCAAAGGCACGCTATCAAACAGCCATCAGAGCTGACACAACATCAAGACAGGAAGGCTATTTTTATGGTTGATCAATCCAAAGAGGCGCTTATTGAGGCCGAACAGCCGGAAAAACTCCGGCGTAACCTGCACAACCGACATATTCAGCTGATTGCTATAGGGGGTGCGATTGGAACCGGACTCTTTATGGGATCGGGTAAAACCATCAGCCTGGCAGGCCCCTCGATCATCTTTGTTTATATGATCATCGGTTTTATGCTGTTTTTTGTTATGCGTGCAATGGGGGAGCTGCTGCTCTCTAATCTGGAATATAAATCGTTTAGCGATTTTGCCGCCGATCTGCTGGGGCCCTGGGCTGGCTACTTTACCGGCTGGACCTACTGGTTTTGCTGGGTAGTTACCGGCATTGCCGATGTGGTGGCGATCAGTGCTTACTTTCAGCTCTGGTTTCCGGGCTTTTCGGTCTGGATGAGTGCGCTGTTATGCGTATGCGTCTTTCTGGCGCTCAATATTGCCACGGTTAAGCTGTTTGGTGAGATGGAGTTCTGGTTTGCCATTATTAAAATTGTGGCCATTGTGGCGCTGATTGTTGTCGGCATCGTGCTGGTCAGTATGCATTACCCCTCTCCCGGTGGCAGCACTGCATCGCTCAGCAATATCTGGCAGCATGGTGGAATGTTTCCCAAAGGATTAAGCGGATTTTTTGCCGGTTTCCAGATAGCAGTTTTTGCCTTTGTAGGCATTGAACTGGTGGGTACTGCAGCAGCAGAAACCAAAGATCCGCACAAAGTTCTGCCACGTGCCATTAATGCTATTCCGCTGCGTATCATTATGTTCTATGTACTGGCTCTGCTGGTGATCATGGCGGTGACGCCATGGAATCAGGTGCTGTCGGATCGTAGCCCGTTTGTTGAGATGTTTGTGCTGACTGGTCTGCCTGCAGCCGCCAGCATCGTTAACTTTGTGGTGCTGACCTCCGCAGCCTCCTCTGCTAACAGTGGTATATTCTCTACCAGCCGGATGCTATTCGGTCTGGCAGAACAGGGCGTGGCACACCGCTCGTTTGGTCGTCTCTCCGCACGTGCTGTTCCCACTACCGGGCTGTTTTTCTCCTGCTTCTGCCTGCTGGGTGGTGTCGCACTGATCTATCTGATCCCGGATGTTATGACTGTGTTTACCATGGTGACCACAGTATCGGCCATTCTGTTTATGTTTGTCTGGACCATTATTCTCTGCAGTTACCTTGCGTATCGTAAGCAGCATCCTCAGCGTCATGCGGCTTCAACGTTTAAAATGCCGCTGGGCAAGTTTATGTGCTGGGTTTGCATGGCATTTTTTGTCTTCGTACTGGTATTACTGACTCTGCAGGATGACACCCGCCAGGCATTGCTGATGACACCGCTATGGTTTGTCCTGCTGACCATGGGCTGGTTGCTGCGCCGTAAAGCCTGATTCACTGTTTTGACCAGGGCCCGCATCTGCGGGCCCTTTTACTTATAAGCGCTGCCGGAAATTCTGCCACATTTGCGCGAGTGAGGGTCGTGAACCTGGTTCACGCCCGGGAGCCGCTGCGGGTGCTGTCGCAGAACCAAGGTTAAAGGTAAAGGTATAGTCGGGCTGTTCACCCATCCGCAGATCGCTTATCAGCGTATCACCCGCCTGCTGACGCAGCGCATAAAAACCGTGACTAAACCAGGCAACCCGCTCTGCATGCCACTCTCCGCGGAATGGCGTAAACAGTGCCATCTGACGATCGTGCCAGTTAATTGTTAACCGCCTGCCTGGAGAGAGCAACGACCAGTATGCCTCACCATACTGGTCTGGCGTAATAATCACTGTGCGCCAGACCAGGGTATTAAGTGCCGTGGGTGTTACCAGCAGCCGCTCTGGTGTGATCTGCTGTGCTGCCAGCTGCCGATCAATCTGCTGTGTCGCTACGCTCTGAATTATCATGCTCCAGCCCAGATAGAGCGTGCTGAACAGCAGTCCATAGCGATTCCAGCGTAACCCGATCCTGTCACGCCGCCACAGTGCCACACCTACTGCTATCAGAAGCGGCAGCGTATAGAGTGGATCAACTATATACATGCTGCCAATTGCATAAGGATGATCTGTCAAGGGCAGCCCGAGCTGCGTGCCATAGACGGTGGTAAGATCGAGCAGCGGATGCGTCACCAGCGCCAGCCAGAGAGCCAGACTCCAGTAGCGCCAGTGTTGTCTGCTACGGGCTATAACAGCAACCAGCCATCCCAGCAGCGGTGCCAGCAGTGCCAGAAACAGCAGTGAATGGCTCTCGGTACGATGCAGCGTCATATTGCGAATCGCATCGCCGTGGTCGATGAACACATCCAGATCCGGCAGAGTCCCCGCAACTGCTCCTGCTATAGCCGCCTGCCATACCGGCACCCGGCGACCCATAACAGCGACCGTAACAGCGGCGCCCAGCGCCAGTTGTGAAAGCGAATCCATGAACCCTCCGGTTAGCGGGGTTAGCGTACGCGGATACCTTCGATAATCATCCGTTCTACGTTATGCAGCGTCTGGGCAAAAAAATCGGGGTCGCTCAGCGTCTGACCGGTCACAGCCTCGACCTGCGAAGCAAAATCCGCATAGTGCTGAGTGGTTGCCCAGAGCATAAAGAAAAGGTGTTGCGGCTGAATGGAGGCCAGCTGACCGGCGGCGATCCACTGTTCAACAATGGCAGCTTTACTCTCTACCAGCGCTTTTAAATCACCCGCCAGTTCTCCCCGTAGCAACGGCGCGCCCTGTAACATCTCCAGACAGAAGAGCCGCGATGCCTGTGGATGGTCGCGTGAAACCTCAAGTTTTAAGCGGATATAGTGACGAACTGCGGTAAGTGGCTCCTGATCGGCGTGCAGTGCGCGCAGTGGTGCCAGCCAGACATCCAGAATCTCTTTAAGTACCGCCACATAGAGCTGCTCTTTGGAAGGATAATAGTAGAGCAGATTGGTTTTGGATACCGCAGCGCGCTCAGCGACCCGTTCAATACTGGTGCCATGAATGCCAAACTGCGAAAAGAGGGAGAGCGCGGCTTCAAGAATTGCAGCCCGTTTTGCCGCAACGGCTTGCGAGCGACGGCGCGGTTTTTTCTCATCATTTTTCATACTGTTACCTTTCCCTGTGGCGAGACTACATCATAACACAGCCTTTTCAGCCTGCCGGATATACCCCTTTGCCCCTTTTTTGACCAGCGTCTGCCCGTTAACCGTGCATTTGTTTTGACCAAATGGTCTGAAAATTTTTTTCTGAGGATTGAATCAATCTCGGTACAAAAACAAGCAACTGATTAATATATATTTTTTATATATGGCACGCGCATTGCAGATAGGTTGCTAAGCGTCGCGTGCAGGAAGCAGCGCAGCGCGTAGCGTATTTTCCGTCCATGCAAAGAGGTGTCACATGAAGATTGGTGTCTTTGTTCCGATTGGTAATAACGGCTGGTTAATCTCCACCCATGCGCCGCAATACATGCCTACTTTCGAACTGAATAAGGCGATTGTGCAGAAAGCAGAGCACTACCATTTTGATTTTGCGCTCTCAATGATCAAGCTGCGCGGCTTTGGCGGCAAAACTGAGTTCTGGGACCATAATCTGGAGTCGTTTACGCTGATGGCGGGTCTGGCAGCGGTGACGTCACGCATTGAGATCTACGCCACCGCAGCAACGCTGACTCTGCCACCCGCTATTGTGGCCCGCATGGCCGCCACCATCGATTCTATCTCCGGCGGACGTTTTGGCGTCAACCTGGTTACCGGCTGGCAGAAACCTGAATATGAGCAGATGGGAATCTGGCCGGGAGACAACTATTTTGCCAGCCGTTATCAATATCTGACTGAGTATGTCACGGTACTGCGCGATCTCTGGGGTAGCGGTCAGAGTGACTTTAAAGGTGAATTTTTCACTATGAACGATTGTCGCGTAAGCCCGCAGCCGCAGAAGCCCATGAAGGTAATCTGTGCCGGGCAGAGCGATGCCGGAATGGCATTTTCGGCGCAGCATGCAGATTACAACTTCTGTTTCGGTAAAGGTGTGAATACGCCAGCCGCCTTTGCACCCACTGCATCCCGCATGAAACAGGCGGCTGAAACCGCGGGACGCGATGTCGGCTCCTATGTGTTGTTTATGATTATTGCCGCAGAGAGCGACGAAGCAGCGCGAGCTAAATGGGAGCACTATAAAGCGGGCGCCGATGAAGAGGCACTTGCCTGGCTCACCACACAGAGTCAGCAGGATACCCGCTCCGGCAGCGATACCAACGTACGTCAGATGGCCGATCCTACCTCCGCCGTCAACATCAACATGGGTACACTGGTGGGATCTTACGCCAGCGTAGCGCGCATGCTGGATGAGGTTGCGCAGGTAGAGGGGACTCATGGCGTTCTGCTGACGTTTGATGATTTCCTGCAGGGCATTGAAGATTTTGGCGAGCGTATCCAGCCGCTGATGCAGTGCCGTAACGATGTCATTACCGCAGCCAGAGAGGTAGCATAATGAAAACCGTCGTTTGCGCGCACACCAGCAGCACACCACATATCACTCTGCCGGCGCGTCCGGAAGCGATTGCCCTGCCCCCGGCACAAAGTGCCCTGATTGTGGTGGATATGCAAAATGCCTATGCCACCCAGGGCGGCTATCTCGATCTGGCTGGTTTTGATGTCTCTGCCACGCAGCCAGTGATTGCCAGAATTCATCAGGCAGTCACCGCAGCACGCGCGGCGGGTGTTCAGATTATCTGGTTCCAGAACGGCTGGGATAATCACTATGTCGAGGCGGGCGATGCAGGCTCACCCAACTTTCATAAATCCAATGCGCTGAAAACCATGCGTCAACGCCCTGAGCTTCAGGGCACCCTGCTGGCGAAAGGCAGCTGGGATTATGCGCTGGTGGATGAGCTGACGCCACAGCCAGGCGATATTGTGCTGCCCAAACCGCGCTATAGCGGCTTTTTCAATACTCCGCTCGACAGCATGCTGCGCAGTCGCGGTATTCGTCATTTAGTCTTCACCGGCATTGCAACCAATGTCTGCGTGGAGTCGACGCTGCGTGACGGCTTTTTCCTGGAATATTTTGGCATTGTGCTGGCAGATGCCACTCATCAGGCGGGACCTGAGTTCGCACAACAGGCAGCCCTGTTCAATATTGAGACCTTTTTTGGCTGGGTCAGCGACACTGAGACCTTTTGCGAAGCCCTGAAGGGTCAGCGAACCACCCCACAGATGTCAGGAGAGTAAGATGCCTAAAAGCGTAATTATGCCTGCTGGCACCTCAACGCCCATCGCGCCTTTTGTGCCTGGTACGCTGGCGGATGGTGTGGTCTATGTTTCAGGCACGCTGCCGTTTGATACCAGCAATAACGTGGTTCATATCGGTGATGCCGCTGCACAGACCCGTCATGTTCTGGAGACGATTAAAAACGTGATTGAGACTGCAGGTGGCTCCATGGCCGATGTCACGTTCAACTCTATTTTTATCACCGACTGGCAGCACTATGCAGCCATTAACGAAGTCTATGCCAGCTACTTTCCCGGCGATAAGCCCGCCCGTTTCTGTATCCAGTGCGGGCTGGTAAAACCTGATGCGCTGGTGGAGATTGCCACTATTGCCCATATCGGCAAGCCGGAGGCGTAATGCAGCTGGATATTCAGGGTTTAACAGCACGCGATGCCCCCACTCTGGTGCTCTCATCAGGACTGGGCGGCGTGGCAGGTTTCTGGCAGCCGCAGCTGACAGCACTGAGTAAGCGCTACCGGCTGGTGACGTACGATCAGCGCGGCACCGGGCGCAGCGCGACTGCGCTGCCCGAAGGTTACTCTATGGCAGCGATGGCGGCTGAGCTGGCGGAGGCGCTGGCAGAGCAGCAAATCCGGCGCTACAGCATTATAGGCCATGCGCTGGGTGGCCTGATTGGTCTGCAAATGGCGCTGGACTATCCGGCGCAGGTCGAGCGGGTCGCGGTAATTAATGGCTGGCTGACACTGAACCCGCACACCGCCCGCTGCTTTAAAGTGCGGCAGGATCTGCTGTTGAATGTCGGGGTGGAGGCCTTTGTACGCGCCCAGCCGCTGTTTCTCTATCCGGCCGAGTGGATGGCACAGCATCAGCAGCGACTGGAGGCTGAGGATAACCATCAGCAGCAGCATTTTCAGGGGATGGAAAACCTGCTGCGGCGGTTAAATGCCCTGACCAGCGCTGATTTTCGCGCGGATGCTGCGCGTATTACTCAGCCAGTACTGGCGATATGTAGTCAGGATGACTTACTGGTTCCCTGGAGCTGCTCCGCGCAACTGGCCGCAGCGCTACCGGCGGGCCAGCTGGTTACGATGCCGTGGGGCGGACACGCTATGAGCGTGACCGATAGTGATAATTTCAATACGCTGCTGCTGCGCTGGCTGGCTGAGAGTGCTCAGACGGAACCTGCGGCCAGTGAGCTGATAACTGGAGTCTGACGATGAGCATACACGCCCTTCCGGTAATACCTGCAGTTGACCGCGATACGTTTCGTAACGCGATGGCGCAGCTGGGTGCCGCAGTGAATATTATTACCACCGACGGACCTGCGGGCCGCGCCGGGTTTACTGCTTCTGCCGTCTGCAGTGTAACCGACGCGCCACCCACACTACTGATCTGTCTTAATCGCTCAGCATCAGCCTGGCCGGCCTTTCGTGACAATCAGGCGCTCTGTGTTAACACGCTGGCAGCAGAGCAACACGAATTCTCCACGCTGTTTGGTGGTAAAACGCCGATGGCTGAACGTTTTGCTGCTGCCCGCTGGCAGACGCTGGCCAGTGGTGCTCCGCTACTTGAGGATGCGCTGATTTCATTTGACTGCCAGATAGCCCAGCGGGTCAGTGTGGGTACGCACGATATTCTGTTCTGCACAGTAATGGCTGTGTTACAGGGTGAAGCGCGGCATGGGCTCGCCTGGTTCGATCGCGGCTATCATACATTTTCCCGGCATAATGCCCGCTAACACTGCACTCTGTAATATTTAATCACTCTCAGGAGATGACCTATGGCGAGTTCCTGGTTTCCGCGCTGGCGTGTTAAGTCAGCTACCACCGATAATGGATTAATAGCTCCGGATGAGACGCTGCCGCTCGGCCAGACGCTGATTGTCGGGTTGCAGCATGCAGTGGCAATGTTTGGCGCAACAGTACTGATGCCGCTGCTGATGGGGCTGGATACCAACCTGGCGATTCTGGTTTCCGGTATCGGCACCCTGCTGTTCTTTGTAATTACCGGCGGACGCGTACCCAGCTATCTGGGTTCCAGTGCAGCTTTTGTCGGCGTGGTGATAGCGGTGACTGGTTTTAATGGTCAGGGGCTAAACACCCATCTCGCGCCAGCGCTGGGTGGTATTATCGTATGTGGCGCACTCTATATGCTGATCGGTCTGGTTGTGATGAAGGCTGGCACCGGCTGGATTGAACGCCTGATGCCACCAGTGGTGACCGGTGCCGTGGTCATGGCAATCGGTCTTAATCTTGCCCCTATTGCAGTGCACAGCGTATCGGCTTCTATGTTTGATAGCTGGATGGCGGTAATGACCGTGCTCTGTATCGGTCTGGTTGCCGTGCTGGCGCGCGGTATGGTACAGCGCCTGCTGATTCTGGCAGGGCTGATCGTCGCCTGGGCACTCTATGCACTGCTCACAAACGGACTGGAATTAGGCAAACCCGTGGATTTCAGCGGCGTGACCGCTGCCGCATGGTTTGGACTACCGCAGACCACAGTTCCGCAGTTTGATCTGCAGGCGATAACCATGATTGCGCCAGTCGCTATTATCCTTGTGGCAGAAAATCTTGGACATATTAAAGCCGTGGCCGCGATGACCGGACGTAATCTGGATCCCTGGATGGGTCGGGCATTTGTTGGCGATGGTCTGGCCACCATGCTCTCTGGATCAGCAGGTGGCAGCGGTGTAACGACCTACGCGGAAAATATTGGTGTAATGGCTGTGACCCGCGTTTATTCCACGCTGGCATTTGTTGCCGCTGCGCTGATTGCCCTGGTGCTGGGCTTTTCACCAAAATTTGGCGCGCTGATCCACACGATCCCCGGGCCGGTAATTGGTGGCGCTTCAATTGTGGTTTTTGGCCTGATAGCCGTGGCTGGCGCGCGTATCTGGCTCCAGAATCAGGTTGATCTTGGTCAGAATGGCAATTTGATTATGGTTGCTACCACACTGGTGCTGGGCGCTGGCGACTTTGCTCTGAAAATCGGCAGCTTCACGCTGGGAGGTATCGGCACAGCTACGTTCGGCGCAATTCTTCTGAATGCAATCCTGCAGCGCCGGCGTGCAGCGTCAGTCGGGTCAGCGGTGCAGCCTCATCCTTGAGGTTCCTGCGGTGTCCGCCCGGGCACCGCTTTTCGTCGCCGCAGTCGCAGTTCACTGACGATAACGCCGCAAACTATCAACGCCCCACCCAGCAGTGCCGCTGCGGGCAGGCGTTCGCCCGCAATTCGTCCGACTACACCCGCCCATACCGGCTCACCTGCATAAATCACTGTCGCCCGCACCGGCGATACGCTGCGCTGTGCCCAGTTCATAGTGATCTGAATCAGCGCACTGGCGGCACCCAGCCCGGTGGCGCTCAGCACCAGCGGCATTGAAAGAGCGGGCAACGTTTCACCGTTCGGGATCATAAACAGAAAGGCGCATAGCGATGCCACCAGCAGCTGTATCAGTGTAACCCGACGCACATCAACCTGTCCGGCAAAGCGGCTGATCAGGATAATCTCTGCCGCAATCGCCAGCGTGCTGAGCAGCGTTGCACTTTCACCTGCGTTCAGAGCCAGCCCACCCTGCTGTGGTCCTGCAACCAGAATCAGTCCGCAAAAGGCCAGCGCAATGCCGATCCAGGCCATAATCCCTGGCGGACGGCGTAGTATCAGCCATTGCAGTAGTGGCACCACCGGCACATAAAGCGCGGTGAGAAATGCTGACTGGCTGCTGGAGATCGTCTGCATTCCCCACGTCTGCAAGCCATACCCGCCAGCAATCGCCACTCCAATCAGCGTGCCCGCTCTGACCTCCAGCCAGGTCAGCGCACGCAGATAGCGCCAGAAGAAACACGCCAGCAGTAGCGCGGCGGTCGCAAAGCGCAGCCCGACAAAGAAAAAGGGACCAGAGTGCGCCATTGCACGATGCACCACCAGAAAGGTGCCACCCCATACCATGGTAATAAAGATCAGAACCAGCTCCTGTCGGGTAAGTTGCAGAAGCGGACGTGCAGGTAAAACAGCCATAAACAATCCGGATTAATAGTCAGGCGCTATTCTGACTTAATCGCGGCGTTAAGTGCAATGACTCACTGCAGCTCGCTGGCTGTCCGTTGCCAGAGCGATTTACGACTTCTCTGATAAATTAACTTTTATTAAGCTAAAACATCACGTTATAGCTCTTTCTTCTTGGGCTGCTCTTAAGCGTTCACTCACTGTTCAGCAGGTCGTGCACTCTCTTCTATACTCTTTTTACTTATCTAAGCGGGAGGTCAGAACGACAATGGCAAAAGTACTGGTGCTCTACTACTCGATGTATGGTCATGTGGAAACCATGGCACAGGCTGTGGCTGAAGGCGTCCAGCGCGTTAGTGGTGCCGAGGTGACCATTAAGCGTGTACCGGAAAGTATGGATGCGGCGCGCTTTGCGGAAGCTGGCGGTAAAGTTGATCAGCAGGCGGCGGAAGCCGCGCCCGACGATTTGCCGCAATATGATGCGATTATTGTTGGTACGCCAACCCGCTTTGGCAATATGGCGGGACAGATGCGTAACTTCTGGGATCGCACCGGCGGATTATGGGCATCTGGCGCACTGCATGGAAAGATTGCCAGCGTATTTACCTCAACCGGCACTGGCGGTGGCCAGGAACTCACACTGACTTCCGTATGGACCACTCTTGCCCATCACGGCATGGTGATTGTGCCAATTGGTTACGGTACCAAAGAGCTATTTGATATTTCGCAGGTGCGTGGCGGAACGCCCTATGGCGCTTCAACGCTGGCAGGTGGCGACGGATCACGTCAGCCCTCCGCTGAGGAGCTGGCCATCGCCCGCTATCAGGGCGAACACGTTGCCAGACTGGCAGTTAAACTCAAAGGATAATCCATAACAGGAGATTACTATGGCTTCAGAACAATCCAAAGCTCATCACGTTGGCGAATGGGCCACCATCCGTCAGACTTCACCTGAAATTGCGGAAGCGATTTTTGAAGTTGCTGATTATGACGAGCGTCTGGCAGAGCAAATCTGGGAACAACAGGGCAGCGATGAAGTGCTGATGCGCGCGTTTGAAAAAACTGACCAGGATGTTCTGACCTGGGATAACAAACCGGTGGAACGCAAAAACGTATGAAACAGGCGGGCATAGCCCGCCTTTTGTTTTAAAGCGATGGGGAAAGGGTATGACGGCTTATCAGAGCATTAATCCGGCTAATAATCAGCTACTGAAAAACTGGGAACCGCATGATGCCGCTGCCGTTCAGCAGGCGCTGGAAACGGCTGATGCGCTCTATCACTCCGCATGGAGTAAAGGCGATATTCAGCCACGCCTGCAGGTACTGTTGCGACTGGCAGAGCTGATGGAACAGCGCGTTGATGAACTGGCAACCATCGCCAGCCGCGAGATGGGTAAGCTGATTGCCCAAAGCCGGGGCGAGGTAAAAATCTGCGCCAGTATAGCGCGCTACTATGCAGAAAATGCAGCGACGTTTTTGCAGCCTCAACCTTATGACAGCAGTAGTGGCGAGGCATGGATTGAGTATCATCCAATTGGCGCCATCGTGGCGGTAGAGCCATGGAACTTTCCTTACTATCAGCTCATGCGCGTACTGGCACCCAATCTGGCTTTGGGTAATCCGGTGCTGGCGAAACATGCTAATAATGTCCCCCACTGCGCGGAAACTTTTGCTCAGCTGGTGCGTGAAGCAGGTGCTCCTGCGGGCGCATGGAGTAATCTGTTTATCTCTAATGAACAGGTTGCGGAACTGATCGCCGATTCACGCGTGCAGGGTGTTGCGCTTACCGGCTCTGAACGCGCCGGCAGCGCGGTAGCCGAGCAGGCTGGCAAACATCTCAAGAAATCTACGCTGGAACTGGGTGGTAATGACGTGTTTCTGGTGCTGGAAGATGCGGATCTTGAAGAAGCAGTACGTCAGGGCGCGCAGGCACGCCTGAGCAACTGCGGTCAGGTCTGTACTGCAGCCAAACGCTTTATTGTGCATGAAAAGATCGCTGATGAGTTTGTTGCCCGCTTTAGCGCCGCGTTACAGTCTGCTGTGCCAGGTGATCCGCTGGATGAGAAAACCACGCTGGGCCCACTCTCCTCAATAGAAGCGCGGGACAGGCTGGCCAGACAGGTTGACGAGGCGGTAGAACATGGCGCGCAGTTACTCTTTGGCGGACGCGCGATAGAGGGCGTTGGCTGCTATTATCAGCCAACTCTGCTTACCGGGCTGACGCCGGAAAACCCTGCCTGGTATCAGGAATTTTTCGGTCCGGTAGCGCAACTCTATATTGTCGCGAGTGATGAGGCGGCCGTTGCACTGGCAAATGATTCACACTATGGACTGGGCGGTTCTGTCTGGAGCCGGGATATTGCGCGTGCGCGTAAGCTTGCTTCGCAAATCGAAACCGGTATGGTGTTTATTAACTCCCAGAGTGACACCGCACCTGAACTTCCTTTTGGTGGGGTTAAACGCTCAGGTTACGGGCGTGAGCTTTCCGATCTGGGAATAAAGGAGTTTGCGAATCAGAAGCTGGTGGTTATCGCCGGTTGATATCTGGTGTAGCGGCCTGATTCAGACAACAGAAATACTTCACAGAAAACTGGCTTGCAACGCAACCGGGTTTCTGTCTGAGGTTTGATCCGCTGCCAGCAGTTTACTCACAGCGGATCAATCAGCGCAAAAAAAACCCCGCAGCCGCGGGGTTTTTTACTAACGATAACGCTGATTTGCTTAGTTAGCGGTAGCAGGCTGCTGCGCGGACTTAGCGTCGTCAGCTGGTTTTTCCGCTGCGGCTTCTGACTGCGCTTTTTTTGCTGCCTCAGCGTTAGCCTTATCAGCCTGCGCTTTTTCAGCAGCGGCTTTTTGTGATGCGGCTTTATCAGCCTGCGCTTTCTCATCAGCGGCTTTCTGCGCTGCGGCTTTATCAGCCTGCGCTTTCTCATCAGTGGCTTTTGGTGCTGCAGCCTGATCTTCCTGCGCCTTATTATCAGCCGCAGAGTTATCAGCGTTCATCTGCGCATCATCAGCCTGCACAGCAGCGGGCTGCATTGGAGTGCCCTGCAGTGCACTATTCAGCACCGTTGTGAACTGTTCCCAGCTACAAAAGCCCTGTGCGTTAGTATCACAACCTGCAAGCTGCAACGTCACACGTTTAGGTGGATTTTTCAGGCTCAGTACCTCAGCATTACGTAGCTGATCGGCGGTCTGATAAACGTACTCAACTTTTACCCAGTCTTTATCATTTTTTGCATCATGCCAGCGTTCAAACAGAACCTGCCCCCCGATAGGGGTTTTCTCATCGTTATCCGGCAGCGTATAGGGTTTCACCTGCAGTGCACTCAGCAGTGACGCGATATTGGAGTCATGCCCCACCATTAGCGTCACCTTAGGTGCGCTCTCTTTATCCGTATCGACCAGCTGACTGCGGATATAATCCACCAGCGGTGCCGCTACCTCACGGGCGACATCAGGTGCACTGAATAGCGCGTCCTGATAGCCATTTTTAATCGCTGCCAGCTCTTTCCACTGCTCAGGCGTTTTGATCTCGCCCCAGGCAACCTGCTCTGCCGGAAAACCCTCATAATATTGCAGCGTAAACGCATCGACCAGCGAGTTGCCAACTTTCAGTGGCCCACTCACGCCAGGTTCTTTACCGTTATCGGCGCTAAAGGTATTACTGTCACCCGCCAGTGTGCACTGCTTATTCCCTTTACAGGCTGGTGAGGTTTTGTAATCGATAATTTTTTCCAGACGTTGCAGCGCTGGTTTGAGCGCCAGCTTTTCGTTCTCAGCCGTCATTGCCGCCAGCGCTTTTTTATTAAACGCTTCGCTGTCGTCAGTAACAACCGGATTGAAAATCGGATCCATTGTGCCCATCGCATCCTGATGGGTGACTGCAACATCGCAGCCCGGGAACGCACCGGCAGCAAAGAATTGTGCGGTAGCAACGGTGCGCTGCAGGCTGTTTGCATAGATAAAGATATCTTTGCTATCAGGACAGCTGTTGTTGGCGATGAGTCCCTGCTGTGCCAGCCATTGACGGGAGTATTTTCCCATATAGACTTCCAGCACACCGCCTTTAGTCGTCAGCTCACCGCCGGGAACGTCCCACTGCGGCCAGCTCTTCTTTGTGGATTGTTCCAGTACGCTGCCATTGGTTGCCAGCGGCGCGCGCAGATTATGGCGACTCAGCATCAGAACCTGCTGCAGCTGCATATCTCCCTCTGCGGCCGTTGCTGACAGACTGACCGGAAGCGCCGCAATAACAGACAACGCGCAAAGACTCAGTTTTTTGATCATTGTGCCTATCCCATAACTTTTCAGTGAAACACTCTGGCATTCAAACGATTAGCCTGCCAAAAAGTGCATTACCGCACAGTGTAACTCAGCTTGCTGGCGAAAATCGCCCGCTATTTGAAAACCCTGCAAGCACTATAGCAGTAAACGTTATGGATGTAGCGCGCGGCATAACGCGTACAACAGGAGATAAGCAGAAGTGGGAGCAAAACAGGAAAAGCAAAAAGCCCGCATTGCTGCGGGCTTCTTTAATTTGGCGGAGGAAGAGAGATTCGAACTCTCGGATGGTTTCCCATCGGCGGTTTTCAAGACCGCTGCCTTAAGCCACTCGGCCATCCCTCCGGATTCAGATTGTAACTTTACCTGTAAAGATAAAGTGGCGGAGGAGGAGAGATTCGAACTCTCGGATGGTTTCCCATCGGCGGTTTTCAAGACCGCTGCCTTAAGCCACTCGGCCACCCCTCCGCAATGAGGCGCACTATAAACATCCCCTCTGGTGATGTAAAGCAGTGATTGAATCGTTCGCCTGAAAAACAGCCAAAAATATGTTTTCTGGCGTCAATTTCACCAATCCGCTTAATGAAACAGCGTTTTATCGCGTAAAGAAGGGTAAAACGTCTTTGCTGTTTTAGGGGGGCTGCGTATTCTCAGCGTAATGAATACGTCCTCTCTCTTAAAGGAGTAAATGATGGACAGAATAATCAGCTCATCACAGCAACAATCGTTGATTAGCACGCATAAAGTGCTGCGCAATACCTATTTTCTGCTGGGCCTGACGCTGGCGTTCTCTGCGGTTACCGCAACGCTCAGTACGGTTTATGCCCTGCCCGCGCCTGGCCTGATTCTGATGCTGGTAGGCTTCTACGGCCTGATGTTTCTGACCTACCGTCTGGCTAACAGCCCGGCAGGTATACTGGCTGCGTTTGCCTTTACCGGCTTTCTTGGATACTGCCTGGGACCGATTCTGAGTTCATTCCTGAGCGCTGGCATGGGCGACGTTATTGCCATGGCGCTGGGAGGCACGGCACTGGTATTTTTCTGCTGCTCAGCCTACGTGCTGACTACCCGTCGCGATATGTCGTTTCTTGGCGGTATGATGATGGCAGGCTTTGTTGTGCTGCTGGTTGCCGTTGTCGCGAACCTGTTCCTGCAACTGCCAGCGCTGCACCTGGCAATCAGTGCGCTGTTTATTCTCTTCTCCGCAGGTGCCATCCTGTGGGAGACCAGTAATATTATTCATGGTGGCGAAACCAACTATATTCGCGCTACCGTGGGCCTGTACGTCTCACTCTACAATATTTTTGTCAGTCTTTTGAGTCTGCTGGGCTTTGCCAGCCGCGACTGATACTGCAACGCACAAAACGTAAACCCCGCTTCGGCGGGGTTTTTGCTTTTCTGTCGGGTGAGAATCTACAATAGCCGCTATTAACGAGCGAGGAGCAAACGTGATTTTTAACAACAATGAGATCGCAACTGACAGTGAAGGCTATCTGAAAAACTGCGCTGACTGGAGTGAAGATCTGGCGCTGGCTATTGCCCGGCAGGAGCAGATTGAGATGAGCGAAGCGCACTGGGAAGTTGTGCATTTTGTGCGTGACTTTTATCAGGAGTTTAATACCTCGCCGGCGGTGCGTATGCTGGTAAAAGCAATGGCGAAAAAATATGGCGCAGAGAAAGGCAACAGTCGCTACCTGTTCCGGCTTTTCCCGGAAGGCCCGGCTAAACAAGCCACAAAAATTGCCGGTCTGCCTAAACCTGCCAGATGCCTTTGATCACCCGGTCGTAAAGCTGGCGGGCTTCTCTGCCAGCTGGCAGGGCTCTGTCAGCACTTTATCAACCCGGGCACTACGTGGCCCACCAGCCTGTAACCAGCTGAGTAAACTTTTAATCTGCTGTTGTTCACCACAAGCGAGGATCTCCACGCTACCATCCTGCAGGTTGTGCGCATAGCCCGTCAGCCCAAGCGTTGCGGCCTGCTGCTGCGTGTGATAGCGAAATCCCACACCCTGCACAACGCCATGTACCCAGATTCTGTAACTCTGCTCTGACATCGTGCTCTCCTTATTCCGCGTTGCAATTTGCCGCCATCCACCGGAAAATGGCGCCTCATTTTTTCAGGTAAGCATAGCAAACTATGACCGTTCGATTGATTCTCACTAAGGGACGTGAAAAATCCCTGCTCCGCCGCCATCCGTGGGTTTTTTCTGGCGCCGTTGCGCGTATGGAAGGAAAAGCTCAGTCTGGCGAAACCATCGATATCTGCGACAGCAATGGCAAGTGGCTGGCGCGTGCGGCTTACTCGCCGCAATCTCAGATTCGCGCACGCGTCTGGAGCTGGCAGCAGGATGAGTCAATCGACATCGCCTTTTTTGTACGCCGCTTTGAGCAGGCGCAGCAGTGGCGCGACTGGCTGGCAGCTCGCGACGGGCTCGATAGCTACCGCCTGATCGCTGGCGAGTCAGATGGTATGCCAGGCGTCACCATTGACCGCTTTGGTCATTTTCTTGTTCTGCAGCTGCTCTCAGCAGGTGCAGAATATCAGCGGCCAGCCATTGTCTCGGCGCTACAGCAGTGCTACCCCGACTGCTCAATCTTTGATCGCTCTGATGTCGCAGTACGTAAAAAAGAGGGGCTGGCGCTGGCACAGGGGCCGGTTAGCGGCGAACTGCCACCTGCTCTGCTGCCAATCACTGAGCATGGTATGCAGCTGTTGGTTGATATTCAGGGCGGCCACAAAACCGGCTACTACCTCGACCAGCGCGATAGCCGCTTTGCTACCCGCCGCTATGCGCAGGATGCACGCGTACTGAACTGCTTCTCCTATACCGGCGGTTTTGCTGTCTCCGCACTGCTCGGTGGTTGCCGCGAAGTTATCAGCGTCGATACCTCTCAGGATGCACTGGATGTGGCAAAACAGAACGTTGAGTTGAACGGTCTGGATGTCAGCCGCGCTGAGTTTCTGCGGGATGATGTATTCAAGCTTCTGCGCCGCTATCGCGATGCGGGTGAAAAGTTTGACCTTATCGTGATGGACCCGCCGAAGTTTGTGGAGAACAAAAACCAGCTGATGGGAGCGTGTCGCGGCTATAAAGATATCAATATGCTGGCGATGCAGCTGCTGAATCCAGGCGGTATCTTACTGACGTTCTCCTGCTCAGGCTTAATGGCAACAGATTTATTTCAGAAGATTGTGGCAGATGCTGCTGTAGATGCAGGACGTGATGTACAATTTATAGAACAGTTCCGTCAGGCAGCCGATCATCCTGTTGTTGCCAGCTATCCGGAAGGACTCTATCTGAAAGGATTTGCCTGCCGCGTACTGTGACTTGAAAACGTAAATTCTGCCCCCATATCTGGAGGCAGATAAAGTTTTGGGAGGTCGCAATGATTGCCAGTAAATTTGGAATTGGACAGCAGGTTCGGCATCGTCTTTCTGGCGTGCTGGGTGTCATCGTAGATGTTGACCCGGAATATTCGCTGGATGAGCCGGAACTGGATGAAGTTGGCGCAACCGAATCACTGCGTGCCGCCCCCTGGTATCACGTGGTAATGGAAGATGAAGAGGGAGAACAGGTGCACACCTACGTCGCTGAAATTCAGCTGGCCGGGGAGACCCTGTTTGAGCATCCGGAACAGCCCTCAATGGACGATCTTGCTGCTTCAATCCGTCAGCAGCTTCAGGCACCCAGTCTGCGGCATTAAGAACAACGGCGACATGAGTCGCCGTATTTTTTAACGCGTGACCACGGGCTGGATCCCCAGACGCGGGATCTCGATTTTTGGACAACGATCCACAATCACCGTGAGTCCGGCATCACTGGCCAGCACTGCTGCCTGCTCATTAATAACGCCCAGCTGCAACCACAACGTTTTTGCTCCTGCTGCAATCGCGTCCTGCGCCACTTCCCATGCCGCTTCTGAATTGCGGAATACATCCACCATATCTATTTCGCCTGGTATATCTGCCAGAGAGGCATAGGCGGTCTGCCCCATCAGTTGCTGTCCCGCAAGCTTCGGACTCACCGGGATAACGTCATAACCCTGATCAAGCAGATATCTCATTACGCCGTGACTGGGGCGTGTGGGTCGATCACTGGCACCCACCAGCGCAATACGGCGGGTTTTTTCCAGTACATCACGAATCGTTTGATCGTTCATTCTATTCTCCTTCGCCTGTCGCCTGTCGCCTGTCGCCTGTCGCCTGTCGCCTGTCGCCTGTCGCCTGTCGCCTGTCGCCTGTCGCCTGTCGCCTGTCGCCTGTCGCCTGTCGCCTGTCGCCTGTCGCCTGAGTGTAGCTGGCGTTTCCGGGCAGTATGCAAGCGACAGGTGCAAATTCTTTGCGCTGGAACACGAATAAATATGTTTAAATGTAACTTTGATGTCATAATGAAATACTTTGCTACACATCACGGATTACCCGCCATTAACGGGAGTAGAAATGAAGCTGCATTTGGCTGTTGCAGGCATGGTTTTCCTGCTTGCCTCAGCATCCTGTCACGCCATTACGCTTAAGCTCGATCCACAGATCGAGCTGCTGGTTCTCGATGGGCGAAAGATTGCAGGTTCCCTGCTTAAAGGCGCTGATAGCCTGGAGCTGGAGCAAGGTCAGCATCAGTTTCTTTTCCGCATTGATCGATCCGGACCAAACGAGAGCGGCTTTCTGTCAGCGCCAATGATCGTGACCTTTACGGCCACCTCTCACTCAGTGGCTATCACTCTGCCCGCGTTAAATACCCGGCGCGAACACAATCTGTTTAACACTACCTGTAATTTCAGGCTAACAGATGAGCGTGGTCAGGAGATCGCCAGCGTGCGCGACCGCCTGCCATACAGTAATCAGAGCGATCTGGCACTGGCAATGAGCACATATAATCTTGCTGCCAGAGCAGCCTCAGTTCCGCGCTTTGCTGCCCGTGAAACGTCACTTCCCGATGCAGCAGAGAACCCTGATTTCGCCTGGCAGGACGCCAGCGACCTGCCCTCACTCCAGCGCTGGTTTAAACGTCTGGATGCGGTCACACGCCAGAAATTACTGGGCTGGATGAAAAATTTTCGCACCAGTTGATGTTAAAAAATTTTTAGCGATAATGTTGCGCAAAATTAATTGTTCAGAAAACAGGAAATCCTATGGAGCAGACTCTGCGCACGCTGGGCCAGCAGAAACGCATTGCCCTTGTGGCTCACGATCACTGTAAGGCTGCGCTGCTGGAGTGGGCTGAGCTTAATTATGCACTGTTGCAGCCGCATCTGCTCTGTGCCACCGGTACAACGGGTAACCTTATCAATCGACATACCGGGCTGGAAGTTAATGCCATGCTCAGCGGCCCGCTGGGTGGCGATCAGCAGGTAGGTGCGCTGATCTCAGAGGGAAAAATTGATGTGCTGATTTTTTTCTGGGATCCGCTTAATGCTGTTCCACACGACCCTGATGTAAAAGCACTATTGCGGCTCGCTACTGTATGGAATATCCCGGTAGCAACCAACCGTGCTACCGCAGATTTTATTATTCAGTCACCGCTTTTTTCTGCTCAGACAGAGATCACAATACCGGACTATCCGCGCTATCTCGCTGCGCGCCTGGATCGCTGATTTCAGGGTTTGCGCAGCAGCGGCACACCCAATTTGTGTAGCTGCTCAACAAATAGTGACGGGCGCGCTTTGTCATACAGTAGCCACACCTGCTGGCGCGCGCGCGTCATAGCAACATAGGCAAGGCGCCGCTCTTCTGCATCCGGAAAATCTTCTGGCTGCGGCAGCAGTCCCTGCTCCAGTACGGATTCACGTGCCGGGGCCGGGAAACCATCTTCCCCCTGATGTAAGCCAGACACAATGACATACTCCGCCTGCTGTCCCTTACTGGCATGAATAGTCATAAACTCCAGCTGTAGCGCGGGCCAGCGCGTTTTTGCCCTCTCCAGCAGTGCCGGACGCAGGTGGTGATAGCGCGCCAGTAGCAGAATTCGTTCATCAGGAGTGGCATAGCCACTGAGTTTATCCAGCAATGCTTCCAGCTGATCGTCCGGCAGCAGGCTGATAGCCTTTTTATTGCCTTTATTCAGACTATTAAGCGGTTTTTTTAACTGCGAGGGATTCTGCTGAATAAAGCGGTTCGCAATATCACCAATACGTTCGTTAAAGCGGTAGGTGGTCTCCAGGACGCAGCTGTCGCCAGCACCAAAGTAGTGATGAAAAGCGGTCGTCAGATTAAGCTCAGCGCCACTGAAGCGGTAGATAGCCTGCCAGTCATCGCCGGTGGCAAACAGATTAGTATGCGGATTTGCGGCGCGCAGTGCCTTAAGCAGTGCGGCACGCGGCGGAGAGATATCCTGAAACTCATCAACCAGAATATGTTTCCATGGGCTGACAAAACGCCCCTTTTCCAGCAAAGCCGTGGCCTGCTGAATTAAACCAGCAAAATCAACTGCACCCTCTGCTTTAAGCGCACTTTTCCACGCCTTTAGCAGCGGCATCATCAGTTTAATCCGCTGACTAAAATTGTCGCGCAGTAGCTCTGGTACGGCAGAAACAAGCTCCGCCTGAGTACCGCCATGCGTACGTAGCAGGCTGAGCCAGCGTTCGAGGCGCGGTGCCAGCCGCCGGGACAGCGCCCTGTCCTGCCAGAAAGCGCCTTGCGGCACTTCCCACGCCAGCTCCTCCTGCAGCCAGTTACGCCAGCCATTGGCTGATGCTTTTTTACCTGCGCACTGTTCACGCCAGCTCTCCAGCAGCAGCTTTTGCCGGGCGGCGCTATCGCTCTCAAGTTTACTTACCACCGGCTGTTTACGGCTGCCTGCACGGATCACATCCAGCGCGAGTGCATGAAATGTGCGCGCCTGCACGCCCGTGCAGTCATGCCGCGCGGCGAGGCGCGCATTCATCTCTTCCGCAGCCTGACGGCCAAACGCCAGCAGCAATATCTGCCCGGGCTCAGCCAGCCGGCGCTGCAGCAGCCAGGCCGCTCGCGCCACCAGCACCGCACTCTTACCGCTGCCTGCGCCAGCCAGGGTCAGCAGAGTATCTTCGCCATTGACCACCGCTTCAGCCTGCGCACGATTAAGCGGCGTGGCTTCTGCTGCAGCAAAAAAATCCTGACTGGCACGTATGGTTTCTGTTGCCCAGTCACGGTTACGCTGCTGCAAGGTTGCCTCACCCTGCTGCTGCCATTGCCGGCAGCTACGCCATAAATCCCGGCAGTTATCAAACTCTGCCAGCCGCTCCAGCGGCAGGGGTATGGTGCGGAAGCTCTCCTGAATTTGGTTAATGATTGCGCTCAGTTCGCGCCGCTTTATCCAGCGATCTTCCGCGACAACACGGTTGATCTGCATAAGCAGCTCACTCAATACTCCGGCGCTGATACCACTCATCTCTTCGCTCCACTGCTGCCAGGCGCGCTGCAGGTAGTGATAAAAGCGCTGTGTCTGCTGCCATTCAGTGCCATGCAGCCGTACGACCTGGTTATCTGGCAGCAGGAACTCCAGTTCGCCCCAGACCAGACCACGTCTGCAGGAAATATCAAGTAGCTGATTAAAAGGAATAATATACTCATGGCGATCGCCGCTGACTTCCACGCCGGCTGCCAGCAAACGCACCCGATTGTAAGGATGCTGTGCCAGACGTTTGCCCATTGATGTTGCTTTCAGTTCCATGTCCGCATCGTCAGGTGGAATTCGATTATTACGCAGTTTACCTCTCAGACCCTTAGCGCTCCAGAGTTAAAACAGGCTAAACTTGGCGACACATATTGCGGATTGCAAAAGGAAAATCGCGTTATGCGCACCCTGCTTAATATTCTTAATTTTATTCTTGGCGGCTTTCTTACCACTCTTGGCTGGCTGGTTGCGACGCTTTTCAGCATTGTGCTGATCTTCACTCTGCCGCTGACGCGCTCCTGCTGGGAGATCACAAAGCTTTCTCTGCTGCCGTTTGGCAATGAAGCCGTGCATGTAGATGTACTGCGTCCTGACAACAAAAATGCCATCCTGAATGCCGGCGGCACATTTTTAAATATCTTCTGGCTGATTCTGTTTGGCTGGTGGCTCTGTCTGATGCATATCTCTACCGGTATCGTACAGTGCCTGAGCATTATTGGTATTCCTACCGGCCTTGCACATTTCAAGCTGGCAGTGATTTCACTCTGGCCAGTAGGTCGCCGGGTTGTCAGTGTTGAAGAGGCGCAGGCCGCCCGGGAAGCTAACGCTCGCCGCCGCTATTAAGGATCTGCTGATGTCCAACATTCTGCCAGTCTGGCGACGCTATCTGTTCAGCAGCAGCCTGCGCTATCTGTTTCGTATTTTTCTGGCGCTGGCGGGCACCACCGCTCTTCCCTGGTGGCTGCAGCAGATTGAGTGGACAATCCCGCTTACACTGGGCGTGGTTGCTGCAGCGCTGGCAGATCTTGACGACCGCTGGACCGGCCGCGTACGTAATCTGCTGATTACGCTAGGCTGTTTTTGTATCGCGTCAGTATCAGTTGAACTGCTGTTTCCCTGGCCATGGGCATTTACTGCCGGTCTGGCGCTCTCCAGCTGCGGCTTTATCCTGCTTGGTGCGCTGGGTCAGCGCTATGCCACTATAGCTTTCGGTGCGCTGCTGATTGCGATCTATACCATGCTGGGCGTTAATCTGTTCCCGCAGTGGTGGATGCAGCCTGCTCTGCTGCTGACGGGCGCGCTCTGGTACAATCTGCTGACATTTATTGGTCATCTGATGTTTCCGGTGCGTCCGGTTCAGGAGCAGCTGGCCGCCAGTTTTTCCCAGCTGGCCCGCTATCTTGAAGCTAAGGCAAACCTGTTTGATCCCGATGGTGGTGAGCAGGATGATGCAGCGCTGATTGCTGCCGCAATGGTGAATAGTCAGCTGGTTGCTCAGCTCAACCAGACAAAAAACACCATACAAAGCCGTCTGCGCGGCGATCGCGGCTCGCGCAGTACCCGCCGCAGCCTGCACTATTACTTTGTCGCGCAGGATATTCACGAACGTGCCAGCTCGTCACATATTCAGTATCATCAGCTTCGCGATAACTGGCGCTATAACGAAATATTGTTTCGCTTTCAGCGCCTGCTGAATATGCAGGCTCAGGCGTGTCGCCAGCTGGCCGAATGCATTGTATTGCGTCAGCGCTGGCAGCCGGGCAGCCAGTCTGAGCGCGCATTTATTCGTCTGGAAACAGCGCTTGAACGATTGCAGTATAGCGATCCCGCTGCCGGACATACCGAACCGCTCTGCTGGCTGCTGCGCAATCTGCGCGCAATCGATGCGCAGCTTGCATCGATTGCTTCAGAACAGCTGCTTACTGAAACACCATTACAGAGTGAACATCATCTATCGCGTGAGGCGCTAAGTGGCTGGTCCGATATACGTTTGCGCCTGAGCCGGCATCTCTCCCCCGCTTCACCACTATTTCGTCATGCGATACGTATGTCGCTGGTGCTCTGTATCGGCTATCTGTTCATTCAGCTAACCGGATTAGAGCGCGGTTACTGGATACTGCTGACCAGCCTGTTTGTCTGTCAGCCCAACTATAACGCCACGCGTCGTCGGCTGGCGCTACGTATTGGTGGTACGCTGGCAGGTGTGGCAATAGGATTGCCGGTACTGTGGCTGGTGCCCGCTATTGAGGGCCAGCTGTTATTAATAGTGCTCTGCGGCGTGCTGTTTTTTGCTTTCCGCCAGATTCAGTATGCTCAGGCAACGCTGTTTATTACCCTGCTGGTTCTGCTCTGCTTTAATTTGCTGGGCGAAGGGTATGACGTTGCGCTGCCGCGGATTGTTGATACGCTGCTGGGCTGTGGACTTGCCTGGCTGGCAGTAGCATTTATCTGGCCCGACTGGCGTTTCCGCAAAATCACTGCGGTAGCCGACCGCGCTCTGCATGCTAACTGCCGCTACCTTGATGCCATAATGGAGCAGTACCATCAGGGCAAAGATAACCGGCTGGCTTATCGTGTGGCACGCCGCGATGCACATAATGCTGACGCTGAGCTCGCCTCCGTGGTGTCTAATATGGGTAGTGAACCCCAGTCAGAGCAGTTATTACGCGAAAACGCCTTTCGGCTGCTCTGCCTGAACCACTCTTTTCTGAGCTATATTTCAGCCCTCGGCGCACATCGTGAACGTTTGCCCGAGGGAGCACTCCTCAGGCTGTTAGATGACGCGGTCTGTTTTACCGAGGATGTGCTGCAGATTGAGTATGTAAGTGATAAGCAGGTCTCAGCCATGCAGCAGACGCTTCAGCAACAGATTGCTGAGCTAAAAAACAGTTCAGAGACGCAGGCTCCGCTAATTTTGCAGCAGCTTGATCTGCTGATAACACTGCTGCCTGAAATAGCCAGCCTGCGACGTGCTCTGGCACAGGCTTAAGTGATCAAAGGTCTTTTCGCCGCAGGCTGGCGCAACAGCTCCTGATACCATTGACAGAGCGCCTGCCGCACATCATCAGGCAACGCAGCCTGATGATGTCCAGAGATGGCGCCCTCCAGCGCCAGCAGCGTCTTTAACCCGATGTGTCGGTTTACGCGTTGCAGCTTAAGCCAGCTCCGGCGCGATCCCATCTCCTGCAGCAACTGGACGGTGCTGATCCCTGCTTTATAGAGCATCAGCTCCATTCGCAGGCTGAGATTGGGTAAATCCTTGAGCCGCGGCGAGCCACTTTTGGTGGCAGCATCCTTCTGCGCAGCCTGAAGTGAGCTGGCTGATAATCTCACCAGCTGGGCCCGATCCTGCCACAGCACCTGATCCACTCTGAAGTAACTCAGCGTAACCGGAATGCCACGCTTGCGATAGACCAGCAGTTCCAGGGGGCGCTGTGCCGCATAGTGTCGTAGTGCCTCGCTGGCGCGTAGATAGAGCGTATCATCATTGATATAGGCAAATACGACGCGCTCAACTGCCAGTGCATAACCGCCAAACTGCGTGCGCGACTCGATGTTGCCCAACTCTGCCAGTGCAGTGATTGATTGCTCAACTATCTGGTTTACTCGCTTCATACTGTCCCCCTCTCCTGACTCCATGTACGGGAAATGTCCTATAAAACAATGAGTATTCATTCATTTAGAAGATAAAAAAAACGTTTTAATGATTCAATGAATAAAACCATCCACGCCCAATCTTCTGCAGATTTTGCGAGGCATTTTCAGAAAATGAAGTTGATCTCTGTGCATTTAAACAGTACTGTACATCCATCCAGTTTGTCACTGAGTGAGTAAATTATGCATACGCATTTCTCTGGTTCTGCTGATCGTTCCTCCTGGCTTGCGTCATCCGCTGCAGTTCAGCCGTCAATGGGCGGCATTACGGAATTACGCTATAGTGAGCATCCGGGCATGATGCAATTGCTTCTGCTTCCGGTACTCAAACAGTTAAGTGAACAGTCACGCTGGCAACTCTGGCTTACTCCGGCGCAAAAAGTCAGCCGCGACTGGCTTCAGCAGTCGGGTCTGCCGCTTGAAAAGAGTATGCATATCGCTGAATCAGACAAATTCAGTACCGTAGAGAGCATGGTTAAAGCGTTGCGTACCGGAAACTACAGTGTGGTACTGGCCTGGATACCCTATGAACTGCGTGAAAATGAGCGACTGGCGCTGCAGCAGGCAGCAGAAGAAGGCGAAGCGCTGGGATTGATTTTACGGTCAGCAGAACGTCTATCTGCCTCTCGCAGACAATTGGATCTGACAAAAATTCCGTCCGATTTGTTTCATTAAGTAAAAAGTGGGATTTATCTCACCTTTTTTTTCCACTGACTTGCCGCTAAGCCACTGATAATGTTCCCCCCAGTCAGGACAAGGGCTTAGCAGCGATCCCACTTTCAAATGGCTAAATTTTAGCCGCATATTTTGTTACAGGATATGTACAAATGCCTGTTTTTTTCTCTGAGCGCCTCATATCTTACTTGTAAGTTTCCAATCTCGTTGTAGACTTTAGCTCGCCAGGGTGCTCTATAACCTCCGTTTTTCGGTAGAGTCATAAGCGAGCGTTTAGACCCGGCGAAGGATTACAACCAAGAGCAACCTTTTTGCTCATTGCCTATTTGGATGATAACGAGGCGCAAAATGAAAAAGACAGCTATCGCAATTGCAGTGGCACTGGCTGGCTTCGCTACCGTAGCGCAGGCCGC